>NZ_JBITEB010000013.1:0-238023 GCF_044454765.1 Streptomyces sp. NPDC051452
ACGCCCGGTTACATACCGAACCCGGAAGCTAAGCCTCACAGCGCCGATGGTACTGCAGGGGGGACCCTGTGGGAGAGTAGGACGCCGCCGAACAATTCTTCAAAGGTCGGATCCTGAACTTCGGTTCAGGGTCCGACCTTTTTTTGGTTCGCTTAACGCGTCGTTCACGTTGCGCACCCAGCATCCCAGGCATGGGAACCGCAGCAATGCTCAGGGCCGCCGGCGTCGGAGCCGGTGACGAGGTCGTCGTCCCGGCCTTCGGCAACGTCGAGGTGGCCGAGGCCGTGACCCTGGTCGGCGCGCTCCCGGCGTTCGCCGACATAGATCCGCTGACCTACTGCCTCGACCCGGACGCGGTCGAGGCCGCCGTAACCCCGCGCAGCGCGGCGGTCGTTGTCGTACACCGCTTCGGACGGCGGCCCTGTATCGAGCGGTTGCACGCGCTCGGCCGGCGGCACGGGCTGCTGGTGCTCGAACAGGGCGAGTCCGAGGTGCCGTACGACGAGACGGCGCAGCGCAGGGAGCGTGCCGCGTACCTCGACGCCCGGCTCAAGGGAGTACGGACGCCGGACGGCAGCGACGGGCACACCTACCAGCAGTACGTGGTGCGCGTCCCGGGCAACGGCCGGCCGGACCGGGACGCGTTCGCGCGCGCCGTGCGGGCCAGGGGAGTCGAGTGCCGGGTGCCGGTGAAGACCCCCGTGCACCGGCTGCCGGAGTTCCGGCGGTGCGTGTCGCTGCCGCAGACCGAACGGGCCGCCGACGAGACACTCGCACTGCCCGTCGACGCCTCGCTCACCAAGCGGGACATGCAGCGCGTCGTGTCCGCCTGCAATGCCCTCGGAGGACTGCTTCAGCCCGCCTTCTGAGCGGTCGCCGAACGCATTTGGGAACCCGGGCCCCTTCGGGGTACAGTTTCTTCGTCGCCGCGGGGGAAACCCCGAAACGACAGGCCCCTATAGCTCAGTTGGTAGAGCGTCTCCATGGTAAGGAGAAGGTCAACGGTTCGATTCCGTTTGGGGGCTCCGCCGGAAAGGCCCCACCCGAATTCGGGTGGGGCCTTTCTCATGCCTCCGGGCGGATTTCCGGGACCCGCATCGCCAGGATCGCCATGTCGTCGGAGGGCGCGTCCGACGCGAAGCGCTCCACCGCGCGCATGATGCGCGCCGCCACCGCGCCCGCCGTCAGACCCGTGCAGGTGGTGAGGACGTCGGCCAGGCCGTCGTCGCCCAGCATGCGCGTGCCCTCCCGGCGTTCGGTGACGCCGTCGGTGACGCAGAGCAGCACGTCACCCGGGTCGAGCGTGAACGTCTCCTCGTACAGCTCCAGATCCTCCATGACGCCCAGCAGGGGCTGCGGTTCGGCCGCCGCGTCCACCGTGCCGTCCTGGCGCAGGCGCAGCGGGAGCGGATGGCCCGCGCAGACCATCTTCAGTTCCACACCGCCGCCCGGCTGCGGACGCAACTCGCCGTAGAGCAGCGTCAGGAAGCGGCTGCGGTCGCCCTCGTCGAGAATCGCGGAGTTCAGCCGCTCCAGCACCGCCGGGCCGCTCAGCCCCTCGCGGGCCAGCAGCCGCAGGGCGTGCCGGGCCAGGCCGGTGACCGCCGCCGCGTTGGGGCCCGTACCGCAGACGTCGCCGATGGCGAAGCCGTAGGCCGCGTCACCGATGGGGAAGACGTCGTAGAAGTCGCCGCCGACCTCGTTGCCCTCGCCGGCCGCACGGTAGATGACCTCCACCTCGACGCCGTCGATGTGCGGTGTGCCGGGCGGCAGCAGACTGCGCTGGAGGGCCTGGCTGATGGCCGTGCGCTCCGAGTACAGACGGGCGTTGTCCAGGGCGAGGGCGGCCCGGCGGCT
Organism: Streptomyces sp. NPDC051452; assembly: GCF_044454765.1. Lineage (NCBI taxonomy): Bacteria > Bacillati > Actinomycetota > Actinomycetes > Kitasatosporales > Streptomycetaceae > Streptomyces > Streptomyces sp. NPDC051452. Next base: position 1,858 of record NZ_JBITEB010000013.1, read on the forward strand.
CAGGTCCTCGGCGAGTTCCAGGATCTCCTGGCGGAAGTGCTCGTCGGTCGGCTTGCCGAGGGTCAGCATGCCGATGACACGGTTGCGGGCCACCAGTGGCAGCACGACCGTCTCGCCGCCGACCGCGGCGGCCGTCGCCAGCGTCGGGCCGATGCCCGGGGCGACCTGGCGGGTGGAGCCGCCGGACAGGCCGAGGCTGCGCATGGAGCTGCGCAGGGCCGCCTGGTGGGCGACCTCGGCTGGGGCGGTCCACACACGGGCGCCGGGGGTCGGTACCGGATCGGGCGGGGCGACCTTCGACAACAACGACTTGATGCCGTCGATGAGTTCCTCGTCCTCGTGCAGGACGTAGGACAGGTAGGGGTCGGAGGCCTGGTCGGCGATCGTGTACACGGCGCACCAGGTGGCCAGGGTGGGGACCGTCATCTGGGCCATCAGGGCCAGTGTCTGGTCGCGGTCCAGGGTGCCGGCCAGCAGGTCGGAGGCCTCGACCAGGAAGCTCAGGGACCCCCGGCGCAGCCGCTCCAACTCGCCCAGGCGGGCCGACTCCACGGCCAGGGCGATCCGGTCGGCGGCGAACTGCAGGCGCAGAGCCTCCTCGTTGGAGTACCGGCCCGGTGCCTCGGCGGCCACGCCCAGCGAGCCGGTGAGACGACCCTCGACCTTGAGCGGGACGGTGACGACCGAGCGCATGCCGGTGCCGGCGAGCAGCGGTACGGCGCCGGGGACGGCGGCGAGGTCGTCGTGTACGGCGGGCATGCGCGCGGAGCTGTAGCGGCCCGGCCCGACTTCGACGGGGACGCGGGCGAAACGCTGGCGGGCCGAGGGCAGGCCGGTGGAGGCGCGGACCTCCAGTTCCGTCTCGTCGTCGGTGGCGAGCAGCAGGAACGCGGAGTCGGCGTCGAGCATGTCGCGGGCACGTTCGACCGTGCGCTGCAGCAGGCCGTCGAGGTCGTCGGGGGCGGGGGAACCGATGAACACCTCGAAGGGGTCGGTGTTCGGCCCGTCGGGGGACTGCGGCTGGTCGGTGGCCGGGACGCGCGAGGGCGACTGCAGGACGGCGCGTTCCTGGTCGCGCACCAGCAGGCAGACGGTGGAGGGCTCGCCGCCGGTGTCGCGGACCCTGAGGTGGGAGGCGTACACCTGGACCACCCGGCCGTCGGCGCCGCGAATGCCGTAGCTGCCCTCCCAACGCGAGAGCTGGAGCGCCTCGGCGACCCCGGTGCTGGTTCCTGGGGTGTGCGGCCAGGCCGCAAGGTCGGTGAGGGGTCTGCCGATGACCTCGCCCGCCGGGTAGCCGAAGACCTCCTCGGCGTCCTCGTTCCAGGCGCTGACGGTGCCCTTGCGGTCGACCTGGAGGACCGCGACCCGGACCCGGCCGTCGGCCAGCGGGAGGAGAGCGGCGGGCAGGGACGGCCCGGCGGTGCGGGTGCCGACGGCGCGTTCGGGCGGGCTGAGCTGGAACCAGACGCTCTTGGCGGTGGGCGTGTAGTCCACGCCCCAGCGGGTGGCCAGGGCCGCGCAGAGCTGGAGGCCGCGTCCGCCCTCCCGGTCGGGGTGGCCCAGGGAGATGGCCTCCTGCTGCAGGGGGACCTCGCGCTCGGGGTAGCGGTCGGCGACCTCGACGCGTACCCCGTCCTCGGTGCGCAGGCACAGCACCTCGGCGTGCGTGCCCGCGTGGACGACGGCGTTCGTCACCAGTTCGCTGGTCAGGACGACCGCGTCGTCGACGATGTCGGCGAGGCCCCAGCCCTGGAGCGTGTCGCGGACGAAGGCCCGGGCGGTCGCCACGGACCGTCCGACGGGCTCGAACGTGGCGGCCGCGCGCGCGGTGATCACAAGACTCCTCGGCCGGTTGTCGACGTGCTGGTCTCCGGGGCCGGACGGCTCGTGCCGCTGCCGCGGCAGGGGCTCGTCCGGCGGTTGTGGCTCCGGGGGCGGTCCCCCGGGGATCACTCCGGTGGTCATGGTCTGCGGCCGCCCCTCCGATGCCCGCTCGTTCTGGTGCCACCGCCCAGGCCGGTCGGACCGGTGCGGCTGGACAGCCGCATGCAAGGTTACTTACCTTCGCCGTCCGAGCGGATGCCGGTCGACGGTGTTTACCCCCGAGGTGTGCGGACGGTGTGCGAAGCTGCCGAACTGTTATGGCCTGGTTCGGCCGGGGTGAAACACTGGGCAAGCTTGTGATGAAGGTCGGGTCGCGCCGCGTGCGCTCCCCGCACGCTGGGCAGCAGCCTCTGGTGCGGCCGGACCTCGTCCGGCGGGATACGCAGCAGTAACCGGTACGCGGAGGCGATCGGGATGCCGCTTGACGGCAGACCGGCGCCGAAGCGGCCGAGCACAGCAGTAACGGTCTACCCCTCCGGGAGGGACACAGTGGAGTCTGGCGCGGCGACGCGGAGTACTAAGACGCGCGCGAAGGGCGGACCGTCCCTGGGCAGGAGCGGCGGCACGACCGCCGTGGACACAGCTGCCCTGAACCGGCTGCTGGCCGCTCTCGTCTCGATGCGGGACGGGAACTTCCGCAAGCGGCTCACGGTGTCCGGGGACGGCGTGATGTCGGAGATCGCGGCCGTCTTCAACGAGGTGGCGGACCGGAATCTGCATCTGACCGGTGAGCTGTCGCGGGTGCGGCGCATGGTGGGACGTGAGGGAAAGCTCACCGAGCGGCTGGAGACGGGGGCCAGCGAGGGCTCCTGGGCGACCGCCATCGACAACTCCAACGCGCTGGTGGACGATCTCGTCTGGCCCGTCTCCGAGGTCAGCCGGGTGCTCACCGCGGTCGCCGAGGGTGATCTGTCGCCGCGGATGGAGTTGCGGACGCAGGCGGCGGACGGCGGTACGGGGCATCCGCTGCGCGGTGAGTTCCTTAAGGTCGGCCGCACGGTCAACAACCTGGTCGATCAGTTGTCGACGTTCACGGACGAGGTCACGCGCGTGGCCAGCGAGGTGGGCACCGAGGGCAAGCTCGGCGGCCAGGCCCAGGTGCGCGGTATGTCGGGTTCGTGGAAGGACCTGACCGAGTCCGTCAACACCATGGCGTACCGGCTGACGGCGCAGGTGCGGGACATCGCGCTGGTGACGACGGCGGTCGCCAAGGGTGATCTGTCGCGCAAGGTGACCGTGCATGTCGCCGGCGAGATGCTGGAGCTGAAGAACACCGTCAACACGATGGTGGACCAGCTGTCGTCCTTCTCCTCCGAGGTCACGCGGGTGGCCCGGGAGGTGGGCACCGAGGGCATCCTGGGCGGCCAGGCGCGGGTGCCCGGGGTGGCCGGCGTGTGGAAGGAGCTGACCGACTCCGTCAACACGATGGCGGGCAACCTGACCGCGCAGGTGCGGGGGATCTCGCAGGTCACGACGGCTGTCGCCAGCGGTGACCTGTCACAGAAGGTGACGGTTCCGGCGCGTGGCGAGGTGGCGCAGCTCGCCGAGACGATCAACCAGATGACCGAGACGCTGCGGATCTTCGCCGACGAGGTCACGCGGGTGGCGAACGAGGTCGGTGCCGAGGGGCGGCTCGGCGGGCAGGCGAACGTGCCGGGCGCGGCCGGTACGTGGAAGGACCTGACCGACTCCGTCAACACCGTCTTCCGGAACCTGACCACGCAGGTGCGCGACATCGCGGCGGTGACGACCGCGGTGGCCAGCGGTGATCTGTCGCAGAAGGTCACCGTGGATGTGGCCGGCGAGATGCTGGAACTGAAGAACACCGTCAACGGCATGGTGGACCAGCTCTCGGCGTTCGGTGCCGAGGTGACGCGGGTCGCGCGGGAGATCGGCGTCGAGGGCGAGCTGGGCGGCCAGGCGCAGGTGCCGGGCGCGGCCGGCACGTGGAAGGACCTGACGGACTCCGTCAACACCGCGTTCCGCAACCTGACCGGGCAGGTGCGCAACATCGCCCAGGTGACCACGGCGGTGGCCAACGGTGATCTGTCGCAGAAGGTCACCGTGGACGTCTCCGGCGAGATGCTCCAGCTGAAGAACACCGTGAACCGGATGGTGGACCAGCTGTCCTCGTTCGCCGACCAGGTGACGCGGATGGCGCGGGACGTGGGCACGGAGGGCCGTCTCGGCGGTCAGGCGCGGGTGGACGGCGTCTCGGGGACCTGGAAGGAGCTGACGGACTCCGTCAACTTCATGGCCGGGAACCTCACCTCCCAGGTGCGGCAGATCGCCCAGGTGACGACCGCCGTGGCGCGCGGTGACCTGTCGCAGAAGATCGACGTGGACGCGCGCGGGGAGATCCTCGAGCTGAAGAACACGATCAACACGATGGTCGACCAGCTGTCCGCCTTCGCCGACCAGGTGACCCGGGTCGCCCGGGACGTGGGTACCGAGGGCCGTCTCGGCGGGCAGGCGCAGGTGCCGGGTGTCGCCGGTGTGTGGCGGGACCTGACCGACTCCGTGAACGGCATGGCCGGCAACCTCACCGCCCAGGTGCGCAACATCGCCCAGGTCGCCACCGCCGTGGCCCGTGGTGATCTCTCCCAGAAGATCACCGTGGACGCGCGCGGGGAGATCCTGGAGCTGAAGAACACCCTGAACACGATGGTCGACCAGCTGTCGTCGTTCGCCCAGGAGGTCACCCGGGTGGCCCGTGAGGTGGGCACCGAGGGCATGCTGGGCGGCCAGGCCGAGGTCCAGGGCGTCTCCGGCACCTGGAAGGACCTCACCCAGTCGGTGAACTTCATGGCGAACAACCTGACGATCCAGGTGCGCAACATCGCCGAGGTGACCACCGCGGTGGCCAAGGGCGACCTGTCCAAGAAGATCACCGTCGACGCGAAGGGCGAGATCCTCGAACTCGTCACGACGGTCAACACGATGGTCGACCAGCTGTCGAGCTTCGCCGAGCAGGTGACCCGGGTGGCCCGCGAGGTGGGCACCGAGGGCATCCTGGGCGGCCAGGCGCACGTGCCGGGCGTCACCGGCATCTGGAAGGACCTCAGCAACAACGTCAACCTGATGGCCAACAACCTGACCATGCAGGTGCGCAACATCTCCCAGGTGGCGGCGGCGGTCGCCAACGGTGACCTGACGCGGCAGGTGACGATCGAGGCCAGTGGTGAGGTCGCCCAGCTCGCCGACACCATCAACACCATGGTCAAGACGCTGAGTTCGTTCGCCGACCAGGTCACCAAGGTGGCCCGCGAGGTGGGTACGGACGGCATCCTGGGCGGGCAGGCGCATGTGCCGGGGGTGGCCGGCACCTGGAAGGACCTCACCGAGTCCGTGAACCAGATGGCGTCCAACCTGACCGGTCAGGTGCGCAACATCGCCATGGTCACCACGGCCATCGCCAAGGGTGATCTGACGAAGAAGATCGACATCGACGCGCGGGGCGAGATCCTCGAGCTGAAGACGACGATCAACACGATGGTCGACCAGCTGTCCAGCTTCGCCGAGGAGGTCACTCGGGTGGCCCGTGAGGTGGGCACCGAGGGGCAGCTCGGCGGTCAGGCACGCGTGCGTGACGTCGACGGCACCTGGCGGGATCTGACCGAGTCGGTGAACGAGATGGCCGGGAACCTGACCCGGCAGGTGCGGGCCATCGCGCGCGTGGCGACCGCGGTGACCCGTGGCGATTTGAACCTGAAGATCGACGTGGACGCGTCCGGCGAGATCCAGGAACTGCAGGACTACATCAACAAGATGATCGCCAACCTGCGGGACACCACGATCGCCAACAAGGAACAGGACTGGCTCAAGGGCAACCTCGCCCGTATCTCCGCGCTGATGCAGGGGCGGCGGGACCTGGAGGACGTGGCCTCGCTGATCATGAGCGAGCTGACGCCGGTGGTCTCCGCGCAGCACGGCGCGTTCTTCGTGGCGATGCCGCCGGTGGACGGTGCGGACGCGGCCGACGGGGAGGAGGCCTACGAGCTGCGGATGCTGGGCTCGTACGGCTACTCGATGGGCTCCATGCCGACGTCGTTCCGGCCCGGTGAGGCGCTGGTGGGCACGGCCGCGATGGAGCGGCGTACGGTGCTGGTGGAGAACGCGCCCAGTGGCTATCTGCGGATCTCCTCCGGGCTCGGCGAGGCCCCGCCGGCGCAGGTGATCGTGTTGCCGGTGCTGTTCGAGGGCACGGTGCTCGGGGTGATCGAGCTGGCCTCGTTCACGCCGTTCACGCAGATCCAGAGGGACTTCCTCAACCAGATCGCCGAGATGATCGCGACCAGCGTCAACACCATCTCGGTCAACACCAAGACCGAGCTGCTGCTGAAGCAGTCGCAGGAGCTGACGGAGCAACTGCGGGAGCGGTCGGCGGAGTTGGAGAACCGGCAGAAGGCGCTGCAGGCGTCCAACGCCGAGTTGGAGGAGAAGGCGGAGCTGCTGGCGCGGCAGAACCGGGACATCGAGGTGAAGAACACCGAGATCGAGGAGGCGCGGCAGGTCCTGGAGGAGCGGGCCGAGCAGCTCGCGGTGTCGATGCGGTACAAGAGCGAGTTCCTCGCCAACATGTCGCACGAGCTGCGCACGCCGCTGAACTCGCTGCTGATCCTGGCGAAGCTGCTGGCCGACAACGCCGAGGGCAACCTCTCCCCAAAGCAGGTGGAGTTCGCCGAGACCATTCACGGCGCAGGCTCCGACCTGTTGCAGCTGATCAACGACATCCTCGATCTGTCGAAGGTCGAGGCGGGCAAGATGGACGTCTCGCCGACGCGGATCGCGCTCGTCCAGCTGGTGGACTACGTGGAGGCCACCTTCCGGCCGCTGACCGCCGAGAAGGGCCTGGATCTGTCCGTGCGGGTCTCGCCGGAGCTGCCGGCGACCCTGCACACCGACGAGCAGCGGCTGCTCCAGGTGCTGCGCAACCTGCTGTCCAACGCGGTGAAGTTCACCGATTCCGGGTCGGTGGAGCTGGTGATCCGGCCCGCCGGCTCGAACGTGCCGCACAAGATCCGCGAGCAGTTGCTGGAGGCGGGTTCGCTGACGGATCCGGACGGCGAGCTGATCGCGTTCTCGGTGACCGACACGGGTATCGGCATCGCGGCCAGCAAGATGCGGGTGATCTTTGAGGCGTTCAAGCAGGCGGACGGCACGACCAGCCGCAAGTACGGCGGCACCGGGCTCGGGCTGTCGATCTCGCGGGAGATCGCGCAGCTGCTCGGGGGCGAGATCCACGCCCAGAGCGAACCGGGTCGCGGGTCGACGTTCACGCTGTACCTGCCGCTGCACCCGAGCGAGCTGCCGCCGCAGGGCTATCAGCAGTCCGTGGCCCCGCTGGAGGCCGGCGAGCTGGTCGCCTCCGAGGCCGAGCAGTCCTCGGAGCTGTCGGCGGTGGAGGTCGAGACGCCGGCCGAGGTGAAGTCGTACCAGGAGACGCAGAACGGTCCGGCGGCGCTGTTCCGGCGCCGGCGCAGGAGCCTGCCGCGGGGCGAGCAGCGGCCCGAGCAGTGGTCGGCGGCGCCGGCGCACGAGAGCCCCCGGCAGCCGATCCGCGCGGTGCGGTTCGGTGGCGAGAAGGTGCTGATCGTCGACGACGACATCCGCAACGTGTTCGCGCTGACCAGCGTCCTGGAGCAGCACGGGCTGTCCGTGCTGTACGCCGAGAACGGCCGCGAGGGTGTCGAGGTGCTGGAGCAGCACGACGACGTGGCGGTCGTGCTGATGGACATCATGATGCCGGAGATGGACGGGTACGCCACGACCACGGCGATCCGCAGGATGCCGCAGTTCGCGGGGCTGCCGATCATCGCGCTGACCGCCAAGGCGATGAAGGGCGACCGGGAGAAGGCGATCGAGTCGGGCGCTTCCGACTACGTCACCAAGCCGGTCGACCCCGATCACCTGCTGGCGGTGATGCGGCAGTGGATGGAGGCGCGGTGACCGTGACGAAGGGGGCGGTCGAGCGGGCGTGAACGGCACGGGAACTCTGGGTGGGTGCCGGGAGTTGTCGGAGCGCGGGAGTGGTGAGCGTGCGGGAATCCCGGATTCCGGGAACCATCCGTGCCCCCGCCGCGTTTCCGCTCTGTGCACAGTGACATCACGGTGACAGGGTGTGGCGAGGCGCGGGGTGCGGCTACGATGACCGGCACAAGGACGGGCGGCGAAAGGGAGTCGTCCCCTGGGGCGGCGCCCGGCGTACCGCCGGGGCGAGGAGGGCGGGCCATGGTGCAGAAGGCCAAGATCCTCCTGGTCGATGACCGGCCGGAGAATCTGCTGGCGCTGGAGGCCATCCTCTCTGCGCTCGATCAGACGCTGGTTCGGGCATCGTCCGGGGAGGAGGCGCTCAAAGCGCTGCTCACTGACGATTTCGCGGTCATTCTGCTGGACGTCCAGATGCCGGGCATGGACGGTTTCGAGACCGCGGCGCACATCAAGCGGCGTGAGCGGACCCGGGACATCCCGATCATCTTCCTCACGGCGATCAATCACGGACCGCATCACACCTTCCGGGGCTATGCGGCGGGCGCGGTGGACTACATCTCCAAGCCGTTCGACCCGTGGGTGCTGCGCGCGAAGGTGTCCGTCTTCGTCGAGCTGTACATGAAGAACTGCCAGCTGCGGGAGCAGGCGGCGCTGCTGCGACTGCAGTTGGAGGGCGGCGGCAAGGGCGCGGTCGGCGGCAAGGAGTCCGCCGGGCTGCTCGCCGAGCTGTCCGCGCGGCTGGCGGCCGTCGAGGAGCAGGCCGAGGCGCTGTCCAAGCAGCTGGACGACGACTCGGCGGACGCGGCCGCGGTGGCCACGGCGGCTCATCTGGAGCGCAAACTCACCGGGTTGCGCCGGGCGCTCGACGCCCTGGAGCCGGGCACGGGCGCCGGCGGCTCCGCCCTGCCCATGCAGAACTGAGGTGGACGGGGACCGCACTTGTCCATGAGGACGCGTCAGTTCCGTGCCCCGGCAGGGGCGACACGTACGGGTGAAGCAGTGGGCACACGTGTCCGCTGTCGTCTCCCCCGGTAACCTCACACTCATGGCCTCACGTCCCTCCGCAGCCAAGAAGCCGCCGCCCGCGAAGAAGGCGGTCGCTCCCGCGAAGGCCGCGGCGCGGAAGGCCGTCGCGAAGAAGGCTCCCGCCAAGAGGGCGCCCGCGAAGAAGGCGCCCCCCAGGAAGGCGGTGCGCAAGTCCGCGCCGGCCCGGCCGGCGCCCAGCCCCACGGGGGGCGTGTACCGGCTCGTGCGCGCCCTCTGGCTGGGTCTCGCGCACGCCGTCGGCGCCGTCTTCCGGGGCATAGGGCAGGGAGCGAGGAACCTCGACCCGGCCCACCGCAAGGACGGCGTGGCGCTGCTGCTGTTCGCCATCGCCCTGATCGTCGCCGCCGGCACCTGGGCCGACCTGAAGGGCCCGGTCGGCGACCTGGTGGAGATCCTGGTCACCGGCGCCTTCGGCCGGCTCGACCTGCTCGTTCCGATACTGCTCGCGGTGATCGCCGTACGGTTCGTCCGGCATCCCGAGCAGCCGGAGGCGAACGGCCGGATCGTGATCGGCCTCTCCGCGCTCGTCATCGGTGTGCTCGGCCAGGTCCACATCGCCTGCGGCTCGCCGGCCCGCAGCCACGGCATGCAGGCCATAAGGGACGCCGGCGGTCTCATCGGCTGGGCGGCGGCGACCCCGCTGACGTACACGATGAGCGACGTGCTCGCCGTACCCCTGCTGGTGCTGTTGACGGTCTTCGGTCTGCTCGTGGTGACCGCCACCCCGGTCAACGCCATCCCGCAGCGGCTGCGCGCCCTGGGCGTCAGCCTCGGCCTCCTGCACGACCACGAGGAGGCGGAAGCCACCGAGGAGGACGAGCGCTACGACGAGCAGTGGCGTGAGGCGCTGCCCGCGCGCCCCCGCAAGCGCTCCGGCGCCCCGCCGGCGTACGACACCGACGAAGCCGAGGAGGAGGCCCTCTCGCGGCGCCGCGGCCGCCCCCGGCGCTCCGCCGTCCCGCAGCCCGACCCGCGACGGCGGATGGACGCCGTCGACGTCGCGTCCGCCGCCGCTGCCGCGCTCGACGGCGCCGTCCTGCACGGCATGCCGCCGTCCCCACTCGTCGCAGACCTCACCCAGGGCGTCGGCCCCGGCGAGCGCGAGGACACCACGCCGGTGCCCACGCCGTCGCCCGCGCCGGAGCCCGAGGCCGCGCCGGCCCCCGAGCCCGTCCGCGACCCGGCGCCGGTCCCCGCCGCGCGCCCCCGGCAGGGCAAGACCCCCACCGGCAGCGTCCCCGACCTCACCAAGAAGGCCCCGGAGCTGCCCCGCGAGCTGCCCGCGCGCGCGGAGCAGCTCCAGCTGTCCGGGGACGTCACCTACGCGCTGCCCGCCCTGGACCTGCTGACGCGCGGCGGTCCCGGCAAGGCGCGCAGCGCCGCCAACGACGCCGTCGTCGCCTCGCTCACCCAGGTCTTCACCGAGTTCAAGGTGGACGCGGCCGTCACCGGCTTCACCCGCGGTCCGACGGTCACGCGCTACGAGGTCGAGCTGGGCCCCGCCGTGAAGGTCGAGCGGATCACGGCACTGACCAAGAACATCGCCTACGCGGTGGCCAGCCCCGACGTCCGGATCATCAGCCCGATCCCGGGCAAGTCGGCGGTGGGCATCGAGATCCCGAACACCGACCGGGAGATGGTCAACCTCGGCGACGTACTGCGCCTCGCGGAGTCCGCAGAGGACGACGACCCGATGCTCGTCGCCTTCGGCAAGGACGTCGAGGGCGGGTACGTGATGCACTCGCTGGCGAAGATGCCGCACATGCTGGTCGCCGGCGCGACGGGCTCCGGCAAGTCGTCCTGCATCAACTGCCTGATCACCTCGATCATGATGCGGGCGACCCCGGAGGACGTCCGGATGATCCTGGTCGACCCCAAGCGCGTCGAGCTGACCGCGTACGAGGGCATCCCGCACCTGATCACGCCGATCATCACCAACCCCAAGCGGGCGGCCGAGGCCCTGCAGTGGGTCGTACGCGAGATGGACCTGCGCTACGACGACCTCGCGGCCTACGGCTACCGGCACATCGACGACTTCAACCGCGCGGTGCGCGAGGGCAGGGCCAAGCCGCCCGAGGGCAGCGAGCGCGAGTTGCACCCGTACCCGTATCTGCTGGTGATCGTGGACGAGCTGGCCGACCTCATGATGGTCGCCCCCCGCGACGTCGAGGACTCCATCGTGCGCATCACGCAGCTCGCGCGCGCGGCCGGCATCCACCTGGTGCTCGCCACCCAGCGCCCGTCGGTCGACGTGGTCACCGGTCTGATCAAGGCCAACGTGCCCTCCCGGCTGGCCTTCGCCACCTCCTCGCTGGCCGACTCCCGGGTCATCCTCGACCAGCCCGGCGCCGAGAAGCTGATCGGCAAGGGCGACGGGCTGTTCCTGCCGATGGGCGCCAACAAGCCGACCCGTATGCAGGGCGCGTTCGTGACCGAGGCGGAGGTCGAGGTCGTCGTCCAGCACTGCAAGGACCAGATGGCGCCGGTCTTCCGGGACGACGTCACCGTGGGCACCAAGCAGAAGAAGGAGATCGACGAGGACATCGGCGACGACCTCGACCTGCTGTGCCAGGCGGCCGAACTGGTCGTCTCCACCCAGTTCGGGTCGACGTCGATGCTCCAGCGCAAGCTGCGGGTGGGCTTCGCGAAGGCGGGCAGGCTCATGGATCTCATGGAGTCCCGCAACATCGTGGGGCCAAGTGAGGGATCCAAGGCACGTGACGTTCTGGTGAAGCCCGACGAGCTGGACGGAGTGCTCGCGGTCATCCGCGGGGAGTCCTAGGGGTGAACCTTGTGGGCCGTTCGGCCCAGGACGTTCCACCGGATGGCGGCATCGCCGTGACACACCTGTTAGAGACGGGCGGGCAACCGTTTCCCTTTGTCGTACGTCCAGTTGAGCGAGAGGACAGGTAGGCGCCTCATCCCGGGGTATCTGCTTGTCCAACGATCGGAATTTCGGGCGTTCCGATGACGTACAAAGTACGACCGCCCGGTTGCCTCACCCTTTCGTACCCCCCCTAGACTGAGCTTCCAGCACAGGTGGCTACACGCTCGAAAGGCGCCCCCGTGTCCCTCGGCAACTCCCCTGAAGACGAGCGTCCATTCCGAGACGAGTCCCAGGAAGCCCGTGCCTCCGTGGGCCGCGCCCTGCAGCAGGCGCGGATCGCGGCCGGACTCACCGTGGACGATGTCAGCAGCGCCACTCGTGTCCGCATCGCCATCGTGCACGCCATCGAGGCCGACGACTACGGCCCCTGTGGCGGCGACGTGTACGCCCGCGGGCACATCCGCACGCTGGCCAAGGCCGTCCACGCCGATCCCGAACCCCTGATCGCGCAATTCGACGCCGAGCGCGGCGGCCGACCCGCACCCACCCCGGCCGCACCCCTGTTCGAGGCGGAGCGGATCCGGCCCGAGCGGCGCGGGCCGAACTGGACCGCGGCGATGGTCGCCGCGATCGTCGTCGTGATCGGCTTCGTCGGGTTCACCGCGTTCAAGGGCGGCGGCGCCGACAACGACGCCAAGTCACAGGTCGCCGACGCCGCCAGCCCCGCCGTCAGCAAGTCGGCCACCCCCACCCCGTTGAAGGAGAAGCCCGCCGTGCCGGCCGGCGAGCCCACCGACAGCGCCATCGCCGCCGCGCCCCAGGACAAGGTCACCGTCCAGGTCAGCGCGCCCAGCGGACGCAGCTGGATCTCGGCCAAGGACCACAACGGCCGGATGCTCTTCGACGGACTGCTGAAGAAGGGCGAGTCCAAGACCTTCCAGGACAGCTCCAAGATCAACCTGATCCTCGGTGACGCGGGCGCCATCCAGCTCTACGTCAACGGCAAGAAGATCGAGGACAACTTCCACCAGGGCTCGGTGCAGCGCCTGACATACACCAAGGGCGACCCCCAGGCCGGATGAGACACCCGGGCAGACAGCGAATGTGACGGGGTCGGCCACGATCGGCCAACCCCGTCGACATGGGGTGTCGGCGAGACAAAGTAGTCTTGAGCCCATGCCTGAACGCCGTACCGTCGCACTCGTCACTCTCGGCTGCGCTCGTAACGAGGTGGATTCCGAGGAGCTCGCAGGCCGTTTGGAGGCGGACGGCTGGCAGCTCGTCGACGACGCCGCGGACGCCGACGTCGCCGTGGTCAACACCTGTGGCTTCGTCGAAGCCGCCAAGAAGGACTCCGTGGACGCCCTCCTGGAGGCCAACGACCTCAAGGACCACGGAAGAACCCAGGCCGTCGTGGCGGTCGGCTGCATGGCCGAGCGGTACGGCAAGGAACTGGCCGAGGCCCTGCCCGAGGCCGACGGCGTGCTCGGCTTCGACGACTACGCGGACATCTCCGGCCGCCTGCAGACCATCCTGTCCGGCGGCATCCACGCCGCCCACACCCCCCGCGACCGCCGCAAGCTGCTGCCCATCAGCCCGGCCGAGCGCCAGGACTCCGCCGCCTCCGTCGCCCTGCCCGGGCACGGCCCGGCCGACCTGCCCGACGGTGTGGCGCCCGCCTCCGGCCCGCGCGCGCCCCTGCGTCGGCGCCTGGGCGGCTCCCCGGTCGCCTCGGTCAAGCTCGCCTCCGGCTGCGACCGGCGCTGCTCCTTCTGCGCCATCCCGTCCTTCCGTGGCTCCTTCATCTCCCGCCGCCCCAGCGACGTGCTCAACGAGACCCGCTGGCTGGCCGAGCAGGGCGTGAAGGAGGTCATGCTGGTCTCCGAGAACAACACCTCCTACGGCAAGGACCTGGGCGACATCCGCCTGCTGGAGTCCCTGCTGCCGGAGCTGGCCGAGGTCGACGGCATCGAGCGGGTCCGCGTGAGCTACCTGCAGCCGGCCGAGATGCGTCCCGGCCTCATCGACGTACTGACCTCCACCCCCAAGGTCACCCCCTACTTCGACCTGTCCTTCCAGCACTCCGCGCCGGACGTGCTGCGGGCCATGCGCCGCTTCGGCGACACCGACCGCTTCCTGGAGCTGCTCGACACGATCCGCGGCAAGGCCCCCCAGGCGGGCGTGCGCTCCAACTTCATCGTCGGCTTCCCCGGCGAGAGCGAGTCCGACCTGGCCGAACTGGAGCGCTTCCTCAACGGGGCCCGGCTGGACGCGATCGGTGTCTTCGGTTACTCCGACGAGGAGGGCACGGAGGCGGCGACGTACGACCACAAGCTGGACGAGGACGTCGTCGCCGAGCGCCTGGCCCACATCTCCCGGCTCGCCGAGGAGCTGGTCTCGCAGCGCGCCGAGGAGCGCGTCGGCGAGAGCGTGCACGTCCTGGTGGAGTCCGTGGACGAGACGGAGGGCGTCTACGGCCGCGCGGCGCACCAGGCGCCGGAGACGGACGGCCAGGTGCTGCTCACGAGCGGCGCCGGTCTGAGCGTCGGACGTATGGTCGAGGCGAAGGTGGTCGGCACCGAAGGCGTCGATCTGGTGGCCGAGCCGCTGACCGGCTCGCTCGCGTGTAGTGAGGAGGCGGGCAGATGACCGGAGTCCCGGCATCCGCCGCGGGCGGCTCCTCCGGCGCCCAGGGCGCCCGGGGCACCGCCGCCGACGGCGTCGCCTCCGAGGTCTCCGGTTCCGCCCCAGCTCCCGCCGGCCCGCTCGCCGGTTCCACCTCCGCTCCCGCCGATCGGCTCCCCGGATCCGCTTCGGGTCCCCGCGCGGGCTCGGAGGACGGCGGCAGGCCCGCGCGCGGCGGAAAGATCACCGCCGCCGCCGTCAACCAGGCCAGCGTCTGGAACGTCGCCAATCTGCTGACCATGCTCCGGCTCGTCCTGGTGCCCGGCTTCGTGGCGCTGATGCTGGCCGACGGCGGCTACGACCCGGCCTGGCGCTCGCTGGCCTGGGCGGCCTTCGCCGTCGCCATGATCACCGACCTGTTCGACGGACATCTGGCCCGCACCTACAACCTGGTCACCGACTTCGGAAAGATCGCCGACCCCATCGCCGACAAGGCCATCATGGGTGCGGCGCTCATCTGTCTCTCCGCCCTGGGCGACCTGCCCTGGTGGGTGACGGCCGTGATCCTCGGCCGGGAAATCGGTATCACCCTGCTGCGATTCCTGGTCATTCGCTACGGCGTGATTCCCGCCAGCCGTGGCGGCAAGCTCAAGACGCTCGTCCAGGGCGTGGCCGTCGGAATGTACGTCCTGGCGCTGACGGGATGGCTGGCCAGCCTGAGGTTCTGGGTCATGGCCGCGGCGGTCGCCCTCACCGTCGTCACCGGCCTCGACTACGTACGACAGGCCATCGTGTTGCGGCGGCGGGGAATCGCCGAGCGCGCGGCGGCGTTGGAGGAGAAGGAAGCGTGAGTTCCCCGGCCACCGAAGCGGTGCGACTACTGACAGTGATGGGCCAGTCCCTTGCCGTCGCCGAGTCGCTCACGGGTGGTCTGGTGGCGGCGGAGATCACCGCGGTACCCGGGGCGTCCAAGGTGTTCCGGGGTTCGGTGACCGCCTACGCGACCGAGCTCAAGCACGAGCTGTTGGGTGTCGACGCCGCCCTGCTGGCGCGGAGCGGAGCGGTGGATCCGCAGGTCGCCGCGGAGATGGCGGCCGGTGTGCGCAAGGCCCTGGGCGCCGACTGGGGTCTCGCGACCACCGGTGTGGCGGGCCCCGATCCGCAGGACGGCAAGCCCGTCGGTACCGTCTTCGTCGCCGTCGACGGCCCCGCGACCGCCCTCGCCGGTTCTGCCGGTGGCGGAAAAGTCGAGGCCCTGCGGTTGAACGGCAGCCGTGCGGAAATTCGTATGGAGAGTGTACGGAGCGTACTCGCGCTGCTGCTGGAGCGGCTGGCGGGCGAACAGACCGGGAATGAGCGGACACAGGATACGGAACGGAACGGGGGGTTTTGATGTTTGCAGCCCTGAGTGAACACGACATCGCTCCCCGCACGGCCGCGGCGCAAGGCGGTACGGTGGGGCGAGAAGGATGCGGCTACGCGGTCCGAGGAGGGAGCCACCGATGATTCTGCTCCGTCGCCTACTGGGTGACGTGCTGCGTCGGCAGCGCCAACGCCAGGGCCGTACTCTGCGCGAAGTCTCCTCGTCCGCCCGAGTCTCACTCGGCTATCTCTCCGAGGTGGAGCGGGGGCAGAAGGAGGCTTCCTCCGAGCTGCTCTCCGCCATCTGCGACGCGCTGGACGTACGGATGTCGGAACTCATGCGAGAAGTGAGCGACGAGCTGGCGCTCGCCGAACTGGCCCAGTCCGCCCGAGCCACCGATCCCGTGCCCGCGTCGGTCCGTCCGATGCTGGGTTCCGTGTCGGTGACCGGTGTGCCACCGGAACGGGTGACCATCAAGGCACCCGCGGAGGCGGTGGACGTGGTCGCCGCGTGACCCACGCGCGCGCGGCCTAGCGACCCGATACGAACGACGCCTCGGTCGGCTTTCACCAGGGAGACCTGGGAAGCGGGCCGGGGCTTTCGCGTTGCCGGTGCCGGACCCTGCGGTCATGGTGGAGGGACGTGAGGTGCGCCCCAGCATCGGAGGAAACGGATGTACGTCGTGAAGAGCCCGTTGGCCGACGCGGACCTCAAGACCGTGTCCGAGGCGCTGCAGGGCGCCCTGGTGGACCTCGTGGACCTGTCGCTGGTCGCCAAGCAGATCCACTGGAACGTCGTCGGCCCCCGCTTCCGCTCCATCCACCTCCAGCTCGACGAGGTCGTCGGCTCCGCCCGCACCCACTCCGACACGGTCGCCGAGCGTGCCTCGGCCCTGGGAGTGTCGCCCGACGGACGCGCCGCAACGGTGGCCGCCGGAAGCGGCATCGCGACCGCCGACGCCGGCTGGATCAAGGACACGGACGCGGTCGGCGCGATGGTGGAGGCGCTCGGCGCGGTGATCACCCGGATGCGGGAGCGGGTGGAGGCGACCGGTGAGCCGGACCCCGTGTCCCAGGACATCTTCATCGGGATCACGGCGGACCTCGAGAAGCATCACTGGATGTTCCAGGCGGAGCACGCCTGATGCCGCCCACGCCCCGATGAACCGGCCCGTCCCCGGGGCGGGCACGGTCTGCGCCCGTGTGCCCTCGATGCGCCCTCTCGGTGGCCCAGAGCACCGGCTAGCGTCCGGCAGGAGGTGATGGCGGGCATGGTGGGGCGAATAGTGCGCAGGGGGTCGGCGGTGCGCTGGGGAGCCGCCCTGGGGCTGGGGGCGCTGTGGTGGTGGGCCGCGCTGCGGCTCGCGCTGGGGGAGGACGCGGGCGTGCTGGAAGGGGCCGTGGTGGCCGGTGGCTGGGGGCTGAGCCTGCTTCCGGTGCACTGTGTGCCCAAGGGTGGTGCGACCGGTGCCCTGTCGGCCGGCCGCTGGAGAGGCGCCTGGCGCCGGGGTGCCCTCACCAAGGCATTGCCACACCTCCGTTCGGGCGAAGGATCTGACCTGTCATGAACGCCGACGCCTCCGACGCCAGGTACAGCACGGCGTGGGCGACGTCATCCGGCTCGCCGACCCGGCCCAGCGGGGTCACCCGGGTCATCGCCGCCTCGGTGTGGGCCTGCGCGGCGCGGTCGTGCCGGTCGGTCATGGGGGTGCGGATCCAGCCGGGCGCTACCGCGTTCACCCGAATGCCGTACCGGCCGACCTCGGTCGCCAGCGTTCGGGTCAGCTGCACCACGGCCGCCTTCGCCGCGCCGTAGCAGAGCAGTCCGGCGCCGCCCGTGTCGACCGCGCCGGAGGCCATGGTGACGATGCTGCCGTGGATCTCGCGGGCGAGCATCAGCCGGGCCGCCTCCTGGCAGGAGTGCAGGACGCCCTTGAAATTGACGTCCAGCACCCGGTCGAGATCCTCGTCCCGGGTCTCCAGGACGGTGCTGCTGTGCATGATCCCGGCGATGGCCGCGAGCACGTGAAGGCTTCCGCAGGACCGGACCGCCTCGCCGAGCCGGGCCCGGTCGGTGACGTCGAGCACATGGACATGGGCCGTGCCGCCACCGTCCTTGATCAGCGCCGCCGTGTCGCGCAGACCGTCGCCGTCCCGGTCCGCACAGTGCACCGTCGCGCCGGCCTCGGCGAGCAGGACGGCCGATGCCCGGCCGATGCCGCCGGCGGCTCCGGTCACGAACGCGGTGCGCCCGGTGAGGTCGTACGCCGTGAGGGGCATGAGGGGACGGTACGAGGCAATCTGACGGTGCGTCAATTGTCGTGCGTGTTCGGTTCGTTCGGTGGATGGGTTGGGCGGCGGGATGGCTTGGCTGCCGGGTACCTAGTGGTGTGTGGGGCGCGGGGTGTCGGAGGGGCGGTGGGTCAGAGGGTGTGCGGTGCCGGAGGGGGTGCGGGGTGTCGGGGCGGGGCGTCAGAGGGCGCGGTGGGTCAGGCGGTCGGGCGGGTCGGCGGTCAGGCGGTGCGGCGGGGGTAGCGGTCGCGCCATCGTTGAGGTGAGCCCGGCGCGGGGGCGGGGCCCGCCTGGCAGGTGGGGCACCAGTAGGTGGGGCGGTCCTGGGAGCCGTCGCCCTGGTCGGCTACCCGGACCGGGGTGCGGCAGCGCAGACAGGGACGGGACGCGCGGCCGTAGACGAACAGGTCCTGCCGGGGCAGGCCCGTGGTCTGCCGGACCGGGCGCTCGCGGTTCATCTCCAGCAGCCGCTGGGCGAGGGCGGGCAGCTGCTCGGCGCGGTCGGCCGGCAGCGCGCCGACCGGCAGCCAGGGCGTCACGCCGAGCAGGAAGCACAGCTCACTCTTGTAGACGTTGCCGATCCCGGCCAGGATGCGCTGGTCCAGCAGCGCCTCACCGAGCTGGCGGCCGGGGTCCGCGAGGAGGTTGGCCAGGGCGCGTTCCGGGTCCCAGTCGGGGCCGAGGAGGTCGGGCCCCAGGTGGCCGACGGCCTGTTCCTCCTCGGTCGTGCGCATCAGTTCCAGCACCGGCAGACGGTAGCCGACGGCCGTGCGGTCGGCGGTGCCGAGGATCATCCGGATCTGGTACGCCGGTCCGCCCCGCCAGCGCTCGCCCGTGCCGTACACCTTCCACGCCCCCTCCATACGCAGGTGGGAGTGCAGGGTCAGCCCGCCCTCGAACCGGGTGAGCAGGTGTTTGCCGCGCGCGATCGTGTCGAGGACCCTGCGGCCGGAGAGGTCCACCGTCGCGTACTTCGGCACCCGGAAGTCGCTGAGGGTCAGTGCCTTGCCGGCCAAGGCCTCGTGCAGCCGTCGCGCGGCCTGCCAGACCGTGTCACCTTCGGGCATGGCTCAAGGGTGCCACGGCGGGGGTGCCGGCGCGGGCGTGGCGGGGTCGGGGGTGCCGCGGTGGCGTGACAGGGCGAGGCATGGGGCCGGTCACGCTCTCAGGCGCAGGCCGCGCGGTGTCGCGACGAACCCGGCCGCCTCCAGGAGCGACCCCACGGGAGAGGTCAGCGCCTGGGCGCCGTTGATCCGCTCGACCGTGACCGTGCCGAGGGAACCGGCGCGGGCGGCCGCGGCCAGGGCTTCGGCCGCCGTACCAAGGCGCGGGTCGTCCGCGGTGGCGACGTCGGGGCCGGCGGGCCAGGCCAGCAGCGTCTTGCCGCCGCGCTCCATGTACAGCGTCAGCTCCCCCTCCACCAGGACGACCAGCGAACCCGCCTTGCGGCCGGGCTTGTGTCCGGCCTCGGTCGGCGGCTCGGGCCACGGCAGAGCGGCGCCGTAGGCGTTCGCGGGGTCGGCCGCGGCGAGGACCACGGCACGCGACTCGGGTGACGGCGTCCGGCCGTAGCCGTAGCCCCGGTTCCGCCCCGGACCGTAGCCGGCGGCCGGGCCTCCTCGGGGGCCACCGTAGCCGGGGGAGGCGAAGGGGTCGGCGAGGTCGCGCGGGGAGGCGTGGTCGCCGGCGGCGGTGGGCTGGTCCGGCGGCGGCCAGACGAAGTCGCCGTCGAGGCCGGGATGGGCGAAGCCCCCGTCGGCGCCGTCGAAGACGCCGGCGCCCGTGTGGCCGTACGGGGATCCGTCGCGACCGTGTGGGGAGCCGTCGGTTCCGGCACCGCCCGGGACACCGAAGTCGGCCGGGAAGCCCTGCTCGGCGAACCCGTCGGACAGAGCCGGGACGGCGAAGCCGTTGCCCGGGCCGGGGGCGGGCAGGGCCTCGCCCCGTTCACGGGCGTTGGACACGGCGCGGAGGCGGTCCACGGCACCGTCCATGGCGAACTGGGCTGCGCCGAGCCCCTCGACCACGTAACCGCGCCGGGCCTGGCCGCTCTCCTCGAAGACCGACAGCACGCGGTACACCGCCGAGAAGCCTCCCTCGACTCCCTCCGCGGCCACCGCTCCCCGGGTGACCACGCCGTGCCGGTCGAGCAGGCTGCGGGCCCGCGCGTGCGCGCGTACGGTGGCGTCCGGTTCGGCGGAGGGCAGCAGCGACCAGCGTCCGGCGACGGTCGGGGGACCGGTGCGGGACACGGAGCGGGCCGCGGCCGTCAGGGAGCCGTAACGCCCGCGCGGTACACCGCGTTTGGCGCGGTGGGCCGTCGAGCCCGCCGTGCGGCCCGAGCCCAGCAGGGCACGCATGGGGGCCAGGGTGTCGTTGGTGAGCCGGCCCGACCAGGCCAGGTCCCACAGGGTGTCGGCCAGTTGGGAGTCGGTCGCCTCGGGATGGGTGGTGGCCCGGACCTGGTCGGCGATCTGGCGGAAGAACAGGCCGTAGCCACCGGAGAGGGCGTCGAGGACGGACCGGTGAAGAGCGGTCAGCTCCAGCGGGTGCGGCGGCGGCAGCAGCAGCGGGGCCGTGTCGGCCAGATAGAGGGAGACCCAGCCGTCCTTGCCCGGCAGGGCGCCCGCGCCGGCCCACACCACCTCGCCCGCCGCGGTCAACTCGTCCAGCATCGACGCGGTGTAGTTCGCCACCCGCGAGGGGAGGACCAGCTTTTCCAGCGCGGACGCGGGCACGGAGGCGCCCTGCAACTGCTCGACGGCACGCACCAGTCCGTCGACCCCCCGCAGCCCGTGCCCCTTTCCGATGTGCTGCCACTGCGGCAGGAACTGGGCGAGCGCGGCCGGTGGCACGGGCTCAAGTTCATGCCGCAGCGCCGCGAGGGAACGGCGGCGCAGGCGGCGCAGTACGGCCGCGTCGCACCACTCCTGGCCGATGCCCGCCGGATGGAACTCGCCCTGCACCACCCGGCTGTTCGCCGCCAGCCGCTGCAAGGCGCCCTCGGTGACCGCGACGCCCAGGCCGAAGCGGTCCGCGGCGGTGGCCGACGTGAACGGGCCGTGGGTACGGGCGTATCGGGCGAGGAGGTCACCCAGCGGGTCCTTGACCGGTTCGGTGAACGCCTCGGGGACGCCGACCGGCAACGCCGTGCCGAGCGCGTCACGCAACCGGCCCGCGTCCTCGACGGCCGCCCAGTACTCGGCGCCGGCGATGCGGACCTTGATGGCCCGGCGGGCACCGGCCAGCTCCCGCGCCCAGTGATGGTCCGCGCCCCGCGCGAGCAGCTCGGCGTCGGTCAGCGGACCGAGCACCCGCAGGACGTCGGCGACTCCCTCCACGTCCTTGACGCGGCGGTCGTCGGTGAGCCACTGCAGCTCCCGCTCCAGCTCGGTCAGCACCTCCGCGTCGAGCAGTTCGCGCAGCTCCGCCTGGCCCAACAGCTCCGCCAGCAGCCTGGAGTCCAGGGAGAGCGCGGCGGCGCGGCGCTCGGCGAGCGGGGAGTCGCCCTCGTACAGGAACTGCGCGACATACCCGAAGAGCAGGGACCGGGCGAACGGCGACGGCTCCGGAGTGGTGACCTCCACCAGGCGCACCTTGCGGGACTCGATGTCACCCATCAGCTCGACGAGCCCGGGGACGTCGAACACGTCCTGGAGGCATTCGCGGACCGCTTCCAGCACGATCGGGAACGAGCCGAACTCGCTCGCCACCTGGAGCAGCTGGGCCGCCCGCTGGCGCTGCTGCCACAGCGGGGTGCGCTTGCCGGGGTTGCGACGCGGCAGCAGCAGCGCGCGGGCCGCGCACTCACGGAACCGGGAGGCGAACAAGGCCGAGCCGCCGACCTGGTCGGTGACCACCTGGTCGACCTCGCCCTTGTCGAAGACGACGTCCCCCGCGCCTACGGGCGCCTGCTCGCCGTCGAACTCGGTGCCGGTCCGCGCCGGCTCCCGGTCGAGCAGGTCCAGGCCCATCAGGTCGGCGTCGGGCAGGCGCAGCACGATGCCGTCGTCGGCGTGCATGACCTGCGCGTCCATGCCGTACCGCTCGGACAGGCGGGCACCGAGGGCGAGGGCCCAGGGGGCGTGGACCTGGGCGCCGAACGGGGAGTGCACGACGACCCGCCAGTCGCCCAGCTCGTCCCGGAAGCGCTCCACGACGATCGTACGGTCGTCCGGCACATGCCCGCAGGCCTCGCGCTGCTCGTCCAGGTACGACAGGACGTTGTCCACGGCCCAGGCGTCCAGACCCGCGCTGAGCAGGCGCAGCCGGGCGTCGTCCTTGGCCAGCGAGCCGATCTCGCGCAGGAACGCGCCCACCGCGCGGCCCAGTTCCAGCGGGCGGCCCAGCTGGTCGCCCTTCCAGAACGGCAGCCGGCCGGGCACGCCGGGTGCGGGGGAGACCAGGACCCGGTCGCGGGTGATGTCCACGATGCGCCAGGAACTCGTGCCCAGCGTGAAGACGTCCCCCACCCGGGACTCGTAGACCATCTCCTCGTCCAGCTCACCGACCCGACCGCCGCCCTTCTTGGGGTCGGAACCGGCGAGGAAGACTCCGAACAGGCCACGGTCGGGGATCGTGCCGCCGGACGTGACGGCGAGCCGCTGGGCGCCCGGCCGGCCGGTGACGGTCCCGGCCACGCGGTCCCACACCACGCGCGGGCGCAGCTCCGCGAACGCGTCGGACGGATAGCGGCCCGCGAGCATGTCCAGGACCGCCGTGAAGGCCGACTCGGGCAGCGAGGCGAAGGGAGCCGCGCGGCGGACCACCGCGAGCAGATCGTCGAACTGCCAGGTGTCCAGCGCCGTCATGGCGACCACTTGCTGCGCGAGCACGTCCAGCGGGTTGGCGGGCACCTTCAGGGACTCGATGGAGCCCGAACGCATCCGCTCGGTGACCACGGCGGCCTGTACGAGGTCACCCCGGTACTTGGGGAAGACCACGCCGGTGGAGACGGCGCCCACCTGATGCCCCGCGCGGCCGACGCGCTGGAGCCCGGAGGCCACCGACGGCGGGGACTCGACCTGGACGACGAGATCCACGGCGCCCATGTCGATGCCCAGCTCCAGGCTGGACGTGGCGACCACGGCGGGCAGCCGGCCCGCCTTCAGATCCTCCTCCACCAGGGCCCGCTGTTCCTTGGAAACCGAACCGTGGTGCGCGCGGGCGATCACCGGCGGAGCGCCCTGGGCCGCTCCCGATCCGCCCATCAGCTCGGCGGGGGAGTGGTGCTCCTCCAGAGACTCGCCCGTGGCGCGCTCGTAAGCGATCTCGTTGAGCCGGTTGCAGAGCCGCTCGGCCAGCCGCCGGGAGTTGGCGAACACGATCGTGGACCGGTGGGACTGGACCAGGTCGGCGATCCGCTCCTCCACATGCGGCCAGATCGAAGGCCGCTCCCCGCCGTCCGATGCGTCGGCCGCCGGAGCGCCCGCCAGCTCCCCCATGTCCTCGACCGGGACCACCACGGAGAGGTCGAACTCCTTGCCGGCCTTCGGCTGGACGATCTCCACCTTGCGGCGCGGCGACAGATAGCGGGCGATCTCGTCCACCGGGCGCACGGTGGCCGACAGACCGATACGGCGGGCCGGCCGCGGCAGCAGTTCGTCCAGCCGCTCCAAAGAGAGCGCGAGGTGGGCTCCGCGCTTGGTGCCGGCGACCGCGTGCACCTCGTCCAGGATCACGGTCTCCACGCCCGTCAGCGCGTCACGCGCGGCCGAGGTCAGCATCAAGAACAGCGACTCGGGGGTGGTGATCAGGATGTCCGGCGGCCGCGTGGACAGGGCGCGCCGCTCCGCCGGCGGGGTGTCGCCGGAACGGATGCCGACCCGGACCTCGGGCTCGGGCAGACCGAGGCGCACGGACTCCTGGCGGATACCGGTCAGCGGGCTGCGGAGGTTGCGCTCGACGTCGACCGCGAGGGCCTTCAGCGGAGACACGTACAGCACCCGGCAGCGCTTCTTCGGGTCGGCCGGGGGCGGGGCCGAGGCCAGCTGGTCCAGGGCGGCCAGGAACGCGGCCAGCGTCTTGCCGGAACCGGTCGGGGCGACCACCAGCACGTCCGAGCCCGCACCGATGGCCTGCCACGCGCCCGCCTGGGCCGCGGTGGGCGCGGGAAACGCCCCCGTGAACCAGCCGCGGGTCGCGGGCGAGAAGCCGTCGAGGGCTCGATGTGCGGAGCTGACCATGCGTCCATCCTGCACCCACCCACTGACAAACGCGCTGACCTGCACAAACGTCGTGTGCCAGGGTGGGCCCGGCGTTCGTTCGCGGACGGCTGGGCGGAGAATGGGCCCATGACGGGCACAGCTGGGGGGCACGAGGACCGGCCGGGTCCGGAGGGGCCGGGTGGCTGGTCGGCGCGCCGGGGCCGGGCGGGGCACGGCGGCCCGGTGGAGCGGGCGCGGCACTGGCGGTACGAGGAGCTGCCCGGTGTCGACCTCCTGCGCGCCCGGTACGTCAGCAAGACCTTCGTCCGTCACACCCACGAGCACTTCGTGATCGCGGCCATAGCCGACGGCGTGGAGGTCTTCCACCATCGCGGCTCCGACGTGTCCGCCGGCGCGGGCGCCCTCGCGCTGGTCAACCCGGACACCCCGCACACCGGCCGGGCCGGAGTGCCCGAGGGCTGGCGCTACGGCGCCCTCTACCCCTCACCCGAGGTCGTCGCCGGGATCGCCGCCGAGATCGGCACCCTGCGCGGCACCCCGGGTTTCGTCAGCCCGGTTCTCGACGACCCGCGCACCGTCCACCTGGTCCACCAGGTGCTCCGCGCCGCCGAGGAGGGCAACGCGCTGGCCGCGGACACCCTGCTGAGGCTCACCGTGACCAGGCTGCTGCGGCTGAACGGCGGGCCGCTGCCGCAGCGGCGCCCGAGGTCGGCCGGAGCCCGGATAGCGGCACGCGCGCGTGGCGTGCTGGAGGAGCGGATGACCGGCCCACCGACCCTGGAACTGCTGGCCACCGACCTCGGGACCAGTCCCTTCGCGCTGCTGCGGGCGTTCCGCGACACCTACGGCATGCCGCCGCACACCTGGCTGACCGACGCCCGCGTGCGCCGCGCACGCCTCCTGCTGGACGCCGGGACATCGCCCGCGGAGGCGGCCGTCGCCGTCGGCTTCACCGACCAGCCCCACCTCAACCGGCATTTCGCCCGGATCGTCGGCGTGCCCCCGGGTGCCTACCAGCGTGAGCGCAAGAACGTACAAGACCCGCACTGACGTCCACCCGTACCGTCCGGGGCGTGGCACAGCGGACAGCATGCGCGGACATGACCGACGACGGGGCGAAACCCGACGCGGCCGTCGTACGGGACGGACTCGGGGTCGGCGTCGCCGTCGGCCTGTCGGGATTCGCCTTCGGAGTGACCTCGGCCGGCAGCGGGCTGGGGCTGCTCCAGACCTGCGCGCTCAGCCTCCTGGTGTTCACCGGAGCCTCCCAGTTCGCCCTGGTCGGAGCGCTCGCGGCCGGAGGCAACCCGTACACGGCCGCCGCCGGGGCCTTCTTCCTGGGTGTGCGCAACGCCTTCTACGGTCTGCGCCTGTCACAGGTGCTCGCCCTCCCGCGGGCGGTGCGGCCCTTCGCGGCCCAGTGGGTGATCGACGAGACCACGGCGGTCACCCTGGCACAGCCCACCCGGCGCGCCGCCCGCATCGGCTTCACCGTCACGGGGCTCAGCCTGTACCTGCTGTGGAACCTCACCACACTGCTGGGCGCGCTGGGTGCCAAGGCCATCGGCGACACGCGCGCGTGGGGCCTGGACGCCGCCGGGCCCGCCGTGTTCCTGGCCCTGCTCGCGCCGATGCTCAAGACGGCCACCGAACGCGCCGTCGCGGGCCTGGCGGTGGTGCTGGGCCTCGTCCTGCTGCCCGTCCTGCCCGCCGGTGTGCCCGTCCTGGTCGCGGCGCTGGCGGCACCCGTCGCGCTGTTCGCCGAGGGCCGGCGCGGTGGTCGTGGTGGTCCTGCCCTGAGGGACCTCCCCGAGCGGCCGACCGATTCGGTGGGGCGGGACGGTCCGGCGGAGCAGGTCGGATCGACAGAGGAACACGGCAGGTCGGACGGCCCGGACAGGTCGGACAGGCTTGACGGGTCGGACAGGCCGGACGCGCCGGTCGGTCGGGAGGCGGGCCGGTGAACACCTGGATCGCGATCGGCGCGACCGCTCTGGGCTGCTACGCCGTCAAGCTCGCCGGGCTGCTCGTACCGGCGCACGCCATGCAGCGTCCTTTCGTACGGCGGCTCGCGGCCCTGTTGCCGGTCGCCCTCCTCGCCGCGCTCACGGCGCAGCAGGCCTTCGCCGACGGGCGCGCCCTCGTGCTGGACGCGCGCGCCGTGGGGCTGGGCGCGGCCGCCGTGGCACTGATACTGCGTGCGCCGTTCCTCCTGGTCGTCGCAGCGGCCGTGCTGGTGACGGCGGGTGTGCGGGCCATCAGCGGCTGAGTCGGCTCCGGCCGGTCGGGCTGTCCGCGGGTCAGCCCACGAAGCGGCCGTACGACCTCAGCGTGCGCAACGCCTCGATCGTCACCAGGGGGCGTGCCTCCAGCGCGGGGACCGGTGACCACTGACGCCAGCGGACCGGCCAGCCCCCGTCCGCGCGCTGCTCGGCGGCCAGGTGGTCCAGCGAGCGGGCCATCTCGTCGTCCGTGAACCACGCGCGCGCGAGCGAGTCCGGGCTCTTGGCGAAGTCGTGCGGGAAGTGATGCTCGCCCGGGGCGTAACCGGGCGCCACCGGATACGCGTCGAGATCGTCCGGGTCCAGCGCCGCGAGCCGCTGCGCCCGCACCAGGCGGCCCAGCCGGTCGGCGGCGGCCTCCGCGCGGGCGCGGTCGGGAGCGGAGTCCAGGAAGGTGACGGCGGCCTCCACCTCGTAGGGGTGAGAATTCTCCAGGGACTCCACGGCCTGCCAGCAGAAGTCGGTGGCCCGGAACAGCCACGCGTGCCACACCTCGTTGCGGTGCAGCAGTCCGACGACCGGACCCGTGGCCAGCAGTTCGCTGGGCGGGGCGTCGAGAACCGGGACGTACGGTGCCGTCGGATATCCGCGCTGGTCGGGGGTGACCGCTGGCAGCGCGCCGTCCGCGGTGGAGACGGAGGTCAGATAGCGGCACGCCCGCTCCACCCGCTGCCCGCCGCAGCGGGCGACGGCGTCCAGTACGCGCAGCGCGTGGGCGGTGTGCAGGGGCTGGCTCACGGGACCGCGCAGGTCGGGCTCCAGGGCGTGGCCGTATCCGCCGTCCTCGTTGCGGTAGGCGTCCAGCGCCGCTTCCACCGCGTCCGGGGCGCCGCGCAGGAAGTGGTATGCGAAGAGACGCCGCTCCAGCACCCGTGCGGTGAGCCACACGAACGGTTCGGCGCGGGAGAGCGGGGTGCGCGCCGGGGGCGCAGGGGGGAGTGGGGAAACTCCGGATTCGGCCATGGATCAGACCGTAGGACGGAAAGCGGTCTCGAAAAGCGGTCCCGGGCGGGGCCCACCCCCAGGGGCGGGATACTGGTGTCATGCGGTTGACGGTCTTCTGGCAGCGGATGGCGGAACATTTCGGTCCGGGGTACGCCGACACCTTCGCGCGCGATCACGTCATGACGGAGCTGGGTGGACGCACGGTCAACGAAGCGCTGGACGCCGGCTGGGCGGCCAAGGACGTGTGGCGTGTCGTCTGCACGGTCATGAACGTGCCCGCGGAGAGACGCTGACCGCGTTCGGCACGGGTAAGGCCCGGTGAGGCCACCGGTACGGCACTGATACGGCATCGATACGGCACTGATCCGTCACGGGGAGCGCCGACTGGCGTCCGTTGTCGGTGACGTCGGCGAGACTTGCTCCGTGGCACCCACCGACGAGGACAATCAGCCGCCCCTCCGGGACGCGGCGACGACCGGCACGACACCCCCCGACCGGCCCCCGGCCGACGGCGGCACCGTCGCGCCACCCGCCCGCATGCCCCGCTGGCTACCGCGCGCCATGGTGCTCGCGCTCGCGTTGATCGCCTCCTTCCAGCTCGGCAGCTGGGCGTTCCACCAGCTGACCAACCTGTTGATCAACATATTGATCGCGTTCTTCCTGGCCCTCGCGATAGAACCCGCGGTGAGCCGGATGGCCGCCCGCGGCATGCGCAGAGGACTCGCCACCTTCCTGGTCTTTCTCGGATTGACGATCATCACCGCCGGGTTCGTCGCATTGCTCGGCTCCATGCTCGCCGGCCAGATCATCAAGATGATCGAGGGTTTCCCGGACTACCTCGACTCGCTGATCAACTGGATCAATGCGACGTTTCATACCCAGCTCAGACGGGTGGACATCCAGGAGGGGCTGCTCCACTCGTCCTGGCTGCGCAAGTACGCGCAGAACAGCGCGGCCGGCGTCCTCGACGTCTCCGCGCAGGTACTCGGCGGGCTCTTCCAGCTGCTGACGATCGGCCTGTTCTCGTTCTACTTCGCGGCCGACGGTCCCCGGTTGCGCCGTGCCCTGTGCTCCGTCCTGCCGCCGGCGCGGCAGGCCGAGGTGCTGCGCGCCTGGGAGATCGCCGTCGACAAGACGGGTGGATACCTCTACTCGCGCGGCCTCATGGCGCTGATCTCCGGGATCGCGCACTACATCCTGCTGCAGGCCCTCGGTGTGCCGTACGCGCCCGTGCTCGGTGTCTGGGTGGGCCTGGTCTCGCAGTTCATCCCCACCATCGGCACGTACCTCGCGGGCGCCCTGCCGATGTTGATCGCGTTCACCGTCGCGCCCTGGTACGCGGTGTGGGTCCTGGTCTTCGTCGTGATCTACCAGCAGTTCGAGAACTACATGCTCCAGCCCAAGCTGACCGCCAAGACGGTCGACATCCATCCGGCCGTCGCCTTCGGTTCGGTCATCGCGGGCACCGCGCTGCTCGGCGCCGTCGGCGCGCTGATCGCCATCCCCGCCGTGGCCACGTTGCAGGCGTTCCTGGGGGCGTACGTGAAGCGGTACACGGTCACGGACGACCCTCGGGTGCACGGGCACCGTCGCGCGGGGGCGGTCGGCCCCGGTCTGCTCTCCCGCGTACGCCGACTGCGCACGGACAGGCCGGGCGCGGAGGAGTCGTCGTAAGGCTTCGGAGAGGCGTGAGCCGTGTGAGCGTCGACGGATGACCGTCAACGTGTAGGTGGCCGGCGTCACCGTGGGCGCCGTCAATACGCCGGCACCGCCGTCAATACGCCAGCACCGCCCACAGGCCGGCTGCCGCGACGGCCGCCGTGTAACAGCCGGCGGCCGCGGCCACGATCCGCCGGCGCGCCCGGGCGCTCCAGGGAGTGCGGGACAGCAGCCAGGCCAGCAGGGGCAGGACGAGGACGGCGTGCAGGCTCACCCCGTGCAGCGGCTTGAGCGGGGCCGTCGAGTGATAGGCGGCCTCCTGGTGGCCGGTCCGGGTGAGCACGACCCCGCGGGCGATCATCGCCGCCCCCGAGGCCAGTGCCACCATCAGCAACGCGAACCCCGAGCGCACCGCGAGCGCCATACCGGCGGGACCCGTCGGCCGGTGCCGGAAGGCCTGGACGGCGAAGACGGTGAGCAGCACGACCAGCACACCGCCGCCGACGGCGAGCGTCATGGACACCGCCGTGTCGAAGGGGGTCTCCATGTTCAGATGCGAGGGCACCCGGCGCCACGCCTGGAGTGTGATGCCGCCGACCTCCACCACGCAGTCGGCGGCGAACACGAGCAGCAGGACCGAGCGCAGCCGCGCGTCCACTCGCAGGTAGGACGCGACCCAGGCGATCGCGATCAGCGTCACCCCGAAGGAGAGCCCGAAGGTGACGGGCTTGCGCCAGGAGACGGGACCGTCCCAGGGGCCGCCGTCGACGGCGAACACCACCAGGTGCACAAGGCCGGACAGGACGAGGAGCAGCCCCGTCGCGTGGCAGAGGCGGTCCACAGCCCGCGGGATCTTCATGGGGCAAGGCTCGCGGGAACGGGCCGCGAGGTCGTCGTCCGACCGAAGGCACCCGCGGTACGCCGTCGGGAGTACCGATAGTGCCTCGAGGACCCGAGGACTCGAGGACTCGGCTGCTCAGGCGGCTTGGGATCCTGGGGGACTCAAGCGGAGACCGTGGCGGCGGGCGGAATCCAGCGCTTGGCCGGAAGCACCGCGTCGCTGACGCCGTACTCCCTCTTGAGTTGCTCCGGGATGGCGTAGTGCATCACGCGCCCCCGGGTGAGCGACGACAGTTCGAGCACGGCCGTGAGATGACCGAGGCGGTCCAGGGCCCACGCGCCGAGCGGGGAGCGGTCCTCGATGGTCTCCAGCACTCCGAGCAGATGGGGGACGGCCTTGACGAGGGTGTCCCAGCGGGTGCGGGGCACCCGCAGCCAGCCCGCGCAGGTGTCGCCGACGAGGTGGCGGATGAGTGCGGAGACGATCGGGTCGAAGAAGGTGCCGGGGACGACCTCCTCGTAGAGGTCGATGAGCTGCCGGGTCAGATGAGCTCCCTCCTCGGAGGGGCCCATGTGCCGGATCATGTACCGGTCCAGGAAGTGGCGTGCCTCGTCGAGGGACTCGGGTACGGCCTCCTGGTCCACCCCGAGCATGGCTCCGACCACGCGCCAGGCGTAGTAGTAGGCCCGCGCCCCCTCGGTGGACAGGTGGATGCCCAGCCGGTGCAGGCTGTCGAGGACCAGCAGGGAGAAGAACATCTGCCCGCCGATCATGTCCTCCTGGCAGATCGGGGTTCCGTACCTCTCGGTGTCCCAGTTGTCGTCGTGCCGCAGGTGACGGCGGATGGAGGCGTGCAGCAGACGGACCTTCTGGGCGGCCGGGATGAATCGGCTGCCGGCCTCGAAGGCGTCGGGCCGCATCAGATAGACGGTGAACTGACCGGTCTCGGCCATCCGCTTGGAGGGGTACTGCAGCGAATGAGTGGCCGAGAGCAGTTTCGCGACATGCGGGACGACGTAGCAGGCGGGCATCGAGGCGAACGACAGTGCCGTGGAGATGTGCACGTTGTTGTCGATGAAGAACAGCCGTGCCCTTTCCATCTCCTCCCAGTCCACCCAGGCCGGCGGGGCGCTCGTGGCCTGGAGATACTCGCGTGCCACGTCGGGCAGCCCGTCCGGCAGGGGCGCGCCCGAGGAGGAGACGTGGCGCATCAGGGTGTTGAACGCGCCGACCTGCCCGCGGTCGAAGAGGGCGGCGACGGTGGCATCGGCGAGCGCGTCGCCTTCCTGTCGCAGGGCGTCCATCGACGCCTCGGTGAAGTCCATGGCGGCTCCTTGTCTCAGGGCGTTGTGGATCAGTACGGGCGGACCGTCGCCGCATGGGCCAGCGCGGTCAGGGCGGTGGCGGCGGGTGCGGGCACGTTCAGTTCGTGAAGGGCGTCGAGGGCCTCCTCCACGCGCGCGTGGATCATGTTCTCGATCCGGTCGGGCGCGCCGAGCCCGTTCATCACCTCACGGATCGAGTCCAGCCCTTCCCGGCCCGGCTCCGCCGGGCCGCCCAGCAGGCTCCCCAGCCGCTCCCGCCCGTCCGCGTCGGCGATGCGCCAGGCCTCCGCCAGCAACGTGGTGGGGCGGTGGCCGCGTACGTCGTCGCCGTCGGCCTTCCCGGTGCGCTCCGGGTCGCCGAACAGGCCCAGCAGATCGTCCCGGAGCTGGAACGCCTCGCCCAGCGGCAGTCCGTAGGCGGAGTAGCCCGCACTCAGCCGTTCACCGGCCCCGGCCAGCGTGCCGCCGATGAGCAGGGGCTGTTCGACCGTGTACTTGGCCGTCTTGTACCGGATCACCTTCAGCGACGCCGTGGTGTCCGGAACGGATCCCGTCCTCAGGATCTCCAGGCACTCGCCCGCGACCAGTTCCCGCGCCAGCAGTGACCACAGCGGCCGGGCCCGGGCGAGATACGCGCCGGGCAGGCCGCTGCCGGTGAACAGCTGACCGGCCAGCGCCATCAACAGGTTTCCGACCAGCATCGCCAGTGATCTCGCGGCGGCCTCGGGACGCGGATGTCCGGGCACCGCGTCCCGCAGGGCCAGATGGGCCGTGGGCCGGCCGTGGCGCAGGACGCTGTCGTCGATCAGATCGTCGTGCACGACCGCGGCGGCGTGGACCAGTTCCATGGAGGCCGCGGCCCGCACCAGCGCGTCGCTGTCCGGCTGGCCGACCGCGCGCCAGCCCCAGTAGCAGAAGGCGGCCCGCAGCCGCTTGCCGCCCGCGACCGCCGACTCCAGCTCTTCGGCCACCGGTCCCAGGGCGGGATCGACCGAGGCCAGCAGATCCGCCTCCTGAGCGACGAAGTGGTGCAACACCTCGTCGACACGGGCCTTGAACGCGGCCGTGTCCCACCGTTCAGCCCCCATCGGCGCTCCGGCGGGCCACCGCGTGCCGGGCGAGGACCTCCAGATGGGCCGGCGGCACGGTCGCGTACCGGTCCAGGACCAGCCGGCCGCGCGCCATCAGATCGTGCTCGGCCTGGGCGGCCAGTTCGGCGGTGTCGGAGCGGCGCAGCAGCCCCCGTACGGTCGACAGTGCCGTGCCCAGCGTGCTCACCGCCAGATCGGCCACCCCCGCCACCAGCAGTACGGCCTGTTCGTCCAGGCCCGTACGGCGTCGCGCTTCCTGTGTCATTCCCTCTCCCCAGCGGCACACGAGGACGGCAACGATCGGGCGCCGCCCCACGAGCATCGCGCCCGGCCGGGGCGGGAAGGAGGTATCTCGTCGTCGGGCGCACCATCGGGTGAAGGACTCGCTCGACTGTGCGGATCAGCGACACCAGGAGTGTCGGACTCGCACGCGGGTGCGACCGGACACCGGCACGACCGGAGGTTCGGACGACCGCGTGGTGCGCTTGACACGAAAATCGAACATCCATTCATATGGAGGCTCAGGCAAGGCTTTCGGCAGAGGGTTTTGGTCCGGTTCGCGGGGAAATGCCCCTCGGTTATCCACAGGCTGGGCCTGCGTCGGGGCGCATTGTCAGTGGCAGGCGTTAGCGTCTTTGACGTGAAGCGATCGACTCAAGCAAACCGGGTGGAACCCATGGCAGGAACCGACCGCGAGAAGGCGCTCGACGCCGCGCTCGCACAGATTGAACGGCAGTTCGGCAAGGGTGCCGTCATGCGCCTTGGCGAGCGGCCGAACGAGCCCATCGAGGTCATCCCCACCGGGTCGACCGCCCTTGACGTCGCCCTCGGCGTGGGCGGCCTGCCGCGCGGCCGCGTCGTAGAGGTGTACGGCCCGGAGTCGTCCGGCAAGACGACCCTGACCCTGCACGCCGTGGCGAACGCGCAGAAGGCCGGCGGCCAGGTCGCCTTCGTCGACGCGGAGCACGCCCTCGACCCCGAGTACGCGAAGAAGCTCGGCGTCGACATCGACAACCTGATCCTCTCGCAGCCGGACAACGGCGAGCAGGCCCTGGAGATCGTGGACATGCTGGTCCGCTCCGGTGCCCTCGACCTCATCGTCATCGACTCCGTCGCCGCGCTCGTCCCGCGCGCGGAGATCGAGGGCGAGATGGGCGACAGTCACGTCGGTCTCCAGGCCCGGCTGATGAGCCAGGCGCTGCGCAAGATCACCAGTGCGCTCAACCAGTCCAAGACCACCGCGATCTTCATCAACCAGCTGCGCGAGAAGATCGGCGTGATGTTCGGCTCCCCGGAGACCACGACCGGTGGCCGGGCGCTGAAGTTCTACGCCTCGGTGCGACTCGACATCCGTCGCATCGAGACCCTGAAGGACGGCACGGACGCGGTCGGCAACCGCACCCGCGTCAAGGTCGTCAAGAACAAGGTCGCGCCCCCCTTCAAGCAGGCCGAGTTCGACATCCTCTACGGGCAGGGCATCAGCCGCGAGGGCGGTCTGATCGACATGGGTGTGGAGAACGGCTTCGTCCGCAAGGCCGGCGCCTGGTACACGTACGAGGGCGACCAGCTCGGCCAGGGCAAGGAGAACGCGCGCAACTTCCTGAAGGACAACCCCGACCTGGCCAACGAGATCGAGAAGAAGATCAAGGAGAAGCTGGGCGTGGGGGTTCGGCCGGAGGAGCCCGCCGCCGAGCCGGGAGCGGACGCGGCGGTGGCCACCGCGGCCGCCGACGACGCCAAGGCGGTACCCGCTCCGGCTGCCGCCAAGGCCACCAAGCCCAGGGCCGCCGCTGCCAAGAGCTGACCCGTGACACGACGAACCGACTGGGCCGAGTACGAGTACGCCACCCCCGGCGCCCCGCGCGGGAGGGGCGCCGGGGACTACCCGGGCCCCGCCCCGGCCGGCGACGACGGACACCGCGGACGGCGGGACGGCGGACACGACGAGGGGCAGGGCGCGTACGACAGTGACGGCGGCGCGCACCCGGGCTCAGCGGACGACGGGCCGTACGGGACCGGGGACGGCTCCCCGGGGCGCGGAACCGAAGGCACCGCCGGACCACGCAGTGCCCGGAGGCGCGGTCGGCGGCGAGGCGGCTTCGGGGACGCGCCCGGTGAGGACGAAGGCGCCCCTTCCTCGTCGAGGGCCGAGCGGGGGGAGTCTTCAGGGGACCCGGCTGAGCGGGCGCGGGCGATCTGCCTGCGCCTGCTCACCGGGACCCCGCGCACCCGAAAGCAGCTCGCGGACGCCCTGAGCAAGCGGGAGATCCCCGAGGAGGTGGCCGAAGAGGTGCTGTCGCGGTTCGAGGAGGTCGGGCTGATCAACGACGGCGCCTTCGCGGACGCCTGGGTGGAGTCCCGGCACCACGGCCGCGGGCTCGCCCGGCGCGCACTCGCCCGGGAACTGCGCACCAAGGGCGTCGACTCCGAGGTGATCGACGAGGCCGTCGGCCGGCTCGACTCCGAGCAGGAGGAGGCGACCGCCCGCGACCTGGTCGACCGCAAACTCAGGGCCACTCGCGGCCTCGACCGTGACAAACGGCTCCGCCGCCTCGCCGGCATGCTGGCCCGCAAGGGCTACCCCGAGGGCATGGCCCTCCGCGTCGTCCGCCAGGCCCTCGAAGAAGAGGGGGAGGACACGGAGTTCCTCGGAGACGCGGACTTCTGAAGCACACGCCGGACCACCGCGGCGGCCGGGGGCGGGCGACCCGCACCGCTCATGCCGTGCCCGGTGGCTCCACCGGCAGTCCCGCCGCGCGCCAGGCCTGGAAGCCGCCCACCAGGTCGGTGGCCCGGTGCAGGCCCAGTTGGTGCAGGGAGGCAGCGGCGAGGCTGGAGGCGTAACCCTCGTTGCAGACCACGACGACGCGCAGGTCGTGCCCCGTGGCCTCAGGCGCGCGGTGGCTGCCCTGGGGATCGAGGCGCCACTCCAGTTCGTTGCGCTCGACGACGAGGGCGCCCGGGATCAGCCCGTCGCGCTCGCGCAGGGCCGCGTACCGGATGTCGACCAGGAGTGCCTCTCCCGCCAGCGCCGCCTCGTGTGCTTCCTTCGCCTCGACGCGCTGATAGCCCGCGCGGACCCGCTCCAGCAGTTCGTCTACGCCGACGGGCCGCGCGCCCGGGTCGCCGCTCACTGCCAGTCCTCCGGGCGTTCGACCTGCTCCAGGCGCAGTACCGGGCCGGTGCGGCTGAAGCGACGGATCCGCGGCAGCGGCGGGTAGTAGGCGTGGACGGAGATCGCGTGCTGATCGGGGGACTCGTTGAGCACCTCGTGCACATGGTGATGGCCGAACGAGCGCCCCTTCCCGGCGGGCAGCCGGCGTTCGCGGTCGAGGTCCTCGGCGAGTTCCAGGGTCTTCCAGCCGTCGGTGGGCAGCCGGACGGCGAGGGAGTACTCCTTGAGCTCGCCGGAGGCGGTGAGGAAGGCACCGGCCGAGTCGGCGTGGTCGTGCCAGCCGGTGCCGGTGCCGGGGGGCCAGCCGATCAGCCAGGCCTCGCTGCCGCCCGGACCCTCCAGGCGGACCCAGGTGCGGCCTTCGGGGTCGAGCGGGAGGGAGGCGATCAGCTCGGCGTCGGCCGCCGTACGCCGGACGAAGTCGAGGAGGTCCGCCTGGCTGGGCGCCGAGCCGACGGCAGGGGGCAGGGAGGCAGAGGGGACAGACACGTGCACCGTCCTGAGGGAGATTCGCGGAACGGGCGTGCCACGACGCCCGGAAAAGAAAGAAGGATGCGAATTCAGCAGGACGGACGACACACGCAGCCCGCATAGCGGACGAGGTCCATATGGACCCTCCGCCACAGGCGCACATAGGTGTCGGTCACGATCCGGAGTACAGCACGCTGCCGCACTCCGGTCAACCAACTGCCACTATGTGGACAAAGGGTGATGGAGTACGAGGTCAGGGCGCGGCGGAGCCGACCTCGGCCTCCTGCTTCACGGCGCCGCCCACCGCGGCCTCGGCCGCCGAGTACAGATCCGCCGGACGGACTCCGCTCTGCGCGGTGACCAGATGACCGTCGGGGCGTACGAGCAGCACGCTGTGCGCCGGCGCGCCCGGATAGCTCTCGGCGACCAGCAGCTCGGCGGGGTGCGGCAGCGCGGACACGGCGGCGGCGAGCCGGGGCATCACGCCGGCGGAGACCCAGTGCTTGCGGTCCCACACACCCGTGCCCGGTGCGATCAGGACGACGAGCAGAGCCCCCCTGTCGAACCGCTCGCGCAGTTGAACGAAGGAACCGTCCTCCGCCGTCACGCGGACGTCCGTGACCTGGGCGCCGGGCGGGGTGCCGACCGGGATCTCCGCCTCTGGAAGCAGGGGCGCGAGCGGGGAGTCGGCATACGCACCCGGCGCACCGAGCGGCCCGCGCCCCAGGTGACCGTCCGAGAGCAGCGCGTCGTGGCCACGGGCCGTACCCGGGACCATGGTGCGCAGCCCGCCTCCGCCGCGCAGCACCGGCAGCACCTGGTCGGCGGCGCGCAGCCGGGCGGCGACCACCGCGCGCCGTTCGGCCTGGTAGCTGTCCAGCAGCGTCTCGTGCGGGCCGCGGTGCCAGGACACGGCCAGTTTCCAGGCGAGGTTGTCGGCATCCCGCAGGCCCTCGTCGAGCCCCTGGGTGCCGAGCGCGCCGAGGAGGTGGGCCGCGTCCCCGGCGAGGAACACCCGCCCCGCGCGCCAGCGGCGGGCCACCCGGTGGTGCACGGTGTGGACACCGGTGTCGAGCAGCTCGTACGCCGGTGTGGAGCCGTCGGTCCAGGCCGCGAGGGTCTCGCGGATCCGGGCCACCAGAAGCTCGGGCGTGACCAGGTCCTTGCCCGGCGGCAGCAGCCAGTCCAGGCGCCACACACCGTCCGGGAGGGGCCGGGCGGTCACCTCCCCGGCGGAGGGCCCGGACTGCCGCCACGACGGCATCCGATGGAGCAACGCCTGACCCGCCCAGGGAAGTTCCGCGCGCAGTGCGGCGACCGCGTGGCGTTCCACGGCCGTACGGCCCGGGAAGCGGATGTCCTGGAGTTTGCGGACCGTCGAGCGGGTTCCGTCGCACCCGACCAGGTAGCTGCCGCGCCACCACGTGCCGCCGGGGCCGCGGGTGTGCGCGCTGACGCCGGAACGCTCCTGCTCGATGGCGTCCACCCGACTGTCCACGGCCAGCCTCACCAGCGGTTCGGCCGTGGCGGCCGAGCGCAGGGCGTGGGTGAGGACGTGCTGGGCGATGTGCAGCGGCGCGGCGGGGTCGGCCTCCTCGAAGGTGATCTCGCTCATCACCTGCTTGCGCCGCACAGAACGCCATCCGGCCCAGCGCACACCGTGCTCGGCGAGCGCCACTCCCGTCAGCCGCTCCAGCAGGGCGGCCGTGTCCTCGCGCAGCACGACGGTGCGCGCCGGGCGGGGTTCGTCCTTGCCGGGGCCCTCGTCCAGAACGACGCACGGCACTTCCTGACGGGCCAGCAGCAGGGCGAGCGTGAGCCCGACGGGCCCTGCCCCGACCACGATCACCGGGTCCATGACGCGGCGCCCCCTGCCCGTGACGATGCCCTGACGGGGACGAGTGAACAGGAAGGTGGAGCCGGGTGCACGATCACACAACGTATGCAACCCATTGGCAGAGTTTGCGTCAAGCGACCGGAGGCAGTGGCGATCATGCCACTGCCTCCGGGTGGTGCATTCGGGTCTGATCGGGCGTCAGGCCGCGACGCCGGTGGCGGTGGTGCCCGCGATGTCCGCCACGTCCTGGCCCCCGAGCACCGCGCCGGTCGACTTCTTCCGCCGCCGCAGTCGGCCCTCGAGCCAGCTCGCGAAGGAGGTCAGCGAGAAGTTGATGAGCACGTAGATCACGGCCACCACCGTGAACGACGCGATGGTGTTGGCGCCGTAGTAGCCGCTCATCGTGTTCGCCGAGGCGAGCAGTTCGGGGAAGGTGAGGACGGCGCCGCCGAGCGCCGTGTCCTTCACGATGACCACCAGCTGGCTGACGATGGCCGGGAGCATCGCGGTGACCGCCTGCGGCAGCAGGATGAGCCGCATCACCTGCCCCTTGCGCAGGCCGATCGCCATGGCGCCCTCGGACTGGCCCTTCGGCAGGGCGAGGATGCCCGCCCGGACGATCTCGGCGAGCACCGACGCGTTGTACAGCACCAGGCCGGTGACGACCGCGTACAGCGGGCGGTCGTCGGAGCTGACGTCGGTGTACTGACTGAACAGCTCGTTCCCGAAGATCATGAGGACCAGTACCGGGATCGCGCGGAAGAACTCGATCACGACCGTGGCGGGAACGCGCACCCAGGCGTGGTCCGAGAGCCGGGCGATGCCGAAGACGGCTCCCAGCGGCAGAGCGATGACCATCGCCAGCGCCGCCGCCTTCAGGGTGTTCTGCAGACCGGGCCAGATGTACGTCGTGTACGCCTCGGAACCGACGAACGGCTTCCACAGGACCCAGTCCAGCTGGTGCTTGTCGTCGAGGGCGGTGTACACCCACCAGACGACGGCCGCGGCCACGACTATGAAGAGGGCCGCGTAGAGGACGTTGCGCCGTCTGGCGCGCGGGCCCTGGGCGTCGTAGAGGACCGAGCTCATCGCTTCACCGCCACCTTCTTGCCCACCCAGCCGAGGATCAGACCGGTCGGCAGGGTCAGGCAGCAGAAACCGAAGGCGATGACCGCGGAGATCAGCAGCAGCTGAGCCTCCTTCTCGACCATTTCCTTCATCACGTACGCCGCCTCCGCCACACCGATCGCGGCGGCCACTGTCGTGTTCTTCGTCAACGCGATCAGCACGTTGGTCAGCGGTCCGACCGTGGCGCGGAACGCCTGTGGCAGCACGACCAGGAACAGCACCTGGGTGAAGTTCAGACCGAGGGCCCGCGCGGCCTCCGCCTGACCGACCGGCACGGTGTTGATGCCGGAGCGGATCGCCTCACAGACGAAAGCCGACGTGTAGACGATCAGACCCAGTACGGCCAGCCGGAAGTTGATCGTCTTGAAGTCGTCCGCACCGAGGGTGATGCGCAGCGTCTGGTTGAGACCGAGCGAGGAGAACAGGATGATCACCGTGAGCGGGATGTTCCGCACGATGTTCACGTAGGCGGTGCCGAAACCGCGCATCAGCGGCACCGGGCCCACCCGCATAGCGGCCAACAGGGTGCCCCAGATCAGGGAGCCGACGGCGGCCAGCAGGGCGAGCTGCACCGTCGTCCAGAACGCCCCCAGTACGTCGTAATCTTGAAGAAAGTCGAACACGATCTCCCGCGCTTCCGCGTGTAGGGATGCCCGGGTGCGCCGCCCTCACGGACGGCGCAACCGCCGGCGCTGCCTCAGCTCTTGATGTCGCCGATCTTCGGGGCGAGCTCGTTCTTGTAGCCGGCCGGGCCGAAGTTCTTCTTCACGGCCGTGTCCCAGGAGCCGTCGGAGACCATGCTCTCCAGCGCCTTGTTGATCTTGTCCTTGAGGTCGCTGCCCTTCTTGACGCCGATGCCGTAGTTCTCGTTGGTCATCTTCAGGCCGCCCAGCTTGAACTTGCCCTTGAACTGGGCCTGGGAGGCGTAACCGGCGAGGATCGAGTCGTCCGTGGTCAGCGCGTCGAT
This sequence comes from Streptomyces sp. NPDC051452, assembly GCF_044454765.1. Lineage (NCBI taxonomy): Bacteria > Bacillati > Actinomycetota > Actinomycetes > Kitasatosporales > Streptomycetaceae > Streptomyces > Streptomyces sp. NPDC051452. The sequence goes on from NZ_JBITEB010000013.1 coordinate 41,777, forward strand.
CGCCTTGTTCTGCAGACCGGTCAGACACGCCGAGTAGGTCGGGTACTCCTGGAGCTGCGCCTTGGGGGCCAGCTTGTCGTGGACGTTCTGCGCGGACGTCGAGCCGGTGACCGAACAGAGATTCTTGTGGTTGAGGTCCGACGCCGACTTGATGCTGGTGTCGTCCGCACGCACCAGCACGTCCTGGTGCGCCAGCAGGTACGGGCCCGCGAAGTCCACCAGCTTCTGGCGCTCCGGGGTGATCGAGTAGGAGGCGGCGATGAAGTCGACGTCACCGCGCTTGAGCATGGTCTCGCGGTCGGCGCTCTTCGACTCCTTCCACTCGATCTGCTTCTCGCTGTAACCGAGCTTCTTGGCGACGTAGGTCGCCACGTCGACGTCGAAACCGGCGTAGCCCTGCGGGGTCTTCTGGCCGATGCCCGGCTGGTCGAACTTGATGCCGATGGTGATCTTCTTGCCGGAGGAGCTGTCGTCCTTCTTGTCGCCGCCGCACGCGGTGGCGCTCACGGTGAGGGCGAGTACGACGGCCGAGGCGGCGGTGACCTTGCGGAGCTTCATGGGGAACATCCTTTGAGTGGTGAGGAACGAGGTCCCCGGTGCGGGGGACGGCGCGACCGGAGCGGCGCCCTCAGTGGTGCAGGATCTTGGACAGGAAGTCCTTGGCCCGGTCGCTGCGCGGGTTGCTGAAGAACTGGTCGGGCGCAGCCTCTTCGACGATCCGGCCGTCGGCCATGAAGACCACACGGTTCGCCGCCGACCGCGCGAAGCCCATCTCGTGGGTCACGACGATCATCGTCATGCCCTCGCGGGCGAGTTGCTGCATGACCTCGAGGACCTCGTTGATCATCTCGGGGTCGAGGGCGGAGGTCGGCTCGTCGAAGAGCATGACCTTCGGGTCCATCGCCAACGCCCGCGCGATCGCGACACGCTGCTGCTGGCCGCCGGACAACTGGGCGGGGTACTTGTCCGCCTGGGTGCCCACACCGACCCGGTCGAGCAGGGCCCGCGCCTTCTCCTCGGCCTTCTTCTTCTCCACCTTGCGGACCTTGACCTGGCCCAGCGTCACGTTCTCGAGCACGGTCTTGTGCGCGAAGAGGTTGAAGGACTGGAAGACCATCCCGACGTCCGCCCGCAGCCGCGCCAGTTCCCGGCCCTCGTACGGCAGGGGCTTGCCGTCGATCGTGATCGTGCCCGAGTCGGTCGGCTCCAGGCGGTTGATGGTGCGGCACAGCGTCGACTTACCGGACCCGGAGGGCCCGATGACCACGACGACCTCGCCGCGGGCGATCGTCAGGTCGATGTCCTGGAGCACGTGCAACGCGCCGAAGTGCTTGTTGACACTCCTCAGGACGACCAGTTCGTCGGACGCGGCCACGTCTTCCTTGGCCACCGATACATTGGTCATCGCTCTCAGGCTCCGTCCTCCTCGGGTTTCCGTGGACAGTAATGAGCGGCTGTGACCTGCGTCATCACATCTGAGGGGAATCTGAGCATCACGATCCGATAGCAATCGGACACGTGTCGTAGTACCGGTCACCGCCGCGCATATCGGCCGGGTAACGGAAGCGACCGGCAACCCGAACGCTCTTGACGCCGTCCTTATCCATCGGCGTCACTGCCATGGTGCACGCGCGTGTGCACCCACCGTTGGCGCACACGACTGGGCGCCACACGTGAACCGAGACCGTACGACCACTGAACCGGAGGGGGCCGGGATGAGACTGCTGCTCGTGGAGGACGACAACCACGTCGCCGCGGCCCTGTCCGCCGTCCTCGCGCGACACGGCTTCGACGTCACCCACGCGCGCAGCGGTGAGGAAGCGCTGCAGGCACTGGTCCCCGAGGGCGCAAACTTCGGCGTCGTCCTGCTCGACCTGGGCCTGCCCGACCAGGACGGATACGAGGTCTGCGGCAAGATCCGCAAGCGCACCGCCATCCCGGTGATCATGGTCACCGCGCGGGCCGACGTCCGCTCCCGCATCCACGGGCTCAACCTGGGCGCCGACGACTACGTGGTGAAGCCCTACGACACCGGTGAACTGCTCGCCCGTATCCACGCCGTCAGCAGGCGCACCGTCCATGAGGATCCGGTCGCGGCCGGTGAGAGCGCCCTGCACCTCGGGGCCGTACGCATCGAATTGCCCACCCGCCAGGTCAGCGTGGACGGTTCGGTCGTCCAACTCACCCGCAAGGAGTTCGATCTGCTCGCGCTGCTGGCCCAGCGCCCGGGCGTCGTCTTCCGCCGGGAACAGATCATCAGCGAGGTCTGGCGCACCAGTTGGGAGGGCACCGGCCGCACCCTGGAGGTGCACGTCGCCTCCCTGCGCGCCAAACTGCGCATGCCCGCGCTGATCGAGACCGTACGCGGCGTCGGCTACCGGCTCGTCGCCCCGGCCGCCTAGCGGAGGACGGGTGCGCACACGTCTCCTCCCGCTGCTCATCGTCCTGCTGGCGGCCGTCCTGCTCGCACTGGGGGTCCCGCTCGCCGTGAGCGTGGCCGCCGGGCGGCAGCAGGGCGTGGTCGTGGACCGCATCGACGACACCGCGCGGTTCGCCGCGCTCGCCCAGTTCGTCACGGACGGCCCCAGCGGCTCCCGCCGCACCACCACCGACGGACGCCGGGAGACCCTGCGCAGCGAACTGGAGAGCTACTACGGCGTCTACGGCATACGCGCGGGCGTCTTCTACCGCAACGGTTCGGCGATGGCCAACGCGCCCGGCGACTGGTTCGTACCGCGCGCGGGGGAGGTCCGGGAAGCGTTCGACGAGGCGCTGCTCAGCCGCCGCAGCCACGACCCGCGTCAGGTGTGGCCCTGGCAGCGCAGCCGGCTGGTCGTCGCCTCGCCGGTGATCCGGGACGGGGACGTCGTGGCGGTCGTGGTCACCGACTCGCCCACGGGGCAGATGCGGTCGGAGATCCTGCGCGGCTGGCTGTTCATCGGCGCCGGCGAGATCGCCGCGATGCTGCTGGCCGTCGGCGCCGCGCTGCGCCTGACCGGCTGGGTGCTCAAACCGGTACGGGTCCTGGACGCCACCACCCACGACATCGCCACCGGGCGCCTGAAGTCCCGGGTCGCGCCCGCCGGCGGACCACCGGAACTCAGACGGCTGGCCCGGTCGTTCAACGAGATGGCGGACAACGTCGAGGACGTGCTGGAACAGCAGCGCGCCTTCGTCGCCGACGCCTCGCACCAGCTGCGCAACCCGCTCTCGGCGCTGCTGCTGCGCATCGAGCTGCTCGCCCTCGAACTCCCCAAGGGCAACGAGGAGATCGCCTCGGTGCGCACCGAGGGCAAGCGCCTCGCCCAGGTCCTGGAGGACCTCCTCGACCTGGCACTGGCCGAGCACGTCGAAGCCGACCTGATGCTGACCGACATCGGCGCCCTGGCCGAGGAACGGGTGGCCGCCTGGTCACCGGCCGCAGAGGCCAAGGGCGTCCGGCTGACCGGGAACTGCCCGCCCACCACCGCGTGGGCCGACCCGATCGCCCTGTCCAGCGCGCTGGACGCGGTGATCGACAACGCCGCGAAGTTCACCCCCGAGGGCGGCACCGTCGAGGTGAGCGTCTTCGCCGACGGCGACACCTCCACGGTCGTCGTCACCGACACCGGCCCCGGCCTCACCGACGAGGAACTCGCGCGCGTGGGCGACCGGTTCTGGCGCAGCGGCCGCCACCAGAACGTCAAGGGCTCGGGTCTGGGCCTGTCCATCAGCCGCGCCCTCCTCGCGGCCGGCGGCGGCTCGATCGACTACGCCCACCATGAACCGGGTGGGCTGCGGGTGACGGTCTCGATGCCGCGGTACGCGGAGAGCGGCCGCTAAGGCTTCGAGCAACCGGCTCCGCGCTACGGCTTCATCGAGCGGTAGTAACGCCGTGCGCCCGTCTGCAGGGGCAGTGGGTCGGTGTAGATGGCGGTGCGCAGATCGACCAGTTGCGCGGAGTGGACATGTGCGCCGATGCCGTCGCGGCTCTTGATCACCGTACGCGTCACCCACTCGGTCAGCCGGGGGTCCATGTCCGCGCGGGTGATCAGTACGTTGGACACGGCGATCGTCGGCACCTGCGTGCCCTGTTGCACGGCCGGATAGGCGGACTCGGGGATGTTGGTGGCCCGGTAGTAGCGCGCCCCCTGCCCCTCGCCGTGCAGCTTCGTGATGAGGGCACCGGTGATCGGCACGAAGGTGAAGGCGGCCTTCTTCGCCAGCGCGACCAGCCCCTTCGTGGGCAGGCCCCCCGACCAGAAGAAGGCGTCGATCTTCCCCTGTTGCAGCCGGCCGGGCCCGGTGTCGATGCCGTCCGCGGCGGGGGTGATGTCCGTGTGCGGGTCGATGCCGGCCGCCCGCAGCACCCGGTCGGCTATCAGTCGTACACCGGAGTCGGGCAGCCCGGTCGCCACCCGCTTGTGCCGCAGGTCCGTGACGCTCTTGATGTCCGAGCCGCGGCGCACGATGAGATGCACGTAGTCGTCGTACAGCCGCGCCACCCCGCGCAGTCGGTCGGCGCCGGCGCCGTGCCGCAGCTTGTACGTCTCCACGGCGTCGGCCGCCGCGATGGTGAAGTCGGCCCGCCCGGTGGCCACCCGCTGCACGTTCTCCTGCGAACCGGCGCTGTTGAGCAGCTTCACCTCGAGGCCGGGCATGTCGTCGGCCATCTCGTTGCGCAACCGCTCGCCGTACTCCTGGTAGACGCCCCGCGGTGTACCGGTGCTGAAGACGATCGTCCCGCTCGGCGGTGTCTCGCCCAGGGGCAACAGCCACCACAGCAGCAGCCCGAAGGCCACGACACTCACGGTCGCGCTCTGCAGCGCCCGGCGCCTGCTGATTCGGGGGAACACCTTGGACATGCGGCGATCCTGCCAGCCGACGTGCTCCGCTGAACAGTGCGGAGGTCATCCCGGGCCGAGGAAAGCGCACCGGTCCGCGCAGACGGGGGCGAGCGGAGTGTTGGCGGGGGCTAGGGGTGTCGGCGGGGAGGTGCGGGAGAGGGCGAGCGGAGTATCGGCGGCGAGGGACGGGGGCTGTCGGTGGGGGCCGTTAAAGTCGCCGACATGAGCACTTCGCCCGCCGACCTGGTCCGTGAATTCCACCTCGCCTTCGGTCTGGACGCCCGCAGCACGCCGAGAGAGGTGTCGCCCGAACTGGCCGCCCACCGGGGGGAACTGCTCGCCGAGGAAGCCGCGGAGGTCGCCGAGGTCGCGGTCGAGGGCCCGCTGGACCGGCTCGCGCACGAGCTGGCGGACGTGGTCTACGTGGCGTACGGCACCGCTCTGGTCCACGGCGTCGACCTCGACGAGGTGATCGCCGAGATCCACCGCGCCAACATGAGCAAGATCGGCCCGGAAGGGCAGGTCGACCGCCGGGCGGACGGCAAGGTTCTCAAGGGGGACAACTACCAGGCGCCGGACGTGTCGGCCGTACTGCGCCGCCAGGGATGGACACCCCGGGGCGCGGCCTGACAGGCGGACCGGCGCCGGCGCGGACGACGTCTGGGAACGCCGGCCACGACCGCGAGGAGCCGCCCGCCGGATCCACTCGTGATGACGGGCGCCCAGCGCCATGACCCGCCGGACGACCGGCGTACCGGATACGCACGTCGTGTTCGGTGCACTCGGCGGACTCGGCGGACTCGGCGGACTCGGCGGACTCGGCGGACTCGGCGGACTCGGCGGACTCGGCGGACTCATCGCACTCGGCGGACTCGGTGCCGTGGCCGGGATCGGCCGCTGTCGACGGGCCTGGGGTCCGCCTACCCTGGACGGGAAGGCGGTGGCGTCCCATGCGGTACGTGACGGTGAGCGCGCTGAGCCATCCCGGGCTGGTGCGCGAGATGAACGAGGACAGTCTCGTGATCGGGCCGTGGACCCTGTGCGCCACGGTGACCGAGAGCCCGCAGACGCTGGTCTTCCCGATGGGATCACCCCTGGTCGTCGCCGTGGCCGACGGCCTCGGCGGGCATCCGGGTGGTGAGGTGGCCAGCGCCCTGGTCGTCCGCCGCCTGGCGTCGCTCGGCCCCGCCTTGGGCGGCGCGGACGCGATCCGCGAGGCCCTGGTCGCCTGCAACCGCGCCGTCTACGAGGCCGCCGGCGGCGACGCGGGAGGCGAACTGGCGGCCATGGGGACGACGGTCGCGGGCGCCGTCGTCCGGCCGGACTCGGTGCTGGCGTTCAACGTGGGCGACAGCCGGGTCCTCGCGGTCTCCGGCGACGGCCTGCGCCAGGTGAGCGTCGACGACAGCCCTCCGCTCGCACCCGGCCGACGCACCACGTCCCTGGTCACCCAGTGCCTGGGCGGCACCCGCATGTACCGGGCCATCCACCCCCATGTCACAGCCGAGCCCCTGGCTCCCGGCGACCGCTACCTCATCTGCACGGACGGGCTGACCGATCCACTTCCGGCGGACGTGCTCGACGAGGTCCTCCGGGAGCACGACGACGGTCAAGCGGCCTTCGAACTGTGGAAGGCCGCCATCGAGGCGGGCGGCCCCGACAACATCACGCTGGCGGTCGTACGCGTCGTCGACCGGTAGGGGGCGTCCCCGGAACACCGGTGCCGGGCCGGGGCCCTTCGCGGAGCGCCTACCCTTGAACGCATGACCAGCAGCAGCGACCGGAGCCCGGCAGTGGACGTTCAAGCACCCAAGAGCTATGAGATCCGCACCTATGGGTGCCAGATGAACGTCCACGATTCCGAGCGATTGGCCGGACTGCTCGAGGACGCCGGGTACGTGCGGGCGCCCGAGGGGTCGGACGGGGACGCGGACGTCGTCGTCTTCAACACCTGCGCCGTCCGGGAGAACGCCGACAACCGGCTCTACGGCAACCTCGGCCGGCTCGCGCCGCGCAAGGTCTCGCGGCCCGGCATGCAGATCGCGGTCGGCGGCTGCCTCGCGCAGAAGGACCGCGACACCATCGTCAAGAAGGCGCCCTGGGTCGACGTCGTCTTCGGCACGCACAACATCGGCAAGCTGCCGGTCCTGCTGGAGCGCGCCCGCGTCCAGGAGGAGGCGCAGGTCGAGATCGCCGAGTCGCTGGAGGCCTTCCCGTCCACCCTGCCGACCCGCCGGGAGAGCGCCTACGCGGCCTGGGTGTCGATCTCCGTCGGCTGCAACAACACCTGCACGTTCTGCATCGTCCCCGCCCTGCGCGGCAAGGAGAAGGACCGCCGTCCCGGCGACATCCTCGCCGAGGTGGAGGCTCTGGTCGCCGAGGGCGTCTCGGAGATCACGCTGCTCGGCCAGAACGTCAACGCCTACGGCTCCGACATCGGCGACCGTGAGGCCTTCAGCAAGCTGCTGCGGGCCTGCGGGAACATCGAGGGCCTGGAGCGGGTCCGCTTCACCTCCCCGCACCCGCGCGACTTCACCGACGACGTCATCGCCGCCATGGCCGAGACGCCGAACGCGATGCCGCAGCTGCACATGCCGCTGCAGTCCGGCTCGGACACCGTCCTGAAGGCGATGCGCCGCTCCTACCGGCAGGAGCGCTACCTCGGCATCATCGAGAAGGTGCGCGCGGCCATCCCGCACGCCGCGATCACCACCGACATCATCGTGGGCTTCCCCGGCGAGACCGAGGAGGACTTCGAGCAGACGCTGCACGTGGTGCGCGAGGCCCGGTTCGCCCAGGCCTTCACCTTCCAGTACTCCAAGCGCCCCGGCACCCCGGCCGCGACCATGGACGACCAGATCCCCAAGGAGGTCGTCCAGGCACGCTACGAGCGACTCGTCGCCCTCCAGGAGGAGATCTCCTGGGACGAGAACAAGAAGCAGGTCGGCCGCACCCTTGAGCTGATGGTCGCCGAGGGAGAGGGGCGCAAGGACGGCGCCACCCACCGCCTCTCCGGCCGCGCCCCCGACAACCGCCTGGTCCACTTCACCAAGCCGGAGCAGGAGGTACGCCCCGGCGACGTGGTCACCGTCGAGGTGACCTACGCCGCCCCGCACCACCTCCTCGCCGAGGGCCCCGTCCTCGCGGTGCGCCGCACGCGCGCGGGAGACGCCTGGGAGAAGCGGAACGCCGCGGAGGCCGCCAAGCCGGCGGGTGTCATGCTCGGCCTGCCGAAGATCGGGGTACCGGCGCCGCTGCCGGTCGCCGCGGGCAGCGGCTGCGGCTGCGACTGACCGGTCGCGGCCGCCCCTTTCACGGGTCACCGGTCACCCGAGTTCGGAGTACGGGCGCGTCGTCCGTGCTTCGAACAGAGTCCGCGCGGTGACGCCGAAGGGCCGAGAGGCGGGGTGCGCGGGGCAGGTGCGGCCGCCGCGCCGCGCACCGGCACCCGATGCCCCTGCGCGCCTGCCGCCGTCCCCGCGCGCCTGCCGAGCCCCTTCCGGCCGCGCGCCTGCCGTGCCCGCTGAATCCGGTGCGGATGCGGCGTACGCTGCCGATCATGCTTGTCGCCGCCGCAGTCTGTCCCTGTCCTCCGCTGCTCGTGCCCGAGGTCGCCGCGGGCGCGGCACCCGAGCTGGACGCCGCGCGCGCGGCGTGCGCGGACGCGCTCGGCGTGCTCGCGGCCGCGCGGCCCGACCTGCTGGTGGTCGTCGGTCCCGCCGAGCGGAGCGGGCGCGGACCGTTCCCGCAGGGCACTCCCGGTCACTTCCGGGGCTTCGGGGTCGACCTGGACGTCCGTCTGGGCCAGGCCGCGGACACCGGTGCCGACGCCGAGCGAGAACTACCGCCCTCGCTGGCCGTGGGTGCCTGGCTGCTCGGACGGACCGGTTGGGCGGACGCCCCGATCGAGGGACTCGGCATCGGGGAACCGCTCGCGCCCGAGCGGTGTGCCGAAGCCGGACGGGAGATCGCTGCCCGGGCGGCGCGGGTGGCGCTCCTGGTGATGGGTGACGCGAGCGCGTGCCGGACGGTGAAGGCACCCGGATACCTGGACGAACGGGCGGCGCCCCTCGACGCCGAGATCGCGCGGGCACTGGGCGCGGCGGACCTGGCGGCGCTACGGGCACTGGACGCCGGACTGGCACAAGAACTGAAGGTCTCCGGCCGGGCCCCATGGCAGGTCCTGGCCGGCGCGGCCGAAGGCGCGGGCCTCAGCGGCGCCCTGCTGTACGAGGACGCGCCCTATGGCGTGGGCTACGTGGTCGCCACCTGGTCCTAGCGACGGCTTGGGGGCGCCCACCGCCCCTCCGTTCGGCACGTGGAAACGACGGACGGCCGGGAGCCGTTCCGCTCCGCGGCCGTCCGCCGTCCGGCGTTCATCGTTCTACCGTTCAGAGAAATCAGGGAACCCCGCCGAACCCGGGGTACACCCTCAGGAAGTCGGCGGCGGGCCCTCCGGAGGGGTCGGGGGCATGGGGGCCGCCGGCGTGGGCGGGGGCGTGGGGGGCGCCGCGGTCGGCTCGTCCTTGTGCGCGAGGCGGTCCACCGCCTCCTTGGCCTTGCCCGTGCCCGCGTGGATCTTGTCGCTGTACTTGCCCTTGGTCCGCTCGTCGACGGCCTTCGCGGCCTTGTCGATGCCGTGCTGCACCTTGTCCCCGTGCTGCCGCGCCAGGTCCGACACCTTGTCCCTGGCCGGGCCGAGCTTGCTCTTCATATCGTCCAACAGACCCATGGTCCACCTTCCCTCGCGGGACACCTACCTGTGGGCGCCCTCTCCTGCCTCGTTGTCGGCGGCCTCGTCGGCGGACTGCTGCCTCGGGATGTCCGCGCCGGTGGACGCGTCCTCGGCCGCCACGGCCTCCGTCCCGACGGCCTCCGTCCCGGCGCTGGCCGCCTCGCGCCCGTTCCCGGCCGCAACCCTCGCCTCGCCCGTACCTCGCGCCTCCTCGCCCGCACCTCGTGTCGCTTCGCATGTACCCCGTCCCACCTCGCTCGAAGCCCGCGCTTCCTCCGACGACTCGCGCGCTTCCCGCGACTCGGAAGAACCCTCCGACTCCGAACAACCCCCCGACTCCGAGGAACCCTCCACGGCCGACGAGCCCGCCGCCTCCGCCGAGCCGGCTCCCTGCGCCTTCGCGATTCCCGTCGCCTCGGTTGCCGCCGGCTCCGTCACCTCGGTTGCCGTCGGCTCCGCACCCGCCGGTACCTCCACCGTCGAGGCCTTCCGAGTAGTCGCCGACGCCTCCCGAGTCGTCTTCGACCTGCCCAGGAGTCGTGTCAAAACGCCCATTTCCACTCCATACGGTACTCGTGCGGGCGAATTCCCGCGTCACCCGGTGCGTCGGATTGCGCCGCCCGGGTCACCGCTCCCGGCGCTCCCGCGGGCGGTGCCACGCCTCGGGCAACGACCCGGGCCCCTCGCCGTCACGTAACTCGTTCGAGAGCCGGTCGTGGGGTTTGCGAGACTGGTGCGGTGAGCAGCGCATCCCCCACCCCCCGCGTCATCGCCGTAGTCGGCCCCACCGCGGCCGGAAAGTCCGATCTCGGCGTCTTCCTGGCGCAGCGGCTCGGCGGCGAGGTCGTCAACGCCGACTCCATGCAGCTGTACCGGGGGATGGACATCGGTACCGCCAAGCTGACGCCCGAGGAGCGCGGCGGCGTGCCGCACCATCTGCTGGACATCTGGGACGTGACGGTCGCCGCCTCGGTCGCCGAGTACCAGAAGCTGGCCCGCGCGCGGATCGACGCCCTACTCGCCGAGGGCCGCTGGCCCATCCTGGTCGGCGGCTCCGGTCTGTACGTCCGTGGAGCCGTCGACAACCTGGAGTTCCCCGGCACCGACCCTCTGGTCCGGGCCCGCCTGGAGGAGGAGCTGGCGCTGCGCGGTACCGGCGCGCTGCACGCGCGTCTGGCCGCCACCGACCCGGAGGCCGCCCGCGCGATCCTGCCCGGCAACGGCCGCCGTATCGTCCGGGCGCTGGAAGTGATCGAGATCACCGGCCAGCCCTTCACCGCCAATCTGCCCGGCCACGACTCCGTGTACGACACCGTTCAGATCGGTGTCGACGTGGCTCGTCCGGAACTGGACGAGCGCATCGCGCGCCGGGTCGACCGGATGTGGGACGCCGGCCTGTTGGACGAGGTCCGTGACCTGGAGGCGCGCGGGCTTCGCGAGGGGCGTACGGCGGCGCGCGCGCTGGGTTACCAGCAGGTGCTCGCGGCGCTCGCCGGGCAGTGCACCGAAGCGGAGGCGCGAGCCGAGACCGTGCGCGCCACCAAGCGCTTCGCGCGCCGCCAGGATTCGTGGTTCAGGCGTGACCCCAGGGTGCACTGGCTGAGTGGGGGCGCCGCGGACCGCGGGGAACTTCCGCAGCAGGCCCTGACGTTGATCGAACGACCGGTCACAGCCTGATCACGTGATGGCATCGGGATGCGCCGCGGGTCATCGGGGCCTTCGGCGCCGTGCCATCATCGAGCTTCGATCGACCAAGTGGAGCCTAGTTGGGAGGGCGCGTGGCGATGGAGGCCGGCCCTCGCGACACGGCACCAGGTGCCGAGCAGATCACTACCGTCGGTGACGAACCGGAACAGCCGGAGGACCGGCTGGCCGATGACGGGCCCGACGAGACGCCGAGCGTGGTGACGGCCGACGGACCCACGCCCGAGGAGATGTACCCGGGCGGACCGGAGGTCGAGGTCGAGCTGCGCCCGCAGCGCCGGCTGCGCATCTGGCAGCTCGCGCCCATCGTGGGCCTCTCCGCCGTCGGCTCCCTGATGTTCGCCTTCCCACTCGCCTTCGATTTCGGCGACAGCGGTGCGGTCATCGCCATGCTCGGTCTGCTGATCTGCTCCTGTGCGGCCGGCTGGGGCATGATGGCCGCCCGCCGGGTGGGCTACACCTGGCCGGGACTGCCCGCGCGGGGCTCCGGCCGCCGCCCCGACTGGCGGGTCGTGTTCGCCTACGTGCTGCTGGTCGCCGTGGCGGTCGTCCTCGCCGTATGGCGCGTGGCCAGACTCCGCTAGGGCCTCCTTTCGGATCTTGCCGGGGTCGCGGGGTCCGGCACGGGAAGGCCGTGCGGTGCCCCCGATCCCGGCCGGCCTGATCCGAGGCCCTGGCCGTACCTCACCGCCCGTGTGCGCGGGCTCGCCGCCCGGGATGTCGTACCCACGCCGTACGATCGAGGAATGAGCACGCGGATCGCCTTCCTCAAGGGTCACGGCACCGAGAACGACTTCGTGATCCTCCCGGACCCCGACAACACCCTCGACCTGACGCCGGCCGCCGTCGCCGCCCTGTGCGACCGCCGGGCCGGCATCGGGGGCGACGGCGTGCTGCACGTCGTCCGGTCCGCCGCGCACCCGGAGGCCGCCGACATGGCCGCCGAGGCGGAGTGGTTCATGGACTACCGCAACGGCGACGGCTCCATCGCCGAGATGTGCGGCAACGGCGTCCGTGTGTTCGCGCGCTACCTGCGGCAGGCCGGGCAGGTGTCGGAAGGGGACCTCACGATCGCCACACGCGCGGGCCTGAAGTCCGTCCACATCGCCAAGGACGGCGACGTCACCGTCGGTATGGGCCGCGCCCGCCTCCCCGAGGGGGATGTCACGGTGAGCGTCGGCGAGCACAGCTGGCCCGCGCGTAACGTCAACATGGGCAACCCGCACGCGGTCGCCTTCGTGGCCGACCTCCAGCAGGCGGGCCCGCTGCTCGACCCGCCGCCGGTCGGCCCGGCGGACGCCTACCCCGACGGCGTCAACGTCGAGTTCGTCGTCGACCGGGGCCCCCGCCATGTCGCCATGCGGGTGCACGAGCGCGGCTCCGGCGAGACCCGCTCCTGTGGCACGGGTGCCTGCGCCGTCGTCGTGGCCGCCGCGCGGCGCGACGGCGTCGACCCGGCCGTCACCGGAACCCCGGAGACGTACACCGTCGATCTGCCCGGCGGCCGCCTGGTCATCACCGAACGACCTGACGGCGAGGTCGAGATGACCGGACCCGCCGTGATCGTCGCCGAGGGTGAGATCGACACGGAGTGGCTGGAAAGTGCGCTCCACTGACCTGGCGAATCCCGCCGACGACGGCCCGGCGCGCTTGGAACAGCGGTTCTCCGGGGGCTGGGCCGTTCGAAACCCCGGCCGAGTCCAGGGCAGGTGGCGCAAACCCTAAACCTTCTTTTCGTCGCTCGAATGGGTGATCCGTTTCACGCTCGGCGAGAGGCGGTCAGTCACACGTGGTGGGCTCGATAGCATCAAGCACCGGCACGGACGGGGGAACGTCGCCATCCCTGAGCCGCGTACGCCCTGGGGCCCCGTCCGCCGGTATACGAGCCGGAGGTGCCCATGAGTGCGGAGGCCACGAATCCTGCGACCCCTGGCCCGGTAGCGCCCCCAGCGCCGCAGGCGCTCACGGCCTCCGTGGCGCCCGCCCCGGGCCGCCGGAAGTCCCGCCCCCGGATCGACCTGCGCCGGCTCGGCCGGGCCGCGCTGCTCGGCCCCGCCGTCCGCGGCAGACTGCCCGACGCCATCGGCCATGTCGTGGAGGCCCACCGCGCCCACCACCCCGACGCGGACCTCGAACCCCTGCGCCGCGCCTACGTCTTGGCCGAGTCCTCGCACCGCGGACAGATGCGCAAGAGCGGTGAGCCGTACATCACCCACCCGCTCGCCGTGACCCTCATCCTCGCCGAACTCGGCGCCGAGACGACGACGTTGACCGCCTCGCTGCTCCACGACACCGTCGAGGACACCGATGTGACGCTGGAACAGGTGCGGGAACAGTTCGGCGAGGAGGTTCGTTATCTCGTCGACGGCGTCACGAAACTGGAGAAGGTCGACTACGGGGCCGCCGCCGAGCCCGAGACCTTCCGCAAGATGCTCGTCGCCACCGGCAGCGATGTGCGTGTGATGTCGATCAAACTCGCCGACCGCCTCCACAACATGCGCACCCTCGGCGTGATGCGCCCCGAGAAACAGGCGCGGATCGCCAAGGTCACCCGGGACGTTCTCATCCCGCTCGCCGAACGCCTCGGCGTCCAGGCCCTCAAGACCGAACTGGAGGACCTGGTCTTCGCCATCCTCCACCCCGAGGAGTACGACCACACCAGGGAACTCATCGCCGCCAACGCCGCCCGCGACAGCGACCCGCTCGCCGAGGTCGCCGACGAGGTGCGCGGCGTGCTGCGCGAGGCCGACATCCAGGCCGAAGTCCTCATCCGCCCCCGGCACTTCGTCTCCGTCCACCGCGTCGCCCGCAAGCGCGGACGGCTGCGCGGCGCCGACTTCGGCCGACTGCTGGTGCTGGTCGGCGAGGACGCCGACTGCTACGGCGTCCTCGGCGAACTGCACACCTGTATGACGCCGGTCGTCTCGGAGTTCAAGGACTTCATCGCCGTACCGAAGTTCAACCTGTATCAGTCGCTGCACACCGCGGTGGCCCGTACGGACGGACAGGTCGTCGAAGTCCTCATCCGCACCCACCAGATGCACAAGGTCGCCGAGGCCGGCGTCGTCGCCCTCGGCAACCCGTACGCACCCGGGGCCGACGACCCCGCCGACGGCGAGCGCGCCGACCCCACCCGCCCCGGCTGGCTCTCCCGCCTCCTCGACTGGCAGCGGGCCGCACCCGACCCCGACACCTTCTGGTCCACGCTGCGCGAGGACCTCGCCCAGGACCGCGAGATCACCGTCTTCCGACCCGACGGCGGCGCGCTCGGCCTGCCCGAGGGTGCCACCTGCGTGGACGCCGCCTACGCCCAGTACGGCGAGGACGCGCACGCCTGCATCGGCGCCCGCGTCAACGGCCGGCTCGCGACCCTGAGCACCGTTCTCAAGGACGGCGACACCGTCCAGCTCCTGATGGGCCAGGACCCCGCCTCCGAGCCCTCCCGCGAGTGGCTGGAGCACGCCCACACCCCGGCCGCCCGCATCGCCATCCAGCGCTGGCTCACCACGCATCCCGGCGGCGGCGAGACCGAGGAGGCCCGTGGCGAGGAGAGCGAGGAGTCCGGCGGTGCCGGGACCGAGGGGGCCGGCGGTCCGCGTCCCGCACCCGTCGAGGACGGTGGCCCCGCGCGCCTCGCGGACAGCGGCGCACGCGCTGGGGAGAACGGCGCCGAGGACGCCTCGGCCGGCCCTGAGCGGAGCGCCGACGTCCTCGTGGACGGACCCGGGGCGCGGGTGCGGCTCGCCGGGTGCTGTACGCCCGTGCCGCCGGACGAGATCACCGGCTTCACCGTGCGCGGGGGAGTGGTGACCGTGCACCGCGCGGAGTGCGCCGCCGTGGCGCACATGAAGGGCCGGGGGCGCGCGGCGATCGACGTGCGCTGGGGAGCCACGGCCGAGTGCCGGGTCACCCTGATCGCCGAATCGTTCGGCCGCCCGCATCTGCTGGCCGACCTGACCGAGGCGATCGCGGCGGCGGGTGGCGACATCGTCTCCGCCACCGTGGAACCGCCCAGTCAGCAGCGGGTGCGCCACACCTACACCCTCCGGATTCCGGACGCCACACACCTCCCCGCCCTGATGCGCGCCATGCGGGACGTGCCCGGGGTGTTCGACGTGAGCCGGACCCGGCATCAGGCACAGGCCCTCTGAGGACCGCGGGGCCCGCGCGTCCCGCAAGCCACGCGTGCCGTGGGCGGCCCGGGGGAGCGATCGCGGGGAACGCGCGCGGAAGACCCCCGCGCGGCGACCCGTTCGGGTGGGTCGGACGCGCGTCGCCGCCGCGGCGCGGGCATGCCCTGGTAGCGGTGGTCCATGTCGCTCATCCCACGCTCCCGGACCCAGCCGCGGATCTCCCGGCACCGGAAGGCGGCCCTGCTCGCCTCCGCCGTCTCCGTCTGTCTCCTGGCCGCCGCGGCCCCGGCCGAGCCCCTGGGCATCGGCGACCGGCTCTACCCGTACCTGGGCAATCCCGGCTACGACGTCGCCGCGTACGACCTGTCCCTGACGTATCCCGGGACCAACGACAAGCCGCTGGAGGCCGTCACCACCATCGACGCCTGGACGACCACCGGCCTGGACCGCCTCAACCTCGACTTCGCGCACGGCACCGTGCGGTCCGTCGAGGTCGACGGGCGCCCCGCCGACTTCGCCACCGCCGGCGAAGACCTGGTCGTCACGCCGCAGCACCGTCTGCACCGGGGCATCTGGACCCGGATCACCGTGCGGCACACCAGCGACCCCATGCCGGTCAAGGACCAGGAAGGCGGCTGGGTACGCACCTCGGACGGTCTCGCCATGGCGAACCAGGCCGACGCCGCCCACCTGGCCTTCCCGTGCAACGACCACCCGTCCGACAAGGCGGTCTTCACCTTCCGGATCACCGCCCCGAACGGCTACACGGCCGTTGCCAACGGCCTGCCCACCGGGGTACGGCGGGTCGGGCCCAGCACCACCTGGACCTACCGCACCCAGCACCCCATGGCCACCGAGCTGGCCCAGGTGTCCATTGGCCGCTCCGCCGTCGTGCACCGCGAGGGTCCCCACGGCCTGCCGGTGCGCGACGTCGTGCCCAGCGCCGACCGCAAGGCCCTCGAACCCTGGCTCGCCAAGACGCCCGACCAGATCGCCTGGCTGGAGGGCAAGGTCGGCCCGTACCCGTTCGAGACCTATGGCGTGCTCATGGCGAAGGCCTCCACCGGTTTCGAACTGGAGACACAGACGCTCTCGCTCTTCGAGGAGAACGTGTTCACCGAGCCCGCCTACCCCAAGTGGTACGTCGAGTCGATCATGGTGCACGAGCTGTCCCACCAGTGGTTCGGCGACAGCGTCAGCCCCCGCACCTGGTCCGACGTCTGGCTGAACGAGGGACACGCCACCTGGTACGAGGAGCTCTACAGCGAGGAGACGGCGCACCGGCCGATGGTGGACCGGATGAAGGCCGCCTACGGCGCCTCCGACCGCTGGCGCGAGTCCGGCGGCCCGCCCGCCCTGCCCAAGGCGCCCGCCCCCGGCCGAAAGATCAGCATCTTCCGGCCGAACGTCTACGACGGCGCCGCGCTCGTCCTCTACGCCCTGCGCCAGGAGATCGGCCGCCCGGCCTTCGAGCGCCTCGAACGGCTCTGGGTCCGCCGGCACCGGGACTCCACCGCCACCACCGCCGACTTCGTGCGGCTGGCCTCGACGGTCGCCGGCCGCGACCTGGACGGCTTCTTCCAGGCCTGGCTGTACGGTCAGAAGACCCCGCCGATGCCCGGACACCCGGACTGGAAACCCCAGGCGCAGGCCCAGACCCCGAGGCAGACACCCGACGGGAGCAAGGCGCGCGCCCGGCGGTGACGAGGGGCGCGGGCGGCGGTGACGAGGAGCGTGGGCGGCGGTGACGAGGGGGCGCGCCCGGCGGTGATATCCCGATGACGAGACGTGCCGTCCCGTGCGACCATCTTCCTGTCGGCCCTCCGGTCGGCGCGGCACGGGACGCGGGAATCCCCGGGGGTACTCAGGCGTTGTAACCCACGGACGGTACCGGCGACCGGCGCACCGACATCGGTACCGGCACCGAGCCTCGAACGGCACTCCCATCGACGTAAGGATCCAATGACCTCCTCTTCTTCCCCTTCCCAGGACACCAAGCGCTCCGCGCACGCCTACCCCGAGGGTCTTCGGGCCGATGCCCTGATGGAAGAGGACGTCGCCTGGAGCCACGAGATCGACGGCGAGCGGGACGGCGACCAGTTCGACCGCTCCGAGCGCGCGGCCCTGCGCCGCGTGGCGGGACTGTCCACCGAGCTGGAGGACGTCACCGAGGTCGAGTACCGCCAGCTCCGCCTGGAGCGGGTCGTACTCGTCGGCGTCTGGACCACCGGCACCGCGCAGGACGCCGACAACTCCCTCGCGGAGCTCGCCGCCCTCGCCGAGACCGCCGGCGCGATCGTGCTCGACGGCGTCATCCAGCGCCGTGACAAGCCCGACGCCGCCACCTACATCGGCTCCGGCAAGGCGCTGGAGCTGCGTGATGTCGTCATCGAGACCGGCGCGGACACCGTCATCTGCGACGGTGAGCTGAGCCCGGGCCAGCTGATCCAGCTGGAGGACGTCGTCAAGGTCAAGGTCATCGACCGGACGGCCCTGATCCTGGACATCTTCGCCCAGCACGCCAAGTCCCGAGAGGGCAAGGCGCAGGTCGCACTCGCGCAGATGCAGTACATGCTGCCGCGGCTGCGTGGCTGGGGTCAGTCGCTGTCCCGGCAGATGGGTGGTGGCCGCGGCGGCCTCGCCACGCGCGGCCCCGGTGAGACCAAGATCGAGACGGACCGGCGACGGATCCGCGAGAAGATGGCGAAGATGCGCCGGGAGATCGCGGAGATGAAGACCGGCCGCGAGATCAAGCGCCAGGAACGACGGCGCAACAAGGTGCCGTCCGTCGCCATCGCGGGCTACACCAACGCCGGCAAGTCCTCCCTGCTCAACCGCCTCACCGGCGCCGGCGTCCTGGTCGAGAACGCCCTGTTCGCGACCCTGGACCCGACCGTCCGCCGCGCGGAGACCCCGAGCGGCCGGCTGTACACGCTCGCCGACACCGTCGGCTTCGTCCGGCACCTGCCGCACCACCTGGTCGAGGCGTTCCGCTCCACCATGGAGGAGGTCGGTGACTCCGACCTGATCCTGCACGTGGTGGACGGCTCGCACCCGGCCCCGGAGGAGCAGCTCGCGGCCGTGCGTGAGGTGATCCGGGACGTCGGCGCCACCGGCGTGCCCGAGATCGTCGTGATCAACAAGGCGGACGCGGCCGACCCGCTGGTCCTGCAGCGGCTGCTCCGGGTGGAGAAGCGCTCCCTCGCCATCTCGGCCCGTACGGGCCAGGGCCTGGCGGAACTGCTGGCGCTGATCGACGACGAGCTGCCCCGGCCCTCGGTCGAGATCGAGGCGCTGGTGCCGTACACCCACGGCAAGCTGGTCGCCCGGGCCCACACCGAGGGCGAGGTGCTCTCCGAGGAGCACACCGCGGACGGCACCCTGATCAAGGTCCGGGTGCACGAGGAACTGGCGGCCGACCTGGCGCCCTACGTCCCGGCCCCCGCGGCCTGACCCACAGGCACCCGTGCCGCGGCACCGCCGACGGCCGTACGAAGGCCCGCCACCCCCTCGGGGCGGCGGGCCTTCGTCACGTCCGCGCGAGCGCTGTCACCGCCCGGCGAACTTCTTGCTCACCGAGTCGTACACGCCCTTGGCCACCCCACCCAGCCGGGGACCGGCCAGCCAGCCCGAACTCACCGGACCGATCGAGGTGTTGGACACCAGGGCCGGCTTGCCGTCCGCGCCGGTCTCCACCCAGCCGCCACCGGAGGAGCCACCGGTCATCGTGCAGCCGATCCGGTACATCGTCGGGTCCGACTTCGCGATGGACAGCCGGCCCGGCTTGTCCTGGCACTGGTAGAGCAGCTGACCGTCGTAAGGAGCCGCCGCCGGATACCCGGACGCCGTGATGCTGGAAACCTTCGGCACGGCCGGCGCATCGAAGTTCACCGGCAGCGCCCCGCCGACCGTCTCCTCGAGGGACTTGCCCGCGTTGCCCTGCTCCGGCGTGACATGGATGACCGCGAAGTCGTACGAGGCGCCGTTGCCGCCCGTCTCGCCGCCCTGGTCGATCCACTGCTGGGAGGTCTGCGCCGCGTCGGCCCACCAGACGCCGTAGGGGGCGACCTCGGACCGGCTGGCACCCTGCAACTGCGCGCTGGACTTACCGGCGTTGTTGTACGACGGCACGAACGCGATGTTCCGGTACCAGCCACCGCTCTTGCCGGCGTGCACGCAGTGTCCGGCCGTCCAGATCATGTTGGACCGGCCCGGATGCGCCGGGTCCTCGACAACCGTCGCCGAGCACACCATGGTGCCCTGCGGCGAGTCGAAGAACACCTTCCCCGAAGTGGCCGCCCGGGAGTGATACGGCGGCGCGACCGCCTGCGCCCTCACCGGCTGCGGCGTCGGGTCCGTGACCCCCTGGTCACCGGAGATGTCGTTGTCGTCGACGCCCTTGTCGGGGTCGTTGGCGTCCCGCATCCGGTCCGGGTTCCACAGGCCCTTGATGATCGGGTTGACGAAGTCGTTGGCCTCGCGCAGCCAGTCGTCCCTGTTCCAGTTCTTCCAGGCGCCGTTCTTCCACTTGTCGAGGTCGATCCCGTGCTCCTTGAGCCTCTTCTTGAGGTCGTCCGGGATCCTGATCTTGCCGTCGCCGGTGCCCGCCGCCGTCGCGGTGGCGGTCGGCCGGGCGTCGGCGTTGTCGTCGCCGTTGCAGGCGGTGGCGGTCAGCGCCAGCGCCGACACGAGGGCGACCGTCGCCAGGGCGGGGGAGGTACGGCGGCCGCCCCTCCCTCGCCGAACGGTGAACGACGGCCGTATGGATCGCATGCTCTTGACTCCCCCTGCTGTGAAGGAACTCGGCGCTTAAGCCGCGACACCGCCGTTGAACCCATGGGGAGTTCACGTCGGTCCCACGACCTTCTGGGAACGGCATCACACACTATGCGCTCGCTGTGGGGGACTTCCGCCGGAACGGCAACGGTTCGGCTACAAGCCTTCTGACCTGGCCGATCATCCGCAGATGGCCCGATTTGACGTGCGTTCACCTCCGGGCCCGGGCGGCCGGCCGACCGGCACTCCGCCGGCAATGGTCCGGGGCGACCCGTAACCCGCCGACCGGTCCACGGTTGTAGGGGTGGGGGGCCTGCTGCCTGTGTCCGGCCCCCGGGGACCAACTGGCCTCTGAACAGCGGGGAGGACGACGAGCCGTGGCCGTTACGGAGTCGATGGCCGGCGGGCCGCAAGAGGCGGCCCGAGTCGCCCACGAGGGGATCCTGAGACGCCAGTCGGCGCGTGAGTCCTCGGCACGCACCTACGCCCGGGCCCTGCCCATCGTCCCGGTCCGGGCACGCGGGCTCACCATCGAGGGCGCCGACGGCCGCCGCTACCTCGACTGCCTCTCCGGCGCCGGCACACTCGCGCTCGGCCACAACCACCCGGTCGTCCTGGAAGCCGTCCGGGGGGTCCTGGACTCCGGTGCCCCCCTCTCCGTCCTCGACCTCGCGACACCCGTCAAGGACGCCTTCGTCACCGAACTGTTCGGCACGCTGCCGCCCGGCCTCGCCGACCGGGCCCGGGTCCAGTTCTGCGGGCCTGCCGGCACCGACGCGGTCGAAGCCGCCCTGAAGCTGGTCCGTGCCGCCACCGGCCGCACCGGCATCCTCGCCTTCACCGGCGCCTACCACGGCATGACCGCCGGTGCGCTCGCCGCCTCCGGCGACGCCCACGACGTCCAGGTCACCCGCCTGCCCTACCCGCAGGACTATCGCTGCCCCTTCGGCATCGGCGGCCCCCACGGCGCCGAACTCGGCGCCCGCTGGGCGCAGTCCCTGCTCGACGACCCCAAGTCGGGCGTACCCCGGCCCGCCGGCATGATTCTCGAACCCGTCCAGGGCGAGGGCGGAGTGATCCCCGCTCCCGACGACTGGCTGCGCCGTATGCGACGGCTCACCGCGGACCGGTCCATCCCCCTGATCGCCGACGAAATCCAGACCGGAGTCGGCCGCACCGGTGCCTTCTGGGCCGTCGACCACAGTGGCATCACCCCCGACGTCATGGTCCTGTCCAAGGCCATCGGCGGCAGCCTGCCGTTGGCCGTGATCGTCTACCGCGACGATCTCGACGTCTGGCGACCCGGCGCCCACGCGGGCACCTTCCGCGGCAACCAGCTCGCCATGGCCGCCGGCACCGCCACCCTCGCCTACGTCCGCGAGAACGGACTCGCCCCCCGAGCCGCCGAACTCGGCTCGCGCATGCTGACCCGACTCAGACAAGACCTCGGAGCACTCGCGTGTGTGGGCGACGTGCGGGGGCGAGGGCTGATGATCGGGATCGAGCTGGTGCGACCCGAGGGCGACGACGGAACGCTCTTCGACGGGACGTCCGGCGAGCAGCCCGTGTCGTTGGGCGGAACGGATCCGACACGCACCCCCCGCCCGGCCGCGCCCGAACTCGCGGCGGCCGTCCAGCGGGAGTGCCTGCGGCGCGGGCTGATCGTCGAACTGGGCGGCCGTCACTCGGCCGTCGTCCGGCTGCTCCCGCCCCTGACCCTGAGCGACGAGCAGGCCACAGCGGTCCTCGACCGCCTGACGGACGCGGTGGCAGCCGTGGCCCACGATCACCCGGACCACCACCCACACCCGCACGCTCCGGCCCGGCCCGCGGGCTGAAGTCCGCCCGGCCTTTGCCCGGCCGCCGCCCAGGCACCGGCCACGCGATCCTGACCGAGCCATCCCCACCACGCCTCCCTCCAAGGACGTCCAACTCCCCGACCACGCCGTCTCCCCACGCCGCAGCCCAGTGCCCACCGACCTGCAACCTCCAGCCATCTCCCACGGCCGGCCTCCCCACGGCACGGCCCGGCCCGCCCGCTGCGGACCTGCCCAGTCACCCGGGCCGCCCGGGCGGCGGTCCCGCCCCGTCACCGGTCCAGCCGGATCGGCCACCGACCCAACGCGACGACCAGCGGACGCCAACGGGAGACAGCCCGTCCCTTCCCACCTCCAGCCCCAGGAGCCGTCATGAACGACACCCCCACTCCCGACGGCCGCTCCGGTGCTCCCGACGAACAGGGAGATTCGGGCGCCTCGAACTCTCCCGTCCCACTCGCCGACTCCGTTCCCCAGCAGAAGAGACGAAGCGTGTCGGTGACCCGGCCCACTGAGCCCGGCGCCGACGCGCTCGACGACCCCGACCCCGGCACCGCCGCCCAGGCCGCCGCAGTGGAGAACCTGCTGCGGTGCTGGGTACGCGAGACCGACCTCGCCGCCCCCGCCACCGGCATCCTCCACATCCCACTGCCGGCCAGCGGCGCCTCCCTGACCGTTCCGGTTCGCTACTGGTCCCCGACGGGCTGGCATCGCTTCGGCACCCCACGCCTCACCAGCGCCCCCATGGACGCCCCACCCGTCGACGCCGTCACCCTCGCGGCACTCCTGACCAGGGAGACAGCGCCCCGAGACAGCGGACCGCGCGATGCGTTCATCGCCCAGGCGCCGCCCACCGAGGAAAACGCGGAGGAAACCGCCGAGGAATACGCCTTCGCCGCGGACGGCACGCCCCACACCCCGGACGGCACCCCCCGTATCCAGGACGGCACACCTCGCCCCCGCGGCACCACACCACTCCACCCGGACGGCACCTCCCGCACCTCGCCCCGCACCATCACCCTCCCCACCCCCGGCACAACCGGAGCCACCGGTGACGGTGGTGACCTCGTGGCCAGGGTGGCCGACTCCGTGCGCCGCACCACGACCTTCATCCAGGACCGGCGCGCACACCCCGCCGACACCCCCGACCTCTTCCTCGGCGCCGAGCAGGCGCTTCTCCTCGGACACCCCCTGCACCCCACCCCCAAGGGCCGTGAAGGTCTGACGGACGCCGAAGCCCGCCTGTACTCACCGGAACTGCGCGGCTCCTTTCCCCTGCACTGGATGGCCGTCGCCCCCTCACTGCTCGCCACGGACTCGGCCTGGACCGAGCGCGGCCGCACCGTTCCCGCCGACCACCTCACCCGACGTCTCGCCGGCGCCGCACTGCCCCTGCCCGACGGCTACACCGCCCTGCCGCTGCACCCCTGGCAGGCGCGCGATGTGCGGCACCGTGAACCCGTCGCGGCCCTCCTCGACTCCGGGCTTCTGCGCGACCTCGGCCCGGCCGGGGCGCCCTGGCATCCGACCTCCTCCGTGCGCACCGTCCACCGATCCGGGGCGCCCGCGATGCTCAAGCTGTCGCTGGGCCTGCGCATCACCAACTCCCGCCGGGAGAACCTGCGCAAGGAACTCCATCGCGGAGTCGAGGTGCACCGGCTTTTGCGCACCGGCCTGTTCAAGGAGTGGCAGGCCGTGCATCCCGGCTTCGACATCGTCCGTGACCCGGCCTGGCTCGCCGTGGACAGCCCGGACGGAGTGCCCGTGCCCGGACTGGACGTGATGATCAGGCACAACCCGTTCGCTCAGGCCGTCGACGTCGGCTGCGTCGCCGGACTCGTCTCTCCGCGCCCCCTCCCCGATGAACACCCCGACGCCACACCCCCGCAAGCCGCTCGACCCGCTGCGGCCACTGCGCCCACCGGGCTTGCTCGGCCCATGCGGTCCCGACTGGACCAACTCGTCGTGCGACTCGCCGCCCGCACCGGTCGCCCCGTCGGAGCCGTCGCCGCGGAGTGGTTCCTGCGCTACCTCGAACAGGTCGTCCGCCCCGTGCTCTGGCTGGACAGCGAGGCGGGCGTCGCACTCGAAGCCCACCAGCAGAACACGCTGGTCCTGCTGGACGACCACGGCTGGCCCGTGGGCGGCCGATACCGCGACAACCAGGGGTACTACTTCCGTGAATCCCGGCGCGCCGACCTGTCGGCCCGGCTGCCCGGCATCGGCGAGCGCAGCGACACCTTCGTCTCCGACGAGGTCACCGACGAACGCTTCGCCTACTACCTGGCCGTCAACAACGTGTTCGGACTGATCGGGGCTCTCGGCTCCCAGGGTCTGGCCGACGAACGGCTGCTCCTCGCGGCCTTCCGCCGCTTCCTCACCGGTCTCGCCTCGGGCCCCGGCGCTCTGCGCACCCCCCTGCCCGACCGTCTCCTCGACTCACCCGTCCTGCGCTGCAAGGCCAACCTGCTGACTCGGCTGCGCGGCCTGGACGAACTAGTCGGCCCGGTCGACACCCAGTCCGTGTACGTCACCATCGCCAACCCCCTTCACTTCTGAACCCGTTACCGAGCGACCTTTCCCTCCGTCTCGCACTCCCGAGGACCATGACCCACCCCGACTCCTGAGAGGAGCGCACGATGCTTCCCCCCGATGCAGGCGCCGCCTCCGGCTCCGCCGCCTCCCGCTTCGCTTCCACCCGCCCGGACCCCATCGGGTCCCGAGCGGACTCCACCCGCAGGCGGGCCGCCCTGTTCGGCGAGTTCACCGTCGATGACGACGACGCCGACAGCGAGGACACGCTGGATCTGCACCTCCCCTCCGAATACATCGCCCTCTTCAGCACGGGGACACCCGACCTCCTCGACCGTCTTCCCATGTGGGGGCCGGTCGCCACCCCCGTCGGCTCCTTCCACCTGGTACCCGTACGCATCGAGCGCGACCTGCCGCTGATCCACGGCTGGATGAACGACCCCGCCGTCGCGGAGTTCTGGGAGCTGGCCGGGCCCCGGAACCGGACGGAGGAACACCTGCGGACACAGCTCGACGGCGACGGGCGCAGCGTGCCGTGCCTGGGGATGCTTGACGGCACCCCCATCAGCTACTGGGAGATCTACCGGGCCGACCTGGACCCCCTGGCCCGGTACTACCCGGCACGCCCGAACGACACCGGGATCCACCTCCTGCTCGGCGGTGCGGCGGACCGTGGACAGGGCGTCGGCACCGCCCTGCTCAGGGCCGTTACCGACCTCGTCCTCGCCCGGCGACCCGCGTGCGCCCGTGTCGTGGCGGAACCCGACCTTCGCAACACCCCCTCCGTCGCCGCGTTCCTGAGCGCCGGCTTCCGGCTCGCCGCCGAGATCGACCTGCCCGACAAACGGGCCGCCCTCATGATCAGGGACCGGATCCTGCGCGATCTGTCATAGCTTCATGTGTTCGAGCGCTCACAATGAGTACGAACCGCGAAGGCGAGGTGTTCCCATCCGCACGAACATTTTCTGAGATGTGCGGAGGCGGGACGCGCCATGGCCGTTCGGGCGGAATGCCGACGCGATGGGTAAGAAGGGCGGCGCGCCATGCGGGAGGGGTGCGCGCCTTGCGCGGCAGGTAGACGCGACAGGTGAAGGGGCGAGCGGGCGTAGGGGGCAAGGGCCGAGGGGGTGAAGGTCGACGGGGCACCGGGGCCGAATAGGTCACCGCAGGTCGTCCCGGTCGCCGCAGTCCGAGACCACCTTCACTCGTGCGGATGTCGTCTCCGCCGTACAGCCCGGGCGATCCACCGGGCCGGGAACCGCGCGACCGGCGCGGTCACCGGCTCCCTGCAGCACCCTGGACTCCGCCGTCGGCGCACGTTTGTCAGTGC
Organism: Streptomyces sp. NPDC051452; assembly: GCF_044454765.1. NCBI lineage: Bacteria > Bacillati > Actinomycetota > Actinomycetes > Kitasatosporales > Streptomycetaceae > Streptomyces > Streptomyces sp. NPDC051452. Next base: position 67,630 of record NZ_JBITEB010000013.1, read on the forward strand.
CGCGCCGTAGGGTGGTCGGGCTATGACGAAGCCCTCACTCCCCGAACTCCTGCATGCCGCTGTCGCTGCCGTCGGCGGCACGGAGCGCCCCGGCCAGGTGACCATGGCCGAAGCGGTCGCCGAGGCGATCGACGACGGATCCCATCTGTTGATCCAGGCCGGCACCGGCACCGGTAAGTCGCTGGGCTACCTCGTGCCCGCGCTCGCGCACGGAGAACGGGTGATCGTCGCGACGGCCACGCTGGCGCTGCAGCGCCAGCTGGTCGAGCGCGACCTGCCCCGCACGGTCGACGCCCTGCATCCGCTGCTGCGTCGACGCCCCGAGTTCGCGATGCTCAAGGGCCGCTCGAACTACCTGTGCCTGCACCGCCTGCACGAGGGCATGCCGCAGGACGAGGAGGAGGGTCTCTTCGACCAGTTCGAGGCCGCCGCGCCCACCAGCAAGCTGGGCCAGGACCTGCTGCGGCTGCGGGACTGGGCGGACGAGACCGAGACCGGTGACCGGGACAATCTGACGCCGGGCGTCTCCGACCGCGCCTGGGCACAGGTGTCGGTGTCGTCGCGGGAGTGTCTGGGCGCGTCGAAGTGCGCGTACGGCGCCGAGTGCTTCGCGGAGACGGCCCGTGAGCGCGCCAAGCTCGCCGAAGTCGTGGTCACCAACCACGCGCTCCTGGCCATCGACGCCATCGAGGGTGCCCCCGTGCTGCCGCAGCACGAGGTACTGATCGTGGACGAGGCACACGAACTGGTCTCGCGGGTCACCGGTGTCGCCACCGGCGAACTCACACCCGGCCAGGTCAACCGCGCGGTGCGCCGGGCCGCCAAGCTTGTCAACGAGAAGGCCGCCGATCAGCTCCAGACCGCCGCCGAGGGCTTCGAGCGGCTGATGGAGCTGGCCCTGCCCGGTCGTCTCGAGGAGATCCCGGAAGATCTCGGCTACGCCCTGATGGCGCTGCGGGACGCGGCCCGGACGGTGATCTCCGCGATCGGCGCGACCCGCGACAAGTCGGTCCAGGACGAGGACGCGGTCCGCAAGCAGGCGCTGGCCTCGGTCGAGACGGTGCACGACGTGGCGGAGCGGGTCGTGAACGGCTCGGAATGGGACGTCGTCTGGTACGAGCGGCACGACCGCTTCGGCGCTTCCCTCCGCGTCGCTCCCATGTCAGTCTCGGGGCTGCTCCGGGAGAAGCTCTTCGCGGACCGCAGCGTCGTCCTCACCTCCGCCACCCTCAAGCTGGGCGGGGACTTCAACGGCGTCGGCGCCTCCCTGGGGCTAGGCCCCGAGGGCGTGGAGGGGGAGGACCTGCCGCAGTGGAAGGGCGTCGATGTCGGCTCGCCCTTCGACTACCCCAAACAGGGCATCCTTTACGTCGCCAAGCATCTGGCCCGTCCCGCGAGGGACGGCGACCGCGCCGACATGCTCGACGAACTGACCGAGCTGATCCAGGCGGCCGGCGGTCGCACGCTCGGCCTGTTCTCTTCCATGCGGGCCGCCCAGCTCGCCGCGGAAGAGCTCCGCTCCCGGATTCCCGAGTTCCCGATCCTGTTGCAGGGCGAGGAGACGCTCGGCGAGCTGATCAAGAACTTCGCGGCCGACCCGGCGACCTGTCTCTTCGGCACGCTGTCGCTGTGGCAGGGCGTCGACGTCCCCGGCCCCAGCTGCCAGCTGGTCGTCATGGACAAGATTCCGTTCCCGCGCCCCGACGACCCGCTGATGAGCGCACGCCAGAAGGCGGTCGAGGAGGCGGGCGGCAACGGCTTCATGGCGGTGGCGGCCACCCACGCGGCCCTGCTGATGGCCCAGGGCGCCGGCCGTCTGGTCCGCGCGTCGGGTGACCGGGGCGTGGTCGCCGTACTCGACCAGCGACTGGCCACCGCGCGGTACGGCAGCTACCTCAGGGCGTCACTGCCCGACTTCTGGTACACGACGGACCGTAACCAGGCCCGCCGGTCGCTGGCGGCGATCGACGCGGCGGCGAAACAGGCAGAGGCCGGCCAGGCGGAAGCCAGGCAGGCGGAGACCGGCCAGGCGGAGACCGGCCAGCCAGGGGCCGGGCACGCCGAGCCGGTGCAGACGGAAGCGGAGCCGGCAGCCACGGAGGCCGCGGCGAAGTGATCGTGAGGTGGGCCGGTCGACGCAGGTCGGCCCACCCCGGCGACGTACGCCTGCCACACCCCACCCCGCCCGGTCTCGGACGGAGCCCCACCCTCCCGGCCCTGAACGACGTACGACCGCCCGGGCCAGCCCGGACGGTCGTACAGCGCGCGAGCCACGGTGGGCACACGCAGGGCCCCGGAACCGGCGCAGGGGTTCCGGGGCCCGGTCAGGGAGGGGTCGTGGTCGACCCGTCTGCCACGGTCGTCACACGCGCCGCAGCACGGCGACGACCTTGCCGAGGATGGTCGCGTCGTCGCCGGGGATAGGCTCGTAGGCCGAGTTGTGCGGGAGGAGCCAGACATGGCCGTCCTCGCGCTTGAAGCGCTTGACCGTGGCCTCGCCGTCGAGCATGGCGGCGACGATGTCACCGTTCTCGGCGACCGGCTGACGGCGGACGGTGACCCAGTCACCGTCACAGATCGCGGCCTCGATCATGGAGTCGCCGACGACCTTGAGGACGAACAGTTCGCCGTCACCGACGAGCTGGCGGGGGAGGGGGAAGACGTCCTCGACGGACTCCTCCGCGAGGATGGGGCCACCGGCGGCGATCCGGCCGACCAGCGGGACGTACGACGCGGCGGGCTTGCCCGCGGTGTCCGTGGGCTGCACGGTCACGGCCTGGTCGGAGCCACGGACCTCATACGCGCGGGGCCGGTGCGGGTCGCGGCGCAGGAAGCCCTTGCGCTCGAGTGCCATCAGCTGGTGGGCGACCGAGGACGTGCTGGAGAGGCCGACGGCCTGGCCGATCTCGCGCATCGACGGCGGGTAGCCCCTGCGCTGTACGGAGTCCCGGATGACCTCGATCACCCGGCGCTGTCGGTCGGTGAGCCCGGAACTGTCCGCCCGGATGCCTGGAGGTCGGCCAGGGAGGGAGCGCTTGTGTCCCTCCGGATTCGTGGCTTCGTTCATCGCGTGTACCGGCTCGATCCGGCCCTGGGAGCGGTCCTGGGCAGTGATGGTGGCACTGTCAGCGGTGGTGGTCACGTCGGCCCCTCTCGATGGTCTCCCTGCTGCACAACGGTAGTTGCTTTCGAAAGGTTGCGCCAAACACACGTTCGAGTGAAAAACTGCGATTCGGCTGTCGCGGTCATGTGTCTGGGTGTATGGCTAACGCGGCACCTGACGGGCAAATACGCTCATTGTTGTACGTTCGCCGCCGGGGTCGTCGACCTTGTGGGCGCGCCCCAGTGTGCCATCCGGAACCGAGCCCGCCGGGATGCGGGCCCCTTCCGTGCCGGAGTCGCACGTGTCCTCCGTGCGGCGCCCACGGTATCTCCGTAAGCGCCCCGGGGATACGACGCTGCGTCCGCGTGTTCGGACGGACCGCTGCTGCCGGGCCGGGTCCGCGGGTCCGGTCGCGACACGCGAGTTCAGCTCCATGTATGAGCCAATCCCCACATCTAGTGGTTGGATGGCTACAGCGGCCCAGTGGTTGTGGTCCCCCCGGTCCGGGACGGCTCTCCGATCGCCTATGCTTAGGGCTGCTCCGCGGGACACATGGTGTCCTGCGAGGCTATTGAGTCTGCTGTGAGGAGGGTTGGAGATCATGCACTGCCCCTTCTGCAGGCATCCCGACAGCCGTGTGGTCGACAGTCGTACGACCGACGACGGCACGGCGATCCGCAGACGCCGCCAGTGCCCCGACTGCTCCCGTCGTTTCACGACCGTGGAGACGTGCTCTCTCATGGTGGTCAAGCGATCCGGAGTGACCGAGCCCTTCAGCCGGACCAAGGTCATCAACGGCGTGCGCAAGGCGTGTCAGGGGCGGCCCGTCACCGAGGACGCGCTCGCCCAGCTCGGCCAGCGGGTCGAAGAGGCGGTGCGGGCCACCGGGAGCGCCGAGCTGACCACGCACGACGTGGGTCTGGCCATACTCGGTCCGCTGCAGGAACTCGACCTCGTCGCGTATCTGCGATTCGCCTCCGTCTACCGGGCGTTCGACTCGCTTGAGGACTTCGAGGCCGCGATCGCGGAACTGCGCGAGGCGACCCGGAAACCCGCCGCGGACGACGAGGGCGTGGGAGCGGGAAACAAGGAAGACGAGCGCGGGCGCGGCGGGACCGGTCAGGTCCCCGCGCCCACGCACGCCGCCGACTGACGGACACGCCGGAAACCGGGAGGAGACCCCGGTTCCGGTCGTCCGGAGGCGGCGGCCGAAGACCTGTTGCGAGCGGCAGCTGAGTAGCCCGCAACGTAAGACAGAACACCGTGTCACGGGAACAAGCGGGGCACTTCGGGGCGTTATTGCCCGTATAGGGAGGCGGCATGACAGAGACGGCGAGCGGTCCGGCACGAGGTTCCCGAGCCAAGGGCGGCAAGGTGGGGACCAAGGGGCTGCACATCGAGCGCATTCACACCACCCCGGGCGTGCACCCGTATGACGAGGTCGCCTGGGAGCGCCGTGACGTCGTCATGACCAACTGGCGCGACGGCTCGGTCAACTTCGAGCAGCGCGGCGTCGAGTTCCCCGACTTCTGGTCGGTGAACGCGGTCAACATCGTCACCAGCAAGTACTTCCGGGGCGCCGTGGGCACCCCGCAGCGCGAGGTCAGCCTCAGGCAGCTGATCGACCGCATCGTGAAGACGTACCGGAAGGCCGGCGAGGACCACAGGTACTTCGCCTCGCCCGCCGACGCCGAGATCTTCGAGCACGAGCTGGCCTACGCGCTCCTGCACCAGATCTTCAGCTTCAACAGCCCCGTCTGGTTCAACGTCGGCACCACCCAGCCCCAGCAGGTCTCCGCCTGCTTCATCCTGTCCGTCGACGACTCCATGGAGTCCATCCTCGGCTGGTACAAGGAAGAGGGGATGATCTTCAAGGGGGGCTCGGGCGCCGGCCTGAACCTCTCCCGCATCCGCTCCTCCAAGGAACTGCTCTCCTCCGGCGGCAACGCTTCCGGACCGGTCTCCTTCATGCGGGGTGCCGATGCCTCCGCCGGCACCATCAAGTCCGGTGGCGCCACCCGCCGCGCCGCCAAGATGGTCGTGCTCGACGTCGACCACCCCGACATCGAGGACTTCATCGAGACCAAGGTCAAGGAAGAGGAGAAGATCCGCGTCCTGCGTGACGCGGGCTTCGACATGGACCTGGGCGGCGACGACATCACGTCCGTCCAGTACCAGAACGCCAACAACTCGGTCCGTGTGAACGACGAGTTCATGCAGGCGGTCGAGAACGGCGGCAAGTTCGCCCTGCGTGGCCGTATGACCGGTGAGGTCATCGAGGAGGTCGACGCCAAGGCGCTCTTCCGTAAGATCGCCCAGGCCGCCTGGGCCTGCGCCGACCCGGGCATCCAGTACGACGACACGATCAACACGTGGCACACCTGCCCCGAGTCCGGCCGGATCACCGCGTCGAACCCGTGCAGCGAGTACATGCACCTGGACAACACGTCCTGCAACCTGGCCTCGCTGAACCTGATGAAGTTCCTGAAGGACGACGGCAAGGGCAACCAGTCCTTCCAGACCGAGCGCTTCCAGAAGGTCGTCGAGCTGGTCATCACCGCGATGGACATCTCGATCTGCTTCGCGGACTTCCCGACCCAGAAGATCGGCGAGAACACGCGCGCGTTCCGCCAGCTCGGCATCGGCTACGCCAACCTCGGCGCCCTGCTGATGGCGACCGGCCACGCGTACGACTCGGACGGCGGCCGCACCCTGGCCGGCTCCATCACCTCGCTGATGACGGGCACGGCCTACCGCCGCTCGGCCGAGCTGGCCGCGGTCGTCGGCCCGTACGACGGCTACGCCCGCAACGCCGACGCCCACAAGCGCGTCATGGCCCAGCACGCCGACGCCAACGCCAAGGCCGTCCAGACCGACGACCTGGACTCCCCGGTCTGGGCCGCCGCCACGGAGGCCTGGCAGGACGTCCTGCGCCTCGGTGAGAAGAACGGCTTCCGTAACTCCCAGGCGTCCGTGCTCGCCCCGACCGGCACCATCGGCCTCGCGATGTCCTGCGACACCACCGGTGTCGAGCCCGACCTCGCCCTGGTCAAGTTCAAGAAGCTGGTCGGCGGCGGCTCGATGCAGATCGTCAACGGCACGGTCCCGCAGGCCCTGCGCCGCCTGGGCTACCAGGAGGAGCAGATCGAGGCGATCGTCGCCCACATCGCCGAGCACGGTCATGTGATCGACGCCCCCGGCCTCAAGCCCGCGCACTACGAGGTGTTCGACTGCGCCATGGGCGAGCGCGCCATCTCCCCGATGGGCCACGTCCGCATGATGGCCGCGATCCAGCCCTGGATCTCCGGTGCCATCTCCAAGACGGTCAACATGCCGGAGACGGCGACCGTCGAGGAGGTCGAGGAGATCTACTACGAGGCCTGGAAGCTCGGCGTCAAGGCCCTCGCCATCTACCGCGACAACTGCAAGGTCGGCCAGCCGCTCTCCGCCAAGAAGAAGGAGACCGAGAAGGTCGAGATCACCGAGAAGACCGAGGACACGATCCGTGCCGCGGTCGAGAAGGTGATCGAGTACCGCCCGGTCCGCAAGCGTCTGCCCAAGGGCCGTCCCGGCATCACCACGTCCTTCACGGTCGGCGGTGCCGAGGGCTACATGACCGCCAACTCCTACCCGGACGACGGTCTGGGCGAGGTCTTCCTGAAGATGTCCAAGCAGGGTTCGACCCTCGCGGGCATGATGGACGCCTTCTCCATCGCCGTCTCGGTCGGCCTCCAGTACGGCGTGCCGCTGGAGACCTACGTCTCGAAGTTCACCAACATGCGCTTCGAGCCGGCCGGCATGACGGACGACCCGGACGTGCGGATGGCGCAGTCGATCGTCGACTACATCTTCCGCCGCCTGGCGCTGGACTTCCTGCCCTTCGAGACGCGCTCCGCGCTCGGCATCCACTCCGCCGAGGAGCGGCAGCGCCACCTGGAGACCGGCTCCTACGAGTCGGCCGAGGACGAGGTCGACGTCGAGGGCCTGGCCCAGTCGGCGCCGCGCGCCCAGGAGCTGAAGGCGGTGGCCACACCGAAGGCCGAGGCCGAGGTCGCGGCTCCCGCCCCGCAGCAGGCCCACACCAGCGCCGAGCTGGTGGAGATGCAGCTGGGCATCCAGGCCGACGCCCCGCTGTGCTTCTCCTGCGGTACGAAGATGCAGCGGGCCGGTTCCTGCTACATCTGCGAGGGCTGCGGCTCGACCAGCGGCTGCAGCTGACGCACGACGGTTCATTCGACGAGGGGCGCCGGCCATGGCCGGCGCCCCTCCGCCGTAACAGGTCCCAGCGTCAGGCCCGAGCCTCGAAGCGCCGCGGCGTCAGGCCCGGTGCTCCCTGCCCATGACGCGCGGGAACGTCGCCGGGTCCTCGTCGAAGCCGTGCACACCGGCACGGAAGACCCACTCGCCGGCCTCGTCGCGGACGAACTCGGCGATGGTGGCGGCCGTCGCCCCGTGGACCGTGCCGAAGTCGTCCTCCGAGAGGACCGTGTAGCCCTCCCGGACGCGCATGGCCGGGTTCAGGACCTCGGCGAACGTCCTGCGCGCGGGACGCTGCTGGATGACGACGCCCACCACCACGCGCGCGTAGCGGCCGTCCAGGCGGTCCAGTTCGAGTGTCATGACCTCGTCCCAGCCGAACCCCTTGCCGTCCGTGCTGTCCCGGTCGAGGAAGATCGTGCCGTCCGGCGAGCGGCTGTCGAAGTGCACCAGATAGGACGGAGCCCCGTAGGGGTCCGTGGACACGAAGGTCGCCGCGACGATGTCGAGATCGGTGGCGGGCTGACCCGCCGCACTGGGATCCCACTTGAGCGCGACCTGGACCTTGCGGTTTCCCTTGCTGAAGCCGGTCACCGGGCTTCCCCTTCCCCCTGAAGATCATGCGCCTCAACTCCCGCCGAGCGGAGGCTCTTTGTCCATCGTCCCACGCGCGCGGGAGCGCACGTGCAGGCGATCTGAGCCGGAGCGTGACCGGCGCCACGCCCGCTGGCCTACGATGGCGCGGTGCTGGTCAAGTGGATTCGCTGCACCGTGGTGGACCGCCGCGGCTTCGAGCGCGGGCAGCGGAAATGGGCGGGGCTTCCGGGGGAGCCGGGTTTTCGGGGACAGGGTGGAGGCTGGAGCCGGCAGCGGCAGGGGGTGGCGCACGTCTTCGCCTTCTGGGAGAGCCGCGCCTTCTACGACTCCTTCATGGCCCGTTCCCACGACCGGCTCGCGGCCGCCCAGTCCGGCACGTTCAAGGACGCCCAGGTCAAGCTGTTCGAGTACCGCTTCGACGTGAAGACGGGCTTCGAGCCGCGCTTCACCGACTCCGATCTCATCCGCGTGGCCCTGTGCCGGGTGCACGAAGAGCGCGTGGAGCACTTCACTCTCATGCAGGAGAAGGTCTGGAACCCCGCGATGGCCGGCTCGCCGGGCATGATCCGCGGCATGTTCGGCGAGGCGCCCGAGCAGGAGTTCCTGGTCCTGTCGATGTGGCGGTCGGCCGCCGAACACGGCAAATACCGCACCGAACGGGTGGAGCGCCTCGCCCTGCGCGCCCAGACGGAGGCGGACATCGCCGCGCTCTCGGGTGACATCGTGGATCTGGAACCGTCCTGGACGGTCTGAATCCGGCGAGTGTCGAATCCGGCGAGTTCGGAAAGCAAACTTACCCGGCCGGTAGTGTGGTGTGCGTCTCCACTCCGGGTTTCAGGCGCCCGATTCATGTGATCTGCGGCGTATGGGGCCCGTACGAGTCCTCCCCTCTTCCTCGTTCGATCTAGGGTTTCGGCATGGCACGACCACGGCGCATCGTCCTTGTCCGGCACGGAGAGTCAACCGGCAACATCGACGACTCCGTGTACGAACGCGAGCCCGACCACGCCCTCGCGCTGACCGAGCGCGGCCGGCGCCAGGCCGAGGAGACCGGCAGGAGACTCCGGGACGTCTTCGGCCAGGAGCACGTGAGCGTCTACGTCTCCCCGTACCGCCGTACGCTCGAAACGCTCGCCGCCTGCCGGCTCGACCCCGCACTCATACGCGTCCGCGAGGAGCCCCGGCTGCGCGAGCAGGACTGGGGCAACTGGCAGGACCGCGACGACGTACGTCTGCAGAAGGCCTACCGCGACGCCTACGGCCACTTCTTCTTCCGCTTCCCGCAGGGCGAGTCCGGCGCCGACGTGTACGACCGGGTCGGCGGCTTCCTGGAGAGCCTCTTCCGCAGCTTCGAGGCCCCGGACCACCCGCCGAACGTGCTCCTGGTGACACACGGCCTGGCCATGCGGCTGTTCTGCATGCGCTGGTTCCACTGGACGGTGGCGGAATTCGAGTCGCTGTCGAACCCCGGGAACGCCGAGATGCGGATGCTCGTTCTGGGAGAGGACGGCAAGTACTCACTCGACCGGCCCTTCGAGCGCTGGCGCGAGCCGGAGCCGTACTGGGCCACCGGATAAAGTGACAGGGCGATGACCGCTGACTCCTCTTCCTCCGGCTCCTCCGGGCGCATGGAGCGCGCCCTGGCGAGCCTGCGCGGGCTGGCCGTGGGGGATGCCCTGGGCTCCCAGTACGTCGTGCCCGGCAACCACCCCCTGCTGAGGCGACGCGAGCTGCCCGCGGACCCCTGGAAGTGGACGGACGACACCGAGATGGCCTGCTCCGTGGTCGCCGTTCTCGCCGGGCACCGACGCGTCGACCAGGACGCGCTGGCCCGCTCCTTCGCCGAGCACCACGACGCCGACCGGGGCTATGGGCCCGCGGTCAGCCGGCTGCTGCACCAGGTCCGGGAGGGCGGAGACTGGCGTGAGCTGTCCGCCGCCCTCTTCGACGGACGCGGCTCCTGGGGCAACGGCGCGGCCATGCGCATCGCCCCCCTGGGCGCCTGGTACGCGGACGACCCCGAACAGGCCACCCACCAGGCCGAGATCTCGGCCTACCCCACACATCAGCACCGGGAGGCCGTGGTCGGCGCCATGGCCGTCGCCGCGGCCGCCGCGCTGGCCGGCTCGCCGGACGGACCGCCGAGCCCCGAGGCGCTGCTGGACGGCGTCATCGCGCTCGTGCCGCGAAGCGCCGTCGGCCAGGGCCTGCGCCGCGCCAGGGACATGCTCGACTACGGCGACGCGGCCACCGTCGCGGCCGTCCTGGGGTGTGGGCGGCGTACGACGGCCCACGACACCGTCCCCTTCGCCCTGTGGTCCGCCGCCCGGAGCCTGGGCGACTACGAGACGGCGTTCTGGACGACCGCCCAGGTCGGCGGGGACATCGACACGACCTGCGCGATCATGGGCGGTGTGCTTGCCGCGAACAAGGCGGGCGCACCTCCCGCGCACTGGGTCGAACGGGCCGAGGCGCTGCCGGAGTGGGTGCCCACCCGGTCCTGAGGGTCCGGCGTTCCGCTCGTTCTCCGTATTCACAGTTGCGATTCTGTGTGAATGGGGCACCTTCGTGGTGCGGGCGACGACGGCCGTACGTAGTCGGCTGTCGCGTATTCCGAAAGCCGCCAGGGGGTTATCTGTGCCGTGGTTCGGCCTCCGCCTCGGCAGGGTGAACCGGCTTGGACTCGGACACCGCACCCGGCCTCGCGGGGAGGGTCGATGGTGTGCGGCAGCGAACGGAATGGCCGGAGGTGTGAGGGGGGCGAGGGATCGGCCGACGCTCCCGTCGTCGCCGGTTGGAAGGGGGTGGACGTCCCGGCCGGCGGTCGCCGCGGGCGTTGGGTGACCAGGGTGTCGCGTGGCAATCCCGGCGGCGTACGCTAAGGGCGCCATGCCGTACGAACCGCCTACTCATACCGTCGAGCGCTCGCTGCGCGCGACGACTGGAGCGAAGATCATCGCCGGTGTCGACGAGGTGGGGCGCGGTGCCTGGGCCGGCCCCGTCACCGTCTGCGCGGCGATCACCGGACTGCGCCGACCGCCCGAGGGCCTCACCGACTCCAAGCTGCTGACGATCCGGCGGCGTACGGAACTGGCCGGCATCTTGCGGACATGGGTGACGGCCTACGCGCTGGGGCATGCTTCCCCCGAGGAGATCGACGGTTTGGGGATGACGGCGGCGCTCCGGTTGGCGGCGAGTCGCGCTCTGGACACCCTGCCGGTCCGCCCCGAGGCCGTCATCCTCGACGGGAAACACGACTATCTCGGTGCCCCCTGGCAGGTGCGGACGGTCATCAAGGGCGACCGCTCGTGCGTGGCCGTCGCGGCGGCATCGGTGATCGCCAAGGTTCAGCGCGACAAAATGATGGCCGAACTGGGTGGCGACCATGCACACTTCGGTTTTGCGGACAACGCCGGGTATCCATCGCCCGTGCACAAGGCCGCGCTGGAGGAGTGGGGGCCCACCCCGCATCACCGGTTGTCGTGGGCGTATCTTGATGCGTTGCCTCAGTGGCGGCACCTCAAGAAGGTCCGCAGCTGGGCGGACGGAAGCGTTCCGGAAATCGAAGGTCAGCTCGGCTTCGACTTCTGACCGTTCCGCTCGCACTGATGTGCCCCCCGGTCATCCGCACCGCACCAATGTTTGATAAAAATCAGCTCATGCCTCTCATTCCCGAGGAGCCTCAGATTTACGAGAGTGCCCAGGGTCCCCGCGCCACTCCGGCCAGCGGCCGTATCGCGCCGACCCCTCGCCCCGTACCCGGCCCCCGCCCCGCGGCCTCGTCCCGCCCCGGTCGTCCGGGCCCCCCGCGGCCCACACCGCCGGTGCAGCGCACGCCGCGTGACGTCGCTCCGGCCATGCCGAGCCCATCCGGGCCGGCCGCTCCCGCCGCACCTGTGGCGAGCCCTCAGATCCAGTTGGTCCCGGCCACGGCCGAGGGTGCCCTCGACGCCGCCGAAGAGGCGGTGGACCTGCTCCTGGAGTCGGGTCGTGCCCCCGGCGAGGTGCTCGTGATCACCACCGGTGCCCGGCACCCGTGGGCCGAACACGAGTTGTCCTTCGGTGAGGCCTCGTACTGGGCGCAGCACGACGCCGGTGACGACGTCTTCTACACCGACGCCACTGTCGTCTCCCGCGCCGCGTCCCGACCCGTGGTCGTCGTGGCCGTCAACGGAGACTCCGCCGCCGCCGTTGCCGCCGCCCTCCCGCTGGCCCACTCCCGGGCGGGTGCGCTGCTGATCGTCTGCGGTGACCCGCAGCAGATCAACTCGGTGCTGGGCGTCGGCGTCTGAGCCGCGAACGGCACCCCGCGACGCGGCGGCGCCGGGTGGCGTAGTGGCCGCACAGGCGGCCACCGCACGGTGACGCCTTAGGCATGCCGGGTCACCTCGGTGGCCATCTCCTCGAAGGAGGCCTCCGCGAGGCGTGCGGCGGGGGAGTCGGGGGACATCAGAGGACGGGTTCAGGTCGCCGCGGCGACGCCGGTCGGGGCCGAAGGGCGCCGAACGGGCCGGTTCCTGAGCCCCGCCTCAGCGGTCCGCACATAGGCACTTCAAGAGCGGTCCCTGGGCGCGGCGCAGTCTGCCTTGAGCGGGCCGGCCTTGCCTGCACGCTGGCAGGTGGCAGGTGGCAGGTTGCCGGCTTCTGGCCGGGGCCAGTTGACGCCCCCGTGGCACTGATCGGTGGCGCTTCTGCGGATCGTTCGGCACGGACGGCCACGCGCGCGGCATGCTCCGGGGATGTGCTGCTCGGCGGTGTCGGTGATGCCGGCGGTGCGGTGCTCGGCGGTGCCTGCTCTCGCGGTCCGCTGCTCAGCGCGCCGCGGCGCGTCGCAGGACGTCGGAGACCGGGCCGCCGGTGCGAGGGGTGAGCGGCGGAGCCTGCGTCATCGCCAACGCCTCCGGAACGGAGTGAGCGTTGGGGCGTCGCCCGCCGCGTCCCTCGCCGAGCACCTGCCAGCCCTCGTGCGTCAGCGTGATGTACGCCCCGCACCTCAGTCCGTGCAGCGTGCACGCGTCACGCAGCCCCCACATCCAGGCGCCGTCCTCCTCCGTCCAACGCCCTTCGCCCTCACGGCAGTAGAGCAACACGGCCGTGCGCACCGGGGTGCGGCGCCGAAGGTCGTGCGGGATGACCCGGCGCAGCTGGGACAGGAGCGCGTTGCGGAACATCCAGCCGTCCGCCTGGGCGGCACGCCGTGTGAACGAGGCGCTGGCGCACAACCGTTCGTCCGGACCGAGGACGGCCACGATCGCCGTCAGCGGCTTGGGGCGATGGCGGGCGTGCAACCCACTGACGACCTCACGGGGGTTGCGCAGCAGCGGGATTCCCGCGGCGGACCATTCCGCCGGCTCGAGCAGGCGACTGGCGGAGGCGGCGGACGTCGGCAGCGAAGCCGCCGAGGACGAGGCGAATCCGAAGGTCACGTTCCTCCCTTCGGCTACGCGCCCATAGTGCGGGCGAGGTCGGATTCGGGGGAGCGCGCACCGCAGTGAAGCCCAACCGGAACACGGGCGAATCGTGCGGGGAGCGGATCTCAATTCTTCCTGTCGAACTGGGCTGCGGCAACGAGCAATTGGCGCCACCGCCGGTTATCTGCTGGTGCGGGGTTTATATCCCTACCCACCCGGTCGCCCCATGACGCCTGGGGTGTCGCTTCACGTCACGTTCGGTGCACGCCGATGGTCGCGGGGTCATCCCTGGACGGCGAGGACCAGCGGCAGCACCTCCCGGGCGCCGGCTCTCCTGAGCAGGCGGGCCGCGACCGCGAGAGTCCAGCCGGTCTCGGTGAAGTCGTCGACCAGCAGAACGGGGCCCCCGGCCTCCCCGAGGGCCGAGGCCAGGGCGGCCGGCACCGTCAACGCTCCGTCGAGTGCCTTCAGTCGCTGCGCGCTGTTGCTGCGCGACATTCGGGGTACGTCCTCGGCGTAGTCCACCGAGCCGAGCAGAGGCAGCCGGCCGATCTCGGCGATCCGGGTGCCCAGGGACTGGATCAATCGCGGCCGAGTGCGTGAGGCGATGGTGACCACACCGACCGGCCGGGCCGGGGCGTCGGCCGCGCCGGAGGCCCAGCCGCCGGGGCCCCTGGCCCAGTCGGCAAGCACGTCCACCACGGCCTTTGCCACGTCGTCCGGAACAGGAGCGTCCGGTGCCTGGGACGCGAAGAGAGGGCGCAACCGGTTGCCCCAGCCGATGTCCGACAACCGCCCCAGGGCCCTTCCCTGCGCAGCCTGTTCACCTGCCGGAATGCGGCCCTTGAGGTCGACGCCGACGGCCGGCAGTCCGGTCGGCCACATGCGGCGGGGCTCCACCTCGACGCCCGCCCGGCCAAGATCGCTGCGTGCGGCGTCCAACGCAGCCGTGGACATGTCGGCCGTGAAGCGCGGGCCGGCGCAGTTGTCGCAACGGCCGCACGGTTTGGCGCCCTCGTCGTCCAACTGCCGTTGCAAGTACTCCATCCGGCAATCGGTGGTGGACGCGTAGGCACGCATCGCCTGCTGCTCGGCGGCGCGCTGCCGAGCGACCCACGCGTAACGCTCGGTGTCGTACGTCCATGGCTGTCCGGTCGCGACCCAGCCGCCCTTGACCCGCCGCACCGCCCCGTCCACGTCGAGGACCTTCAGCATGGTCTCCAGCCGTGAGCGGCGCAGCTCGACGAGCGGCTCAAGCGCGGGCAGCGACAGGGGCCGGTCCGCCCGGGCGAGGACGTCCAGGGTGCGCCGGACCAGTTCCTCGGCGGGGAAGGCCAGGGAGGCGAAGTACTCCCAGATCGCCTCGTCCTCCTTGCCCGGCAGCAACAGCACCTCCGCGTGTTCGACGCCACGGCCGGCCCGGCCCACCTGCTGGTAGTAGGCGATGGGGGAGGAGGGCGAGCCGAGGTGGACCACGAACCCCAGGTCGGGCTTGTCGAACCCCATGCCGAGGGCGGAGGTGGCGATCAGCGCTTTCACCCGGTTGCCGAGCAGATCCTCCTCGGCCTGCTGCCGTTCGGCGTTCTCCGTCTTTCCCGTGTACGAGGCGACGGTGTGCCCGCGCTGTCGCAGGAACGCGGTGACCTCCTCGGCGGCGGCGACGGTGAGCGTGTAGACGATGCCAGATCCCGGCAGGTCGTCCAGGTGATCGGCCAGCCAGGCCATGCGGTGCGCGGCGTCCGGCAGCCGCAGCACGCCGAGACTCAGGCTCTCGCGGTCCAGCGGCCCCCTGAGTACCAGGGCGTCCGAGGTGCCTCCGGTACCCAACTGCTCGGCGACGTCAGCGGTGACCCGCGCGTTGGCCGTGGCGGTGGTGGCCAGCACCGGGACGCCGGGCGGCAGGTCCCCGAGCATGGTGCGCAGCCTCCGGTAGTCGGGACGGAAGTCGTGCCCCCAGTCGGAGATGCAGTGCGCCTCGTCCACGACCAGCAGACCGGTCGCCGCCGACAGCTTGGGCAGGACCTGGTCGCGGAAGTCGGGGTTGTTCAGACGCTCCGGACTGACGAGCAGGACGTCCACCTCGCCGGCGGCGATCTCGGTCTGGACGGCGTCCCACTCCTCGGTGTTGGCCGAGTTGATGGTCCGGGCATGGATACCGGCCCGGGCCGCGGCCTCCACCTGGTTGCGCATGAGCGCGAGCAACGGCGAGACGATCACCGTCGGGCCGCTTCCCGCGGCCCGCAGCAGCGAGGTCGCCACGAAGTACACCGCGGACTTGCCCCATCCCGTGCGCTGCACGACCAGGGCCCGGCGGCGGTCGGCGACCAGCGCCTCGATCGCCCGCCACTGGTCCTCGCGCAGCCGCGCCGCGCCTGTGGCATCTCCGACGAGCCGGGCGAGGACGGTGTCGGCCTGTGCCCGGAGGTCCGCGTTGCTCGTGTGCTCCATGCGTTCCATACAACAGGACGGGACCGACAAGCGGGCGGCCCGGGCCCGCGACTGTGGACAACCATCCGGCCTTGTCGTGTCCCTGATTCGACTTATCCACAGGCTCAAGCGGAGTCGCAAGATCCGCGAGATCGTCTGCGCATGACGAATCACAGCGACACGACCGGACCGTTCGAGGACAGCGGCATCTCGGGCCCGGAGCCCGCGACCGGACCGTCCGCGCACGACACGCAGGTCACCCTGCGCACCCCCGCCGAGCTGGCCGACGCCCTGCCCTATCTGCTCGGCTACCGCCCGGAGGACAGCATGGTGCTGGTCGCCCTCCACGACCGCGGCGGACCGGGCAGGTTCGGCGGGCGGGCCCGGCTCGGGATCCCCGCGAGCGAGGAGGACTGGGAGGCGGCCGCCCGGCAGCTGGCCCGCGGACTGGTGACCGGCAGCGAGCGGCGCGGCACCCGCCCCGAGCAGATGGTGGCCTACGTATGCCAGGAACCGGCCCCGGGTGAGTCGGGCCGGGACGTCAAGCGGCGACTGGAGAGGTTGGCCCACTTGTTGCGCGTGGCGTGTGGCGACCTCGACGTGCCGGTCATCGAGGCACTGTGCGTCTCGGACGGCCGCTTCTGGAGCTACTGCTGCCCGACCGCTGGCTGCTGCCCCGACGACGGCTCACCGATGGGCCTTCCCGGAACCTCCGTGCTGGCCGCAGCGGCCACCTACGCCGGCATCCAGGTCCGCGGCACGCTGCGGGAGCTGCGCGCCAGGCTGCAACCCTGGGAGAGCACCGCGGCCCTGGCGCAGGAGATCGCCCTGGACGCGGCCGGCATGAGCCTGGTCCCCCGCGTCCTGGACGAGGCGACCCGCGTGGACGTCGCGGAGGAGACCCTCGACCTCGCCGAGCGCGTCATCCGCCGTTTCGCCGCGGCATCGCCGGTGTCCGGCACGCATCCGGCCGACCTGCGCGACGACGACCTGCTCGGCCACGACGAGGCGGCGAGGCTCGTCCTCGGCCTCCAGGACCGTACGACCCGCGATCGCGCGGCCGCCTGGATGGAGGGCGAGGAAGCGGCCCCGGCGCTACGGCTGTGGCGCGCCCTGGCCCGTCGCTGCGTCGGTCCCTACGGCGAGCACGCCGCCGCCCCGCTGACCCTGGCCGGCTGGGTCGCCTGGTCGTCGGGTGACGAACTGGAGGCACGCGAGGCCCTTGCCATGGCCCTGGGCGCCGACCCCGACTACCTCTTCGCCCGGCTGCTGCACCAGGCCTGCAACGAAGGCCTCGACCCGGAGGCGATCCGCCGCTGCCTGCGCGCCGGGCGCCCGGGACGTACGGGGGAGTCGCAGCAGGCGGAGGAGACGGAAGAGACCGAGGACACGGAAGAGGCCGTCCGGCTTGCGGGCCCGTCGGCACGTGCGGACGGGAGGGAGGTCGTCCCAGCAGCGGCCGTGGCCCCGGGATCGGGGGTGTCGGCGGCAGACGATCAGTCTGTCGAACCCGGCTCGGTCACGCGTACGCGGCGACGGCGACGAGTGCGGCCCGGAGACACCGACGAGTGCCGCGAGCAACGGTCGGTCGGCGGGCGGCGCCGGCCGACCGGTTCTCGCCCTCGGCCGACGTCCACCAACCCCTCCCGACCTGGTTCTCGAGGCACTGGCGGCACACGCACGCGCCCGGCCGAAACCCACGAGGGCACGACCGGCGGCGCCCCCACGGCAAGCGGTCACCCGGAGCGCGAGGGGGATGGTTGAACACCAGCCAGGGGGAGCGAGGGGCCACCGACCGCCCCGGCAAGCATCCGTTCGCGCCGGCAGGCGGGCGGCGGCGATGACGGACGTCGCCGGGCCACCACGACGCCGTTCCGACGGCTTCACCGACATGAACCCTGACTCCGTCGAGTCCCCCTCCGGTCACGTGAGTGGCGAAACGCCCCGACGGCCTTGCCGCTGCCCGCCCCCTGTCCTGCGGGGCGCCGCACCGGCCGTCCCGCGTGTCGAAGACGCGGCGAGCGGGGACTGGCCGCCGCCAGCCACCAGAAGGTGCTCGCCGCCCCCGCCGGTACCGTCCCGATGCGCCCAACGGCACGATCACGCTGTGTCCGGTGCCCGGTGCCCGGTGCCCGGTGCCCGGTGCGCCGCTCGGCGAACTCTGCCTGACCGGGTTGTGCCTGGTGGGCGCCCCCTTCGTCATACGGGTCGGCCGTCTGGGACTGGCCATGGTCGAGGAGGCCGCGGACGGTCTGCAACTGGGGGGCATGAGCCCCGGCGACCGGAGCGTGACCTCGTTGGATACGGCCGCCGCGCGGGGCGGCAGTCCGGCCCGCCGCCCCGGAGCGGGACGAAGCGGAACGACCACCGGTGTGACCGGCGAGGGGAGTGTTTATCGTCAGGCAGACGACTATGATCACGCTCATGCCCTACGACCCGTCAGCGTTTCCGCCCTTCGCCGTGACCGTGGACCTGGTCGTGCTGACCGTGCGCCGCCATGCCCTGTGCGCGCTGGCGGTACGCCGGGGCGAGCCCCCTTTCCAGGGGCGCTGGGCGCTGCCGGGCGGCTTCGTACGGGACGACGAAAACCTGTCCCAGGCGGCGGCACGCGAGCTGGCCGAGGAGACCGGGCTGCGTGCGCACGACCCCTCGGCGCCGGCTCAGGACAACGGAGCCCACCTCGAGCAGCTCGCCACCTACGGCGACCCCGAGCGGGACCCGCGCATGCGTGTGGTCAGCGTCGCGCATCTCGCGCTCGCACCCGACCTGCCCGCTCCACGCGCGGGAGGGGACGCCAGCAACGCGCGCTGGGCACCGGTGGAGGAACTGCTCCAGCAGGGCGGTTACGGCCGGGACGGCGAGCCCGTGGCTCCACTCGCGTTCGACCACGCCCAGATCCTCGCGGACGGGGTGGAACGGGCCCGCTCCAAGATCGAGTACTCGTCGCTGGCCACCGCGTTCTGCCCGCCCGAATTCACCGTGGGGGAGCTGCGCCGGGTCTACGAGGCGGTGTGGGGCGTGGCCCTGGACCCCCGGAACTTCCACCGCAAGGTGACGGGAACGCCTGGCTTCCTCGTTCCGACGGGCGGTACGACCACCCGCCAGGGCGGCCGTCCGGCCCAGCTCTTCCGGGCCGGCGGTGCCACGCTGCTGAACCCTCCGATGCTGCGCCCCGAGGTCTGAGGCCGCGGCGCGGACGACCGCCGGTACCTCGAGCAGGGCGCCCTGTCCGATCGAGCCCGGGTCCGTCGAACGGCGGACACGAACGGGGAGTCCGCGCGGCACTCGTGCGTCAGAGCGCGCTATACACCAGAAAACCGGACATAGCGCGCTATCTTGCTGCAGGTGATCCAGGCCTTCGGACTGACCAGCAACCCCCGCAAGGCGCACCCGCCCGCCGTCGACGACGTCTCCTTCGAAGCGCGCGCGGGGCATGTCACCGCGCTCCTCGGAGGCGCCGGCGCGGGCAAGACGACGGCGCTCAGACTGATGCTCGAGCTGCAACCGGGCCGTGGCATCACCTACTTCAGAGGCCGGCCCCTGCACCGCATCGCGCATCCCTCGCGGGAAGTCGGCGTACTCCTCGGCGACGTACCGGGGCATCCGGCCCGCTCGGTCCGTGGCCATCTGCGGATGCTGTGCGCGGCGTCGGGGGTTCCCGCGCGGCGTGCCGACGAGGTCCTCGAGGTGGTCGGCCTCGCCAGCTTCCGCGAGGAGCGCCTCGGCACGCTGTCGTGCGGCGTGGACCGCAGACTCGGACTGGCCTGTGCCCTCCTGCCGGACCCGCACACACTCGTCCTGGACGAACCCGCCGACGGTCTCTCGGCGCGTGAGGCGCAGTGGCTGCACGGCATGCTTCGTGCCCACGCCCGTCAGGGCGGCACGGTGCTCTTCACCACGGCGGACCCCAAGGAGGCCGCGCGCTCGTCCGACCGGGTGGTCACCCTCGACGGCGGCCGGCTCGTCGCCGACCAGGACGCCAGGGAATTCGCCCGCACCCGGCTGCGCCCGCGGGTGGCCGTTCGCAGCCCCCACGCGGCGCGCCTCGCGGCCCTGCTCGCCAAGGAGGCCCGTACCGCCCGCCGGTCCGTGGAGGTCGTACGAGAGGGCGGCAACCGTCTGTGCGTGTACGGCACCACGACCGCCGACATCGGTGAGAC
Organism: Streptomyces sp. NPDC051452; assembly: GCF_044454765.1. Taxonomy (NCBI): domain Bacteria; kingdom Bacillati; phylum Actinomycetota; class Actinomycetes; order Kitasatosporales; family Streptomycetaceae; genus Streptomyces; species Streptomyces sp. NPDC051452. Next base: position 87,585 of record NZ_JBITEB010000013.1, read on the forward strand.
GGCGTTCCGCAACGGCATCTTGATCCACCAACTCGCCGACGAGCAGGGCGACATGGGGCCCGGAGCCGGTGCGGAGCCCGCCGGCGGGATGGAGACCGAGGGTGCCCGGTCGGCTCGGCGCGACTCGCCCGCATCGGGCTCACCCGCATCGGACTCATCCGCATCGGATTCGCCCGTATCGGACTCGGCCGCACCGAACTCCGCCGCGTCGGCCCGGAAGCGAACCGGTCTGGACGCCTCTGCCGTGGAGCGAGGCGCGGCATCGCACGCCGCCTCGACCGAAGGGCGGGGACGGGAGACCGGAGCCCACCGGCCGTCGGAGGAGTGGGAGGGCGTGGCTACCGACCTGTCCACGACTGGCCGGCAGAGCGCCGGGTCCGGCTTGCCGCCGGTCGAGTCCGTCCGCAGGAACGGGCAGCCGTCGACGGAGCCGGACCGCACCGGCGGTGGTCCGGCGACGGCCGAGCCCGGCACATCGGCGATCGGCGTCTCCCGGCCGGAACGGCACGCGCCGACGCCGGACGGCGCACCTGGGGAACACGGCGTCGCGGCGACGAGCGCCCCGTCACACAGGCATGACTACGGTGCCGAGGAACGACCGGCGGAAGAGTGCGCCATCTCCGACTTCTTCACGGACCGGGAAGCGTGGACGTCTTCGGCCGACGAGGAGGGCAGCCTTGCCGGCTCCTCCGCGTGGGCGGACACGCACACCCGGGCGGGGGAGTGGTCTACGACCGGGGAGGGTCCAGGCCGCGCGTCGGCCGCGAAGCGCCCGGAGACCTCCCGCGCCGCTTCGGCCGACGAGGCGTCCCCGGCCACGGGAGTGGCCGCGACCTGTGGAGAAACGGTCCTCGAAGCCGCCGGCCCCACCGGCGGCGCGGAACCCGCCGAGGTGGCCAAGGCGGTCGACGACAACCGCTCCACCGATGCCCCGGCCCCGGCGCAGGTCGGTGAGCCCGGGAGTCCGGAGTCGTCGCGCCCGCGGACCGGCGGCGGGGACGGCGCCTCGGGGAGCGCCCTCGCCACCCGCACGCGTACCCGCCTCCCCGGCGCCCGGAATCCGCTCATGCGCAGGGTTCAGCCGAGCCTCGCCGTGCGTCCCGACGGCGTGCCCGCGCCCGATGCCAACTCCCCCCTTCCACTGCCCATCTCCGTCCGCCCCGCTCGCACCCCGCTGCGCCCCCTGCGCTACGAGATCCGCCGCGCCGCCGGTGTCGGCACCGGCTTTCTCACCTGTGGGGCCACGCTGGTGGTGTCCGCGCTCACCGCCGTCGTACTGGCCAGAATCGGCCACACCCCGCAGGCTCGGCTGTTCGCGGCATGGCCGCGGGAGCTGCCGCTGCCGCCCGCGGCGTTCGCGGCCGGGCTGCTCGGCGCGCTGGCCTTCGGGGACGAGTTCCGCCACCCCGCCCTGGCGGTGGACCGCGGCACCGTGCCCCGCAGGCTGGGGCTGCTGACCGCCAAACTGCTCGTCGCCGGAGCCACCGCGCTGTTGCTGGCCTTCCTCACCATGGGGTGCGACGCCGAAGTGCTGTACCTCGTGTACGGACGGGAGCTCACACAAGTTCCCGCGGACTGGCTTTCGCTGACCGCGAGTTGGTTCGGACTGGTGGTCGGCTGCGCCTGGGCCGGTGTGCTGGCCGCCGGGGTGTTCCGGTCCACCACGGCCGGCCTGGCCGCCGTCCTCGCCGTCCCTGTCCTCGTCGTACCGCTCGTGCACAAGGCGCTGCAGGGTTCCGGTATGCGGATGGCGGCCGGTCTCCCGGTGCGGATGCGGGAACTCATGCTGCTGCAGTGGCCCTTCGGAGGCGACCGGTATCTGGTCGCGGCGGTGCGGATCCTTGCCCAACCCGTGGGCGGCGCAATGACGTTGTCCCTGACCGGACTGCTCTGCGCGTATGTGTTCACAACCTTGCGCACCAGGGTCCGGTGACCACTGTTCGAGCGCTTGTGGTCCCGTCGTGCGCACAACTCCCCGCAGAAAGGCCAATTCTTTCCGATAAGGCGTCAATTGCGACGGAGTGAGCGATCACCCTTTCGTGTGCTTTTCACCAAAGACCTCAAGGGAGTTGGAGAGAGCGCCGACAAAGGATCCGTGAGTACCCTTGCGCACACCATGATGACCGCCGCCCGCTCCGCAGACTCTGGTCTGACCGGCCCGGGCGATCTCGACCGCTACCCCTACGCCGAGGCCCCGGTGGCCGACCGCGTCGCGGCACCCTCCTGGGACGGCGGAGACCCGGAGCTGGGCCGCGTCGGCCGGCGTACCGCGGGCAGCCGCGGACGCGGGTTGCACGGCCAACTCGTTCAACAGCTGGGACAGATGATCGTCTCCGGTGACCTGGGCGCGGACCGCCCCCTGGTGCCCGAGGAGATCGGCCAGCGCTTCGAGGTCTCCCGCACCGTCGTCCGCGAGTCCCTCCGTGTCCTGGAGGCCAAGGGGCTGGTCAGCGCCCGCCCCAACGTCGGCACGCGCGTGCGTCCCGTCAGTGACTGGAACCTCCTGGACCCGGACATCATCGAATGGCGGGCCTTCGGGCCGCAGCGCGACAACCAGCGCCGTGAGCTCAGCGAGCTGCGCTGGACGATCGAGCCGCTCGCCGCCCGCCTCGCCGCCGGGCACGGCCGCGAGGAGGTGCAGCAGCGTCTGTGCGACATGGTCGAGATCATGAGCCATGCCATGGCGCAGGGCGATGTGCTGACCTATTCGCGTGCGGACACCGAGTTCCACGCCATGCTCATCCAGATCGCCGGCAACCGCATGCTGGAGCACCTTTCCGGGATCGTCTCGGCGGCCCTCCAGGTCTCCGGCGGTCCGGTCACCGGCTGTGACCGGCCGAACGAGGCGGCTCTCGCGCAGCACGCGCGCATCGTCGACGCCCTCGGCACCGGTGACGCCACGGCGGCCGAGTCGGCCATGCGCCAGCTGCTCACGGTCCACCCCGAGGTGGAGCGCGTGGTTCCGGCCCCGCGCGAGCACTGATCGCGACGAGCCGGCGCGGTCGCAGGTGTGCGACGTCCTCGGGGTGCTCGTAACCGCGCCGGACCGGTTCTCGTGGCCGTGTCGGCCCCGGTACCGGGCCCCGCCGGACCTGCCGGATCCTGGGGATTCCGGCGGGTCCGGCGGTGCGATGGGTCACTTCGATGCTGTTCGTGGCCGGGTGGACGCCGTCAGTGATCTTATTTGACCACTTCTGATCGCTTTTGAACGCTTACGGGGTGTGACTCGGGCCACGCAGATTGGGCGTAACACTCGTGGGAGCAGTGCGATGACCTAAGAGGTGACAGCCGCGGAGGGAATACGGACGCCGAGACAGGCGCTGTGCATCTCCCCGGCCCCGCCCGCGCCGTCGGCCCTTCCCCCGGCCGGTGGTCGGCTCCCGTCCGCAGTGGACGATGCCGGAAGCCGTTTTCCAACGTTCCGAGAGGTTGTTCGTGTCGGCCAGCACATCCCGTACGCTCCCGCCGGAGATCGCCGAGTCCGTCTCTGTCATGGCGCTCATTGAGCGGGGAAAGGCTGAGGGGCAGATCGCCGGCGACGATGTGCGTCGGGCCTTCGAAGCTGACCAGATCCCGGCCACTCAGTGGAAGAACGTACTGCGCAGCCTCAACCAGATCCTTGAGGAAGAGGGTGTGACGCTGATGGTCAGTGCCGCAGAGCCCAAGCGCACCCGAAAGAGCGTCGCAGCGAAGAGTCCCGCGAAGCGCACCGCCACCAAGACGGTCGCGGCCAAGACGGTGACCACCCGTAAGGCCACCACACCGGCCACGCCGGACGCGCCCACCGCTCCGGCCGTGGCCGACTCCGCCGAAGAGGCCGCGCCCGCGAAGAAGGCCGCGGCCAAGAAGACGACCGCCAAGAAGGCTGTCGCCAAGAAGACCGTGGCGAAGAAGACGGCCGCCAAGAAGACCGCGGCCGGCAAGGACGACGTCGAGCTCCTCGAAGAGGAGGTCCTCGAGGACACCAAGGTCGCCGACGAGCCCGAGGGCGCCGAGAGCGCCGGCTTCGTCCTGTCCGACGAGGACGAGGACGACGCGCCCGCGCAGCAGGTCGCGGCGGCCGGTGCCACGGCCGACCCGGTCAAGGACTACCTGAAGCAGATCGGCAAGGTCCCCCTGCTCAACGCCGAGCAGGAGGTCGAACTGGCCAAGCGCATCGAGGCGGGGCTGTTCGCCGAGGACAAGCTGGCCAACGCCGACAAGCTCGCCCCGAAGCTCAAGCGCGAGCTGGAGATCATCGCCGAGGACGGCCGCCGGGCCAAGAACCACCTGCTGGAGGCCAACCTCCGTCTGGTGGTCTCCCTGGCGAAGCGCTACACCGGCCGCGGCATGCTCTTCCTGGACCTCATCCAGGAGGGCAACCTCGGTCTGATCCGCGCGGTCGAGAAGTTCGACTACACCAAGGGCTACAAGTTCTCCACGTACGCCACCTGGTGGATCCGTCAGGCGATCACCCGCGCCATGGCCGACCAGGCCCGCACCATCCGTATCCCGGTGCACATGGTCGAGGTCATCAACAAGCTCGCGCGCGTGCAGCGCCAGATGCTCCAGGACCTGGGCCGCGAGCCCACCCCGGAGGAGCTGGCCAAGGAACTCGACATGACCCCCGAGAAGGTCATCGAGGTCCAGAAGTACGGCCGTGAGCCCATCTCGCTGCACACCCCGCTGGGTGAGGACGGCGACAGCGAGTTCGGCGACCTCATCGAGGACTCCGAGGCCGTCGTCCCCGCCGACGCCGTCAGCTTCACGCTCCTGCAGGAGCAGCTGCACTCCGTCCTGGACACTCTGTCCGAGCGCGAGGCCGGCGTCGTCTCCATGCGCTTCGGCCTCACCGACGGTCAGCCGAAGACCCTCGACGAGATCGGCAAGGTCTACGGCGTGACGCGTGAGCGCATCCGCCAGATCGAGTCCAAGACCATGTCGAAGCTGCGCCACCCCTCCCGTTCGCAGGTGCTGCGCGACTACCTCGACTAGGTCGCGGTCGTACGACGACGAAGGCCCGGTTCCCCTCGCGGGGGCCGGGCCTTCGGGCTGCGGACGGCGATGCGCTGCATCACTCTGGGTGTCCCAGCAGGACCCCAGAGTGAGGAGTTGGAATGCGTCGTTCCGTTGCCCGGGCGCTGATCCGGCCGCTGGTCCTCGCGGCCACCATGACGGCCATACCCCTGGTGAGCGCGGCCCCGGTGGTCGCCGACAGCGTGGTGGTCGGGGGCTTCCCGGTAGATGTTTCCCAGGCTCCGTGGACGGTGGCGCTGTCCAGCCGTGACCGATTCGGAGGTACGCGCGCGGGACAGTTCTGCGGTGGCGTGGCGATCGCGCGGAACACGGTGCTCACCGCCGCCCACTGCATGAGCGAGGAGGCCCTGGGGGCACCGCCGAACCTCGTGCGCGACCTGAAGGTCATCGCGGACCGCACGGACCTGCTGGCGGAAGACGGGGACGAGATCGACGTCCGGGACGTCCAGGTCAACCCCGGGTACGACAGTGCGACCAACTCCGGAGACTTCGCCGTCCTCACGCTCGCCCGGGAACTGCCGCAGAGCGCGGTCGTGACCATGGCGGGTGCGGGCGACCCGGCCTACACGCCGGGTACGGAAGCCCTGGTGACGGGCTGGGGCGACATCACCGGCGGGGGTGCCTACGTGCGCCGTCTCTACGCGGCGCGCATGCACGTCCTGGCCGACGACCTCTGTACCCGGGCCTACCCGGGCGGACCGGACGGCACCTACCGGGCCGACACCATGCTCTGCGCCGGTGAGGCCGCCGGAGGCCCCGACGCCTGCCAGGGCGACAGCGGAGGCCCGCTGGTGGCCGACGGGCGGCTGATCGGGCTCGTGTCGTGGGGAAGCGGCTGTGGGCGGCCGGGAAGCCCTGGCGTCTACACCCGGGTGTCCGATGTCGTGCGGGCCCTGAAACCCGGTGCAGCGGGCCCTGAGGGGCCCCACAGGCACACCTGAGGTCCGTCACGCGGGCATGAGCACGGGCGGCCGCTCCTGGAAAGAGAGCGGCCGCCCGTTCGCCGGCCTGTGCCGGAGCTGGCTCGTCGTGTGTGCGAGATTCAGCGCTCTTCTTCGGAAGCGTTGTTCGGAACGGTCGTCAGTCGCTCCGTCTCGTCCTGTATCTCAGCGGCGATCTTCTTGAGTTCCGGCTCGAACTTGCGACCGTGGTGGGCGCAGAAGAGCAGTTCTCCGCCGCTGAGCAGGACCACGCGCAGGTATGCCTGGGCGCCGCAGCGGTCGCAGCGATCGGCGGCCGTCAGCGGGCTCGCGGGGGTCAGAACAGTAGTCACGTCGCCTCTTCTCTAGCTCGACGAGCTGTCGTACCAGGGTCAACATCCAACCAGCCCGAAAACGTTCCCGCTCGTGGCTTTTCCTCGAAAAAATCTTTCCGGGGCGGCTGTCTGCTGCCGGTTGGCGGCGAATGTGCCGTAGTGCGTGTCTCGGTGCTTACGGGTTCGCGCTGTCTTGGGTCGGGGTCCTCCCGGCTGGCTTGCCGGTTGTTCATGAGGACGTGCCCGGAGCCTAAATGGTTCATGCCTCCAAGGGAACGTGATGTGCACTTCACCCCATCGAGGGATCGAACACGCATGCGAGCCTGGACTAGTCTTGGTTTCCGACGAGGGTGGCGTTACATCGGCTCTACCAGGCCTCGGTACCCTCTGAGCGGCGACCGAAGCCGACCCCTTACCCAAAAGGGGGCCATCTGAAATTCAGCGAGGAGCGAACCGCGTGACCGCCGATACGTCCGTGCCGTCCACAGCGCTGCTGGCAGGAGCAGACCGGGACGGTTCCAACTACACCGCGCGGCACCTTCTCGTCCTCGAGGGCCTCGAAGCCGTGCGCAAGCGCCCTGGCATGTACATCGGCTCGACGGACAGTCGCGGTCTGATGCACTGCTTGTGGGAGATCATCGACAACTCCGTGGACGAGGCCCTGGGCGGGTACTGCGACCACATCGAGGTGATCCTCCACGACGACGGCTCCGTGGAGGTGCGCGACAACGGTCGCGGCATCCCGGTGGACGTGGAGCCCAAGACCGGCCTGTCCGGCGTGGAGGTCGTCATGACCAAGCTCCACGCGGGCGGCAAGTTCGGCGGTGGCTCCTACGCCGCCTCCGGCGGTCTGCACGGCGTCGGCGCCTCCGTGGTCAACGCCCTCTCCGCCCGTCTCGACGTCGAGGTGGACCGCGCCGGCAACACGCACGCCATCAGCTTCCGGCGCGGCGTTCCGGGTGCCTTCGCGACCGGCGGCGCCGAAGCGAAGTTCGAGGCCAAGAGCGGTCTGCGCAAGACCAAGAAGGTCCCCAAGACGCGCAGCGGCACGCGCGTGCGGTACTGGGCCGACCGGCAGATCTTCCTCAAGGACGCCAAGCTCTCCCTGGAGAACCTGCACCAGCGGGCGCGCCAGACCGCGTTCCTGGTGCCGGGCCTGACCATCGTCGTCCGTGACGAGTACGGCCTCGGCGAAGGCGGCAGCAAGGGCGAAGAGTCGTTCCGCTTCGACGGCGGCATCAGCGAGTTCTGCGAGTACCTGGCGAACGACAAGCCGGTCTGTGACGTCCTCCGCTTCTCCGGCCAGGGCACCTTCAAGGAGACCGTCCCTGTCCTGGACGAGCACGGCCAGATGACCCCCACCGAGGTCACCCGCGAGCTGGGCGTCGACGTCGCGATGCGCTGGGGCACGGGTTACGACACCACGGTCAGGTCCTTCGTCAACATCATCGCCACCCCCAAGGGCGGCACCCACGTCTCCGGCTTCGAGCAGGCCCTCACGCAGACGATGAACGACGTCCTGCGTGCCAAGAAACTACTGCGCGTAGCCGAGGACAACATCGTCAAGGACGATGCCCTGGAGGGCCTCACCGCCGTCGTCACCGTGCGACTGGCCGAGCCGCAGTTCGAGGGGCAGACCAAGGAGGTCCTCGGCACCTCGGCGGCCCGCCGCATCGTGAGCAACGTGGTCGCCAAGGAACTGAAGGCGTTCCTGACCGCCACCAAGCGGGACGCGGCCGCCCAGGCCAGGGTCGTCATGGAGAAGGCGGTCGCGGCCGCCCGTACCCGTGTCGCGGCCCGCCAGCACAAGGACGCCCAGCGCCGGAAGACCGCGCTGGAGTCCTCCTCCCTGCCGGCCAAGCTCGCCGACTGCCGCAGCGACGACGTCGACCGCAGTGAGCTGTTCATCGTGGAGGGCGACTCCGCGCTCGGTACGGCCAAGCTGGCACGCAACTCCGAGTTCCAGGCGCTGCTGCCGATCCGGGGCAAGATCCTCAACGTGCAGCGGTCGTCGGTCACCGACATGCTCAAGAACGCCGAGTGCGGCGCGATCATCCAGGTCATAGGGGCCGGCTCGGGCCGCACCTTCGACATCGAGCAGGCCCGCTACGGCAAGATCATCATGATGACCGACGCCGATGTGGACGGCTCCCACATCCGCTGCCTGCTGCTGACGCTCTTCCAGCGGTACATGCGGCCCATGGTCGAGGCCGGCCGGGTCTTCGCCGCGGTGCCGCCGCTGCACCGCATCGAGATCGTCCAGCCGAAGAAGGGCCAGGACAAGTACGTCTACACGTACTCCGACCGCGAGCTGCGCGAGAAGCTGATGGAGTTTCAGAGCAAGGGCGTGCGCTACAAGGACTCCATCCAGCGTTACAAGGGCCTGGGCGAGATGGACGCCGACCAGCTGGCGGAGACCACGATGGACCCCCGTCACCGCACCCTGCGCCGCATCAACCTCGCCGACCTGGAGGCCGCCGAGCAGGTCTTCGACCTCCTCATGGGCAACGACGTGGCACCCCGAAAGGAGTTCATCTCCAGCTCGGCGGCGACCCTGGACCGCTCCCGCATCGACGCGTGAGCGGGGTGCGGGACGCTGGTTGGTCGAGGTCCTGAGGAGCGGAGCGCGGTGCGCTCGGGACGGTCCGGGCTGGGGGCGAGTCGGGGGGGCGGACGGGCGCCGTCGGCCGGGCCGTCGGCAGATGCGGTTCGGTGACGGCACGGGATGTCGGCCTCGGCCGTGCGGTAGTGGTGCGGTTGCGGATGCCGGTCCGGGGCGCCGGTGGTGCTGACATCGCTGCCGCCTGCCGGGTGGGGCCGCGGTATGACGGCTGATCACGGTGTTCTTTCCGCGCCGCGCGTGTGGGCACGGGGCCGGTAGCCACGAGGTGTCGCCACTGGCCATCAAGGGCTTCCTTGCGAGTCCGGGCTCCCGCTCGCGGCTCTCCGCTCTCCATCCACGCTCTGCGCCCGAGCCCGTGGTTCCGGTCCGGTCTCTCCGAGCCGGTGGTTCCGGTCCAGTGTCCCCGATCTTCCCCAGCCCCCGCCTTCCTTCCGGGCGCCGGCCCCCACCCGGGGCATCGCGACATCCCTCTGCGCTCCTGGCCCTCGCATTCCGTCGCTCATTCCGGCGGCCCGGCTCCGCAGTGGCAGGTCTGCCCTTCCTGTCCGGTTCCTTGCCTCCCCACCCGGCCCCACCGCCGGTCACCCGTCAGTCCCGGCCCGCGCCCAGCCCCCGCTGCTCAGGCGGCCGGCTCCCGGTCGACGCCCGGGCGGCACCGACCGCATCCCATCCCGCGCCCATCCCGGACCCGCACCCCAGCCTCGCCCTCCCAGGCCCTGGAGTGGCCCCTCCCAGGCCCTGGAGCTGGCCCCGAGCTCTGAGCCCCACCCCCACTGCCCGCCACCCCGGCTGCCCACCCACCCCACTGCCCCGCCACTCCGCTCCACCCCCGGGTGGAGACGCACCGCTTCCCGAATCCACCTGTGATCCACCCCGGCTCCGATCTCCCGAACCGCGGATTTCCGTAACTTCGGAGAGGTCGGCGGCACTCGCCCCGGCGCCACCTTCTCCCTCACGGAGGCTCTGATGTCCGGGCTCGTCAACACGCTCATGATCGTGGCCGTCGTCGCCATAGTGATCGTGCGGCAGTTCCGTGCCCGCGCGATCAACACGGACCGGCGGTGGTGGCTGCTGCCGGTGATCCTCGCCGTCGTCGCGCTGCGCGAACCCGGCATCCTCGACGCCCACCACCGCACGGAATCCGCCGCCCTGCTCGCCGTCGAACTGCTGACGGGCCTGGCCATAGGCGCCGGCTGGGCCTGGACTACCCGCATATGGACGGCTGCGGACGGCGTGGTGTGGACCAAGAGCACCAAGGCGAGCGTCGCCGTGTGGGCCGTGGGGCTGGGCCTGCGGGTCGGTCTCTACGCCGTCGGCGCCGGACTCGGCGTGCACCAGGACAGCGCCGCCCTGATGCTCGGCCTCGCCGGCACCCTCCTGGTCCGCGGCGGAATTCTGGTCTGGCGGGCGCAGTCCCTGGACGCCACCAGCCGTCCTGCCCCGGCGTACGGTGACGGCAGGAGGCCGGCGTGGAAGGAGAGCGTGTGAGCGGGAACGTCTGGACACGCTGGCCCTTGCGGGAGGCTCTGAGCCGTGAGGGAACCTCCCGGCCGCGGCGCATGCTCGCCTGGGCCGTTCGGCTGCTGGTCCTCGGCGTGTTGTTGTGGAGCGCCTTTAGTCACCGGCACGTCGGAATCTGGGGAGCGCTCGCGGCGGCAGCGGGAGTCGTCGTCGCCGGCCTCGCCGGCTGGGCCTTCTTCCGCACGACCTGCGCGCACCGGCTGGTGCCCTCGCTGGCGCTCACCGGCCTGCTGCTGGCCATCGCGGTCGCCGCCCAGGCCACGGGGTTCCGTGTACCGGCTCTGGTGATCTTCTGCGGTTGCGGGATCACCGCTCTGGAGAGACTGCCGCTCGCCGCGGCCGGCCCGGTGACGGCTGTGGCGCTCGCCGCGTACTCCGCGTTCAACACCGATGCCTGGCTGAACACGACGATCACCGTGGCGGGCATGGCGCTCGGTGGGTACGTGCTGCGCCTGGACGCCGAGGCCCGGGGCAGCGCACAGCGACTGCTCGTCCAGGAGCGGGCCGCTCTGGCCGCCGAGGCCGAGTCCGCCGCGCTGACCGAGCGGGCGCGGATCGCCCGGGAGATCCACGACGTGCTGGCACACAGCCTCTCGGCCCAGCTCGTGCACCTGGAGGCGGCCCGGCTGCTGATCGAGAACGGCGCCGACCGCGAGCGGATCCTGGAGCGGGTAGTGGCGGCCCGGGGCATGGCACGGGACGGTCTCGCCGAGACCCGGCAGGCCCTGTCCGCGCTGCGGGGCGAGCTGACCCCGCTGGAGGACTTCCTGGCCGAGCTGGTCAGCGGCGCCGACAATGCGGAGGTCACCGTCACGGGTGAGCGTAGACCGCTGCCGGCCGAGGCGTCGCAGGCGGTGCGCCGGGTCGCGCAGGAGGCACTGACGAACGTCCGCAAGCACGCCCAGGGCGCCAAGGTGCGTCTGCGACTGGACTACAGCCCACGCGAAGTGACGCTGGACGTAAGGGACTGGGGTGGCCGACCGGGTGAACTCACCGGCTCCGGGGGTGGGTACGGTCTGCTGGGTATGCGCGAGCGGGCCGAACTGCTGGGTGGCTCGCTGGACGCGGGCCCGGACGAGGAGGGGTTCATGGTGACGCTGAAGGTGCCCGTATGACGGAGCGGGAGGGGGAGAGGAAGCCCGCGCGGGTGGTGGTCGCGGACGATCAGACCGTCGTCCGGGAGGGCATCGTGATGCTGCTGGGTCTGCTCCCCGGGGTGGAGGTCGTCGGCGCGGCCGGGGACGGCGAGGAGGCAGTGCGGCTGACCGCGGAACTGGCACCCGACGTCGTCCTGATGGACCTCAGAATGCCCCGCTGCGACGGCGTGGAGGCCACCCGGCGTATCCGGACGCAGTACCCCGCGACCCAGGTCGTGGTGCTCACCACCTATGCCGACGACGAGTCGCTCTTCCCCGCGCTGCGGGCTGGTGCGCGGGGATACCTGACCAAGGACGCGGGCGGCGACGAGATCGTCCGGGCCGTGGAGAGCGTGCTGTCGGGGGAGGCGGGACTGTCGCCCAGCGTCCAGCGCCGCCTGCTGGAGCGGCTCTCGCGGCCCGAGCCGGAACCGGCGGCCATCGAGGCGCCCGACGGCCTGACCACGCGTGAGACCGAGGTCCTGGTGCTCATCGCCGACGGTCTCAGCAACCAGGAGATCGCTCGCAAGCTGCATGTCTCCACCGCGACCGTGAAGACACACATCAACAACCTGTTCGCCAAGACCGGTCTCAAGGACCGGGCGCAGGCGGTCCGTTACGCCTACAGCAAGGGACTGGTGCGGCCACCAGTGATGTGAGTCACCTGATGGGGTGAAGAGCGGGGGGAAGAAGAGTCAGGGATCTTCCCGATCTGTCCATCCTTGGGCATGCAGTCAAGCAACGATCGTTCCCCCGGAGCCGGGAACGGTCCCGAGAGTTCGCCCGAGCACCAGGAAGACCGCGGTGTGCCCGTCCGCGAGGTGAACTACGAGGACCCGTGGTACGACGCGCTGGCCTCCGGCTGGGGTGAACTGGACGGCGCGGGCAGGCCCGCGCCGGCCGTGCCGTCCGCCCGCCGGGAGGGAAGCGGAACGGCTATCCGTGCCCGCGACGTGTACGTCGAGGTGCAGCGCAGTGCCGCCTTTCAGGAAGTGCGCGGCAGGTACCGGCGGTTCGTGGTGCCGGGAACGCTGGCCTTCCTCGCCTGGTACATCGCCTATGTGGTCACGGCCACGACCGCGCCCGGATTCATGGGCCGGCCCGTGGCGGGTGCGGTGAACGTGGGCATGCTCGCGGGGCTGGGGCAGTTCGTCAGCACCTTCCTGCTCACCTGGGCCTACTCCCGGCACGCTCGGCTGCGCCGGGACCGGGCGGCGCTGGAACTGCGCTGGGACACCCAAGAACTGACGCGCGGTGCGCGGGGAGGTAACTCGTGACCGGTGGCCATCAGACACTGGCGCTGCTGCTGTTCAGCGGCTTCGTGGCCGTCACTCTCGGGATCACGACCTGGGTGAGCCGCAAGCGGCACGGTTCGGCGGAGGAGTTCTACGCGGGCGGGCGGTTGTTCTCCCCGATGGAAAATGGTTTTGCCGTCGCGGGCGACTATCTGTCCGCGGCTTCCTTCCTCGGGGTCACCGGGCTGATCGCGCTGTACGGGTACGACGGGCTGCTGTATTCGGTGGGCTTCCTCGTGGCGTGGCTGGTCGTGCTGTTCCTTGTGGCGGAACTGGTGCGCAACTGCGGGCGGTTCACCATGGCCGACGTGGTGGCGGCGCGGATGAGCGAACGTCCGGTGCGGATCGCCGCGGGAACCTCCTCGGTGACGGTGTCCGTTCTGTATCTGGTGGCGCAGATGGTCGGCGCGGGCAGTCTGGTGGCGCTGCTGCTGGGGCGGACGAGCGGCGTGGCCCAGGCCTGGACGGTCATCGGGGTGGGTGCACTCATGGTGATCTACGTGTCGTTGGGAGGGATGCGGGCGACGACCTGGATCCAGATCGTGAAGGCCGTCCTGATGCTCAGCGGGACGATCGCGCTGACCGTGCTCGTGCTGGTCCGGTTCCACGGCGACTTCGACCGGTTGCTGACCACGGCCGCCGAACGCAGTGGCCACGGGGACGCGTTCCTGGCACCGGGTCTCAAGTACGGCGGGAACTGGACCGAGCGTCTGGACTTCATCAGCCTCGGCGTCGCGCTGGTGTTGGGCACGGCAGGGCTGCCGCACATCCTGTCCCGCTTCTACACCGTGCCCACCGCGCGGGCCGCCCGCCGCTCCACGGTGTGGTCCATCGGCCTGATCGGCAGTTTCTACCTGATGACCATCGTCCTGGGGTTCGGGGCGACGGCCATTGTGGGGCCGGAGGCCCTGCGTGCATCGAACGCGGCCGGGAATACGGCCATGCCGCTGCTCGCCCTGGATCTGGGCGGGGGAGTGGGCTCCACCGGGGGGACCGTTCTGTTCGCGGTGGTGGCCGCCGTCGCCTTCGCGACGATCCTCGCGGTGGTCGCCGGCATCACGCTCGCCTCCTCGGCCTCGGTGGCCCACGACCTGTACGCGTCGCTGCGTCGGGCGCACGGCACGGCGCGCAGCGAGGTGGCGGTGGCGCGGTTCGCGGCGGTGGGTATCGGTGTCGTCGCGATCGCGCTCGGGCTGCTGGCCCGGGACCTCAACGTCGCCTTCCTCGTCGGACTCGCCTTCGCGGTCGCCGCGTCGGCGAACCTCCCGGCGCTGCTCTACTCGCTGTTCTGGCGGGGCTTCACCACGCGCGGCGCGGTGTGGGCCGTGTACGGCGGGCTGATCCCGGCACTCGGGCTCGTGCTGCTGTCCCCGGTGGTCTCCGGCAGTCCTGCCTCGCTGTTCCCGGGTGTCGACTTCCAGTACTTCCCGTTGCAGAACCCGGGGATCGTCTCCATCCCGCTCGGCTTCCTGGCCGGCTGGCTGGGGACGGTCACCTCGGAGGAGGTCGCGGACGAGACCAAGTACGCCGAGACGGAGGTGCGGTCACTGACCGGCGCCGGAGCCGTGTAGCGGGGGCGGGGTGGTGGCGCTGTTCCGGCCCGGGCGCGTCCCGGGGCTGCTCGAAGCCGCCGTCTGGCTCAGGCGCGGGTCGCCCACACGTAACGGTGTTCCGGGCGGCCCGCGTCGCCGTACTTGAGGGTCAGCCGGGCGCGTCCGGTGCGTTCCAGGAGCTTGAGATAGCGCTGGGCGGTCTGCCGACTCACTCCCGTGCGCTCGGCGATCTGCTGGGCCGACAGCGGGTCCTCCGCGCTCATCAGCGCCTGGCGCACCAACTCGGCCGTGGTGGGGGAGTGCCCCTTGGGCAGCTCCGGCTCCGACGGGGTGGAAAGGGCGCCGAAGATGCGGTCCACCTGCGCCTGTTCGGCCTCGCCGCCGCCGTCCAGGGTCCGCCGCAGCTCGGCGTACGCCTCCAGCTTGGCCCGCAGACCGGCGAAGGCGAACGGTTTCACCAGGTACTGCAGCGCGCCGTGCCGCATGGCGGCCTGGACGGTGGAGACGTCCCGTGCGGCGGTCACCATGATCACGTCGGCCTGGTGGCCGCGCCGCCGCATCTCCCGTACGACGGCCAGCCCCGTGCCGTCGGGCAGATAGTGGTCCATGAGCACCAGGTCGAGCCGGGGCAGGGACGCCACCCGGCGCAGTGCCTCCGCCGCGCTGTGCGCCTCGCCCGCCACATGGAATCCGGGCACCTTCTCGACGTAGGCGGCGTTGACCCGGGCCACCCGGACGTCGTCGTCCACGACCAGCACCTCGATCATCGTGTCTCCTCCTCGGCAGTGGCCCGGACGCCTGCCGGTTCGGGTGCGGGGTCGGTCAGTGCCTCGGGCAGGACCACGGTGAACACGGCACCGCCGCCGGCCGCCGTGTCAACGGACGCGCTGCCGCCCTGCCGTTCGGCGAGCCGGCGTACCAGGGAGAGTCCGATGCCGCGCTTGCCGTGCGCGGGCGGGTCCTTGGTGGACCACCCCTCGGTGAAGATCAACTCCCGTCGGTCCGCCGGGATGCCGGGGCCCGTGTCCCGTACCCGGAGGGCGACCGTCCGGCCCTCCGCACGCAATTCGACCTCCACGCGCGCGTGCGGGGAGCCGGCGACCGCGTCGAGGGCGTTGTCCACCAGGTTGCCGACGACCGTCACCAGCCCCCGGGGATCGATCAGCCGGTCCGGGAGCCGGGTGTGGTCCGACACCAGAAGCACGACCCCACGCTCGGCCGCCACGGCCGCCTTGCCGACCAGCAGCGCGGCCAGCAGCGGGTCCTGGATCCTCTCGGTGACCTGTTCGGCGGTGGCCCGGTGGTCGCCGACCACCTCACCGACGAACTCCGCCGCGTCGTCGTACATCTCCAGTTCCAGCAGGCCCAGCAGGGTGTGCATGCGGTTGGCGTGCTCGTGGTCCTGGGCGCGCAACGCGTCGATCAGCCCGCGCGTGGAGTCCAGCTCCCGCCCCAGTCGCTCCAGTTCGGTGCGGTCGCGCAGGGTGGCCACGGCGCCGCCGTCGTCGGTGGGCATGCGGTTGGCGACCAGGACGCGCGGGCCGCGCACGGTGAGCAGGTCGGTGCCGGCCACACGGCCGGTCAGGACGTCCGTGGTGCGGCCCGTGCCGAGAGCCTCGTCGGGGGTGCGTCCGACCGCCTCGTCGCCGATGCCGAGCAGCCGTCGCGCCTCGTCGTTGAACAGGCGGACGCGGCCGCCGCGATCGAGGGCGACGACACCCTCCCGGATGCCGTGCAACATCGCCTCGCGCTCCGCGAGCAGCGCCGAGATGTCGGAGAAGGCCAGGTCCCGGGTCTGCCGCTGGACCCTGCGGGAGATCAGCCAGGCGGCCAGCGCGCCCACCGCGAGAGCGCCGCCGGCGTACCCGAACAACTCGGGGATCGCGCTGATCAGCCGGGCCCGCACACTGTCGTAGGCGATGCCGACCGACACCGCGCCGACGACGTGGTGCTCGGCGTCGTACAGCGGCACCTTGCCTCGGGCCGAGCGATCCAGGGTGCCCTTGTCGATCTCCATGACCTCTCTGCCGGCCAGGGCGTCGCTGGGATCGGTGGACACGCGCCGGCCGATCTCCGAGTCCGTGGGATGCGACCAGCGCACCCAGTTCCGGTCCAGCACCACGATGTACTCGGCGTGGGTGGCCCGCCGGATCCGTTCCGCCTCCCGCTGCACGGGGCCGTCGCCGGCCGGCCGGGTGGCGCGGACCCCCTCGGCGATCTGCGGGTCCTGGGCGGTGGTTTCGGCGATGGCCAGGGCGCGCCGCATCGCCTCCTGGTCCAGCTGCTTGCTCAGCGGCGCCAGGAACAGCCCGGTCGCGAGTACCGCGACCCCCGCGGCGATCGCCACCTGCATCAGCAGCACCTGCGAGAACACCCGCCGCGGCAGCCCGAGGCGCGGACGGCGTGCGGCGGGAGGGGGGCTCATGCCCCCGACGGTACGTGTCCGCCGCGGACCCGCCCCAGGGGGTGTGGCGCGGATCTCCCGGCCCCTGTCCCGGGAGACCGGTGGGACGGGAGATCGATCGGACCGGAGGCCGCGCTCAGCTCGCCAGCGCCGTCGGCCGCAGACCGCGCAGCGCCACCACGTCCATTCGCGCGGGCGCCCCGAGCACCGCCGCGCCGCAGCTCTCCGGGCGGGGCGGCAGCGACGCCGTCTGCGCCACGGTGACCCGCCAGCGGCGGCCGTCGGCGTGGCCCACGGTGACCTCCCAGCGGGGAGCCGAGCCATCGGTCCGCAGCACACTCAGCACGCCCGCCCGGTACTCGTCCGCGGCCGCCCGGACGGCCAGCTCGGCCGCCTGCCCGGGCCGCTCCCAGGCGGAGCACCCGCGACACCCCTCCACGACCACACGTCCCTCGCGGGCGCCGTGCAGCGCCTCCTTGACGGTGTGCGCCTTGGCGCGGCCGTAGGAATAGCCGTACGGCAGGACGAGCACCGTCGGCGAGAAGCGATGTCCACCCAGATGGGTGACCTCCCAGACGCCGCGGACCCCGGAGGCGACCAGCTCGGCGGCGAGGGGACGGCCCAGGAGGGCGCAGCAGCGGTCTCGCTTGCCGTTGGTGCACACGAGTGCGAGCGGATCGCCGTTGTGGGGGAGGCCGCCGAGCGCCGCGCCGAACGAACGGGGGTCGCCCGCCCCGAGGGCCGCGAAGTCGAGGCCGAGCAGGCGCCGCGGATCGCGGGTGGTGGCGCTGTGCAGCCACGTGTGGCCCGGAACGGTGTGGGCGGCGTACACGCGCCGGATCGCGGCGGTGCCGGGGTCCGCGTGGCGCCCGGGGTGGCGGATGAGCGCGACACGGACGCCCGTCCCCTCCGCGGCGGCCTCCAGCACCCGGCCCACCGCGGGGTCCAGATGGCTCGACGTGAGTGCCTTGGCACCCCACGGTCCGGGCTGTTCCAGCAGCAGCCATGTCGTCGCCCTGGCAGCCGTGCCGGCAACAGGCTCGTCGAGGCTCCGGGAGACGGTCGCGCACCTACTCACAGAGGCGAGCCTAACCTGACTCCTCCCAGGGCGACTTCCGGCCTCGTCGGGGGCCTACTCCGGCAGGGGGCGGGGCGGCCGCGGTCCGACGTAGTGACCGCTGGGCCGCATCCGAAGCGGTCGCTCGCCGTACTCCTCGATGGCGTGCGCGATCCAGCCCGCCGTCCGGGCGACGGCGAAGATCGTCTCACCGGCCGTGGCCGGCATGCCGCACGAGGCCGTGAACACCGCCAGCGCCAGGTCGACGTTGGCGTGCAGGGGGGTGTGCCGCGCCGTCGTGGCGACGATGTCGCGGGCCGCGAGGAGCGCGGGCTCGGCATCCGGGACCTGCTCCAGCAGGCCGAAGAGCACGCGCGCGCGGGGGTCCTCGCCGGGGTAGAGCCGGTGGCCGAGACCGGGGATGCGGCGGCCCGCGCGCAGCTCGTCGGCGATCACCGGGACCGCCGTGCCCTGCTCCAGGACGTCCACGAGCATCCGGTGAGCCAGGCCGCTGGCGGCGCCGTGCAGCGGACCCTCCAGGACGCCGAGGCCGGACGATACGGCGGCGTAGACGTGCGCGCGCGCCGAGGCGGCGACCCGGACGGCGAGGGTGGAGGCGGCCAGGTCGTGGTCGGCCAGCAGGGCCAGCGCGGTGTCGAGTACGCGCAGGGAGGCCTCGTCGGCGGGGCGGCCGGTCAGCCGGCCCCACAGGCGGTGTGCCAGCGGGCCGTCGTCCCGGTCGCCGTGCGGGGCCGGCGGGAGCGCGGCGACGAGCGTCGGGATGAGCAGGCGCGCGGTGTTCAGCACGGCCTCCTCGGACAGGTCGAAGCGCAGCGGGTCCTCGGCCGCCGCGGCGATCGCCGCCACCCGCAGCCGGTCGACGGGGGAGGCGTGCTCGGACAGGGCGTTCACCGCGCGCCGGGCGACCTCGACGGTGGCCCCGGGCGCGGAGAAGGTGACGCCCGGGGTCAGCCGGCCGGTCCAGAGCCACTCGGCGACCTCCTCGTAGGAGTGCCGGGTGGACAGTTCGACGGCGTCCACGCCGCGGAAGAAGTACCGGTCCTCGTCGATCAGCGTGATGTGGGTCCGGACCGACAGATCGGTGCCGGAGCCCGGACTCCCGGCCGCCTCACGCCGGTTGCGCCGGGCGAGTGCCTCCACCTCCTTCGCCTCGAAGGTGCTGGCGCGGCCGCCGGGCTCGCGTCTGCTGCTGAGCAGGCCGCGACTCACGTACGCGTACACCGTCTCGGGCTTCACGCCGAGTGCCTCGGCAGTCTCCTTGGTGGTCAGCCGTCCCCCGGGGCGGCCGGGAGCGGGTTCGTGATCGCGCATGAGGGCCACCGTAGCCGTCCCTGCACAGCTTGATGGACAACATTGATCCAATCAACATTGACAATAAGTCAGTCAAGCATGGACAGTCGGATCAAGTTCAGGGAGGAGAACCATGGACAGCAACACCACCGCGAGCTCCCTCGTCGAGGTGCCGCGCGGTCTCGCGGGCGTCGTCGTCGCCGAGACCCGAATCGGTGACGTCCGAGGGCGGGAGGGCTTCTATCACTACCGTCAGTACGCGGCCGTCGAACTCGCCCGTACCCGCGGCTTCGAGGACGTCTGGCATCTGCTGGTACACGGTGAACTGCCGGACGCGAGGCGCGCCGCCGCTTTCGCCGCCGAGACCGCGGCCCTGCGGCGACTGCCCGGGGAGGTGCGGGCCGCGTTGCCGGCGATCGCCGCCGCGAGCCGTGTCTCCGGCCCGCTCGCCGGCCTGCGCACGGCCCTGTCGCTCCTGGGTGCGGCACGGGGACTCCGGCCGGTGTACGACATCGACGCCGACCGGCGCCGCGCCGACACCGTGACCGTCTGCGCCGCCGTGCCCACCCTGCTGACCGCGCTGTACCGGCTCGGGCAGGGCCTGGAACCCATCGAGCCGCGCGAGGATCTCTCGTACGCGGCCAACTACCTGTACATGTTGACGGGTTCCGAGCCCGACCCGCGTCGGGCACGTGCCGTCGAGCAATACCTCGTCTCAACCATTGATCATGGATTCAACGCGTCAACCTTCACCGCACGGGTCGTCGCGTCCACGGGTGCCGACGTCGCGGCCTGCCTCACCGGTGCGGTCGGCGCGCTGTCCGGACCGCTGCACGGCGGCGCGCCGAGCCGGGCCCTGGACACGCTGGACGCGATCGGCACGCCGGACCGGATCGACGGCTGGATCCGGGAGCGGGTGCTCGCCGGGGACCGGATCATGGGGTTCGGTCACGCCGTCTACCGCACCGAGGATCCCCGTTCGCGGATGCTGAGGGAGACGGCGCAGTCGTTCGGCGGCCCCCGGGTGGACTTCGCGGTGGAGGTCGAGCGCCGGGTCGAGGCGATCCTCGCCGAGCTCAAGCCCGGCCGCGAACTCCACACCAACGTCGAGTTCTACGCCGGTGTCGTCATGGAACTGTGCGGTCTGCCGAGGGAGATGTTCACCCCCACCTTCGCGGCCGCACGCGTGGTCGGCTGGAGCGCCAACATCCTGGAACAGGCCGCCGACTCGAAGATCATCCGGCCGGCGGCCCGCTATGTCGGCCCGGAACCACGGTTCTCCGTCCCCGCACCCGCCTGAGCCTCGGCGCGGCACCGCGCGGAGCCCGCCAGGATGCGGCACGGTCCGGAGCGCGGTGCCACGCCGAGCCGCTCGTGATGCCGCACGGTCCGGAGCGCGGTGCCGTGCCGGGGCGAGCACGGCGCCGCGATTCCGCCCGCTCGTATCCTGGTCGCACAGTCGATTCCCGTGTGCGCGCCGGGCCGCGAGCCGGTGCGCTTCCGTGTGAGAGAGGTGCCCGTTGGGGAACAGCCTGGGCGGCAGCCGTAGTCCGCAGCAGATCCCGGTCGTCGTGCTCGCCGGTTTCCTGGGCTCGGGAAAGACCACGCTCCTCAACCACCTGCTGCACCGCAGCGGAGGCAGCCGCATCGGGGCGATCGTCAACGACTTCGGGGCGATCGAGATCGACGCGATGGCCGTGGCCGGTGCGCTCGGGGACTCCACCGTCTCACTCGGCAACGGCTGTCTGTGCTGCGCCGTCGACACCAGCGAACTGGACGTCTACCTGGACCGGCTCGCCGCGCCCGCCGCCGGCATCGACGTGATCGTCATCGAGGCGAGCGGACTCGCCGAGCCGCAGGAGCTGGTGCGGATGGTGCTCGCCAGCGAGCAGCCCGGCATCGTCTACGGCGGGCTGATCGAGGTCGTCGACGCCGCCGAGTTCGACGACACGCGCGCGCGGCACCCCGAGATCGACCGGCACCTGGCCCTCGCCGACCTGGCTGTCGTCAACAAGCTCGACCGGGCCGACGACGCCGACCGGGACAGGATCCTGCGGCTCGTCCGCTCGCTCACCGACCGCGCCGCCGTCGTCCCCGCCACCTACGGCCGCGTCGACCCGGAGTTCCTCTTCGACTGCCGGCCGAGCGAGGAGCGGATCGGCCAGCTGTCCTTCGACGACCTGCACGACCACACGGCCGGCGACGACGCCCCCGGCCTCGACTCGCAGGACCACATCCCGCACCTGCACACCGGCTACGACAGTCTGTCCTTCACCTCCGACATGCCGATGGAGCCCCGGCGGCTCATGCGGTTCCTGGACAGCCGGCCCGAGGGCCTGTACCGGATCAAGGGATACGTTGATTTCGGTCCGCACGACACGTCCAACCGGTATGCCGTGCACGCCGTCGGCCGGTTCCTGCGCTTCTACCCGGAGCCCTGGTCCCCTGGGGAGCCCCGCCTCACCCAACTCGTGCTGATCGGCTCCGGCATCGACGCCGACACCCTCGGCAAGGAACTGGAGGCGTGCAAGACGGACGCCCCGCACGCCGACGAGCACGGCATGTGGGGCGTCCTGCGCTATGTGCGCGGCCCGGGGGAAGCGGGCCCGGGGACGGCGGCTGCCCCGGACGGCCTGACGGACCCGACCGACCTGACGGACCCGACCGACCTGGACGGGCCGACCGACCCGTACTAAGCGGCCGACCCGGACGGGCTCACCGCCCCGAACCGGCTGACCGGCACCCGGACGACCCGGAGAATCCGGTGGCCGCCCCCAGCGAGGCCGTCCCCCAGCGAGACTGCCCCCAGCGAAGGCCCCCGAGACCCCGCCCGCCCGGACGACCAGTCCAGGCAGCCGGCACCTCCCCCCTCGACCGCCTAGAACACCGGCCCAGCGACCACCGCCACCGTCTTCGGCAGGGACGTGCCCGAGCCGTCTCGGCGGGGGTCCGGCTCCGGGAGGTCGACCGGGGTGCCGTTCTTCTGTGCCGCGCGCGCGGGGACCGGGCCCGCCCAGCCCAGGGAGAGACAGTCCTCGCCCTTCAGGAACCGCTGGCAGCGCACGCCACCGGTGGCCCGGCCCTTGCGCGGATACTGGTCGAACGGGGTCAGCTTGGCCGTCGTCTGCACCGAGTCGTCCAGGGTGCCGCGTGAGCCCGCCACCGTGAACACCGCGGCGTCGGCGGCCGGGTCCACCGCGGTGAAGGAGATGACCTTCGCGCCCTCGGTGACCTTGATGCCGGCCATGCCGCCCGCCGGACGGCCCTGCGGACGGACGATCGAGGCCTGGAAACGCAACAGCTGAGCGTCGTCGGTGATGAACACCAGGTCCTCCTCGCCGGTGCGCAGCTCCACCGCGCCGACGATCCGGTCACCTTCCTTGAGGCCGATGACCTCCAACTCGCCCTTGTTGGACGGGTAGTCGGGCACCACGCGTTTGACGATGCCCTGCTCCGTGCCCAGCGCCAGGCCCGGGGAGGACTCGTCCAGAGTGGTCAGGCAGACCACCGTCTCGTCGTCCACCAGGGAGACGAACTCCGCCAGCGGCGCCCCTCCGGCGAGGTTCGCGGCCGCCGCCTCGGGCAGCTGCGGAAGGTCGACCACGTTGATCCGCAGCAGCCGGCCCGCCGAGGTGACCGCCCCGATCTCGCCGCGCGCCGTCGCGGGCACCGCCGAGACGATCACATCGTGCTTGACCCGCTTCGCGCCGGCCGCCTCCGGGAAGGGCTCGGCGGTCGCCGTGCGGGCCAGCAGACCCGTCGAGGACAGCAGCACCCGGCACGGGTCGTCGGCGACCTGCAGCGGCACGGTGGCCACCGGGGCGCCACCGGACTCCAGCAGGACCGTGCGCCGGTCGGTGCCGAACTTCTTGGCCACCGCGGCCAGTTCCGCCGAGACCAGCTTGCGCAGCTCCGCGTCCGAGTCCAGGATCCGGGTCAGTTCCTCGATCTCGGTGGTGAGCCTGTCCTGCTCCGCCTCCAGCTCGATGCGGTCGAACCTGGTGAGCCGGCGCAGCGGCGTGTCGAGGATGTACTGCGTCTGCACCTCGCTCAGCGAGAAGCGCTCCATCAGGCGCTCCTTGGCCTGCGCGGAGTTCTCGCTGGACCGGATCAGCCGGATGACCTCGTCGATGTCGACCAGGGCGGTCAGCAGGCCCTCGACCAGGTGCAGCCGGTCGCGGCGCTTGCCGCGCCGGTACTCGCTGCGACGCCGCACGACGTCGAAGCGGTGGTCGAGGTAGACCTCCAGCAGCTCCTTCAGCCCCAGGGTGAGCGGCTGACCGTCCACCAGGGCGACGTTGTTGACACCGAAGGACTCCTCCATCGGGGTCAGCTTGTACAGCTGCTCGAGGATCGCCTCGGGCACGAAGCCGTTCTTGATCTCGATGACCAGGCGCAGGCCGTGCTGGCGGTCGGTGAGGTCCTTGACGTCGGCGATGCCCTGGACCTTCTTGGCGTTGACCAGGTCCTTGATCTTCGCGATCACCTTCTCCGGACCGACCGTGAACGGCAGTTCGGTGACGACGAGGCCCTTGCGCCGGGCGGTGACCGTCTCGATCGCGACCGTGGCCCGGATCTTGAAGGTGCCGCGGCCCGTCGCGTACGCGTCGCGGATGCCGTCCAGGCCGACGATCCGGCCGCCGGTGGGCAGGTCCGGGCCGGGGACGTGCTTCATCAGCGCGTCCAGGTCGGCGTTCGGGTACTTGATCAGGTGGCGGGCGGCGGCGATGACCTCGCGCAGGTTGTGCGGCGCCATGTTCGTCGCCATGCCGACCGCGATGCCCGAGGCGCCGTTCACCAGCAGGTTCGGGAAGGCGGCGGGCAACGCCACCGGCTCCCGCTCCTGGCCGTCGTAGTTGGGTGCGAAGTCGACCGTGTCCTCGTCGATCGACTCGGTCATCAGGCTCGTCGCCTCGGCCTGCCGGCACTCGGTGTACCGCATGGCGGCCGGCGGGTCGTCGTTGCCCAGCGAACCGAAGTTGCCGTGGCCGTCGACCAGCGGCAGGCGCATGGAGAACGGCTGCGCCATGCGTACCAGGGCGTCGTAGATGGACGCGTCGCCGTGCGGGTGCAGCTTGCCCATGACCTCGCCGACGACACGCGCGCACTTCACGTACCCGCGGTCGGGGCGCAGGCCCATCTCGTTCATCTGGTAGACGATGCGGCGGTGCACCGGCTTGAGGCCGTCGCGGGCGTCCGGCAGGGCGCGCGAGTAGATGACCGAGTACGCGTACTCGAGGTAGGAGCCACGCATCTCGTCGACGACGTCGATATCGAGGATCCTCTCCTCGAACGGGTCGTCGGGCGGCGGGGTCTTCGTGCTGCGGCGGGCCATCGCTGCCGGCTCCTCCTGGTCTGGTCGCTCACCGAGGGGGCGCGCACCCCTCGGCTCGCTCTTGCTGAAGCGATTGACGGATCTGTCGCGGACCATTGTGGACCGCCCCACTGACAAGCCGGGCCGCGCCCCGGTCTCCGCGGGCCCGCCCGGCGCCCGGAGGACGTCCCCGGACGGGTCGGACGCAGGCTACGCGATCCGCTGTGGGCGTACGTCCCGCGGGAACTTCGCCGAGGCCCCGCACGCTTTGCATACAGTGGCAGGAACGGCAGGAAAAGCGCGGTTTCGACGACCGCCTCCGCTCGCGAAGGGACGTACATGCCCATGGGTCACACGACCACAGCCGAGGCAGGCTCCGGGGGCCTGAAAGCGACCGAGCACCGGCTGGCCAACGGTCTGCGCGTGGTGCTCTCCGAGGACCACCTGACCCCGGTGGCGGCGGTCTGCCTCTGGTACGACGTCGGCTCCCGCCACGAGGTCGAGGGGCGTACGGGTCTGGCTCACCTCTTCGAGCACCTGATGTTCCAGGGGTCCGGCCAGGTCAAGGGCAACGGTCACTTCGAGCTGGTGCAGGGGGCGGGCGGCTCGCTCAACGGCACCACCAGCTTCGAGCGGACCAACTACTTCGAGACCATGCCGGCCCACCAGCTCGAACTGGCCCTCTGGCTGGAGGCCGACCGCATGGGCTCGCTGCTGGCCGCCCTGGACGAGGAGTCCATGGAGAACCAGCGGGACGTCGTCAAGAACGAGCGCCGCCAGCGCTACGACAACGTGCCCTACGGCACCGCCTTCGAGAAGCTGACCGCCCTCTCCTACCCGGAGGGCCACCCCTACCACCACACGCCGATCGGCTCGATGGCGGACCTGGACGCGGCCACCCTGGAGGACGCGCGCCAGTTCTTCCGCACCTACTACGCGCCGAACAACGCGGTGCTCTCCGTGGTCGGCGACATCGACCCCGAGCAGACCCTGGCCTGGGTGGAGAAGTACTTCGGCTCGATCGCCTCCCACGACGGCAAGCCCGAGCCGCGCGACGGCTCCCTGCCCGAGGTCATCGGCGAGCAGCTGCGCGAGGTCGTCGTGGAGGAGGTCCCGGCGCGCGCCCTGATGGCCGCCTACCGGCTGCCGCAGGACGGCACGCGCGAGGCGGACGCGGCCGACCTCGCCCTGACCGTCCTCGGCGGCGGCGAGTCCTCCCGCCTGTACAACCGGCTGGTGCGGCGCGACCGTACCGCCGTCGCGGCCGGTTTCGGTCTGCTGCGGCTGGCCGGCGCGCCCTCGATGGGCTGGCTGGACGTGAAGACCTCCGGTGACGTCGAGGTACCGGTCATCGAGGCCGCCATCGACGAGGAGCTGGCCCGGTTCGCCGAGGAGGGCCCGACGCCCGAGGAGATGGAGCGAGCCCAGGCGCAGTTGGAGCGCGAGTGGCTCGACCGGCTCGGCACGGTCGCCGGCCGAGCCGACGAACTGTGCCGCTACGCCGTCCTGTTCGGCGACCCGCAGCTCGCCCTCACCGCCGTGAAGCGGGTTCTGGACGTCACCCCCGAGGAGGTGCGGGAGGTCGCCGCGGCCCGTCTGCGGCCCGACAACCGCGCGGTCCTCGTCTACGAGCCGAAGTCCCCGGAGGCCGTCGAGGACGCCGAGGTGCCGCAGGACCCCGAGCGCGAGGCGACCGTGGAGGCCGGCAACGAGAGGACGGCCGCGCGGGCCGGCACCGAGGGTGCCACCGCACAGGCCGGTAACGAGAACGAGGAGACGGCCAAGTGACCGAGCTCGCCACCATGGACTTCCACCCCCGGCCGCAGCCGGGCGACGCCAGGCCGTGGGGCTTCCCCGCCCCCGAGCGCGCCACCCTCGACAACGGTCTGACGGTGCTGCGCTGCCACCGCCCCGGCCAGCAGGTCGTCGCCGTCGAGGTGCTGCTCGACGCACCCCTGGAGGCCGAGCCGACCGGCCTGGACGGCGTCGCCACGATCATGGCGCGGGCCTTCTCCGAGGGCACCGACAAGCACTCGGCCGAGGAGTTCGCCGCCGAACTGGAGCGCGCGGGCGCCACGCTGGACGCGCACGCCGACCACCCCGGTGTCCGCATCAGCCTGGAGGTCCCGGCCTCCCGTCTGGCCAAGGGCCTCGGTCTGCTCGCCGACGCCCTGCGCGCCCCGGCCTTTTCCGAGAGCGAGGTCGAGCGGCTGGTCCGCAACCGGCTGGACGAGATCCCGCACGAGCTGGCCAGCCCCGCCCGCCGGGCCGCCAAGGAGCTCTCCAGGGAGCTGTTCCCGGCCACCTCGCGCATGTCCCGCCCGCGCCAGGGCACCGAGGAGACGGTCGAGAAGATCGACGCCGGCTCCGTACGCGCGTTCTACGACCGCCATGTGCGCCCCGCCACGGCCACCGCGGTCGTCGTCGGCGACCTGACCGGTATCGACCTGGACGCGCTGCTGGGCGAGACCCTGGGCGCCTGGACCGGCACGCCGGGCGAGCCCCGGCCGGTGCCGCCGGTGACCGCCGACGACACCGGGCGCGTGGTCATCGTCGACCGGCCCGGCGCGGTCCAGACGCAGCTGCTCATCGGCCGCGTCGGCCCGGACCGGCACGACCGCGTCTGGCCGGCCCAGGTGCTCGGCACCTACTGCCTGGGCGGCACGCTCACCTCCCGCCTGGACCGCGTCCTGCGCGAGGAGAAGGGCTACACCTACGGTGTGCGCTCCTTCGGGCAGGTCCTCAGGTCCGCCCCGGATGGCACCGGCGCCTCGATGCTCGCCATCAGCGGCTCGGTGGACACCCCCAACACCGGCCCGGCGCTGGACGACCTGTGGAAGGTGCTGCGCACCCTCGCGGCGCAGGGTCTGACCGACGCCGAGCGTGACGTGGCCGTGCAGAACCTGGTCGGGGTGGCGCCGCTGAAGTACGAGACCGCGGCGGCCGTCGCGAGCACCCTGGCCGACCAGGTCGAGCAGCACCTGCCCGACGACTTCCAGGCGACGCTGTACCGGCAGCTGGCCGCGACGGGCACGGTGGAGGCCACCGCTGCCGTCGTCAACGCCTTCCCGGTGGACCGGCTGGTGACCGTCCTCGTCGGGGACGCCGCGCAGATCAAGGCGCCGGTCGAGGCGCTGGGCATCGGCGAAGTCACCGTCGTCGCCGCGGAGTAGCGCCACGCGCGCGTGGGGCCCTGACGACCTACGGGCCGTCAGGGCCCCACGTTGTCCCACTCACCCTCCCAGATGCCCGATTTGGGGCGGAGGTTGCCTGTCTGGCCTGTGGGATGCGCTACAAATACCCGGATCCGTTTGAGGATCGGAAGCGCGCCTACGTACCTTCATCCGGACTGTTCGTCAGGCAGTGCGCCGCGCCCGCGGCACCGGACAGTCATCGCCGAGTCCCCGTACGGCGCGAGCCAGGGGAGCCGGGGACCCATCGTCCCTGGGGTGAATCGGGCGCCCGCGCGTGAGCGAGGGGGCCCGTAGGAGACCTTCCTGCTCCGAACCCGTCAGCTAACCCGGTAGGCGAGAGGGAAGGAAAGGACCAGCCACTTCATGGCGTTCATGTGCGCCACCGGGAAGCACCGCAAGCCCGGCCGGGTCAAGCGCACCACCGCTCAGGCGGCCGGTATCGCGGCCCTCACCACCACCGGTGTCATCGGCACCCTCGCCGCGTCCCCGGCACTCGCCGCCGAGAACCCCGTGGAGCAGACCGGCCTGACGCCCGTGCTCACCGTGAGCGACGGCGTGGCCGAGCAGATCGACGCACAGGCGACGGCCCAGCAGCAGGCCGCCGAACAGCAGGCGGCCGAGCAGGCCGCGGCGAAGGCGGCCGCCGAGAAGGCGAAGCTGGAGCGCCAGGCCAAGGAACGCGCGGCCCGCGAGGCGGAGCGCAAGCGGCTGAACGCCTTCGTCGCCCCGATCGCGCACTCCTACGTCTCCACGGGCTACAAGGCGAGCAGCTCCCTGTGGTCCTCCGGCTCGCACACCGGCATCGACTTCCACGCGGCCAGCGGCACGACCGTCCACGCGGTCGGTTCCGGCACCGTGGTCTCCACCGGCTGGGGTGGCGCGTACGGCAACGAGATCGTGATCCGGATGGCCGACGGCATGTACACCCAGTACGGCCACCTGTCGTCCATCGGTGTCACCGTCGGCCAGAAGGTCATGCCGGGCCAGCAGATCGGCCTGTCCGGCGCGACCGGCAACACCACCGGCCCGCACCTCCACTTCGAGGCCCGGACGGGCCCCGACTACGGCTCCGACGTCGACCCCGTCGCCTACCTCCGCAATCACGGAGTGAACGTCTGACGCCCACGCCTACGCCCACGCGCGCGTGGGCCCGAGCACCGCACCCGAAAGCCCCGGTCCACCGAACCGGGGCTTTCGCCGTTTTCGGAAGATCGCCGCCAGGGCTGCCCTGAAGGCCGCCACCCGGTCCGCCGCCATGGTCGCGGCCGTCAGTCATGGCCACCGTCTCCACCGCCCCGCGTCCAAAAAATAAGCATGGATCAGGAACTGCCATCGGAAATTCCGGTCTCTTGGAATAGAGTCACGAGAACATACGTCCATCGTCGGCGTTTCACGGGGATTAAGACGGAGGTCGGTCATGCGTATTCCGGCGCACTCGGTGTGCACGGCGATCCGGGACGACATCGTCGCCGGCGTCCACGAACGCGGCAGCCGCCTCACCGAGGAAGTACTGGCCCGCCGCTACGGCGTCTCGCGCGTCCCCGTCCGCGAGGCGCTGCGCACCCTGGAGGCGGAGGGCTTCGTGGTGACCCGCCGGCACGCGGGCGCCTGCGTGGCCGAGCCCACCGAGCACGAGGCCGCCGACCTGCTGGAGATGCGCGCGCTGCTGGAGCCGCTGGGGGCCGCCCGAGCCGCGCAGCGGCGCACGGAGGCCCACCTCAAGGTGTTGCGCGGCCTGGTCCGACTCGGCCAGGAGCGGGCCCGCGGAGGCAGTGGCGAGGATCTGCGTTCACTGGGCGGCTGGTTCCACGAGACGCTCGCCCAGGCCTCCGGCAGCCCGCCACTGGCCTCGACGCTCACCCAGCTGCGCCACAAGATCGCCTGGATGTACGCGGTGGACGCGCCGCCGAGCCCGCGGGAGTCCTGGGCGGAGCACGGCGCGATCGTCGACGCGGTGGCGCGCGGCGACGGTGAGCGCGCGCGGGCGGTCACGGCGCTGCACGCCGAGCGCGTCACCGCCGTGCACCGTCTTCGCTTTTCCGGCACCGCGGAGCGTGTGAGGACTTCGCAACATGCCGTAAACATGTCGGGTCCTCGGAATTAACGCGAGTGCTGTATACAAAAGGAGGGGGGAATCGGGGGCGGAAATGAATTGCCGCCGCCATTGCCGCTGCCGCCACCACTTCCGCCGTCGCTGCCATCGCTGTCGCCGCGCCCGAAATTCGAGCGGGCCGGAATTCGGCGCGTGGGCGACCGTGAATCGAGCGGAGTACGCGCCCGTACGGCGAAGCCGCGCCGCCCCGGAAGGGGCGACGCGGCTCCATCGTGCGCGCGGGTGGCTCAGACGGTCTCGGGCAGCTCTTCCAGGCCCTCGGCGACCAGCTTGGCCAGCCGGTCCAGCGCGGCGTCCGCGCCGTCGGCGTCGGAGGCGAGGACGATCTCCTCGCCACCCTGGGCGCCCAGGCCCAGGACGGCCAGCATGGAGGCCGCGTTGACCGGGTCGCCCCCGGCCTTGGCGATCGTGACCGGGACGCCTGCGGCCGTGGCGGCTCGGACGAAGATGGAGGCGGGACGGGCGTGGAGGCCCTCGGCCCAGCCGACGTTGACGCGGCGCTCAGCCATGTGTTGCTGCCCTTCGGTGTTCAGGGTTGTCTAGACCAGTTTCCCATAGTGTGAAGCATGCCCGGAGCGGGTCGTCGCCCCTCCCGGCAAGGTGCCGGACCGCGGCCTCGGTCCGGCATCCGTCCTTCATACACTGCCTCGCGCTGCTGTCGTACGCGAGCCGTACTCTGGGGCCCATGCAGACCTCGGCGGACCGGCAGGACCGGCAGGACGGGCACGAGTACCCCGCCCACTGGGAGGCGGACGTGGTGCTGCGCGACGGCGGCACCGCGCGTATCCGGCCCATCACCGTCGACGACGCGGACCGCCTGGTCAGCTTCTACGAGCAGGTGTCGGACGAGTCGAAGTACTACCGCTTCTTCGCGCCCTACCCCCGGCTCTCCGCCAAGGACGTCCGCCGCTTCACCCATCACGACTTCGTGGACCGGGTGGGGCTCGCGGCCACCATCGGCGGCGAGTTCATCGCCACCGTACGCTACGACCGCATCGGCGCCGACGGCATGCCCGCCTCCGCGCCGGCCGACGAGGCCGAGGTCGCCTTCCTGGTGCAGGACGCCCACCAAGGCCGCGGGGTCGCCTCGGCGCTGCTGGAGCACATCGCGGCCGTCGCCCGCGAGCGCGGCATCCGTCGCTTCGCCGCCGAGGTGCTCCCCGCCAACAGCAAGATGATCAAGGTGTTCACGGACGCGGGCTACACCCAGAAGCGCAGCTTCGAGGACGGTGTCGTACGCCTGGGGTTCGACCTCGAACCCACCGACCGCTCCCTCGCCGTGCAGCGCGCGCGGGAGCAGCGCGCCGAGGCCCGTTCCGTACGGCGGCTGCTGGTGCCCGGCTCCGTGGCGGTCGTCGGCGTCGGCCGCGCCCCCGGCGGGGTGGGCCGCAGCATCCTCGGCAACATCCGGGACGCCGGCTACCCCGGCCGTCTGCACGCCGTGAACACCTCCTTCCCCGAGGACCTCCGTGACGTCGACGGGGTCCCGGCGTACCGCTCGGTGCGGGACATCGGGGGACAGGTGGACCTCGCCGTGGTCGCCGTACCCGCCGAGCACGTGCCCGCGGTGGTCGCCGAGTGCGCCGAACACGGCGTGCAGGGGCTCGTCGTCCTCTCCGCCGGATACGCCGAGAGCGGCCCCGAAGGGCGCGAACGCCAGCGGGCCCTCGTCCGGCAGGCGCGCGCGTACGGCATGCGGATCATCGGACCCAACGCCTTCGGGATCATCAACACCGCCCCTGACGTCCGGCTCAACGCCTCCCTGGCACCGGAGCTGCCCCGTCCCGGCCGCATCGGGCTGTTCGCCCAGTCCGGCGCCATCGGCATCGCCCTGCTCTCCCGGCTGCACCGGCGCGGGGGAGGGGTCACCGGTGTGACCGGCGTGTCCACCTTCGTCTCCGCCGGCAACCGCGCCGACGTCTCCGGCAACGACGTCCTGCAGTACTGGTACGACGACCCCGAGACCGACGTCGTCCTCATGTACCTGGAGTCCATCGGCAACCCCCGCAAGTTCACCCGGCTCGCCCGGCGGACCGCGGCGGCCAAGCCGCTGGTCGTGGTGCAGGGGACGGGAGCCGCGCCGCAGGGACACGCGGTACGCGCCACCCGGCTGCCGCACGCGACCGTCTCCGCCCTGCTCCGGCAGGCCGGGGTGATCCGCGTCGACACGATCACCGAGCTGGTCGACGCGGGTCTGCTGCTCGCCCGGCAGCCCCTGCCCGCCGGGCCGCGCGTGGCGATCCTCGGTAATTCCGAGTCCCTCGGCGTGCTGACCTACGACCGCTGCCTCGCCGAAGGACTGCGTCCCGCGCGCCCGCTGGACCTGACGACCGGGGCGACGGCCGAGGACTTCCACCGGGCGCTGTCCGCCGCCCTGGCGGACGACCGGTGCGACTGTGTCGTCGTCACCGCCATCCCCGCCATCGGCGAGGGCTCCCCGGGGGACGCGGAGCTGGCCGAGGCGCTGCGCTCGGCGGCGTCCGCGGTACCGGGCAAGCCGGTGCTGGTGGTGCACGTCGAACTCGGAGGGCTCGCGGAGGCCCTCTCGGCCGCCGCGAGCACCGCGCCCCAGGCGCAGTCCCCTGCCAAGCCCCCGGCCGCCGCGAGCACCGCACCTCGGGCCGGCGAGCGGACCCAGACCGCCGCGAGCGGGACCCACCCCGTCCGTCCCGCGGAACGTCCGTCCACCGGGGGGCCCGCCCCGGCGGCTCCGGCCCCCGAGGGCACCCACCTCATCCCCGCCTACCCCGCCGCCGAACGCGCCGTGCGGGCCCTCGCCGAAGCGGTCAGGTACGGGCAGTGGCGGCGGGAGGCCGGCGACCCCGGCAAGGTGCCCGAGTACGACGACATCGACGAGAAGGGCGCCGCACGGCTGATCGGCGGCCTGCTCGCGCGCGGGGAGGGACTCACCGTCCCCGACGCCGAGACCTGCGAACTGCTCGCGAAATACGGCATCCCCGTGCGCCGGGCCCTCGCCGCGCCCACCCCCGACGCCGCCGCCGAGGCCGCCCGCACCCTCGGCTACCCGGCCGCCCTCAAGGCGA
Source organism: Streptomyces sp. NPDC051452 (assembly GCF_044454765.1). Lineage (NCBI taxonomy): Bacteria > Bacillati > Actinomycetota > Actinomycetes > Kitasatosporales > Streptomycetaceae > Streptomyces > Streptomyces sp. NPDC051452. Next base: position 120,421 of record NZ_JBITEB010000013.1, read on the forward strand.
CCGCACCGCACCTCAGGCACCGCGCAGACCTCGGCGGCGTACGCCTGGACCTCACGAACGAGGAGCAACTGCGCCGCGCCTACGCCGAGTTGACCGAGCTTTTCGGCAGTCCCGAGGAGCTGCGGCCGGTGGTGCAGGCCATGGCGCCCCGAGGCGTCGACACCGTCGTACGCGCGGTGATCGACCCGGCGGCCGGCGCCGTGCTGTCCTTCGGGCTGGCCGGTGCCGCCTCACAGCTGCTCGGCGACACCGCCCACCGGCTGGTCCCCGTCACCGACCGGGAGGCGACCTCGCTGGTGCGTTCGATCCGCACGGCACCGCTGTTGTTCGGCTGGCGCGGCTCCACACCCGTGGACACCCCCGCGCTGGAGGAACTGCTGCTGCGCGTCTCCCGGCTCGTGGACGACCACCCGGAGGTGGGCGCGGTCACCCTGGAACCGGTCGTGGTCGCCCCGCACGGAGTGAGCGTCCTCGGTGCCACCGTACGGCTCGCGCCGCCCCCCGCGCGCGACGACCTCGGCCCGCGCACGCTGCCGGCCTACTGACCCGGCCGGCCGACCGACCCCCCGCCCTGGTGCCGCCGAGCCACCGGCCCGGGCTCCGGTGACTGGCCCGGACCGCCCTTGCCCACGGATTAGGATGGACGCCATGGCCAAGACCAGTACGACGACCCAGGGGCTGCGCGCGGCGATCGAGCGCAGCGGCTACTACCCGGCCCTCGTGGCCGAGGCGGTGGAGGCCGCCGTGGGCGGCGAGCCCGTCCGGTCGTACCTGGTCCACCAGGAGACGACGTTCGACCAGAACGAGGTCCGCCGGCATGTCACCGTGCTGGTCCTCACCGGCAACCGTTTCATCGTCAGCCACACCGACGAGCAGGCCGCCGACAGCACCTCCCCGACGCCGTACGCCACCACCTCCACCGAGTCGGTGAAGATCGGCCGGATCTCCTCGGTCGTGGTCAGCCGCGTGGTCGCGAACCCCGAGCAGTACAAGCCGGGCACGCTGCCCCGCGAGGTCGTCCTGACCATCGGCTGGGGCGCGGTCAGCCGCATCGACCTGGAGCCCGCCGCCTGCGGCGACCCCAACTGCGACGCCGACCACGGCTACACGGGCAGTTCCACGGCGGACGACCTCAGCCTGCGCGTCAGCGAGGCCGGGGACGGCCCGGAGACGGTGCGCCAGGCGCTCGTCTTCGCGCAGGCCATCTCCGAGGCGACCGCGGACCTCACGCGCTGATGTCTCAGCTCTCCGCCTGGGACCACCCGGAACCGCTCGCCCTGGCCTCCGCGCCGCTCCCCGAGTACGGCAGCGGCTCGCTCGCCGACCTGCTGCCCACCCTGGCCGCCAACATGGGCGTCCCCGGCCTGACCGCCACGATCGGGGAACTGGCCCCGGCCGACCGAGTCTGCGTCTTCCTGGTCGACGGGCTCGGCTGGGAGCAGGTGCGGGCACACCGCGACGAGGCGCCCTTCCTGCACTCGCTGCTCGGCAGCTCCCGGGGCGGCACCGGCCGCCCGCTCACCGCCGGCTACCCGGCCACCACCGCCACCTCCCTGGCCTCCGTCGGCACCGGCCTGCCGCCCGGCGCGCACGGCCTGCCCGGCTACACCGTGCGCAACCCGGCCACCGGCGAGCTGATGAACCAGCTCCGCTGGCAGCCCTGGACCCCGCCGCGCCCCTGGCAGCCGTACCCCACGGTCTTCCAGCTGGCCCACGACGCCGGAGTGCACGCCGCACAGGTGTCGTCGCCCACATTCGCCCAGACCCCGCTCACCAAGGTCGCGCTCAGCGGCGGCACCTTCCACGGCCGGCTCAGCGCCGAGGAGCGCATGGACCTGGCGGCCGCCCAACTGGCCGCCGCCGACCGCGCGCTGGTGTACACGTACTACGCCGAACTGGACGGCGCCGGGCACCGCTACGGCGTCGCCTCCGACACCTGGCGCGGCCAGCTGATGTACGTCGACCGGCTCGCCCAGCGCCTCGCCGAGCAGCTGCCGCCGCGCAGCGCGCTCTACGTCACCGCCGACCACGGCATGGTCGACATCCCGTTCGACGAGGAGCACCGCATCGACTTCGACGCGGACTGGGAGCTGCGCGCCGGGGTCGCCCTGCTGGGCGGCGAGGGGCGCGCGCGGCACGTGTACGCGGTGCCGGGCGCCGAGAACGACGTGCTGACCGTCTGGCGCGAGGTGCTCGGCGAGCAGTTCTGGATCGCCTCGCGGGACGAGGCGATCGCGGCCGGCTGGTTCGGGCCGAGTGTCGACGAGCGCGTGTACGCCCGCCTCGGGGATGTGATCGCGGCCGCCCACGACGACGTCCTGATCACCGCGTCCGAGCGGGAGCCCAAGGAGTCGGCGCTGGTCGGCAACCACGGTTCGATGACCCCGGCCGAGCAGCTGGTACCGCTGCTCGAAGTACGCTCCTGAACCTCCCCCCTCCCCTCCCCGCGACTCACCGAAAGGTGCTCAACTCCTCATGCCCGAGCTGGTGTTCTTCTCCGGAACGATGGACTGCGGGAAGTCGACGCTGGCTCTGCAGATCGAGCACAACCGCTCCGCGCGCGGACTGGTCGGCATGATCTTCACCCGCAACGACCGCGCCGGGGAGGGCAAGCTGTCCTCCCGGCTCGGCCTGGTCACCGACGCGGTGGAGGTCGCGGACGGCCAGGACCTGTACGCCTACCTGGTGGACCACCTCTCGCAGGGCCGCCGGGCCGACTATGTGATCGCGGACGAGGCGCAGTTCCTCGCGCCGGGGCAGATCGACCAGCTGGCGCGCGTGGTGGACGATCTCGGCCTCGACGTGTACGCCTTCGGGATCACCACGGACTTCCGCTCCAAGCTGTTCCCCGGCTCGCAGCGACTGGTGGAGCTGGCCGACCGCATCGAGGTGCTGCAGGTCGAGGCGCTGTGCTGGTGCGGCGCCCGGGCCACGCACAACGCCCGTACGATCGACGGCGAGATGGTGGTCGAGGGCGCCCAGGTGGTCGTAGGGGACGTCGACCACTCCGCGGGCGAGGTCGGCTACGAGGTGCTGTGCCGCCGTCACCACCGGCGTCTGATGACCGCCGCGACGGCCCGCGCGGCGGCCCTGTCCCCGGACGTCCTTCCGGTGTCACCGGCCTGAACACCCGGCCGGAGAGCCACACCCACCGGATACTTCCGCTTCGGACCCTCAGTGCGGGTCCTGGACCACCGAGAACTCGGCCCCCTCCGGGTCCGCCACCGTCGCCACCCGCCCGAGCGGGCTGTCGTGGGCCGGCCTGAGCACCCGGCCGCCGAGCTCCGCGACCAGCCGCAGCGCCGCGTCGGTGTCGGCGACCTCGAAATACGTCTGCCAGTGCGAGCCCCGGTCCCTCGGCAGCGCGTTGCCGACACCGTGCAGACCGGCCACCGGACGGCCGTCGAGACGCAGCGTCACGTAGTCGAAGCCGGCGTCCACCACCGGATCCTGCTCGTAACCGAACACGGTGGCGTAGAACTTGGCGACGCTCTCCGTCTCCACGGTGAGCAGTTCGTTCCAGGCGGGTGTGCCGGGCACACCGGTGATGGCCGTGCCGAGGTGGGCGGCGCCCTGCCAGATCCCGAACACCGCCCCGGCGGGGTCCGAGACGATGGCCAGCCGGCCGGCCTCGGCGGCGTCGATCGGGCCGACCGCCACCGTGCCGCCGCACAGCCGTACCGCGTCGGCCGTCCCGTCCACGTCCTCCGTCGCCAGGTACGGCGTCCAGGCGATCGGCAGTCGGCGGTCCGGCGGCAGCTGGCCCATCCCGGCCACCTCCCGCCCGTCGAGCAGCGCCCGCACATAGGGGCCGAGCTGCTGCGGACCCGGCTGGAACTCCCAGCCGAACAGCTCGGCGTAGAACTCCTCGGTGGCGGCCAGTTCGTGCGCCATCAGGCTCACCCAGCAGGGTCCGCCGAGCGCGCGCCGCGCGTACGGACCGGCCGACTCCCGTGCCTCGGTCATCGATCACTCTCTCCCCGGCCCCTCACGGTGGCCGTGTCGCTTCCGCTCTCCGGAAGGGTGTCCACGCCGACCGCGTGTACGCCCGTGCCCGTGTCCGCATCCTCCACGGAGCCCGGCCGCCCTGCCGCGCCGCGGCCCGGCGGTGTCTTCCGGAAGAATGCCTGAAATGACGTCGTTCGCCGCTTCCTCGCCATGGCCGGCGGGTGTCCGTCGGCTGTACAGCACGTGCCCGATCCCCTACGCCTCGTGATCGAGCCTGTCCGGCCGAGCAGAGTAGCCGGACCTGGACGCGGCGGCCACCCCTGGCGTATGGATGGACGCCATGAGAGCCATCATCACCGCGACCGAACTCGCACAAGAGCTGACCGGCGCCCACCCGCCCGTGCTGCTGGACGTCCGCTGGCAGCTGAGCGTGGCGAAGGCGGCGGGCGCGCCGGCCTTCGACGGCCGGGCCGAACACGCGGCCGGGCACATCCCGGGCGCGGCCTTCGTCGACCTGGACCGCGAACTGGCCGCCGCGCCCGGGCCGAACGGCCGTCACCCCCTGCCGGACCTCGCGGAGTTCGGCGCCGCGATGCGCCGCGCGGGCGTCTCGGCGGCCCGGCCCGTCGTCGTGTACGACGGCGGGCAGGGATGGGCGGCCGCGCGCGCGTGGTGGCTGCTGCGCTGGACGGGTCACCCGGACGTGCGGGTGCTCGACGGCGGGTTGCCGTCCTGGGAGGGCGAGCTGTCCACGGGGGAGAGCGCCCCGGCCGAGGGCGACTTCGTCCCGGCGCCGGCCGCCGCCGGGCTGCTGGACGCGGACGGCGCAGCGGCGCTCGCGGGTACGGGCGTACTGCTGGACGCGCGCGCGGGGGAGCGGTACCGCGGTGAGGTGGAGCCGATCGACCGGGTCGGCGGGCACATCCCGGGCGCGCTCTCGGCGCCGACGACGGAGAACGTGGGCCCGGACGGACGGTTCCTGCCCGCAGCCGAACTCGCCGACCGTTTCAAGGCCTTGGGGATCTCCGCGGACACCGAGGTCGGTGTGTACTGCGGTTCCGGCGTCTCCGCTGCCCACGAGGTGCTCGCGCTGGCCGTGGCGGGCATTCCGGCGGCACTGTACGTCGGCTCCTGGTCCGAGTGGTCCTCGGACCCGTCCCGCCCGGTGGCGGTGGGCGCGGACCCGCGCTAGCGGCAGCCGTCCGGCGGGCCCGCTTCGGCAACGGTCGCGGGGGTGGGGGGCACGCGCGCGTGCCCCCCGTTCCTACGGCGGTCCTACTCCTGCTTCTTGCGACGCGTGCCGAACACGATCTCGTCCCAGCTCGGCACGGCGGCACGGCGGCCGGGGCGGACCCCGTCGGCCTCCGCCTGCCGGTCGGTGGCCCCGACGAGGCGGTCGCGGTGGCTGGTGACCGAACGGGGCATCAGGACGTCCGCGTAGGCCGAACCGGCCGAGGCGGCGGGCGCCGGGGGCTCCTCCGTCGCGGGCTCCTCGACGGACTCCTCCACGGCCTCCGACGGGCGTTCGGGGACCACCAGATCGCCGCGGAAGCTCGGCACCGCCTCCAGCAGGCTGGTCAGCGAGTCCCGGTCGCCCGCGCTCTCCTCGACGGGCTCGGGCGGCAGCGCGGGCAGCACGGGCCGCTCGCGGTCGCCGAGGGCGCCCCGGTCCAGGGCGCGGTCCATCGAGCGCTCGCGCGGCAGCCGGGCGATGCGCGGGACGAACGGGAAGCTCGGCTCGGGCACGGCGAGGTCGTCGGATTCGCCGATCAGCGAGCGCGCCTCGTCGTCCACGGCCTGCACCAGCCGCCGGGGCGGGTCGTAGGTCCAGCTCGCCGAGTGCGGTTCGTCCGCGACTTGGTAGGCGAGCAGGACTTCCCAGGTGCCGTCGTCGCGGCGCCAGGAGTCCCACTGCACGGTGTCCTTGTCGGCGCCGCGCAGCAGCAGCCGCTCCTGGACGGCCTCACCGAGCAGCGGACCGGAGTTCTCGCCGGGACGGCGGACCGGGGTCTTGCGGGCACGCTCGGCCATGAAGGCGCGTTCGGCCAGTACGGGGCCCTCGAAGCGCCGCACCCGGTCCACGGGGATGCCCGCGAGCTGTGCCACCTCTTCCGCCGTGGCACCGGCGCGTATACGCGCCTGGATGTCGCGGGGCCGGAGATGGCTCTCGACCTCGATCTCGATCTGGCCGAGCCGGGGCCGGTCGCCGCGCACGGCGGCACGCAGCCGCTCGTCGATCGGAAGCGTGTACTCCGTTGAGTCGGCAGCCTTCAGCACCAGTCGTGTGCCGTCATTCGAGACGGCCACGACACGCAGTTCGGGCATGGGGACCTCCCGGGTGGTGCCTGCCGACGTCACGTGCGTCGCTGCTTCCGCTAGTCGAGTGTGGCCTGCCCGGGTGCAGCCTGCCACAACCTTGCCGAGTTGCCCGGCGTGTCGGGCACGCGCCCTGGAACGCCGTTATGGCACGGTTACGTGTTCGCAACGCTAAGTGACCAACTCCATCACCCTGTGCAACTAGCCCCCTCCCGGCGGTCCCGAACGGCCGCGGACACCCTGGTGGGAGACCGGACCCAGGGCTGGCAACAGTACTCCATTCGGACCACGTGCGTGGATGGGCGCGCCATCCAACTTCAGGCGAGGCATGCGACTTCGGTACCCGCAACCGGTTTTGTTGATCATGAACGTGGCGAACTTCACGCAATCCCCAGAAACGGAACTATTGCTTTCGGCCGTACGTCCCTTTCTCGTGCAACCGATCGGTCCATGTCATCAAGTAGGCCGTGAAGTACGGGAAAGGCAGGCAAGTTCCGGGTATGCGAGAGACGCCCGATGCGGGTCGTAAGCGGATCGACCTGAACGTCCCCCAGGTCGCGGGCGGCGCCATGGCGGCGGTCGTGGCGGCGAAGCTGGCCTCGTATTTCGGGGTGTACGGCACGATCCTCGGCGCCGGTGTGGTCAGCGTGGTGGCCACCTGTGGCGGCACGGTCTTCCAGCACTTCTTCAAGCGGACCGGGGAGCAGCTGCGGGAGAAGGCCACGGTGGCCGCCCGGCCCAGAGGGCAGGAGGCGCCGCCACCCGGGGAGTTCACCCGGGGCACGGTCTATCGCGCGCGGGTGAGGGGCTGGAAGCGGCCGGTCCTCGCGGCGGCGGTGGTCTTCGGCGTCACCATGGCCGGCATCACCACCTGCGAACTGGCCTCGGGCAGCAGCTTCAGCGGTGGCGGGGGCACCACGGTGAGCGGCGCCGTCACCGGCCGCGGCGCGTCCTCCTCGAAGTCCGAGTCCCCGGGGCCCGGTTCCCCGGATCCGGGATCCTCCCCGAAGTCCGGCTCCCCGGGGCCCGGATCCTCCGGTCCGGGTGACGGCACGCCGTCCATCCCGCCCTCCGGGACGCCGGACGGACCGCGGTCCGGCGCCGGCGGTGCTGCGGGCGACAGCGCCCCGCCCACGCCCGGCGGCTCCGGCGGCGCGGACGGCACGGGGGCGAGCGAGGGGCCGAGCCCGTCCGCGACCCCGACACCCGGCGGACCGGCCGGGACGCCTACGGCCCCAGGACCCTCCGCAAGTAGTCGTTCTGGAACACCCGTTCCGGGTCGAGGCGATCCCGCAGCGCCGTGAACTCCGCGAAGCGCGGATACACCCGGGAGAAGTACTCGGCGTCCCGCGTATGCACCTTGCCCCAGTGCGGCCGGCCCTCGTGCGCGGTGAAGATGCGCTCGGCGGCGGTGAAGTAGGCCTGGTACGGGGTGCCCCGGAACATGTGTACGGCGATGTAGGCGCTGTCCCGGCCGGACGCGGTGGACAGGGTGATGTCGTCGGCCGGGGCGGTGCGCACCTCCACCGGGAAGCTGACGCGCAGGCCCGAGCGGTCGAGCATGGCCCGCAGCTCGCGCAGCGTCTCCACCACGGCCGCGCGCGGGACGGCGTACTCCATCTCCACGAAACGCACCCGGCGCGGCGAGGTGAAGACCCTGTAGGGGATGTCCGTGTACGTCCGCGCGGACAGGGCCTTGCTGGATATCCGGGCCAGCCCCGGCACGGTGGCGGGAGCGGCGCGGCCGACCCACTGGGCCACCTGGAAGACACCGTTGGAGAGGAGCTCGTCCTCGATCCAGCCGGCCACCGGCCCCACGGGCTGCTCGGGTCCGGCGCTGCGGTTGTTGCGCTTGGTGTTGGTGCTGCCGGTGTGCGGGAACCAGTAGAACTCGAAGTGCTCGTTCTCCGCCCACAGCTGGTCGAACTCGGCGAGGACCCGCTCCAGGGGCATCGGTCCCTCCTGTGCCGTGAGCAGGAAGAGCGGCTCCACGGCGAAGGTGATCGCGGTGACGACACCGAGGGCGCCGAGGCCCGTCCGGGCGGCCGCGAAGACCTCGGGGTTCTCCTTCTCGGAGCAGGTGAGCACCGAACCGTCGGCCGTGACCAGTTCGAGCCCCCTGATCTGGGCGGAGAGGGAGCCGGACTCACGGCCCGTGCCGTGCGTGCCCGTGCTGGTGGCCCCGGAGACGGTCTGCTCCATGATGTCGCCCATGTTGGTGAGCGACAGACCCTCGCGCGCGAGAGCCGCGTTGAGTCTCTTGAGCGGGGTGCCCGCCGCCACGGTGACCGTCATGGACTCCCGGTCGATCCCGCGGATGCCCGTCAGCAGATGCGGGCGGATCAACACGCCGTCGGTCGCGGCGATCGACGTGAAGGAGTGGCCGGTCCCGACCGCCTTCACCTTCAGGCCGTCCTCGCGTGCCCGGCGCACCGCTTCGGCCAGTTCCTCCACCGAGGCGGGCTCGACCTGCCGGGCGGGCCGGGCGCGGACGTTGCCGCCCCAGTTACGCCACGTTCCGTTCTTCCCGCTCGCTGTGCTGCTCAACGGTGCCTCCCCGCCCCGCGACCGGCCTGCGCAGCCGGCGGTACCCGAGGAAACCGACCGCGAGCGCGACGGCTCCGGAGACCACCGGAACCCCGTACCCGGCACGCGCCCCGGCTGCGTCGATCACCCAGCCGGCCGCGGAGGAGCCGAGCGCGACACCGACCGCGAGGCCGGTGCTCACCCAGGTCATGCCCTCGGTGAGCTTCGCGCGAGGTACGTGCTCTTCGATGAGGGACATCGTCGTGATCATCGTCGGTGCGATGGCCAGCCCCGCAACGAACAGCGCCACGGCCAGAAGCGGCAGGTTTCCGACCAGTAGGAGGGGGATCATACTCACGGCCATCGCCGCCACGCCCAGCATCCAGCGACGTTCCGGCGGCCCGGTGAACCGCAGCAGCCCGAAGACGGCCCCCGCCGCACAGGACCCGGCCGCGTACCCGGCGAGGACCAGGCTGGCCGCGCCCTTGTGGCCCCGTTCGTCGGCGAAGGCGACGGTGACCACGTCCACCGCGCCGAAGATCGCGCCGGTCGCCACGAACGTGGCCACCAGCACCCGCAGTCCGGTCGAGCGCAGGGCGCTGCCGCCGCCCTCGCCGTCGCGCTCGCGCGGGTGCGGCCGGGGTTCGGTGGCCCGCTGGGCGGTGAGCCAGAAGACGCCGGCCGCGAGGAAGCAGGCGGCCAGCAGGGGCCCCGCCTCCGGGAACCAGGCCGTGGACAGCCCGATGGAGATGATCGGGCCGAAGACGAAGCAGACCTCGTCGACCACCGACTCGAAGGAGTAAGCGGTGTGCAGCCGGGGCGTGCCCCGGTACAGCGCCGCCCAGCGGGCGCGGATCATCGCGCCGAGGCTCGGCACGGAGCCGATCCCGGCCGCGCTGAGGAACAGCACCCAGTCGGGCCACCGGAAGTGGGAGGCGAGCAGCAGCCCGGCCGCCGCCGCGAGGGCCAGCAGCGTCGCGGGGCGCAGCACCCGGCGCTGCCCGTGCCGGTCCACCAGGCGCGAGATCTGCGGCCCGAGGGCCGCAGCGGACAGCGCGATGGTCGCCGACAGGGCGCCCGCGAGCCCGTACCTCCCGGTGAGCTGGGAGATCATCGTGACCACGCCGATGCCCATCATCGACAGCGGCATCCGGCCGAGGAAGCCTGCGGCGGAGAAGGCCTTGCTGCCGGGCGCGGCGAACAAGGCTCTGTAGGGGCTGGGCACGATGTCTCCGAAGCGGCTGGGTAAGGCACGAACGCGGCGGATACAGCTTACGAGTTAGGGCACCCTCATCACACCCTTGGACGCGATGGATTCAGGTCCGGTGCGCGAGCGGGAGAAAACGGCCGAAATCATTTCGAACGAGACTTCCGCCCCGGGGTTGCCCGGCTGTCGGTGCCGGGTGGCAGGATCGAGACATGCCAGACGCGCTCGATGCCACCCCGTACGACGCCCTGCTCCTGCTCTCCTTCGGCGGCCCCGAAGGACCGGACGACGTGGTCCCGTTCCTGGAGAACGTCACCCGCGGGCGCGGCATCCCCAAGGAACGCCTGAAGGAAGTCGGGCAGCACTACTTCCTGTTCGGCGGGGTCAGCCCCATCAACGAGCAGAACCGCGCCCTGCTGGACGCCCTGCGCAAGGACTTCGCCGAACACGGCCTCGACCTGCCCGTCCACTGGGGCAACCGCAACTGGGCGCCGTATCTGACGGACACCCTGCGCGAGCTGGCCGCCGACGGCCGCCGGCGCGTCCTGGTGCTCGCCACCAGCGCCTACGCCTCCTACTCGGGCTGCCGCCAGTACCGCGAGAACCTCGCCGACGCGCTGGCCGCCCTTAAGGCCGAGGGCCTCGAGCCGCCGAGGGTCGACAAGCTCCGGCACTACTTCAACCACCCCGGTTTCGTCGAGCCGATGATCGACGGCGTGCTGCGCGCCCTGGCCGACCTCCCCGAGGACGTCCGCGACGGCGCCCACCTCGCCTTCACCACCCACTCCATCCCCACCGCGGCCGCCGACACCTCCGGCCCGGCCGAGGCCCACGGCGACGGCGGCGCCTACGTGGCACAGCACCTGGAGGTGGCCCGGCTCATCGCCGACGCCGTCCGCGAGCGCACCGGCGTCGACCACCCCTGGCAGCTCGTCTACCAGTCCCGCTCGGGCGCCCCGCACATCCCCTGGCTGGAACCCGACATCTGCGACCACCTGGAGGAGCGGCACGCGGCCGGGGCCCCGGCCGTCGTCATGGCCCCCATCGGCTTCGTCTCCGACCACATGGAAGTGCTCTACGACCTCGACACCGAGGCCGCGACCAGGGCCGCGGAACTGGGACTGCCGGTGCGCCGCGCGGCCACCGTGGGCGCCGACCCGCGGTTCGCCGCGGCCGTCCGCGAGCTGGTCCTGGAGCGCTCGGCCGTGGAGCGCGGGGAGACGGTCACCCCCTGCGCCCTGGGCGCCCTGGGCCCCAGCCACCACCTCTGCCCGGCGGGCTGCTGTCCGGCCCGCGCGCCCCGCCCGGCGGCCGCCGGGGCCGACAGCCCCTACGCGTGAGGAGACCCGTGACCGACACCGCGCACCGCGACCTGCTCGACCTGGCCCGTGAGGCCGCCCGCCACGCCGGCGAACTGCTGCGCGACGGCCGCCCGGCCGACCTGGCCGTGACGAAGACCAAGTCCAGCCCGATCGACGTGGTCACCGAGATGGACATCGCGGCGGAGAAGCTGATCACCGACCTGATCTCCGCCCGGCGTCCCGACGACGGCTTCCTGGGCGAGGAGGGCGCCTCCGTGGCCGGCACGAGTGGCGTGCGCTGGGTGATCGACCCCCTCGACGGCACCGTCAACTACCTGTACGGCCTGCCGACCTGGGCGGTCTCCATCGCCGCCGAGTACGACGGAGAGACGGTCGCCGGGGTCGTCGCGGCGCCGATGCGCGGCGAGACGTACCACGCCGTGCGCGGCGGCGGCGCGTGGGCCACGGGCGCCTGGCAGGGCGAGCGTGCGCTCGGCTGCCGTCCCGCGCCCCCGCTGGACCAGGCGCTGATCTCCACCGGCTTCAACTACGTCACCGAGGTCCGCGCCCACCAGGCCGAGGTGGCCGGCCGGCTCATCCCCCGGTTCCGGGACATCCGGCGCGGCGGCTCGGCCGCGATCGACCTGTGCGACGTGGCCTGCGGTCGGCTGGACGGGTACTACGAGCGGGGGCTCAACGCGTGGGACGTCGCCGCGGGCGACCTGATCGCCCGGGAGGCCGGCGCGCTGACCGGTGGACGGCCCGGCGAGCGGCCCTCGCGGGAGCTGACGGTGGCCGCGGTCCCCGGGGTCTTCGAGCCGCTCCAGGAGCTGCTGGAGGACCTCGGGGCCTGGCACGACTGAGCCCCCTCGGGGCCGGCGCGGATCCACGAGAGGGCGCCCGGCGGGCGGGCGGACGCGAGAGGGCCCCGGCGCTGGATTCGCCGGGGCCCCTTCTCGCGCTTTCGATCCGGTCAGACGCGTGACGCGCCGACCTCCACACCGTGTTCGGCGGCGAGGCGTCGCAGGTCGTCGAGCTCGGCCTGCTCCACTTCGGCGAGGAAGTCGTCGCCCTCGTCACGAGCCCGCGACAGGTCGGACTCGGTCGCCTTTATGCGCTGCAGAAGTCCTGCGGTGAAAGCGTCCATGCTGCGCCCCCTCGTCCTGGGTCGTGGGTAGGTGGCACGGGGGTGTGCCGGTTGGGAAGGGGCGATCACGGCTCTCGCAGGTGCCCGGCGCTGCCGTGCCGGGCGGCCACGGTGCCGGACACCCGCGCCCGTTCTGCGGAAGCGGAGCGCGTCGTACCGCATGGTGCTGCGGCACATGCAGAGCGTGATCGCGGGGTGTAAAGCCGTCCTCCCCCCGCTCCTCTCCCGGGAAACCTCGACCGGCGGAGAAAATCTCGTGCCACCCGCCCCCGTACCCCCGTCCCTCCGGCCCCGCACCCCGTCTTACAGCCGACTTACGGCCGAAAAGGGCAGGATGGGGTTCACACCCCACGAACACCCTGCCCGCGTGTGCGCACAGCCTGCTACGCGAGTGGACACAGGAAGGACAAGCGCGTGCGCGTACTCGTCGTCGAGGACGAGCAACTGCTCGCCGATGCGGTGGCCACCGGACTGCGCCGGGAGGCCATGGCCGTCGACGTCGTGTACGACGGTGCGGCCGCCCTGGAGCGCATCGGCGTCAACGACTACGACGTGGTCGTCCTCGACCGCGACCTCCCGCTCGTGCACGGCGACGACGTCTGCCGCAAGATCGTCGAGCTGGGCATGCCCACCCGCGTGCTCATGCTCACCGCCTCCGGCGACGTCAGCGACCGCGTGGAGGGACTGGAGATCGGCGCCGACGACTACCTGCCCAAGCCGTTCGCGTTCAGCGAGCTGATCGCGCGCGTGCGCGCCCTGGGCCGGCGTACGAGCGTGCCGCTGCCCCCGGTCCTGGAGCGGGCGGGCATCAAGCTCGACCCCAATCGCCGCGAGGTCTTCCGTGACGGCAAGGAGGTCCAGCTCGCGCCCAAGGAGTTCGCGGTCCTCGAGGTGCTCATGCGCAGCGAGGGCGCGGTCGTCTCCGCCGAGCAGCTGCTGGAGAAGGCCTGGGACGAGAACACCGACCCGTTCACCAACGTGGTGCGGGTGACGGTCATGACCCTGCGCCGGAAGCTGGGCGAGCCGCCCGTCATCGTCACGGTCCCCGGCTCCGGCTACCGGATCTGATCCCGTGGCCGCCACCCCCGCGCCCCCGCAGGCGCCACCGAAGCCCACCTGGGACCCACGAAGGCCCCAGCCCCCGTCCCCTTGGCTGCGCCCGACCATCCGCATACGGCTGACCCTGCTGTACGGCGGCATGTTCCTGATCGCCGGCATCCTGCTGCTGTCGATCATCTATCTGCTGGCCGCGCAGGCGATCAGCACCGGCAACCAGCCATTGTTCAAGATCGTCAGCTATCAGGAGCTGAAGGTCTCCAGCGGCAACTGCCCCGCGATCAACACCACCCGTCTGTCGTTGTCGGACTTCAACGACGCGATCGCGCACTGCGTGGACCAGCAGCGTCAGGCGGCCCTGGACAACCTGCTCAGCCGTTCGCTGCTGGCCCTGCTGGGGCTCGCCGTGATCGCCTTCGCGTTCGGTTACGCGATGGCGGGCCGGGTGCTGTCCCCGCTCGGCCGGATCACCCGCACCGCGCGGCAGGTGGCCGGTTCCGACCTGTCCCGCCGGATCGAGCTGGACGGCCCCGACGACGAGCTGAAGGAGCTGGCGGACACCTTCGACGACATGCTGGAGCGGCTCCAGCGGGCCTTCACCGCCCAGCAGCGCTTCGTCGGCAACGCCTCCCACGAGCTGCGCACGCCCCTGGCGATCAACCGCACGTTGCTGGAGGTGCACCTGTCGGACCCGGACGCGCCGGTGGAACTGCAGCAGCTCGGCAAGACGCTGCTGGCCACCAACGAGCGCAGCGAGCAGCTCGTCGAGGGTCTGCTGCTGCTGGCCCGCAGCGACAACCAGATCGTCGAGCGGGGGCCCGTCGACCTGGCCGAGGTCGCCACGCAGGCCGTCGACCAGGTGCACGCCGAGGCCGAGTCCAAGGGCGTGAAGATCCGCGGGGAGCGCAAGCCCGCCGTGGTGCAGGGCAACGGCGTGCTGCTGGAGCGGATCGCCCTGAACCTCGTGCAGAACGCCGTGCGCTACAACGTGGCCGAGGACGGCTGGGTCGAGGTGGACACCGAGGTCCGGCACGGACACGCGGTGCTCACCGTCTCGAACACGGGACCGGTGGTGCCGGCGTACGAGATCGACAATCTTTTCGAGCCCTTCCGGCGGCTCCGTACCGAGCGCACGGGCAGCGACAAGGGCGTGGGTCTCGGCCTGTCCATCGCCCGGTCCGTGGCCCGGGCGCACGGCGGGCACATCGCGGCGGAGCCCCGCGAGGGTGGTGGCCTGGTGATGCGGGTCACGCTGCCGCTGTGAGCGACGACCGACACGCGCGGAGAAGTTTCGCTTCACGCGGAATTTCCAGGGTGCCGGACGGGGTTCACATTGTGTGATCGATCACATGGGCGGATTTCCGGCCATACACCCTCCGTGATCATGACAGAGGGTGTAAAGCCGGGAAAGTCCTGGTTTTCGGGGCTCTTGATCACGGGAAGTACACGGTGAGGCGCCTTTGGAGTGCGCCATCCGAACCGTGTACGGTCCTCACCGCCATCCAAGCCGATCGCTCTTGAGAGGTCGGGTTGGGTGTCGATTGAGTAACAGACCTTGATGTGAGGCAAAATCTCCGCCTCAGGTCGGGCACAAGTCCGGCCTCTCACGCGTTACGTGCGCTGGAGACACCGCAGACACCCAGAGGGGGAGAGCGACTATGGCAACCGATTACGACACTCCACGCAAGACCGACGATGACGTCGACTCGGACAGCCTTGAAGAGCTGAAGGCCCGGCGGAACGACAAGTCCACCTCGGCGGTCGACGTCGACGAGTTCGAGGCCGCAGAGGGCCTGGAACTTCCCGGCGCCGACCTCTCGAACGAGGAACTGGCCGTCCGAGTACTGCCCAAGCAGCAGGACGAGTTCACCTGCATGAGCTGCTTCCTGGTGCACCACCGCAGCCAGCTGGCCCGCGAGAAGAACGGTCAGCCGATCTGCCGCGACTGCGACTGAGGACGGGTCGGCCATGTCTGGCTCGACCCCTCCACGGAAGCGCCGCTTTTCCCTGCGGAAAGCGGACCACGGGCCGTCCGACGGCCCGCACGGCGCGCGTGACGACGGGCGGGGCTCAATCGATGAGAGAGCCTCGCTCGAACCGGCGGACGCCGGGGCGGACCCGTCGGCGCCGACGCGTCATCCCGCACCCGTCGCCAGGCGACGGGCGGCGGTGATGCGCGAGAGAGCCCGGGACATGGCCCGGGAAGGGGCCCGTAAGGGCGGCAGCCGCGCCAGGGCGGGGCTGGCGTACCTCGCGGACCGGATCATCGAGATCGCCCCGCGTATCCCCGTACGCGACCTCGCGACCCTGCGCGGACAGTTCCCGGGTCTGGGACCCGAGGAGCTCGCCGACAAACTGGTGGCGGGCGCGGCGGCCGGGACCTCGACGATCGGAGCCGGCGTCGGAGCGGCGGCGATGCTGCCGGTACCCCCGGCCATGCCGACCGAGCTGGCCGCCGAGATCACCGGCGTCGCCGCGATCGAGCTGAAACTCATCGCCGAACTCCACGAGGTCTACGGCGTACGCCCGCCCGGGAGCGTCAAGGCCCGCAGCACCGCGTACCTCTCCTCCTGGTCGCAGGAGCGCGGGATCGACGTGATGAAGCCGTCGACGTACGACACGGCCCTCGGGGGCCGTATGAAACGCCAGCTGCGCCAGCAGATCATGAAGCGGATGGTCCGCAACCTGCCCAACCTGACGCCGTTCATGGTCGGAGCCGCGGTCGGGGCGGTCATGAACCGCCGGGACACCAGAAGACTCGCGGGCCGTATCCGCGACGACCTGCGCGGCCACCAGGTGCCCTGGGACAAGCTGTCCGAGCTGCCGCCGCTGGAGGAACCGGCCCGACCGCTGCGCATGGACGACCTGCCCGACGAGCTCTAGGTGCGCCGTCCCGGGAGGTTGGCCCCTGGCGTCCCGCGAGGGAACCGGGCGCCCGGGGGCGTTCAGGCGTCCTGGGCGTTCGCCTCGCGTGCCGCCTCGATCGCCGCGGCCAGCCTCTGCGGCTCGCGCGTCGACAGGTACAGGTACGGCGTCGGGTCCTCGGGGTCGGTGACCTCCACCCGCAGCGCCGTCGGGATGTAGGCCCTCAGCAGCAGGAAGGCGCGGGTGTCGGCCTTGTACGTCCGCCAGGCGCGGGCCTCCTCCGCGTCCATGACCACCGAGGCGCCCAGTGCCGACACCGGGATCTTGGCCTCTCCCGCGATCAGGGAGTCACCCACGACACGGATGCGCGGCGAGCCGTAGGAGCTGGCCACCACCGCCGCGGCGGCCGTACCGCCCACCAGGCCGCCGAGCAGCGGCAGCGTGCCGAAGGGCAGCAGGATCAGGGCGAACGAGACACCCACGAGGAAACTGATCAGCCACCACGTACGCGGGGCGGTGAGGCGTTCTTCGTAGGGAGTGGCGGAGAGCTGCATAACGCCAAGCTTGGCACGGGATCCGCGGCGCGCCGACGCACGGGTAAGGTCTGCGCCTGTGAGTGGTAGTTCCGCAGCTCTTCAGCCTCCCGCCGACGCCGTGCCCCCGGTACGGCACCCCGACGCGCCCGCGCCCGGCGAACTCCTCGGCGCCCACTACGAACGCTGTTTCGGTTGTGGTCCGGGGCAGCCGCACGGGCTGCGCCTGGAGGCCCGGGCCGGTGAGGGCGTGTCGTTGACCGCCGAGTTCACCGTGCGCCCCGCCCACCAGGGCGCCCCCGGCCTCGCGCACGGCGGAGTGCTGGCCACGGCGCTGGACGAGACGCTCGGCTCGCTGAACTGGCTGCTGCGCACCATCGCCGTCACCGGCCGGCTGGAGACCGACTTCGTGCGGCCCGTGCCCGTCGGCACCACCCTGTATCTGGAGGCCGAGATCACCGCCGTGGCCGGGCGGAAGATCTACTCCACCGCCGTCGGACGCATCGGAGGCCCCGGCGGCCCCGTCGCCGTCCGTGCCGACGCCCTCTTCGTCGAGGTCAAGATCGACCACTTCATCGACCACGGCCGCGAGGCGGAGATCCAGGCGGCCATGAACGACCCGGACCAGATCCGGCGCGCCCGCGCCTTCGAGGTGAACCCGTGAGCCGAGCCCCCCTGAACGTGCTGATCCGGCGCGTCGACCCGGACGTACCGCTGCCCGCGTACGAGCACCCCGGCGACGCCGGAGCCGACCTGCGCACCACCGAGGCGTGCGAGCTGAAGCCCGGCGAGCGTGCCGTGCTGCCCACCGGTGTGTCGATCGCCCTGCCGGACGGGTACGCGGCCTTCGTGCACCCGCGTTCCGGCCTCGCCGCCCGCTGCGGCGTGGCCCTCGTCAATGCCCCGGGGACGGTTGACGCCGGGTACCGTGGGGAGATCAAGGTGATCGTGGTGAATCTCGACCCGCGCGAGTCCGTGCGGTTCGAGCGCTTCGACCGGATTGCCCAACTGGTTGTCCAGCAGGTCGAGAGGGTCCGCTTCCAGGAGGTGGCGGAACTTCCCGACTCGGCGCGGGCCGAGGGGGGCTTCGGGTCCACCGGCGGCCATGCCGCGGTGGGCGGCGAGAGCGGCACAAGCGGTCAGGCCGCCGTGAGCGGCCCGACGGGTGGGAATCGATACGCTTCGGTCGTATCCGACCGGGAAGGACAGTGACGTGTTCGGACGTCGCAACAAGAAGGGTGCCGCCGAGGATGCGGCCGGCGAGGCCGAGCAGGTCGTCGACAACGTCGACACCGAGGCGGACGAGATGGACGCGGTGGACGCGGCCGAGAGCGAGCGCGTCCGGCTGGAGCCCGGACCCCGGCCCGACGGGCCGTGGGACAGCGACGAGGTGCGTGACCCGGCCGAGGGCCGGGTCGACCTCGGCGGCCTGTTCATCCCGGGCGTGGACGGCATGGAGCTGCGGGTCGAGGTGGCCGGTGACGCGATCGTCGCCGCGACCGTCGTCCTGCGCGACAGCGCCGTCCAGCTCCAGGCCTTCGCCGCGCCCAAGCGCGAGGGCATCTGGGGCGAGGTGCGTGAGGAGATCGCCGCCGGCATCACCCAGCAGGGTGGCATCGTCGACGAGGTGGAGGGGCCGCTGGGCTGGGAGCTGCGGGCCCAGGTGCCGGTGCAGCTGCCGGACGGCACCGGCGGCTTCCAGGTCGTGCGGTTCGTCGGCGTCGACGGCCCGCGCTGGTTCCTGCGTGGTGTGATCTCCGGCCAGGGCGCGGTGCAGCCGCAGGCCGCCGGCCTGCTGGAGCAGATCTTCCGCGACACGGTCGTGGTCCGCGGCGAGGGCCCGATGGCGCCCCGCGACCCCATCGTGCTCAAGCTGCCCAACGACGCCCAGATGGTTCCCGAGGGCGTCCAGCAGGAGGAGGGCTCGCGCTTCTCCGGCGGCATGGGCCAGCTGCAGCGCGGACCGGAGATCACCGAGGTCCGCTGACACCGGCACAACGCAAGGGCCGTACCCCTCGGGGTGCGGCCCTTTCCGCATGCCGCGCCGCCGCCCACGTCTGCCTCCTACCAGCTGGACGCGGCCGTCCCGCCCCGCGCCCGGCCACCCGGGACCTCGTCAGGGATCCGTCAAAGTTGCCCGGTGCCCACCCCCCTGTCCCGTTTGCCGTGATTGTTGGCCGTAAGGTCGACGCTGCGTAGGCAGCAGTCACGGGAAGACAATGGAGCCATGGCACGAGGCAAGCTTCGGATCTACCTCGGCGCGGCACCGGGCGTGGGCAAGACCTACGCGATGCTCTCCGAGGCGCACCGCCGTGCCGAACGGGGCACCGACTGCGTCGTGGGGTTCGTCGAGCACCACGACCGGCCCCGCACCGAGGTGATGCTGCACGGCCTGGAACAGGTGCCGCGCCGGCAGCTGGAGTACCGGGGGGCCACCTTCGGCGAGATGGACGTCGACGCCGTACTGCGCCGCGCCCCCGCCGTCGCCCTGGTGGACGAACTCGCCCACACCAACGTCCCCGGCTCCCGCAACGCCAAGCGCTGGCAGGACGTCCGCGAACTCCTCGCCGCCGGCATCGACGTCATCTCCACCGTCAACATCCAGCATCTGGAGTCACTCGGCGACGTCGTGGAGTCGATCACCGGGGTCCGCCAGCGCGAGACCGTGCCCGACGAGGTGGTCCGGCGGGCCGACCAGATCGAGCTGGTCGACATGTCACCGCAGGCCCTGCGCCGCCGCATGGCGCACGGCAACATCTACCAGCCGGACAAGGTCGACGCGGCCCTGTCCAACTACTTCCGCCCCGGCAACCTGACGGCCCTGCGGGAGCTGGCGCTGCTGTGGGTGGCCGACCGGGTCGACGCCTACCTCAACGAGTACCGCAGCGAACACCGCGTCTCCCGGATCTGGGGCTCACGCGAGCGGATCGTCGTCGGCCTGACCGGCGGTCCCGAGGGACGCACCCTCATCCGGCGCGCGGCCCGGCTCGCCGAGAAGGGCGCCGGCGGCGAGGTCCTCGCCGTCTACATATCCCGCAGCGACGGCCTGACAGCGGCCTCGCCCAAGGAGCTGGCCGTCCAGCGCACCCTCGCCGAGGACCTCGGCGGCACCTTCCACCACGTGGTCGGCGACGACATACCGGCCGCCCTGCTGGACTTCGCACGCGGCGTCAACGCCACCCAGATAGTGCTGGGCTCCTCGCGCCGCAAGGCCTGGCAGTACGTCTTCGGGCCCGGCGTCGGCGCCACGGTCGCCCGCGAGTCAGGACCCGACCTCGACGTCCACATCGTCACCCACGAAGAGGTCGCCAAGGGCCGCGGACTGCCCGTCGCCCGCGGCGGACGGCTCGGGCGGACCCGGATCATCTCCGGCTGGGCGGTGGGCCTGGGCGGCCCCGCCGTCTTCGCGGTCCTCCTCAACACCGTCGACCTCGGCCTCGCCAACGACATGCTGCTGTTCCTGGCCGTCACCGTCGCCGCCGCCCTGCTCGGCGGCCTGCTGCCCGCCCTGGCCTCGGCCGCCTTCGGTTCCCTGCTGCTGAACTACTTCTACACCCCGCCCCTGCACCGGCTCACCGTCGCCGACCCCAGGAACATCGTCGCCATCGCGATCTTCGTCGGGGTCGCCGTCTCGGTCGCCTCGGTGGTGGACCTCGCCGCCCGGCGCACCCACCAGGCCGCCCGGCTGCGCGCCGAGTCCGAGATCCTCTCCTTCCTCGCCGGCAACGTGCTGCGCGGCGAGACCGGCCTGGAGGACCTGCTGGAACGGGTCCGCGAGACCTTCGCGATGGAATCGGCCGCCCTGCTGGAACGGGCGAGCGACGTCGACCCGTGGACCTGCGCCGGCCGCGCCGGGTTCGGGCCCTCGCTCGAACGTCCGGAGGACGCCGACGTCGACATGCCCGTCGGCGACCACATGGCCCTCGCGCTCACCGGCCGGGTGCTGCCAGCCGAGGACCGCCGGGTGCTCGCCGCCTTCGCCGCCCAGGCCGCCGTCGTCCTCGACCGCCGGCGCCTGCGCGAAGAGGCCGAGCAGGCCCGAGCGCTCGCCGAGGGCAACCGCATCCGCACCGCCCTGCTCGCCGCCGTCAGCCACGACCTGCGCACCCCGCTCGCCGGGATCAAGGCCGCGGTGACCTCCCTGCGCTCCGACGACGTCGCCTGGTCCGAGGAGGACCAGGCGGAGCTGCTCCAGGGCATCGAGGAGGGCGCCGACCGCCTCGACCACCTCGTGGGCAACCTGCTCGACATGTCCCGCCTGCAGACCGGCACCGTCACCCCGCTCATCCGCGAGATCGACGTCGACGAGGTCGTCCCGATGGCACTCGGCGGCGTGCCCGAGGACAGCGTCGACCTGGACGTGCCCGAGACCCTGCCGATGGTCGCCGTCGACCCCGGGCTGCTGGAGCGCTCGGTGGCCAACCTGGTCGAGAACGCCGTCAAGTACAGCCCGCGCGGGCACCGCGTCCTGGTCTCCGCCAGCGCCATGGCCGAGCGGGTCGAGGTGCGCGTCGTCGACCGCGGGCCGGGGGTGCCCGACGAGGCCAAGGACCGCATCTTCGAACCCTTCCAGCGATACGGTGACGCTCCGCGCGGTGCCGGGGTCGGACTCGGCCTGGCGGTCGCCCGGGGCTTCGCCGAGGCCATGGGCGGCACGCTCAACGCCGAGGACACACCGGGCGGGGGGCTCACCATGGTCCTCAGCCTCCGCGCGGCGCTCCCGGGCGCCGAGCCCCTCCCGCCCGGGCGGCCCGAAGCTGAAGCAGCGGAACCAGCGGAACCAGAAAGGCAGACCTCATGCTGAGCCCGAATGGGGGAACCCCCACGAGGGTGCTCGTGGTCGACGACGAGCCGCAGATCGTGCGCGCCCTCGTGATCAACCTCAGGGCGCGCAGATACGACGTCGACGCGGCCCCCGACGGCCGCACCGCCCTGGAGCTGGCCGCCTCCCGCCACCCCGACGTGGTCGTGCTCGACCTGGGCCTGCCCGACATGGACGGCGTCGAGGTGATCCGCGGCCTGCGCGGCTGGACCCGCGTCCCCATCCTGGTCCTGTCGGCCCGGCACTCCTCCGACGAGAAGGTCGAGGCGCTGGACGCGGGCGCCGACGACTACGTCACCAAGCCCTTCGGCATGGACGAGTTGCTGGCCCGGCTGCGGGCCGCCGTGCGCCGGGCCGAACCGGTCGGCGCGGGCGAGGACGACCTGACGACCGTCGAGACCGAGGGCTTCACCGTCGACCTCGCCGCCAAGAAGGTCGGCCGCGCCGGCAAGGACGTCCGGCTGACCCCCACCGAGTGGCACCTGCTGGAGGTGCTGGTCCGCAACACCGGCCGTCTGGTCAGCCAGAAGCAGTTGTTGCAGGAGGTGTGGGGGCCGTCGTACGGGACCGAGACCAACTACCTTCGGGTGTACATGGCCCAGCTGCGCAGAAAGCTGGAGGCGGACCCCTCCCACCCCAGGCACTTCATCACCGAGCCGGGGATGGGATACCGGTTCGAGAAGTGAGCCGGGCCGATCGGAAGTGAGCCGGCCCGGGCCGTGAGCTGGCTTACAGTGCTGTCGCCCCTCCCCGGTACCCTTCACGTATGACTGCTGTTCCTCGATCGGAAAAGCCGGCCGGCCGGTTCCGGCGCATGCTCGACCGGCTCTCCTCCTCCCAGGAGGACCTGGAGTCCGAGGAGCTGCGCGTGGACGCCGAGACGGCGGGCTGTACCAGGATCGGCGACTGCCGGGACCGGCAGATCGTCACCGTAACTGGTACCTTGCGCACGGTCACCCTGCGTCCGCGCGCGGGCGTCCCGGCCCTGGAGGCCGAGCTGTTCGACGGCTCCGCCGCGCTGGACGTCGTGTGGCTCGGCAGGCGCTCCATCGTGGGCATAGAACCGGGGCGCAAGCTGCTCGCATCGGGCCGGATCTCGATGAGCCGGGGCCGCCGGGTGCTGTTCAACCCGAAATACGAACTGCGACCCCTTGGACGGGAGTAGCCGGTGACGTCCCTCGACAAGCCGACCGAAGGCGCCGACCAGAGTCCGCCCGCCGATGTCCGCGCGGTGACCGAGGCCGCGCTGTTCGAGGCGTTCGGCGGTGTCCGCGGCATGGTCGAGACGGTCGTGCCGGGCCTGCTCTTCGTCGCGATCTTCACGGTCGACAAGAACCTGCATCTGGCCGCGATCGCCGCGCTGGCCGTCTCCCTCGTCCTGGTCGTGGTCCGGCTGGTCATGAAGGACACCGTCAAGCACGCCTTCAGCGGCGTGTTCGGCGTCGCCTTCGGCGTGGTGTTCGCGATGTTCACCGGCAACGCCAAGGACTTCTACCTCCCCGGCATGCTCTACACGCTGGGCCTGGCGCTGGCCTACATCGTCACGACCCTCGCCGGCGTGCCCCTGATCGGCCTCATCCTGGGCCCGGTCTTCAAGGAGAACCTCTCCTGGCGCACCCGCAACCCCGGCCGCAAGAAGGCGTATGCGAAGGCCAGTTGGGCCTGGGGCCTGATCCTGCTGGCCAAGTGCGCGATCCTCTTCCCGCTGTACTGGTGGGCCGACACCACCTCGCTCGGCTGGATCCTGGTCGCCCTGAAGATCCCGCCGTTCCTGCTGGCGGTCTGGCTCACCTGGGTCTTCCTCGCGAAGGCGCCGGCGCCCATCGACGTGTTCGCGGAGATGGAGGCCGAGGAACGGGCCGAGAAGGCCGCGCAGACCGAGCGGGAGCGCGCGGCCGCGGCGGCCGGCGAGAGCGGCGAGGCGACCGCGGGACGGCACCGCCGGGAGTCGTGAGCGGCCGTGGTACGACGGCGGCGTGAGCGGCCGTAATACGACGACGAAGGGCGCGCCCCGGCGGCGAGGGGCGCCCGTACGACGACGAAGGGCGCCCCCGGCAGCGAGGGCGCCCTTTTCTCGTGCGGTCAGGCTTGTTCCCGCCGTACCGACAGCAGCTCCTCCAGCTGCTCCTCCCGGGCCTGCGCGGCCACGAAGAGCAGCTCGTCGCCCGGCTCCAGGGAGTCCTCCTTGGAGGGGGTCAGCACCCGCGTGCCCCGGATGATCGTGACCAGGGAGGTGTCCTGCGGCCACTCCACGTCGCCGACCTGGGTGCCGGCCAGCGCCGACTCCTCGGGAAGGGTCAGCTCGACGAGGTTGGCGTCGCCGTGGCTGAAGCGGAGCAGCCGGACCAGGTCGCCGACGCTCACCGCCTCCTCGACGAGGGCCGACATCAGTCGCGGCGTGGACACGGCCACGTCCACACCCCAGGACTCGTTGAACAACCACTCGTTCTTGGGGTTGTTCACCCGGGCGACGACGCGCGGGACGCCGTACTCCGTCTTGGCGAGCAGCGACACGACCAGGTTGACCTTGTCGTCGCCGGTCGCGGCGATGACCACGTTGCAGCGCTGCAGCGCCGCCTCGTCCAGGGACGTGATCTCGCAGGCGTCGGCCAGCAGCCACTCCGCCTGGGGCACCCGCTCCACCGAGATGGCGGTCGGGGCCTTGTCCACGAGCAGCACCTCGTGGCCGTTCTCCAGCAGCTCGGCCGCGATCGAACGACCGACGGCGCCGGCACCGGCAATGGCGACCCTCATCAGTGACCGCCCTCCTCTTCCGGGCCTTCGGCGAACGCCGCCTCGACCTTCTCGACGTCGTCCGTGCGCATCATCACGTGCACGAGGTCGCCCTCCTGCAACACGGTCTGCGAGGTCGGCAGCATCGCCTCGCCCAGACGGGTCAGGAACGCCACCCGGACGCCCGTCTCCTCCTGCAGCCTGCTGATCTTGTGCCCGACCCACTTGGGGGAGGCGTGCACCTCGGCGAGCTGGACGCCGCCGGTGGGGTCACGCCACAACGGCTCCGCCCCGGAAGGCAGCAGGCGGCGCAGCATCTGGTCGGCGGTCCAGCGGACCGTGGCCACGGTGGGGATGCCCAGGCGCTGGTAGACCTCCGCGCGGCGGGGGTCGTAGATACGGGCGGCCACGTTCTCCACACCGAACATCTCACGGGCCACGCGCGCGGAGATGATGTTGGAGTTGTCACCGCTGGAGACGGCGGCGAAGGCGCCGGCCTCCTCGATGCCCGCCTCGCGCAGGGTGTCCTGGTCGAAGCCGACCCCGGTGACCCTGCGGCCCCCGAAGCCCGGGCCCAGTCGACGGAAGGCGGTGGGGTCCTGGTCGATCACGGCGACCGTGTGGCCCTGTTGCTCCAGGGTCTGGGCAAGTGCGGAACCCACTCTTCCGCAGCCCATGATGACGATGTGCACGACCGTCCTTCCGGTGTCCAAAAGTTACTGCTCAGCATCAGGGTCTCAGACCGACGCCCAAAGCTACACACGGGCGGTCGGGGGTCGGCACCCCCGTGCGGGGGTTCGTGGGATCAGCGGTGCCGGTCGCCCTCCGTGATCATGGATCGCGCCCACCGCCGAGTGATGCTGCGCACGCTGAACAGGGTCAGGATTCCGAGGCCGGCCAGGGCGACCGTGGCCCCGATCAGCTCAGCGGTCGCGGGCATGGGACCTCCGAGGTGCGACGACAGGCGGGGTTTGCCATCTAGGCACGGAAGGCGCGCCCACCGCGGAATCCGTAGTTCTTGTGAGGCTTGAGTTCACTCGTGGGGCAGATACGGGACGGCGACTGGGCGGCTGCCTGTTCGAAGGCTTACGATCCTCTCTCGTGTCCAAACTGACCGACGTGCCCAAACGGATTCTGATCGGGCGCGCACTGCGCAGTGACCGGTTGGGCGAAACGCTCCTACCGAAGCGCATCGCACTGCCCGTCTTCGCCTCCGACCCGCTGTCCTCCGTCGCCTACGCGCCGGGGGAGGTCCTGCTGGTTCTGTCCATCGCGGGCGTGTCGGCGTACCACTTCAGCCCCTGGATCGCCCTCGCGGTCGTGGTCCTGATGTTCACCGTCGTCGCCTCCTACCGGCAGAACGTTCACGCCTACCCGAGCGGCGGCGGCGACTACGAGGTCGCCACCACCAACCTGGGCCCCAAGGCCGGTCTGACCGTCGCCAGCGCCCTGCTGGTGGACTACGTCCTGACCGTCGCCGTCTCCATCGCCTCCGGCATCGAGAACCTCGGTTCCGCCGTCCCCTTCGTGGTCGAGCACAAGGTGCTGTGCGCGACCGCCGTGATCGTCCTGCTGACGCTGATGAACCTGCGCGGCGTGAAGGAGTCGGGAAAGCTTTTCGCGATCCCGACGTACGTCTTCGTGGGCGGCGTGTTCATCATGGTCGCCTGGGGCGCGTTCCGGGGCCTGGTCCTCGGCGACACCATGCGCGCCCCGACGGCCGCCTTCCACATCAAGGCCGAGCACCAGGGCCTCGCCGGCTTCGCGCTCGTCTTCCTGCTCCTGCGTGCCTTCTCCTCCGGCTGTGCCGCCCTGACGGGCGTGGAGGCCATCTCCAACGGCGTCCCCGCCTTCCGCAAGCCCAAGTCGAAGAACGCGGCGACCACGCTCGCCATGATGGGCCTGCTGGCCGTCACCATGTTCTGCGGCATCATCGCCCTCGCCATGGCCACGAAGGTCCGCATGGCCGAGCACCCGGCCACCGACCTGCTCCACAACGGCAGCCCGGTCGGTTCGGGCTACGTCCAGAACCCGGTGATCTCCCAGGTCGCCGAGGCGGTGTTCGGCAAGGGCAGCTTCCTGTTCGTGGTGCTGGCGGCCGCCACCGCCCTCGTGCTGTTCCTCGCGGCCAACACCGCCTACAACGGCTTCCCGCTGCTCGGCTCGATCCTGGCCCAGGACCGCTACCTCCCGCGCCAGCTGCACACCCGCGGCGACCGTCTCGCCTTCTCCAACGGCATCGTGCTGCTGGCGGGCGCGGCGGCCCTGCTGGTGGTCATCTACGGCGCCGACTCCACGCGCCTGATCCAGCTGTACATCGTCGGCGTGTTCGTGTCCTTCACGCTCAGCCAGACCGGCATGGTCCGGCACTGGAACCGCCACCTGGCGCTCGAGAAGGACCCGGCGAAGCGCCGCCACATGGTCCGCTCCCGCGCGATCAACGCGTTCGGCGCGTTCTTCACCGGCCTCGTGCTGGTCGTCGTGCTGGTCACCAAGTTCACCCACGGTGCCTGGGTGGCCCTGCTGGGCATGGTCATCTTCTACGTGACCATGACCACGATCCGTAAGCACTACGACCGTGTGGCCGAGGAGATCGCCGCCCCCGAGGGTCCCGCCGACGACATGGTCCGCCCCTCCCGGGTGCACTCGGTCGTCCTGATCTCCAAGATCCACCGTCCGACGCTGCGTGCCCTGGCCTACGCCAAGCTGATGCGCTCGGACACCCTGGAGGCGCTCACGGTCAACGTCGACCCGCCCGAGACCAAGGCGCTGCGCGAGGAATGGGAGCGGCGCGGCATAGACGTACCGCTGAAGGTGCTGGACTCGCCGTACCGCGAGATCACCCGCCCGGTGATCGAGTACGTCAAGAGTCTGCGCAAGGAGTCCCCGCGTGACGCGGTCTCCGTGATCATCCCCGAGTACGTGGTCGGTCACTGGTACGAGCACCTGTTGCACAACCAGAGCGCGCTGCGCCTGAAGGGCCGCCTGCTGTTCACCCCGGGCGTCATGGTGACCTCGGTGCCCTACCAGCTGCAGTCCTCCGAGGCGGCCAAGGTGCGGGCCCGCAGGCGGCAGGAGTGGAGCGCTCCGGGCGCCGTGCGGCGCGGGCCGGCGGTGGAGCGGCCGAAGGAGTCGGCACCCGCCAAGGACTGAGGCACCGCGGGGAGGCCGTAGACTGGTGGGCTGTTGTCCGGCCCGACCGGTGTACGGCCGCCCACGCGGCGGCGCTTCCTTCCGCTCGTGCCCCCTTCTTCGATCTGGAGTCCCCCCACCATGCAGGCAGAACCGACGACGTCTCTGGTGGGCCGGGAGTACGAGGTCGAGATCGGCCCCGTCGCCCACGGCGGCCACTGCATCGCCCGTACCGCCGAGGGCCAGGTGCTGTTCGTCCGGCACACGCTGCCGGGCGAGCGGGTGCGCGCCCGGGTGACGGAGGGCGAGGAGGGCGCCCGCTTCCTGCGCGCGGACGCCGTGGAGATCCTGGAGGCCTCCAAGGACCGCGTCGAGGCACCCTGCCCCTTCGCCGGCCCCGGCCGCTGCGGCGGCTGCGACTGGCAGCACGCCAAGCCGGGCGCCCAGCGCCGACTCAAGGGCGAGGTGATCGCCGAGCAGCTGGAACGGCTCGCGGGCCTCACCCCCGAGGAGGCCGGCTGGGACGGCACGGTGATGCCGGCCGAGGGCGACAAGCTGCCGGCCGGCCAGGTCCCGCAGTGGCGCACGCGCGTCCAGTACGCCGTCGACGCCGACGGCAACGCCGGCCTGCGCCGCCACCGCTCGCACGAGGTCGAGCCGATCGACCACTGCATGATCGCCGCCCAGGGCGTCAGCGAGCTGGGCATCGAGGAGCGCGACTGGTCCGGCATGGCGTCCGTCGACGCGATCGCCGCCACCGGATCCCAGGACCGCATGGTCATCCTGGAGCCCCGCCCCGGGGCCCGGCTGCCGCTCGTCGAGCTGGACCGGCCGGTCTCGGTGATGCGGGTCGACGAGAAGGACGGCGGCATCCACCGCGTCCACGGCCGCGCGTTCGTCCGCGAGCGCGCCGACGACCGCACCTACCGGGTCGGCAGCGGCGGCTTCTGGCAGGTCCACCCGATGGCCGCCGACACCCTCGTCAAGGCCGTCATGCAGGGCCTGCTGCCCCGCAAGGGCGACATGGCCCTGGACCTCTACTGCGGCGTCGGCCTCTTCGCCGGCGCCCTGGCCGACCGCCTCGGCGAGAAGGGCGCGGTCCTCGGCATCGAGTCCGGCAAGCGGGCGGTCGAGGACGCCCGCCACAACCTCGCCGGCTTCGACCGCGTCCGCATCGAGCAGGGCAAGGTCGAGTCGGTACTGCCGCGCACGGGCATCACCGAGGTCGACCTGATCGTCCTGGACCCGCCCCGCGCGGGCGCCGGCCGCAAGACGGTCACCCACCTCTCCTCCCTGGGCGCCCGCCGCATCGCCTACGTCGCCTGCGACCCCGCCGCCCTCGCCCGGGACCTGGGCTACTTCCGGGAGGGCGGATACCGGGTACGGACGCTGCGGGCGTTCGATCTGTTTCCGATGACGCATCACGTGGAGTGCGTGGCTATTTTGGAGCCGGCCGAAAAGGGCCGCTGACCTGATCTTTCGTCGAGTGTGCGGTGTGTGCGCTGTGGGCGTGGTGCGCTTTCGGCCATGGCCGCGGGTTGGCCCATTAGGGTCGGGGGCATGACATCACTCCTCGCCGGCAGCGCCTTCGACTCGCTCCGCCTCGACGCGGTGACCGATCAGGAGGGGCTGCGCCGGGCCTACGCGCTCCCCGG
Organism: Streptomyces sp. NPDC051452; assembly: GCF_044454765.1. NCBI lineage: Bacteria > Bacillati > Actinomycetota > Actinomycetes > Kitasatosporales > Streptomycetaceae > Streptomyces > Streptomyces sp. NPDC051452. Next base: position 149,662 of record NZ_JBITEB010000013.1, read on the forward strand.
CGACGCGGCCGTGCGCAAGCAGATGACGGAACTCACCGATCAGACACGGCGGTTGATCGGATGCTCATCGCTGGTCCTGGTCGCCAGCGCGGACGCCCAGGGCAACTGTGACGTTTCCCCGCGCGGCGGCCCCGCCGGGTTCGTCGCCGTGCTGGACGCGCGGACGGTGGCGATACCGGACGCGACCGGCAACAAGCGTCTGGACACGCTGCAGAACGTCGTCGCCACCGGACGGGCGGGGCTGCTGTTCGTCATCCCCGGGCGCACCACGACGCTCAGGGTGAACGGCAGGGCCTGCGTCTCCACCCGTCCGGAGCTGCTGTCACAGCTGACCGCCGTGGGCAAGCCGCCGGCCAGCGCGCTGGTGGTGGGGATCGAGGAGGTCTACCCGCACTGCCCCAAGTCGCTGCTGCGCAGCGGCGCTTGGAAGCCGGAGCAGTGGCTGCCGGCGGACGCCCAGCCGACCTCGGCCGAGGTGACGCTGGCCCAGCTGCGGATGCCGGAGCTGACGATCGCCGACATCGAGCAGGCGGAGGCTGATTCGCTGAAGTACCGGTACGAGTGACGGGGGGACAGTCTCCGCGGTCGCGACCGCGCACTGACGATCAGTCATGGACGGTCGGTCACGGACCGTCCCTCACGAAGCCCCCGCAGAACCGCCCCTTGTCGGTGCGCGTCCCTTTCTACGGTGGTATCCGCGACTACGACCGGGGAGGAAGCGTGCAGAGGCCGGAGGCGAGGCTCGCCGAGCGCATCGCCGAGCGGAGGAGGGCGGAAGGCGATCCTCGAGCCCTCGTCGGTGAGATGCGCCGCTCGGTCCTTCTGGTGCCCGTGGCCGACGGGGGGCTGTGGTCGGTGCGTTCGGGCGGGACGCGGTGGATCTGCGGGTTCACCGACGAGGCCGCACTGGCCCGGTTCGCCTTGCACCACGCGCCCGGAGACCAGCCGATGGACTACGCGGCCCTGCTGGGCGCGCGCATCGTCGACGAGATCGTGCCCGCCCTCGGCGAGCCCGCCGGTCTCGCCGTCGACATCGCCACCGAGGACGGGGCGATGTTCTTTCCGCCGGTCGCCGGCATCGTCCCGGACGCGGTAGCCGTCGATGCCGGCCGGGCGGGGAAGGGGCGGTCTTGAGCGACGACGGCAAGGACCTCCAGCTGGACAAGGCGTCCGTCGCCAAGTTCACACAGGGCCTGGGGACGACCATCGAACAGCTCGGTGACCTCGGCGGCGCCACCGGTTCCCTCATGGGAAAGGGCTTCTCGGAGCTGGCGATGACGGGGATGGAGGCCGGACACCACGGCCTCTCGGTCGACTTCGAGGACTTCTGCGAGTCCTGGGAGTGGGGCGTGCGCGCCCTGGTCCGGGACGCCAGCGAGATCGCGAACCGGCTCGGCCTGGCGGCGGGCACCCTGTGGGAGGAGGACCAGTACGTGGCGGGCTCGCTGAAGGTGGGCGCCAACTCCCTGTTCGGCGGCAACCCGCACGCCAGTGAGGAGGAGATCGCCAAGCAGGGCTGGGGCGACATCTTCACCCCGGACTACCTGCACCCCGACTACAGCGCCGAGTCGTTCGACAAGGCCGGTCACGACATGGCGCAGACCTGGAAGGACACCGGCCGCAGCCTTCTCACCGAGGGGGAGGGCGGTATGCGGTCGCAGATGCTCAACCAGGCGCTCGGTGTCTCCGACGACCAGTGGAACCAGGCGCTGGACGACACCTTCGGACCGTCGCCCGAAGAGCGCGCGCAGCAGCAACAGCAGGGTGAGTCCGGGGGGAACTGACGGTGGGTATCGGCGACTTCATCAGTGACATCACGCCCGACTCGGTCGAGGACAAGATCGAGCACGGCGTCGAGTGGGTCGGCGACCGGGTCGAGGACGCGGGCAACTGGACCGCCGACCGGTTGCAGGACGTCGGCTGGGAGTCCGGCGCCGACTGGGTGCGCGAGCAGTCCCGTTCGGTCGCCAACCGGCTCGGCGCCGAGGTCGACGAGATGGACCTCGGGCAGACCGAGGACAAGACCAAGCTGGTCTACGGCAGCCCGAGCAAGATCAACGCCGTCGCCGCGAAGCTCCGCGCCTTCGAGTCGGCCTTCGACGAGACCGGTGACGGCCTCTGGGGCCTTGACACCTCCCGGCTCAAGGGCGAGGCGGCCGACGCGCTGCGCACCACCGTCGGCAAGCAGCCCCACCGCTGGTACACGGCGGGTGAGGCCTGCGTCAAGGCGATCAGCGCGCTGGAGTCGTTCGCCGACACGGTCACCTGGGCCCAGGGCCAGGCGCAGACGGCGATCGACAAGTGGAAGGCGGGCGTCAAGGCGTCCGAGGACGCCGCCGACGCCCACCGCGAGAAGGTCGACGCCTACAACAAGGCCGTCGACCGCTACAACGCCCAGTCCGCCGACAAGCGGGACCCGTCCTCGCTCCCGCCACGCCCCGCCGAGACGTTCGACGACCCCGGCAAGAAGCTGATGAAGGACGCGCAGGACATCCTGGCCGAGGCCCGCAAACAGCGGAACTCGGCGGCGGAGACCGCGCGTTCCGCGGTACGCGCCGCCCGCGACATGGCCCCGAAGAAGCCGTCCTACGCCGAGCAGCTGCGCGACGGCTACGACGAGGCGCGGATCATGCAGGACCACGTGGCCGGCGGCCTCGTCAAGGGCACCGCCGGGATCGTGAACTTCGTGCGCAGCGTCGATCCCATGGACCCGTACAACCTGACGCACCCGGCCGAGTACGCCACGTCCCTGAACAGCCTGGCCGCCGGCCTCGTCGTGGCCGCCAACGACCCCGTCGGCACCGGCACCCAGATGGTCAAGGACTTCATGAAGGACCCGGCCGAGGGCTTCGGCCGGCTGATCCCCGACATCGTGCTGACCGTGGCCACCGACGGCGGCGGTGCCGCGGTGAAGGGCGTGCGCGTCGCCGAGGACGCCTCCGAAGCCGCGAAGGTGCGCAGGCTCGTCGACGACGTGCCGGAGGGCACCCACGCGCACCCGGACGGGGAACGCCTCATCGACGGCTCCGACCCGGTGGACCTCGCCACGGGCCGGATGTTCCTGCCCCAGACCGATGTGGAGATCCCGGGAATCCTGCCGCTGGTCTTCACCCGGCGCACCGAGTCCGGCCTGACGGTCGGCCGCTTCCTGGGGCCGTCGTGGACGTCCACGGTGGACGAGCGGCTGGAGATCGACGCCGTCGGCGTCGTCCACGTCACCGCCGACGGCCTCCTGATCCCCTACCCGCACCCGGTCCCCGGCGCCCCTACCCGGCCGCGGCCGGGCACGGCCGCGGCGCGCGTGCTGCTCGCACGTGACACCGACGGCGACTACACGTTGACCGACCCCGACTCGGGCGTGGTCCGCCACTTCACCGGTCCGGCGGCCGCCGGACCGGGAGGTGACGGCACCGCCTGGCTGTCCGGGGTCGGCGAACGGGGCGGCCACACCGTCACCGTCGACCGGGCGGAGGACGGACTGCCCCTGGCCCTCGTCCACTCCGCGGGCCACCGGCTGGGACTGACCACCGCCGACGGCCGGGTGACCGCGCTCTTCCTCGCGGGCGCCGGGGAGAACGGCGCGGACCTGCCGCTGATGGGCTACGGCTACGACAACGGCGACCTCACCACCGTCACCCGCCCGTCCGGCGCCGTCACCACCTTCCTCTATGACGAAGGCCACCGCGTCATCGCCTGGACCGATTCCAACGGCCGCCGCTACGACTACGTGTACGACGACCGCGACCGGGTCGTCGCCGAGGGCGGCGAGGCCGGTCACGTCCAGATCACCCTGGGGTACACCGAACCGGACCCCGCGACCGGCCACCGTACGACGGTCCTGACCACCGCCGACGGCCGGGTCACCCGGCATGTGATCGGCCCGGGGTGCCGGATCCTGGCCACCACGGACGCGCTCGGCCGCACCACCCGCTTCCACCGCGACGCGAGCGGCAACCTGCTGTCCCGCACCGACCCGCTCGGCGCCACGAACGTCTTCACCTACGACGACGAGGGCCGGCTGATCTCGGCCGTCCGCCCGGACCGCTCCGAACTGCGCGTCGTACGCGGTCCGTTCGGGCTGCCGACGGAGATCGTCGGGTGGGACGGCGCCCGCACCACGTACACCTACGACGAGCGCGGCAACCGTACCGCGTACACCGACCCGGCCGGACGCACCACCCGCACCACCTACGACGATGCCGGCCGCCCCACCTCGGTCACCGACGCCCTCGGGAACACCACCCGGGTGAGGTGTGACGCGGCGGGGCGGACCGTGGCGGTGACCGACCCGTCCGGCACCACCACCCGCACCGAGCGGGACGGGCTCGGCCGCCCGGTCCGGGTGACCGACCCGGCAGGCGGCGTCACCCGCCTGGAGTGGAACGCGGACGGCCAACTCGCCCGCCGCACCGGCCCGGACGGTGCGAGCGAGTCATGGACGTACGACGGCGAGGGCAACTGCACGGCCCACACCGACGCGGCCGGTGCCGTCACGCGCCACGAATACACCCACTTCGACCTCCCGCTCGCCACCACCCGTCCCGACGGCGGCCGTTACGAATTCGAGCACGACGCCGACCTGCGCCTCACCAAGGTCACCGGCCCGCACGGCCTGAGCTGGACGTACGAGTACGACGCGGTCGGCGACATCGTCTCCGAGACCGACTTCGACGGGCGCACGCTGACCTACCGCGTGGACGCCGCCGGCCGCCTCACCAGCAGGACCGACGCCCTCGGCGGCACCATCTCCTTCGAGCGCGACCCACTCGGCCGGGTGATCGCCAAGACCGTCGACGACCGGGTGACGACGTACGCGTACGACCGGGCGGGCCGCCTCCTCGAGGCGGTCGGACCGGACAGCGAACTGCGCTACCAGTACGACCGCAACGGGCGCGTCAAAACGGAACTGGTCGACGGCCGCCCGATGCTCTACTCCTACGACGCCCTGAACCGGCGCGTCCGCCGGACCACCCCCACCGGCCACGTCACCTCCTACGCCTACGACTCCGACGGGCTCCCCGCACGGCTGACCACCGGTGGCCGGCCCGTCGACTTCACCCACGACGCCGCCGGACGCGAACTGGCCCGCGCCTTCGGGGACGCGATCACCATGACGGCGGCCTGGGACGAGGCCGGACGGCTCGCCTCGCAGCACATCACCGCCGGGGCCCACGCCGTCAACAGCCGTTCCTACTCCTACCGCGCCGACGGACGCCTGCTGTCCGTCGCGGACCGGCTCTCCGGTACCCGCTCGTTCGACCTGGACCCGATGGGCCGGGTCACCGCCGTCCACGCCCCGGGCTGGACGGAGCGGTACGCCTACGACGACGCCGGCAACCAGACCTCGGCCTCCTGGCCGGACCGGCACCCGGGCGGCGAGGCCACCGGACCGCGCATGTACAGCGGCACGGGCATCACCCGGGCCGGAGGCGTCCGTTTCGAGCACGACGCCCTCGGCCGGGTCACCCTGCGGCAGAAGACCCGCCTGTCCCGCAAGCCGGACACCTGGCGCTACGAGTGGGACACGGAGAACCGCCTCACCTCCGTCACCACCCCCGACGGCGCCCGGTGGCGCTACCGCTACGACCCGCTGGGCCGCCGCACCGCGAAGCAGTGTCTCGCGGCCGACGGCGAGAGCGTGGTCGAGGAGGTCCGTTTCACCTGGGACGGGCTCACCCTCTGCGAGCAGACCAGCCACCGGCCGGACCTCCCGCACACGGTCGCCCTCAGCTGGGACCACCGTGACGTCGTCCCCCTCGCCCAGACCGAGCGCATCCTGACGGCCGACGGCCGGCAGCAGGAGATCGACCGGCGGTTCTTCGCCATCGCCACCGACCTGATCGGCACCCCCACCGAACTGATCGACGAGACGGGGGACATCGCCTGGCGCAGCCGCAGCACCCTCTGGGGCACCACCGCCTGGGCGCGGGACAGCAGCGCCTACACCCCGCTCCGCTTCCCCGGCCAGTACTACGACCCCGAGACCGGCCTCCACTACAACCTCTTCCGCCACTACGACCCCGAGACCGGCCGCTACACCTCCCCGGACCCGCTGGGTCTCGCCGCCGCGCCCAACCCCCTCGGCTATGTGGACAACCCCTACACCGGGTGCGACCCGCTGGGGCTGATGCCCAAGTACACGAAGGAGGAGAAGGCCAGGCAGCGGAGCGTCAAGACGGCGGACGGGGTGATCGAACGGGCGCGGGACGGCACGTTCCGGAAACACCCCAAGTACCACGGGGACGAGATGCACGGCTTCACCGACGAACGTGTCCTGGAGATCCTGAAGAACCCGGACGCCGTGTACCAGTCGTCGGGCTCGGCCGGAAAACTCGTCTTCCGGCAGGGCGAGGACGTCGTCGTGACCCATGGGCCCGGCTCCGAGGCCGGTCAGGCCATCACGGCGTACGGGCCGTCGGGCATCAGGGGCGAATCCGGGGCGACGGCACTGGGCGGCGAGCCGACCGCTCCCGGTGCACCGATTACCCACGAGGACATCGTGGAGGGAAAGATTCCGGGCAAGGACGGATTCATGCCCCCCGCCGTACAGATCAGATGAGGCACGCTGACCATGAGACTGACCCTCGACGACGGCTGGTCCGCGACGGTGACGGACGATCCCCTGCCCTTCACCCCCCGCTTCACGGGCACCTTCGTGGCCGTCGCGCCTTACGGGGACGTGAAGGAACGGGTGCGGTTCCTCGCGGAGACCTTCGGTAGCCAGGAGTGGCTGTGGGACGCCCCGGACACGCTCGGGTTCGACCGGTCGAGCCGGGAACTGGTCGGCGCCGAGTTCCAGCTGCCCCACGAGTCGGCGTCGGCCGAGGACTGCGCCCGCCTCCCCTCCGCGCCGGCGGTCCGCCCCGGCGGGCTGCGCGCGGACGAGGAGCGCGACTGCCGCCTCGAAGCGGCCTCGGTGCTGTGCCGCGCGCCCGGGGACGCCGTGCTGGCCTGTCTGCGCGACCTCGAGGTTCTCGACGCACCGCTGGAGGCGCGTATCGGGATCGCCCCGGACGTGGCGCTCCTGGTCCAGAACGGCACGGTCGTCGGCTGGAGCCTCACCGATCCCGCGCGCTATCTGACCACCGCCTACGCTGCTCCGGACCCCGCTCCGCCGTCCCCGGCCACCCGCGCGCTGCTCGGTGCCTGTCTGGACCTGATCACGGATCCGCTGCTCGAAGAGGTGCAGGACCAGGACCCGGCCGCCCTGGCCCGGCTCGCGGAGGTCCACCGGGCCCTGCGCGCCCAACGCGAGGACCGGCACCGCGTCAACGCCCTGCTCGCGCTCATCGCCAACCTGGTGGAGGACTACGGGACCGGCTGACTCGCCCGGCTTCGAACAGCGCGCCGGGGCCGTCTGGGCAGGATGTGTGAAACACAGGCATGAACGCGGAGGCACGGGGTAACCGCTGCGTTGTCCGCCGGTACGGTGGGCCGTAGACCTTGGTTCGACTTGTAGGAGGGGAACAGTATGGCGCTCATGAGCACCCTGGCAGGGGACACGCGGACTGGCTGGTTGCCGGAGGTCTCCGATCCCTCCCGGGTGGCGCCCAAGGACGCCCGTGAGCTGTCCAGGCTGTTCTTCGACCAGCTGGCGGTCCTGGAAGAGGGCACGCCCGAGTACAGCTACGCGCGCAACACCCTCATCGAGATGAACATGTCCCTGGTCCGCTACGCGGCCGGACGGTTCCGCAGCCGCGGCGCGGACGAGATGGAGGACATCGTCCAGGTCGGCATGATCGGCCTGATCAAGGCGATCGACCGCTTCGACCTCTCACGCGAGGCGGAGTTCACCTCCTTCGCCATCCCCTACATCGTCGGGGAGATCAAGCGGTTCTTCCGCGACACCACCTGGGCCGTGCACGTCCCGCGCCGGCTGCAGGAGGCCCGGGTCCAGCTCGCCCGCGCCACCGAGGAACTCCGCAGCCGCCTCGGCCGTACGCCGACGGTCAAGGAACTGTCGGACCTCATGTGCCTGCCCGAGGACGAGGTGCGGGAGGCCCGCCTGGCCGCCAACGGCTACAACTCCTCCTCCCTGGACGCCACGATCAACGGCAGCGAGGACGGCGAATCCGCGCTGCAGGACTTCATCGGTGCCGAAGACCAGGCGCTGGAACTGGTCGAGGACTTCCACGCCCTGGCCCCGCTGATCGCCGAACTCGACGAACGGGACCGGCAGATCATCCACATGCGGTTCGTCGAGGAACTCACCCAGGCGCAGATCGGTGAACACCTCGGTGTCTCCCAGATGCATGTCTCCCGGCTTCTGTCGCGCACCCTCGCCCGTCTGCGCGAGGGAATGCTCACCCAGCAGTAATACGGCAACGACGCGTGCTCACACATCGGTGAGTTCGGTGATTCGGTGAGTACAAACGCTGATGGCGAAGGGCCTTCCCGCATTCGGTGCGGGAAGGCCCTTCGCCTGTTCGTGTGAATTATCGCGTGGTCGCGTAGACGCTTAACGCGAAGGGGAGAGGCTCAGTGCTTGAGCGCGTCCTTCGCCTTTTCCTTGGCCTCGCGAGCGTCGCCCGTGCTCTTCTGCGCCTGTCCCTCGGCGGCCAGTCGGTCGTTGCCCACGGCGCTTCCCGCGGCCTCCTTGACCTTGCCCTCGGCCTGTTCGGTCTTCGCCTTGGCCTTCTCGCCGGCAGTCATGGAATGCGCCTCCTCATAGCTTGGATGTCGCTTTCGCGGTAGCTCACTCGTGCCCCGGCATTCCCCGCACAAACAAGGTGCGGCGGGGGAGTAGGGGCGGACGTGCGGGGCATACGCAGCTCAGGAGGTTGATAACTATGGTTCCCCTGCTGCTCGTTCTTCTTTTGGCCCTGATCCTTTTCGGTGCCGGCTTTGCCCTCAAGATCCTCTGGTGGGTCGCGGTCATCGTCCTGGTGCTGTGGCTGCTGGGCTTCGTCATGCGTTCCACCAATTCAAGTGGCGGTCGCGGACGCTGGTATCGATGGTGATCTGAACCGCGTCCGAGTATCACTCAAAGGGTCTGTCCGGCGGATTACGCCGGACAGACCCTTTTTGGTTTCGAGACGGGATCAGCGTGAGCACAGAAGTACACCGGGGCGCGAGGAGTTACCAGGGCACCTCCCCGGCGTCGTCGAAGAACCGGCCGGTCGGGCCGTCGTCGGGCAGGGCCGCGAGCCGGAGCGCGATGGCCGCGCCCTGCGCCGGGGTGCGAACGCCGCGGAAGTCGTTGAGGTCCGTCGCGCAGAAGCCGGGACAGGCGGCGTTGATCAGGATGTTCGTGTCCCGCAGCTCCCTGGCGTACTGGACTGTGACGGCGTTCAGGAACGACTTCGACGGCGAGTAGGCGACGGAGATCGGGCCCATCTCGGCGCCGGGAGCGCTCTGCAGGGTGAGCGAGCCGACGCTGCTGGACATGTTCACGATCCGCGGTGACGCCGAGCGGCGCAGCAACGGCAGCATCGCGTTGGTGACGCGGATGACGCCGATGACGTTGGTCTCGACGGCCGCCCGCACCGTCGCGGGGTCGACCGTGGTCGGCATCTGTGGCGCGCTGCCGGTGATCCCGGCGTTGTTGACGAGCACGTCGAGGCGTCCGGCGCGGCCCTCGATCAGCGTGGCGGCGGCGTCCACGCTCGCGTCGTCGGTGACGTCGAGCGGTACGCCGAACGCGTCCACGCCGGTCTCGCGCAGCTTCGTCACCGCGGCCTCGCGCCGCTCCTCGTTCCGGGCGCCGACCCCGACCGTCCAGCCGAGGGCGCCCAGCCCCGCCGCGATCTCGTATCCGATGCCCTTGTTCGCGCCGGTCACCAGCGCGATCGTCTGTTCACTCATACGACCGACTCTGTCCGGATCCCCGCGGTGCGTCCAACACCGATCGGGTGGGCTTCGATACCGTGCGGGTATCGATCGCGGTCGCAGTCGCTAATGTGACGGGGTGGAGACGCGTGAACTGCGGTACTTCGTCGCCGTCGCCGAGGAGCTGCACTTCGGGCGGGCCGCTCGGCGGCTCGGGATCGCGCAGCCCCCGCTGTCGCGGGCGATCCGCCTGCTCGAACGGCGCCTCGGCGTGACGCTGCTGGAACGCACCAGCCGTGCCGTCACCCTGACCGAGGCCGGATCGGTACTGCTGCGCGAGGCCCGGGCGGCGCTGGACGCGGTCGCGGCCGCCGAGCGCCGCACCCGGCGCGCCGCCCTCGCCGCGACCGGCCACGCCGGCGTGGTCCTCGCCGCGAAGGCCGGCGCCTCCAGCGAACTGCTGGCGAAGCTGCTCGAGGCCTACGCCGCCGAACCCGACGCGGTCACCGTCGACGTGGTGCTGTGCGGGATCGGCGAGCAGGAACGACTGCTGCGCGACGGCCGGGCCGACGTGGCCGTGCTGCACCGGCCGTTCGACACGACGACCGGACTCGACACCGAAGAGCTCCACACGGAGGAACAGGTCCTGGTGCTGCCGGCCGGACATCCCCTCACCGGCCGGCCTCATGTGCGCATGGCCGACGTGACCGACCTGCCCGGTCTGCCGATGCCCCGCTGGCCCGGTCCCGACGGCAGTTATCCGGACGGCCCCGGCCCCCAGGCCCGTGACCATGCGCAGCTGCATCAGCTGATCGCGCTCGGACGCGCCTGCTGGATCGCGCCGGAATCGTGCCGGATCCATCTGCCCGGCGGCCTCGCCACCGTGCCCGTACTGGACGCGCCGCCGGTCACCACGGTCATCGCGTGGCCACCGCACAGCCGGTCCGCGCCCGTCGCCGACCTCGTCCGGATCGCGGCACGGCTCGCGGGATGAGGGCGGCCCACCGTGGAACGGCTCGTCCGCGACCCACGACATGGCGCCACCCGGCGTTTCCGGTCAGTTACCCGATCGTTCGGTATCGCGCGCTTCCGCCTGTGATGATGTGGATCAGGGGAGCGACCGGTGAGGTCACGAGGCGAGGGGGTTCGATGAGCGGTACGGCGTCGGCGCTGATACGGCTGAAGTCCGCGCAGAAGAGTGCGAAGGGTGTGTCGCTGTACTCGCGGTTCGTGAACCGGCCGGCCGGTCGGTATCTCGCCGCCGGTGCCTACCGGGTCGGCCTGACTCCCAATCAAGTCACCCTCGTCAGCGCGGCGTTCAGCTTCACCGCCGTTGTCGCCGTGGCACTCGCCGCGCCCTCCTGGGGTGCCGGGCTCGTGGTGTGGGCCGGGCTCGCGGTCGGGTTCGCCTTCGATTCCGCCGACGGGCAGCTGGCCCGGCTGCGCGGCGGCGGCAGCGCGGCGGGAGAGTGGCTCGACCACGTCGTCGACTGCGCCAAGATCACCGCACTGCACACCGCCGTGCTGATCTCCTTCTACCGCCATCCCGGTCACTTCGGGACCGCGGGTGACGGCTGGTTGCTGGTGCCGCTCGGCTTCCAGCTCGTCGCCGTCGTCACGTTCTTCGGTGGGCTGCTCACCGAACAGCTCAAGCCCAAGGCGGCCCCGGGTGACCGCGGCGCGCCCTCGACGGCCCGCGCGGTGGCCCTGCTGCCCGTCGACCACGGCGTGTTCTGCCTGGTCTTCCTGCTGCTCGGCGGCGGCGGCCTCTTCCGGTGGGTCTACACCGTCCTCGCCGTCGCCGCCGGCCTCTTCCTCGTCGCCTTCCTCACCAAGTGGTTCCGGGAACTGTCCGCAGTTCGTCGGTGAACCGCGGTCCGTTCAGCGCGTCGATGGCGCGCCGCAACTGGGTGCTCGACGTGTGCACGGTGTACGGGAAATAGACGACGTCGACGCCGACCGTCGCGAAGTCCCGCTCCAGCCGCTCCCCCCGGGGCGTGTCCCGCCAGTCGTCGCCCTTGAACAGCACGTCGAAGCGGACCTGCTTCCACGTCTCCAGCTTGTCCGGCACGGTCTCGACGAACGCGGCGTCCACGTAACGGACGCTGCGGACGATCTCCAGCCGCTCGACCAGCGGGATCATCGGCAGCCTGCCCTTGGCCCGTTCGGCCATCTCGTCCGAGACCACGCCTGCCACCAGGTAGTCGCACTGGGCCCGTGCGTGGCGCAGGATGTTCAAGTGCCCTATGTGGAACAGATCGTAGGCGCCCGGCGCGTAGCCCACGCGGTACGGCTTGCTCGATGGCACAGATGCCCCCCTCGATCGATGGTGACCCCCTGTGCGCACCCCTTTGCGGGGATGCGCGGACTTTGACGATAGCGTTCATGCTCGGTGCCCGAAGGGTGAACAATCAGGGTGCGTCCTGGTTCACTCGCGATCGGTGTGCAGATCTCGGGTGGGATCGGGGGGTCCCGTGGGGCGAGGGCGCCGACACACTGGGGAGGCCGCCGAGGTGGCCGGGGGGAAAGGTTTCGTCTCGTGACACAGACCCACGACGAGCGACAGCGCGGCGGCGATCCGGACCTCACCGCCGCGCAGGGCGGCCATCCGGACCTCACCGCCGCGCAGGGCGGCCATCCGGACCGCACCACCCGTCACGACCGGGAGCGCGAAACGCCGTCCGCGGTACGGCGGTTGCTCCTGGTGTCCACCAACTACGCTCCCGAGCACACCGGCATAGGACCCTACGCCACCGGGATCGCCGAGCACTGGGCGAGCCGCGGACACGACACCCACGTCCTCGCCGGGCTCCCGCACTATCCGTCCTGGCGCCTCGACCCCGCCTACCGCGGGGTGTGGCGGGCCACCGAGGAGCGGGCCGGCGTCACCGTGCACCGCCGCCGGCACAGCGTCCCACCGCGGCAGAGTGCCCTGCGCCGCGCCCTGTTCGAGGGGTCGATCCTCGCCCACGGGCTCGTCGCGCCACCCCGCACCGGCCGCGTGGACGCCGTACTCGCCCAACTGCCCAGCCTCGCCGGGGGAGTGCTCGGCGCCCGGATCGCCGCCCGGCACCACGCCCCGTATGTGCCGGTCGTACAGGACCTCATGGGAGCCGCCGCCGCGCAGTCCGGCATCCGGGGCGGCGGCCGCGCCGCCGAGCTGGCCGAGCGCGCGGAGTCGTGGGTGCTGCGGCGCGCCACGCTCGTCGGCGTCATCCACGAGACGTTCGTCGAACGGGTGCGGGCCATGGGCGTCGATCCCGGACGCATCCGCCTGGTGCCCAACTGGTCGCACATTCAAGCGCCTTCGGTGCCACGGGACCGGACCCGCGAGCGCCTGGGGTGGCGCCCGGGACAGACGGTGGTCCTGCACTCCGGCAACATGGGCCTCAAGCAGGGGCTGGACGTGCTCGTGGAGGCCGCCCGCCGCGACCCGGCCATCCGGATCGTCCTCATGGGCGACGGCAACCAGCGTGAGCACCTCACCCACCTCGCCGAGGGGCTGCCCAACCTCCACTTCCTCGGCGCCGTGGCCGACGCCGACTTCCCCGACGTACTGGCCGCGGCCGACGTGCTCGCCGTGACCCAGCGGGCCTCCGTCCTCGACATGAGCGTCCCCTCCAAGCTCACCTCCTACTTCGCGGCCGGCCGCCCGGTGGTCGCCTCCGTGGCCGCCGAGGGCGGCACGGCGCGAGAGGTACTGCGCTCCGGCGCCGGAGTGCTGGTGGAACCGGAGAATCCCGATCGGTTTCTGTCCGCAGTGCGTAGACTCGCCGAAGATCCCGTCATGGCGGACGAGTTGGGCGCGGCGGGCCCGCGCCACGTGGCCGCCCATCTCTCCCGGGAGGCGGGTCTCGCGCGGATCGACGCGCTGATCGACGAGGCTTTGGGGGGTCTTGGCAGGTGAGCGACACACATGTCCCCGTCCGGACGGAGGACGAGCCGGAGCAGTTGCGCGAGCAGTTCCGCCAACTGCTGCGCTACCGCCGGCTGATCGGTGTCGGTATCGGCGTCGGACTGCTGGCCGGTGCCTGGCTCGGCATCACCGGAGCCGACAGCTACGCCGCCACCACCGACGTCGTGCTGCGCGCCCCCACCAGCGATCCCTTCGCCCCGACCCTCTCCGGTGACAAGGCGATCAACATGGGGTCCGAGCGGCAGACGGCGATCAGCCGCAAGGTCGCCGAAGGCGCCGTCAAGCAGCTCGGAATGGGCTCGGGTGACGTCGACCGGCTCCAGCACGGGCTCCAGGTCACCAACCCTCCGCAGACCCTCGTACTGCACTTCACCTACAACGCCTCCGACCCGAAGGAGGCGGCGCGCCGCGCCAACGCCCTCACCCGCTCCTACATCGACCTGCGCAAGGAGCAGTGGGAGTCCGTCCGGAACTCGATGCTCAAGAGCTTGAAGGACCAGCTCGATCCCGTCGCCAAGCAGAACGACGAGCTCACCCAGCGGATCAAGCAGCTGCCCAACGGATCCGCCGCCGACTCCGCCTACGCGGTGCAGGCCAACCTGATCAACCGCATCACCGACCTCCGCTCCAAGATCACCAGCTTGAAGGCGCTCGACATGACGCCCGGCAACGTGATCCGCAACGCCACGGTCCCCACCGCCCCCGACGGCCCGGGCCTGCCGCTCTCGCTGGGCCTCGGCGGGCTCGTCGGCGTCGGCCTCGGCCTGCTCGGCGCCTGGGTGCGCCTGGTCTTCGACCCCGCTCCGCGCTCGGCGGGCGACGTGGCCCGTGCGGTGCGCGGTCCCGTGCTCGGCGCGCTGCCGCGCGGCTCGGCGGGCGCCCTGGTCGTCGGCCGTACCGACTCCCGGGCGGCCGAGGAATACCGCTCGGTCGCCTTCCGGCTCGCCTACGACGAGAGGTTCGCCGACCGGCGCCGCCTGCTCGTCGTTGCCCCGCGCGGCTCCATGGAGTCGAGCGTGGCCGTCGCGGTCAACCTCGCCGCGTCCTTCGCGGAGACCGGCAAGCACGTACTGCTGGTGGAGGCCGATCTGCGCACGCCGTCCCTCACCGACCGGCTCGACGTGTCCGCCGCCTCCCGGCCCCGCTGGAGCCGCGGGGGCGCCGAGTCCCCCGAAGGCGAGTGGCCGGGACCGGGTCAACTCGTGGTCGACGCGGGCGAGTCCGGGTCCTTCGGGCTCGTCCCCGGCGAGCGGGTGCGCAACGTCCCGCGCGCGCTGACCTCCGGGCGGACCACCCGGCTGATCGCCGAGGCGGACGATCCCGACGCCACCGTCGTGGTCGTCGCCCCGCCCGTCCTCGCCTACGCCGACGCCCTCGCGCTCGTCGACCGGGTCGACGGGGTGCTCATCGTCTGCGACCCGCGCACCGTGCACCGCGCCGACCTCGTTCGTATCCGCGAGCTGATCGTCGGCGCGGGCGGCACCGTGCTGGGGGCCGTGACGCATCCCGAGGCGCGCCGCGGCGAGGCGGAGAGCGGCGGCCGCCGCGACAACAGGCGGCACAAGAACAGGAGTTCGGCGTCCCGTCCGGCCCCGGCCGACACCGGCCGCGAGCCCGAGCGGTATCCGGAGGGCGACGGCAGCGACACGGTTGCGCTGCGCACCGTCCGCTCGGTGGACCGGTGAGCACCCCGGGGAATCCCGGAGAACGACCACCGAGGGACGCCGACCCGGCCCCCGGCTCCCCGCGCGCGCGGCGCCGGTCGGCGGCCGTCGTCGCCTCGGTGCTCGATCAGGCGGCGTCCAGCCTCACCAACATCGCCGTGCTGGTGATCGCCGCCCGCGTCTCCACCGCGCACGGGTTCGCCACCTTCTCGATGGTCTACCTGACCTTCACGGTGCTGCTCGGCCTCAACATGGCGTACGTGGGGCAGGCCGTCGTCCTCACCCGCGGCGGCGCCACGGTCACCGGGGCCGCCTGCCGGTCCGCCGTCTCCTTCACCGCGCTGGCCGCCACCGCCGTCGGCGCCCTGCTCGCCGCCGTCGGCGCGATCACCGCCGCCCTCACCGGCGGCTGGGCCGGGCCGGGCGGAGCGTTCCTCGCCCTGGGGCTCGTCCTGCCGCTGGTCCTGGTGCAGGACGGGCTGCGCTACGCGTTCTCCACCCTGCGGCGCCCCGGCCTGGCGCTGGCCGCCGACAGTCTGCGCCTGGTCTGCGTGGTGCCCGCGCTGCTGGCCCAGTCCCCGCACACCGCGCCCGGGATGCTCGTGGCCGTCTGGGGCCTGTCGGCCGTGCCGGCGCTGCTGCTCGGGCTGCGGTTGCTGTGGCCGAAGGTGCGTGGGGTACGAGCCGACCTGCTGCCCTATGTGCGCCGGGGCCACCTCGGGCAGCGCTTCGTGGTGGAGTTCGCCGTCGGCAACGCCTCCAGCCAGCTCGCCGTACTGGGCCTCGGGCTCTTCGCCGCGCCGCTGGCGGTCGGCGCGCTGCGCGGCGCCACCACGCTCTTCGGGCCACTCAACGTCCTGTTCAACTCGGTCAACGCGTTCGGGCCGCCGCTGCTGGGCCGCCTTCGCGGGCGCCGGGCCACCGCACGGGCCGCCGCCGTGCTCGGTCTGGTGCTCGGTGTCGTCGGCCTCGCCTGGGGCCTGGTGCTGTACGCCCTTCCCGCCGACGTCGGCCACCAACTCCTCGGCGCCACCTGGCACTCGGCCTCGGCGCTGCTGCCGGCCTCCGGCGCCCAGTACGCGGTGATGGGTCTGGGCACCTGTGCCCTGGTGACCCTGCGGGTGCTCAGCCCGCGCGCCACCTTGTCGGTGCAGGTGGTCTTCTCGCTGGTCTCGGTCGCGCTCATGCTCGGCGGATACCTGCTGAGCGGATCGGCCCTGGGCGCGGCCTGGGGACTGGCCGCGGGCTCCGCGCTCAAGGCGGCGGCGGCCTGGACCCGCGTCGCCCGCCTCCACGCGGACGAGCGACCCACACCGACCCCGACCCCGACGGTCCCGGCGAACTGACCGCCCTCGGCTGCTCTGGTCGGTCGGGCGTGGGCGGGTGGACGGGTGGTTCGTGAGGGCAGCGGGTCCGGCGGTTCGGGCGGGCGGGTCATCCAGGGGTCCAACCTTGCCCGACCGGTCGAGCGTCGCCGCCTCCGCGTTGACGAGCGGCCCGCGACGGTGCCGGTTCCTGCGGTCCTGGTGAACTGACCGCCCGTGGCTAGGCTCTGGGCGGTCGGGTGCGGGCGGTGTCGACGGGCGGACCCGTGAGGGCACCGGGCCTGGCGGTCAGGGCGTCATCCAGGGCCACCTTGCCCGATTGGTCACGCGTCGCCCGCTGCGCGCGGACCGGCGGCTGACGACGCTGCCGGCCCCTGCGGTCCCGGTGAACGGGACCGCCCGCGGCTGGGCTCTGGTCCATCCGGTGCGGGCGGGTGGACGGGTGCTTCGTGAGGGCACCGGGTCCGGCGGTTCGGGCGGGCGGATCATCCAGGGGCCCAACCTTGCCCGACCGGTCGAGCGTCGCCGCATCCGGACGGACGAGCGGCCCATGCCGGCCGCAGCCCGGGCGGTCCCGGCGAACTGACCGGTAATGCGTCGCCCGCCTGCGCGGACCGGCGGCCTACGACGGCGCCGGTCCGGGCGGTCCTGGCGAACTGACCGCCCGCGGCTGGGCTCTGGTCCATCCGGTGCGGGCGGGTGGACGGGCGGTTCGTGAGGGCATCGCGCCTGGCGGTTCGGGTGGGATGGTCATCCATGGGCCACCCGTGCTCGACCGGTCGTGCTCGCCGCATCCGCGTGGACGAGTGGTCCGCGACGGCATCGGCGCCCGGCGGTCCTGGTGGGCCGACCGTCCGGCTCACCACCCCCAGCCACCGGTGGGCGGTGCCCTCAGCGGAGGCCGGTCGTCCGGTCCTGGCGGAATGTCGTGATCAGGGCGATACAGCAGGCCGCGATGGCCACGCGGCCCGATGCCTGGAGGAGGGGCCCCCGCAGCAGGATGAAGGAGTAGCCGGCGACCAGGGGCACGGTCAGCGCGATCAGACTGCCCGGCGGGGCCCGGCGCACCGCCCGGCGGGCGTAGCGGCGGTCGACCCGGGCCGCCGCGTACCCGAGGGCCATGAACCCCGCCGCCATGCCGACCGGGCCGAAGTCGATCCACAGCTCGGCCCACACCGGCGACGAGAGGTTGGTGTTGGTCGCCCCCATCCACTGGCCGACCATCACCCCGGTGTCCATCGGCTTGCCCGGCCACACCGACCGGGGCACCGCGAACAGGACCGCGCCGGCGAGCTGACGGCCGTAGGTGTGGCCGGGGCCCGACCGCACATAGGTGATGGTGTTGGCGAACATGCCGACCTGGTCGTAGTCCTTCAGGGCCAGCGGCTCCAGAGGTGAAGTCGTCTGGATCGGGCGGTAGTTGGCGTCGTCGTAACGGAACCGGTCCGCGAACGGGAACACGATCAGCGCCACCACCACGCCCAGGCTGAGCGCGATCCGGTACAGCGCGGCACTCACCGGGAAGACGGTGAACAGCAGCGAGAACAGGACGGTGAGGAACCAGAAACGCGGGTTGGAGATCGGGTTGTTGACCACCGCGTTCAGCGCGCACAGCGCGAGCCACACGGCGATGACGACCGCGGAGCGGCGGGCCCGCCGCGAGGTCACCAGCCACCGCGTGTACGCCAGCCAGGCGATGAGCGCGGGCACGGTGCCCAAGCCCCGCACGATCGCCTGGCCCGCCTGCGAGTCGGCCTGGGAGAGCCCCGCTTCCTCGACGCTGCTGATGATCTCCTGGCGGCTGGTGAAGAACACGGCGGGGCCGCCCAGCTTGACCACGAGCAGCGCCGAGCCGACGAAGGCCGCCACGGTCAGCAGATACAGCCGTCGCCGGTGCACCAGGGCCGGCCGCAGCCGGTCGTCCCGCTCCCGGCCCGGCCGCTGGCGGGCCAGCAGCGAGCCGACGTCGAAGGCGACACAGCCGATCAGGACGAGGGAGACGGCCTCGGTCAGATCGGTGCGCGCCCCCACCACCGGGGTCGGTGTGCGGCCCAGCACGGCCTGGGCGAGCGGCGCCACCCCCATCGCCATGTAGACGAACAGCCAGAACGAACCGGCGAGCAGTTTGCGGCGGCTGGTGAGGATCATCGCCGACAGCCGGACGCCCGCGTACATGGTCAGCGCCAGCTGCATCCACAGCGCCGAGTCGCGCAGCCCCGTGCCGGGCTGGACCAGCACGAGCAGCGGCAGAAACACCGAGAAGCCGAGCACGAGCGGGACCGACAGCGCGCGCGAGAGCAGCGTGCGCGGGGAGAAGGACGGCAGCGCGGCGCGCTCGTGGAGGCCGCGCTCCGGCGCCCCGGGCCGTGCCGCAGCGCTTCGGTCCGTCGCTTGCGTCATGGCGCCCCCGCCCCCGAGAAAGATCCCCGCCGCAGTCTACCGACGCCCGGCCCGTGGTGAACGGATCGCCACTACAGTGTGGCGAAGTGGCGTCCGGGGAGACGTCGTTGGGGGGGATCGAACGATGCGTGACCTTACGGCCTTCACGCTGGCCGGCTATGACAAGGGGCGCGGCCGGCTGGTCCAGGCGCTCTGGTTCGCGGTGATGAACACGGTCTTCATGGCCTGGTTCACTCCGGCCCGGGTCAGGGTGGCCCTGCTGCGGGCCTTCGGCGCCGAGATCGGGACCGGGGTGCTCGTACGGCACCGGGTGCGGGTGCTGTGGCCGTGGAAGCTGACGGTCGGCGACCACACCTGGATCGGCGAGGGGGCCTGGATCCTCAACCTGGAGCCGGTCACCCTCGGCGCCCAGGTATGTGTCTCGCAGGAGGCCCTGCTGTGCACCGGCGGCCATGACCACCGCGCCGCCGACTTCCGGTACCGCAACGCGCCGGTCACCGTGGACGACGGTGCCTGGATCGCGGCCCGCGCCACCGTGCTCGCCGGGGTGAAGGTCGGCCGCTGCGCCGTCGTCGGCGCCGGTGCCGTCCTCCACACGGACCTGCCCGAACTCACCCTGCACAGCGCCGACAACCGGCGCCGTCCCGTCGAGGAGCCGGTGTGAGAGTGCTGCACGCGGTCACCCTGCACAGCACCACCCACGCCTTCGGCGGCCCCGTACGGGTCGCCCTCAACCTCTGTCAGGGGCTGCGCGCACGCGGGCACGACGCCCGCCTCACCGCGCTCGCCGACGGCTTCGAACGGCCACTGCCCGAGGACGTGGAGGGCGTGCCCGCCCGGCTGCATCAGGCGCGCAGGGTCCTGCCGCTGGGCTTCAGCGGTCTGACGTCCCCGTCGCTGCTTGCCGGCGCCCACCGCCTCGTGCGGCGGGCCGACGTGGTGCACGTGCATCTCGCGCGCGATCTGGTCACCTTGCCCTTGGCGTTGGCCGCCCTGCGCGCCGGACGGCCGCTGGTGGTGCAGACGCACGGCATGGTCGACCCGAGCGAGCGACTGTCGGCCCGGCTCCTGGACGCGGTCGCGGTGCGCCGGGTGCTGCGCGGTGCCGCGGCCGTGCTGCACCTGACCACCCGTGAACTGCGTGATCTGCAAGCCGTGGTGGGCGGGACCGGCCTCGACCGTGCCGTCCGCCTGGTCAACGGCGTCCCCGCGCAGCCCGGGGGACCGACCCCCGACGGGCCGCCGCGCATCCTCTACGCGGCCCGGCTACAGGCCCGCAAGCGACCCGTCGACCTGGTGGACGCCGCACCCGCGATCCTGGCCCGCCACCCCGGGGCGACCTTTGTCGTGGCCGGCCCCGACGAGGGCGAACTCGCGGCGGTACGGCGGCGGATCGACGAGCTGGGACTCGCGGCGCAGGTCGGCTGCCCGGGCCCGCTCACCGGTGCGCGCATGACCGAGGAGCTGCGCCGGGCGCACGTCTATGTGCTGCCGTCCGTGGACGAACCGTTCCCGATGTCGGTGCTGGAGGCGATGGCCGTGGGCACACCGGTCGTGATCACCGACTCCAACGGCCTGGCCCGCGATGTCGACCGGGCCGGGGCCGGACGGGTCGTAGGGGAGCCGCGGGGGATCGCCCCGGCGGTGCTCGACCTGCTGGAGCCCGCCGCGCGCCGGACCGCGTCGGCGGCGGCCCGGGGGCTCACCGCCGGGACGTTCTCCATGGACGCGGTCCTCGACACCCTGCTCGACGTGTACGAGCGGGCCTACGCGGGAAGCCAGGCGTAGCAGCCCGACGAGACGAACGTCCGGGTCCCGGCCGGGATCTTCGCGGTCACCCGCCGGGTGTCGCCGGTACCCGGGCCCGAGGCCAGCACCTTGTCGCCCACGCCCAGCGCCTTCCAGGTGCAGCCCGCGGCGCTGGTCAGCGCCCGGTAGGCGCCCGCCTTCGGATTCTTGCGCGTGCCGTCGGCGAAGCCGGCCGCCGCTGCCTTCAGCAGGGGCTTCTCCTTCGGGCACAGCTGGTCGATGGCGTCGGCGGCGGACGGCACGTCCCCGGTGATCAGTGCGCCGACCGCAGCGTTCCTGTCGTGTGCGGCGGTGCGCTCGATGCGCTGGCAGGCCTCCTGGCCGACCTGGAGCACGGCGGCGGGGTCCATGTCGGCGGGCACGCGGCCGTGCAGATACTGCTTCTGCCGGGCGGTGAACGAGCCGGTCGCCGGGGTGAGTCTCGCGTCGGGCAGGACCGGGCCCTTCGAGGGCGCGGCGGGGCTCCCGGTGGCGGGGCTCGCCTGGTCGTCGGGGACGGCGGCGGCCTGCTCGTCGGAGACACGCCGGGTGGGGTGCGGCTTCGCGTCCGTGTCGCCGCCGGAGCCGCAGCCGGCCAGCGCGAGGAGGGCGGTGAGGGCGAGGGCGCCGGCGGCGACACGGCGATGAGGCCGGAGGGTGCGAGTGCGCATGGTGGCTCCTGCGGCCCCGAAGGGCCTGGAAGACGGGTCGGGCCCGCACGGCGCGTGCGGGCCCGGGCGGGGCGTGCGGGGCGCCGGTCCGTGGTCCGGTGCCCCGCACGCGGGAGGCGCTGAGGGTTACGGCGCTCCAAAGGTCAGCACCAGCTGCGGGGTGTTCTCCGCGGCCGACGCCTCCCGGGACCACACCCACAGGGCGTCCGTCCCGGTGCTGGTGAGCGCCAAGTCGTAACCGCCGCCCAGGGACGGGGTGAGCGCCGCGGTGTCCAGGGACGCCGAGTAGAGCGCCGAGACGTCCGTGGCTCCGCTCAGGGTGCCGACCGCGGTCGAGGACACGGCGGGCTTGGAGGCGTACGTGGTGCCCGCCTCCGTCCAGCTCCCGGTGACCGGCCGCACGGCGATGTCGTCCGTGCTGCCGGCGCTGCTCAGCGTGGTGGTCTTCACCGCGAGCCGCGCGCTCTTGAGCACCGTACCGGCCGGGGCCGACGGCAGGTCGAAGCGCAGATACGTCTCGTACGCCGCGCTGCCGCGCACCGCCAGCGAGGTCGACGTGCCGTAATTGGTGCCGCCGGCACCGGCGTTGACGTACGTGTCGGCCGACGCGCGGACCGTCTGCACGCTGTCGGCCGGGGCCGAGGCCAGGGCGTAGTGGCTCTGCGCCTGGGCCGCGCTCAGCACCGACGGGTAGATCGCCGTCTCGTCGATCTGCCCCGCGAAGTAGCTGCTGGAGGGCTGGTTCGGCCAGCCGTTGAGATTGTCGCCGCCGACGTGCCAGTAGCCGCTGTAACTCTGGTTACCGGTCTCGGCGAGCGTGCCGACCTGGCTGCCGTCCACGTACAGCGCCATCCCGGAGGAGCCCTGGGTGGCGACGACATGGTGCCAGGAGCCGTCGTTGTAGCCGCTCGGTGAGGTGATGGTGCGGGCGGTGCCCGTCCACACGCCGAAGACCAGCCGGCCGTCGTTGCGCATGTAGACGTGCTTGTCGTAATTGCCGCTGGTCCGGGTGGTGTTGTCGCCGAACCCGACCAGCTTGCCGCCCCGGTCGGTGGTGGTCTTGAACCAGGTCTCGATCGAGTACTGGCCGGGCACCGTGGTGCGTTTGTCGCTGTAGACGATCTGGTTGTTGCCGTCGAAGCCGATGGCGGTGGACGGACCGGTCACGGCGGCCGGTGTCTGGCGCAGCGAGGGCCCGTTGAGCTGGATGCCGCTCTGGTCGGCGGGCGAGGTGTCGCCGACGAACGGGGTGGTGGCGTCGTCATAGCGCCAGTAGAGGTTCGCGCCGTCGTCGATCACCTTCGCGGCGTACTTCTGGGCAGACGTCGGCACCGTCACCGTGGCCGCGGCGGACAGCGCGGAGGTGTTGCCCGCGCCGTCGGTGGCGGTCACCCGGTAGCTGTAGGTGGAACCGGCGGTGACGTTCTTGTCGGTGAACGACAGCTGCGGGCGCGACCACTCCACGGAGTCGCCGCCGACCGTGTACACCGGCGTGGCACCGCCGTTGCGGTACACCTTGTACGTCAGCCTCGTGTCGTCCGTGTCGACGCTTGCGCGCCAGCGGACGTGCGCCTCGGTCGGCTTCACGGACTCGGCGCTCGCCGACGGCACCGTCGGCGCACCGGTGTCGGGGGAGGCCGCGAAGCGCGTCAGGCCCTGGGCCGCGGCGCCGTTGACGGTGGTGAACTCCCCGCCGACCCACATGTACTTGTTGCCGGAGGTCTCGGAGATCGCCATGGCGCGCGGGCCGATGCCCTCGCCGAGACCGTCGTTGGTGTCCGGGAACCAGCCCAGCTTGTTGGTGCCGCTGGTCGGCTCCGCCAGCAGGTGGTGGCGGCGCCCGTCGGGGAACTCCCCGACGCTGGAGCAGTCGTGCGCGTGCGAGGCGCTGTAGAGCACGCTCTGGTACGACTTGACGGCCTGGGTGGCGCCCAGGCAGGTGTCGCGCCAGCGCTGGTTCAGCGTGGACAGATCGAGCGCGATACGGCCGTCGAAGACACCGCCGCCGGTGCCCTCGTTGCCGGTGTAGAAGCCGGTGGCGTCGGTGTCGAGCGCCTTGACCACCGAGTTGGTCTCGATGAACCCCGGATAGGCGCGGACGTTGTCGCCGGTGGCGGCGTCAACGACGGCCAGCGCGTGCGAACTCGCGCCGTTGACGGTGAAGAAGTCACCGCCGAGGATCACGTCCTTGCCGTCCGGGGTGACCGCGACGGCCCGGCCGGGCTCGTCGACGTCCGCCTGGAACGGCTTGACGGCGCCGCTGGCGGCGTCCACCGCCGCGTAGCGCGCGTGCGCGCTGCCGCCGACCGAGGTGAAGTCCCCGCCCAGGTAGACGGTGTCGTCGGTGACCGCGAGGGCCCGCACGGTGGCGGAGACGCTCGGATGGAAGTTCGCCTTGGGTGTGCAGGTGGCGATGTCGATGGCGGCCAGGCTGCTGACCTGGGTGCCGTTGACCGCGCCGAAGTAGCCGCCCGCGTACAGCGTCTTCTTGTCCGGTGAGACGGCGAGCGCGCGCACGGTGGCGGTGCCGCTGCCGACGGTGAAGGACAGTTTGCAGGATGTGGGGGCGCCGGTCGCCGCGTCCAGCGCGGCGAAGTTCACCGCGTTCTGCGCGGTGCCGGATCCTCCGTCGGGCGGGCGCACCTGTGAGAAGGTGCCGCCCGCGAAGACCGTGCCGTGTGCCTCCGCCAGTGCCCACACGATGCCGTTGGTCTGCCAGGTCGGCAGATCGTCGGCGGTGAAGGCGACGGGCGAGGTCAGCGCTGCGGCCGGCTGTGGCAGGGCCACCAGGCCCAGACCCGCGGCCGTGGACAGGACGAGGGCGGCGCTGAGCCCTCTTGATCTATGCATGTACCCCCCGGCTTCCGGGGCCCGCTCCCGGGCCCCCTGCCTCGACGAGCCCGCCGGATTCCCCGGTCCGGACGGGTCGCATGAACTTGTTCGCCCGCGCACCATACGAGTACATGACACGCCATGGGGCGTACTTGACTCATCCAGTGGGAAATAGCGTGCTGTTCGCGACCCCCGCGTCAGCGGTCGATGCGTACCGCCGCGCCCGCGAGCTGATCCTCCACCAGCCGCACATCGGCGTCGACCATGATCCGGGCCAGCTCCTCCACCAGCACCGACGGCTTCCAGCCGAGCCGTTCGCGTGCCTTGGACGCGTCACCGATCAGGGCGTCGACCTCGCTGGGACGCTCGTACTTGGGGTCGTAGCGCACGTACGCGTCCCAGTCGAGGCCGGCGTGGGCGAACGCGGTCTCCACGAACTGCCGTACGGTGGCCGGGACTCCGGTGGCGACCACGTAGTCCGTCGGCTCGTCGTGCTGGAGCATCCGCCACATCGCCTCGACGTACTCGGGCGCGTATCCCCAGTCGCGGACCGCTTCCAGGTTGCCGAGGTAGAGGCGGTCCTGGAGGCCGGCCTTGATCCGGGCGACGGCACGGGTGATCTTGCGGGTCACGAAGGTCTCGCCGCGGCGCGGGGACTCGTGGTTGAACAGGATCCCGTTGACCGCGAACATGCCGTAGGCCTCACGGTAGTTCACGGTGGTCCAGTAGGCGAAGACCTTCGCGGCGCCGTACGGACTGCGCGGGTGGAAGGGGGTGTCCTCGTTCTGCGGGGGCGGTGTGGCACCGAACATCTCCGAGGACGACGCCTGGTAGATGCGGGTCTCCACCCCGCTGGCCCGGATCGCCTCCAGCAGCCGCAGCGTGCTCAGCCCGGTCACGTCGCCGGTGTAGAGCGGCGCGTCGAAGGAGACCCGCACATGGGACTGGGCGCCCAGGTTGTACACCTCGTCCGGCTGTATCCCGCGCAGCAGGTTCACCAGCGCCACCCCGTCGGAGAGGTCGGCGTGGTGCAGCACGAAGCGGCGCTCGGCTTCCTGGGGCCCCTGGTAGATGTGGTCGATCCGCTCGGTGTTGAAGCTGGACGACCGCCGCACCAGGCCGTGCACCCGGTACCCCTTCGACAGCAGCAGCTCCGCCAGGTACGACCCGTCCTGTCCGGTCACGCCCGTGATCAGCGCGGTCTTGGCCATGCGGTGTTCCCCTCCCCGCCGGATCCGCCCCGCGGGCCGATCCGGTCCGTACGCCCGCCGTGCGCGGGCCGTATGTCGTGAACTACAGGAAATTTCAGTAGAGTTGACGATCCGGGCGGACTGATCACCCGGGTCCTGGCATGATCCGGCTCATGACCGCATCGCTGCTGCCCGACCGTGCTCGTGTCTTCGTCGCCGGCCATCGTGGCCTGGTGGGCTCCGCCGTGGCCCGCCGGCTCACCGCCGACGGACACGAGGTGCTCACCCGAACCCGCGCCGAACTGGATCTGCGGGACGCCGCCGCGACGGCGGCCGAGCTGGCCGTGCTGCGTCCCGACGCCGTGGTGCTCGCCGCGGCGAAGGTCGGCGGCATCATGGCCAACAGCACCCGGCCGGTGCAGTTCCTGGAGGAGAACCTCCAGATCCAGCTCAGCGTCATAGCCGGGTCCCACGCCGCCGGGGTGGGCCGCCTGCTCTTCCTGGGATCGTCGTGCATCTACCCCAAGCACGCTCCCCAGCCGATCACCGAGGACGCGTTGCTGACCGGACCGCTGGAACCCACCAACGAGGCGTACGCCCTCGCCAAGATCGCGGGCATCGTGCAGGTGCAGTCCTACCGGCGCCAGTACGGAGCCTCGTACATCAGCGCCATGCCGACCAATCTCTACGGCCCCGGAGACAACTTCGACCTGGAGACCTCGCACGTCCTGCCGGCCCTGATCCGCCGCTTCCACGAGGCCGCCGCCGAGGGGCGCGAGGAGGTCGTGCTGTGGGGCAGCGGCACCCCGCGCCGGGAGTTCCTGCACGTCGACGATCTCGCCGCCGCCTGCGCGGTGCTGCTGCGCTCCTACGACGGCGACGAACCGGTCAACGTCGGCTGCGGCAGCGACCTCACCATCCGCGAACTGGCCGCCACGGTGGCCGAGGTGACCGGTTTCACCGGCCGGATCGCCTGGGACACGACCCGGCCCGACGGCACCCCGCGCAAGCTGCTGGACATCTCCCGGCTCGCCGCGCTCGGCTGGAAGCCGGCGGTCCCGCTGCGCGACGGCATCGCCGCCACCTACGCCCACTGGCGAGGCGGCCTCGACGGCTGACGGCTCGTGAGGGTGCGCGGACCCCGGCGCCGCGCCGCGTGCGCCGGGGCATCGCGCCGACACGGGCGGCGCTCTCAGTACGCCCCGCGGCCGTCGACGACGGCGCGGAACGTGCGGGCCATGACGTCCACATCGCTGGTGAACGACCAGTTGTCGACGTAGCTGAGATCCAGCTGAATCGTTTCGTCCCAGGAGAGATCGGAACGTCCGCTGATCTGCCACAGCCCGGTCATGCCCGGCCGCACGGTCAGCCGCCGCCGCTCCACCGGCGTGTACTGGGCCACCTCATCGGCGAGCGGCGGCCGCGGACCTACCAGGGACATGTCACCCTTGAGGACGTTGACCAGCTGCGGAAGCTCGTCGAGCGAGGTGCGGCGCAGCCAGTGGCCGACCCGGGTGACCCGGGGATCGCGGCGCATCTTGAACATCGGGCCGTCATGCTCGTTGTCCTCCACCAGCGCGGACTTCTGGCGGTCGGCGCCCACCCGCATGGTGCGGAACTTCCACATCACGAAGGGTTGCCCGGCCCGGCCGACGCGCTCGTGGAGGTAGAACACCGGCCCCGGCGACGACGCCTTGACCGCGGCCGCGACCACCAGCAGCACCGGCGCCAGCACCAGCAGGCCGAGGGCGGCCGTGCCGCGGTCCAGTACCTCCTTGAGCAAGGGCTGCACGCCCTCGCGCACCGGCGGGGCCACGCGCAGCAGCGACATCCCGCCGGCGGACGCGGTCTCCAGGCGCTTGACGGACACCTCCACCAGACCGGGCGCGACGAACAGTTCGACACCGGCGTCGTGCAGGCCCCAGGACAGCCGGCGCAGCCGCTCCCCGGAGAGCGCGGCGCCCGGGACGACCAGCACCAGATCGGCGCCGAGCCGGTGCACCGCGCGGACGACCAGATCGGCGTCCTCGGCGGCGGAGTGCGGCACGGTGGCGGCGAGCCGGGCCCCGGTGCGGATCCCCGCGGTGAACGGCCCCTGCCCGACGGGGACGGCGCCCACCACCACATAGGGATGGTCGGTGCGCGCGGCGAGGTGCGCGGTGACGTCGTCCGCCGCGGTGGGCTCGCCCACCACCAGGACCTTGATCACCGCCTGCGCCCGGTGCCGCACGGACGCGAGGTGGCGGTACACCGCCTTGCGGCACACCAGGGTCAGCAGCAGGGCGGGCAGCAGCGCCACCAGGCACAGCGGCGCGCGCAACCGCGCCCCCGCCGTGGCGTGGGCCACCGCGAGCACCCCCAGCAGGACACACCAGTCGTGCAGCACCGGCAGCGTGCCCCGGCTCTCGCCGATGGCCCGCGCCGCGTACCGCGAACGGAACAACTGGACCCCGGTCCAGGCGAGAGCGGCGACGACGCCGCTCGGCACCGCCCACGGCTGGTCCGCGGCGACGCAGACCAGCGTCACCGGCACCCCGGCCCCCACGAGATCGGTGATCAGCGAAACGGGCACGTACCAGCGGGACTTGCGTCCTCTCCACAGTGAGGCGCGCGCCCGCGAACGCGCCTCGCGTGATCTGTCGGATTCAGCGGCCTGAACATCCCACATGTACCCCCCCAGGCACATTCCGCGGCACGAATCGCCGCACGTCGCGAACACATAATCGTCGAACATGTGGCACGACGGTGAACAGTACGGCAAACTTGTGCACGCATGGGAGCGTTTACGCGAACGACATCGAGAAGTACCGAGCCGTGCGAAATCCCGCTCCCCGCACTCCGGTTGGGCCCATGCGGAGGCGGCGGCGTGGGCGATCGTGTGGTGGAAAACCGTACGGACATCGAACGCGCTGGCTACAGTGTGCGCCCGGTGCGGAAGGGGCCGCACCGCGTCGACGTGGGGGTGCGTGATGGGGGACAGGGACACGGCCGAGGCCGAATCCTCGGGCCGGAAGGAAGGCGCGGATCCGGGGACGGTTCCGCCGACGGGCACGGGCGCGGGGCCGGCGAGTGCGGCGGAAGCCTCCGGCGCTGCGGTGCCCGGTCCGGCCGACGGCGCCCACGGCCCGGCGACCGTGCCGCCGCAGCGCGGCGCAGACGGCGCGGACACACCGGGCACCCGGACCCGGCCCCGGCGTCGCCGCAGTCGCGTGCGCCGGGTGCTGCTCGGGGCGCTCGTGCTGCTCACCGTGGGCCTGCTCCTGGTCGGCGGGGTGGCCTGGTGGGCCGTCGACCACTACACCGGGAGGGTGGACCGCATCTCCGGTGTCTTCCCGACCAAGGTCCCCGCGGCGGCACAGCCGGCCCCCTCCGACGGCGGCCAGACCTTCCTCCTCGTCGGCGTCGACAGCCGCTCCGCGCTGCCGACCACGGGGCGTGACGCCAAGGCCCCCGAGTGGAAGTACGGCGCCCAGCGCAGCGACACGATGATGCTGGTCCACCTCCCGGCCGACCACTCCGGCGCGTACGTCGTCTCGCTGCCCCGGGACGCGTGGGTGGACATCCCCGGACACGGCAAGGCCAAGCTGAACGCCTCCTTCTCCTGGGGCGGACCGCCGCTGCTCATCGACACCGTGCAGCGGCTGACGAAGGTGCGCGTCGACCATCTCGCCGTCATCGACTGGGACGGCTTCAAGAAGCTCACCGACTCGGTGGGCGGGGTGGACCTCGTCGTGGACGGCGCGAGCCGGCACATGAACGGCACGCAGGCCCTGACCTATGTGCGCGAGCGCCATCACCTGGCCCGCGGCGACTTCGACCGCACCCACCGCCAGCAGTACTTCCTGCGCACGGTGCTGGCGAAGGTCATGCGCCCTTCGACCTTCTCCAACCCGCTGAAGGCCACCGAGGTGCTGGACGACCTCACCGCCGCCGTGAGCGTCGACGACCGGCTCGGCGACGGCGACCTGCGGGCCCTGCTGTGGGACAACAAGAAGGTCCGGCCCGGGAACATGGTGTTCATGAACGCCCCGGCCAAGGGGACCGGCACCATCTCCGGCCAGTCCGTGGTGCTCCTTGACTCGGGCGCCGGCGCCCAACTGTGGCGATCCATGCGGGAGGACGCCCTCGACGTCTACCTGCAGTCGCACGACGCCGACCGGCTCGGAGCCACCACCCCCTGAACCGCGGCGATGATCGCCCGGGATGCACCTCTGATGGCGGTTCGCCGGACAACGGGCGGCGCGTGCACTAAAGTTCGCGCCGGTGGCCCCACCGGCGCCCGCGGAGGACAACACCATGACGGATCACCCCGCTCGTCCCGCGCGCCGGCATCGCAGACCGTCCAGCCGGCGCCGGCGCGGCGCGCTCGGCGCCCTGATCGGCCTGCTCCTGATCGGCGTGATCGCCGGCACCGGGCTGGCCCTGGACCGCGGGGACACCGCGCCCCGCGCCGACCGGGGACACACCACGGCGCTGCCCTTCGACCTGCCGACCGCCGATGTGCTGCGCCACAGCCACCATCTGGTCTTCGCGCACTACTTCCCGCCGTATCCACTCTCCCTCGACAACCAACCCGCCGGGCGCGACTACTACACCCGCAACTACCTCACCCCCCAAGGTGAACAGGGCCGGCACGCGGCCTACGGCGGGCTGCTGCGCGACCGGCCGTCACCTGTGCCGCCCTCCGGCGGCGACTGGCAACTCGCCAACCTGGAAAGGGAGGTGAGGACCGCCCGGGACGCGGGACTCGACGGATTCACCGTCGACATCCTCTCCCTGACCGGGCCCAACCGCGAGCGCGTCGACCTGCTGCTGCGCGCGGCGCGGCGCGTCGACCCGGGGTTCCGCATCGTCCTGATGCCGGACATGACCTCCCTGCACACCGATCCGGCCACGCTGGCCGACCAGTTGGCGCTGCTCGCCGCGTCGCCGTCCGCCTACCGGCTGGCCGACGGGCGCCTCGTGGTCTCCCCGTTCAAGGCCGAGGCCCAGGACCCGGCCTGGTGGAGCCGGGTCGTCGAGCGGCTGCGCGAGCACGGCGTCGGCACCGCGCTGGTCCCGGTCTTCCTGGACTTCCGCGCCAACGCCGAGAGGTTCGCGCCGATCAGCCACGCCTTCTCGTCCTGGGGCAACCGCAGCTACACCCGGCAGGACAACGTCCCCGGCGACATCCGGCTCGCGCACTCCCTGGGCAAGAAGTGGATGCAGGCCGTCTCCGTGCAGGACGCCCGGCCCAACCAGGGCGTCTACGACGAGGCGGGCAACACCGCGACCCTGCGCTCGACCTGGAACCACGCGATCTCCGACGGGGCGGACTGGGTACAGCTCACCACCTGGAACGACTACTCGGAGGGCAGCCAGTTCGCCCCCTCGCTGCACAACGGCCACGCCTACCTCGACATCTCCTCGTACTACCTCACCCGCTTCAAGACCGGCGCCTGGCCGCGGATCGTCCGCGACACCGTCTACGTCACCTCGCGGGTCCAGTTCACGGACGCCGGCGGCGCCGCGCTCCAGCCCCGGCTGATGCGGCCGCGGCCCGGTACCGCGCCGCCGCGCGACCAGGTGGAGCTGCTCACCTTCCTGACGGCGCCCGCCACCGTCTCCGCGCGCGTGGGCACCGTGCCGCACACCTACCGCGCACCCGTCGGCGCGTACGCCCAGGACCTGCCGCTGAGCCCCGGCCGCACCGAGGTGGTGGTCCGTGGCGCGGACGACACCGTCGCCGCCGTCACGACCCGCTATCCGGTCCGCCGCACGGTCACCGTGCAGGACCTCCAGTACTACGCGGCCTCCAGCCGCCGCTGACCCCCCAAGCACGCCCACCCGGGCCGCTTCCGCGCCGGGGGCCTAGGCTCGACGGTGTCCTGTGATGGGGGATCTCGGCTCAGGGGGCTGAACGGCAGTGGTGGACCAGCGTGTTGTCATCGTGACCGGTGGCGGATCGGGCATCGGGGAGGCGACGGCCCGGCTGCTGCGCGAAGGCGGTCACCAGGTGGTCGTCTCCGGTCGCCGGGAGGAGCCCCTGCGGCGGGTCGAACGGGAGACCGGCGCGCTGGCCTGCCCGTCCGACGTCGGTGATCCGGACGCCGCCGAGCGTCTCGTACGGGCGGCGCTGGACGCCTACGGACGGCTCGACGGACTCGTGCTCAACGCGGGCATCGGGCGCGGCGGAGCCGTGGGCGATCTGTCGCTCGCGGACTGGGACGAGGTGATGCGCACCAACGTCACCGGCCCACTGCTG
Source organism: Streptomyces sp. NPDC051452 (assembly GCF_044454765.1). NCBI lineage: Bacteria > Bacillati > Actinomycetota > Actinomycetes > Kitasatosporales > Streptomycetaceae > Streptomyces > Streptomyces sp. NPDC051452. The sequence continues at coordinate 181,460 of NZ_JBITEB010000013.1, forward strand.
CTGTTGCGCGCGGCCATGCCCCATCTACTGCGCAGCCGGGGCGCGGTGGCCGCCGTCGCGTCGGTGTCCGCGCTGCGCAACGGCACCAGCAACGCCCCGTACGCCACCTCCAAGGCGGCCCTGCTCCAGCTCTGCCGTTCCGTCGCCGTCGACTACGGGAGTCGGGGGGTGCGGGCCAACATCCTGTGCCCCGGCTGGGTGCGTACCGAGATGGCCGACCGGCGCATGGCGCGCTTCGCCGAGGAGGCCGGCCTCGGTGACGGGGGCGTCGGGGCCGGGTACGCGGAGGCGACCCGGGCGCTGCCCCTGGGGCGGCCCGGGGAGCCGCGCGAGGTGGCGGAGGCGATCGTCTGGCTGCTGTCCCCGGCCGCCTCCTACGTCAACGGTGCCGTGCTCACCGTCGACGGCGGGGCCACCGCCCTGGACCCCGGGACGCTCGGCTTCGACTTCCACGTCGAGCCGCGCTGACCACGACGGCGGTCACCCGGCCGCCAGGCCCGAACGACCGGCTGACGGCACGCTCGACGACCCACCTGCACCGGTGCCCGGACCCGCGCCGTGCCGGGTCGCCGTGTGCCGGGACCGCTGTTGTGGCACCACCAAGGTGACCGGGGTGGACCTCCGCACGCAGACCGCGCGCCCGCGTGCGGAGGTGCCGGTGCGCGTATCCGCCTGCCTCGACGTGTACGAGCGGGCGAACGTCGTCGTCCAGCCCTCCGCCGCCGGGTGCGCGCGGGCGGCCCGGCATCGCGCCGCCGCCGGACGTCCTCGACCTGTACACCTTCACACCGCCGCGCCTCGGCCCCGGGCCGTCCCGAGGCGTCGGTCCTCAGTCCTCGGGCCCCGCCGGGGGAGCCGTGCCCCCCTCGAACGCCTCCAGGATGCGTTCCGCGGCCAGCGTCGCCGTCAACCGGCCCTGCCGCACCTGCTGTTCGAGGTCCGGCGCGAGGGAGCGTACGGCCGGGTCGGCGTGCAGCCGGCCCAGCAGTTCGTCACGCACCATCGACCAGGTCCAGTCGACCTGCTGGTCCCGCCGCTTGGCGGCGAGCCGCCCGGTGGAGTCGAGCAGCGCACGATGCTGCTGCAGCCGGTCCCACACCGTGTCCAGGCCGGTGGCCTCCCGGGCGCTGCAGTGCAGCACCGGCGGCGTCCAGAAGGCGTCCTTGCCGTGCATCAGCCGCAGCGCCCCCGCCAACTCCCGCGCCGCCGCCCGCGCGTCGCGCTCGTGCGGGCCGTCCGCCTTGTTGACGGCGATCACGTCCGCCAGCTCCAGGACGCCCTTCTTGATGCCCTGCAACTGGTCGCCGGTGCGGGCCAGCGTCAACAGCAGGAACGAGTCGACCATGTTGGCGACCGCGGTCTCGGACTGGCCGACGCCGACGGTCTCCACGAGGATCACGTCGTAGCCCGCCGCTTCCATGACCACCATCGACTCCCGGGTGGCCTTCGCGACCCCGCCCAGCGTGCCCGCGCTGGGGGAGGGCCGCACGAAGGCGTCCGGGTCCACCGCGAGGCGCTCCATCCGGGTCTTGTCGCCCAGGATGGAGCCACCCGTGCGGGTCGAGGACGGGTCCACGGCAAGCACGGCGACCCGGTGCCCCAGCGAGGTCAGCCGGGTGCCGAAGGCGTCGATGAACGTCGACTTGCCCACGCCCGGCACCCCGCTGACGCCGATCCGGCGCGCCTGGCCGCTGTGCGGCAGCAGCTCCGTGAGCAGCCGCTGCGCCAGCGCCCGGTGCGCCGGCCGGGTGGACTCCACGAGCGTGATGGCACGGGCGACAAGGGCCCGCTTGCCGTCGAGAACACCCTTCACATACGTGTCGAGATCGATCGCTGCCATCGGGCCCTACAGGTCGTGGCCGAGGGTTGCCGACAGCCGCCGCACCAGGTCGTACGCCGCGTCCGGGATCACCGTCCCCGGCGGGAACACGGCCGTTGCGCCCATCTGCAGCAGCGTCGGCACGTCCTGCGGGGGGATCACCCCGCCGACCACGATCATGATGTCCTCGCGGCCTTCCTCGGCCAGCTTCTCGCGGAGCGCCGGCACGAGCGTGAGGTGACCGGCGGCCAGCGAGGACACCCCGACGACGTGCACGTCCGCCTCGACCGCCTGCCGGGCGACCTCCTCCGGCGTCTGGAACAGCGGGCCGACGTCCACGTCGAAGCCGAGGTCGGCGAAGGCCGTCGCGATCACCTTCTGCCCGCGGTCGTGGCCGTCCTGGCCCATCTTGGCCACCAGGATGCGCGGCCGGCGACCCTCCGCCTCCTCGAAGGCGTCCACCAGGGCACGGGTGCGGTCCACGGACGGCGACTCCCCTGCTTCGTTGCGGTACACGCCGGAGATGGTACGGATCTGGCTCGCGTGCCGCCCGTACACCTTCTCCAGGGCGTCGGAGATCTCGCCGACCGTCGCCTTGGCGCGGGCCGCGTGGACCGCCAGCTCCAGCAGGTTGCCGTCACCGTCGGCCGCCCGGGTCAGCGCGTCCAGCGCGTCCCGGCACGCGCTCTCGTCCCGCTCCGCCCGCAAGCGCCGCAGCTTCTCGATCTGCTGGGTGCGTACGGAGGAGTTGTCGACCTTGAGGACCTCGATCTGCTCGTCGGTGTCCACGCGGTACTTGTTGACGCCGATCACCGGCTGTCGCCCGGAGTCGATGCGGGCCTGGGTACGGGCCGCCGCCTCCTCCACGCGCAGCTTGGGGATGCCGGCGTCGATGGCCTGCGCCATACCGCCCGCCTGCTCCACCTCCTGGATGTGCGCCCAGGCCTTGCGCGCCAGGTCGTACGTCAGCCGCTCCACATAGGCGCTGCCGCCCCACGGGTCGATGACCCGGTTGGTGCCCGACTCCTGCTGGAGGAGCAGCTGGGTGTTGCGGGCGATGCGCGCCGAGAAGTCGGTCGGCAGCGCGAGGGCCTCGTCCAGGGCGTTGGTGTGCAGCGACTGGGTGTGGCCCTGGGTAGCCGCCATCGCCTCCACACAGGTGCGCGTGACGTTGTTGAACACGTCCTGCGCGGTCAGCGACCACCCCGAGGTCTGCGAATGGGTGCGCAGGGACAGCGACTTGCTGTTCTTCGGTTCGAACTGCGAGACCAGCCTGGCCCACAGCAGCCGGGCCGCCCTGAGCTTCGCGACCTCCATGAAGAAGTTCATGCCGATCGCCCAGAAGAACGACAGCCGGGGCGCGAACGCGTCCACGTCCAGGCCGGCCTCCCGGCCCGCCCGGATGTACTCCACACCGTCCGCGAGCGTGTACGCCAGCTCCAGGTCGGCCGTCGCCCCGGCCTCCTGGATGTGGTAGCCGGAGATGGAGATGGAGTTGTAGCGGGGCATCCGCTGCGAGGTGTACGCGAAGATGTCGGAGATGATCCGCATCGACGGCTTCGGCGGATAGATGTAGGTGTTGCGGACCATGAACTCCTTGAGGATGTCGTTCTGGATGGTCCCGGCCAGCTTCTCGGGCGCTACGCCCTGCTCCTCCGCCGCCACGATGTACAGCGCCAGCACCGGCAGCACGGCACCGTTCATCGTCATCGACACGGTCATCTTGTCCAGCGGGATGCCGTCGAACAGCTGCCGCATGTCGTAGATCGAGTCGATGGCCACGCCCGCCATGCCGACGTCACCGGTCACCCGCGGATGGTCGCTGTCGTAACCCCGGTGGGTGGGCAGGTCGAAGGCGACCGACAGGCCCTTCTGGCCGGCCGCCAGGTTGCGCCGGTAGAAGGCGTTGGACTCCTCGGCGGTGGAGAAGCCCGCGTACTGGCGGATCGTCCAGGGCTGGTTGACGTACATGGTCGGGTACGGTCCGCGCAGATACGGCGCGATGCCCGGGAAGGTGTCCAGGAAGTCCAGGCCCTCCAGGTCACGGCCGGTGTACAGCGCCTTGACCCCGATGCCCTCCGGGGTCTCCCACAGCGGCTCCTCGCCTCCGGTGGCCCGCTTCACGGCCGTACGCCACTCCTCGGCCGTGCCGTCGGCGACCGGGGTCCCCAGCTCGATGCCGGAGAAGTCGGGGATTCCCATCAGGACACTCCCATGCGGTCGAGGGTCGCGGACAGCACGGCGACGGCGTCGCAGCCCGCGAAGACGTACGAGTCGACGCCCGGATGGTCGGCCGGGCGGCCCGCGAGGAACACGTGCCGGGCGCCGGCCGCGCGCAGCGCCTCGGCGGCCGGCGCGGCCTGTTCGGCGTAGAGCGCGTCGCTGGAGCACAGCACGGCCTCGGTGGCGCCGCTGTCCTCGAAGCCGCCCTCGGCGACCGGTTCGATGCCGCCCGCCTGGAACAGGTTGGCCGCGAACGTCGAGCGCGCGGTGTAGTCGGCGGCCGAGCCGAGCGTGGCGAGATAGACGCGGGGCCGGGAGCCGGTCGCCGCCAGATGCGCGTCGGAGCGGGCGCGCAACTCCTCGTACGCCTCGTCCCGGCGCACCCGCGGCAGCCCGCCGGACGGCTGCTCGGGTGCCGCCTGACGCCGCACCGGCTTCTCGGACAGCAGCGGGAACTCGCTCACCCCGGTGATGGGTTCGCGCCGCTTGGCGAGCTTCTCGGAGCGCTCCGCCCATGTCGCCGCCAGGTCCGCGCCCAGCCGGCCGGAGCGCAGCACGGCCGCCTGGCCGCCGTCGCCCTCGATGGACCGGAAGAACGCCCAGGCGGAGTGGGCGAGTTCGTCGGTGAGCCGCTCGACGTACCAGGAGCCGCCCGCCGGGTCGATCACCCGGGCCAGGTGGGACTCCTCGATCAGGATGGTGGACGTGTTGCGCGCGATACGGCGGGCGAACGCGTCCGGCAGGCCCAAGGTGTGGTCGAAGGGCAGCACCGTGACGGAGTCGGCGCCGCCCACGCCGGCCGCCAGCGTCGCGATCGTCGTGCGGAGCATGTTCACCCACGGGTCGCGGCGGGTCATCATCACGGGCGAGGTCACCGCGTGCTGCGTCTGGGCGCCCGCGCCGGGGGCCCCGCAGACCTCGGCGATCCGTGCCCACAGCCGGCGCGCGGCCCGCAGCTTGGCGATCGTCAGGAACTGGTCGGCGGTCGCCGCGTACCGGAACTCCAGCTGCCCGGCGGCCTGTTCGACGGAGAGTCCCGCCTCGGTCAGCTCCCGCAGATAGGCCACGCCGGTGGCCAGGGAGGCCCCCAGCTCCTGCGCGGCCGATCCGCCGGCCTCGTGGTACGGCAGCGCGTCCACGGTCAGGGCGCGCACGGCCGGGTAGGTCTCGGCGCAGCGCGCGGCCAGCTCGGCGAAGGGCGCGAAGTTCTGCGGGGTGCCGGTGCGGGCCTCGTGGCCGAGTGGGTCGGCGCCCAGATTGCCGCGTGCCGCCTTCGGGTCGACGCCCCGCTCCTCGTACAGCCCGAGCAGTGCGCCGGCCGCGGCCTCGGTCTCGGCCCGCGCGTCCAGCACGATCGGCGCCAGGTCGAGGTAGACGCCGTCCAGGGCCCGGCCCAGTTCGGAGACCGGGATACCGCCGCTGCCGAGCACCAGCCACAGCGAGGTGACGCCGTTCTCCAGGTCGGTGAGCACGGCGTCCGCCGTACCGCCGGCGAGCGTGGTGTGCCGCTGCCGGACGTCCCAGCCGCCCGCGATGCCGCCCTCGGGCCGGCTGCCCCGTACGAACGGGGCGAAGCCCGGCAGGCCGGCGTCGGGCGCGGCGTCGCGCGCGGTGTACAGGGGGCGGGTGCGCAGCCCGTCCTCGAGTGTCGTGGACAGAGCGTCCTCAGCTGCCGCGCCCGAGACTTCCTTGCCGGACTTGCGCAGTACACCCTCGACCAGGCGTTGCCACTGCTCGTGCGTCGCGTCAGGGAACTCGGCGGCCAGTGAGAGCCCGTCGTCAGGCAGGACCGTCATGCTCGGATGCTAGGGCAGGCCGCTCGAACCCGTGCAGAGCGAGCGCTGTGAGGTTTCTCCTCTTGCGGTGATGACCTGCGCCTCTCCCGCCACCGACGGCGTGTCCCGAAGCCGGCCCACACCGCCCGACAAGGACCGATACGCCCCCGCTCGCACGTGCCGGCGCGGTGTTCGAGGGCCGTGAGGGAGGCCTGGGCCGTCGGGTCCGCTCGCCGGGCCGAGGGCTGCCCGCGCGCCCCGCCGGCCGTGCGGACCGGACCCTTCCCGCTGCCGTCCGCGTGCCGGGCGGGGCATGCCGGGTGTGCCGCGGGGTCGGCCCGGGCCGTGGGCGAGGACGGGGGCCGGGGGTCGGGCGCGCCGGTAGCCGGGTTCGGGGGCCGTGGTCGGCCACGGGCGTGGCGGCGGGCGGCGGCGGGCCGTCGGCCGGCGGGCTGGTGCCGGGTCGGGGCCCCGGGTCAGTGGGTGGGCTTCAGGGTGGGTAGGACCTGGGTGGAGAGGGTCTGGGGAGCGGCCGTGAAGGCGCGCAGGCGCAGGCGGGGTTGGGTCGCGGTGGGCAGGGTGAAGGTGCCGGTGGGGGGTCGCAGGCGCACCGTCGCCGTCTCGTGTGGCCGGAGCGTGGCCGGGCCGTGCGTGCGCGGCCAGTAGCGGCCCAGCCCCTGGCCCGCCGTCAGCATGTAGTGCGGGGTGAGCGCGGTGTCGCCGGTGTTCGTCACCCGCACGGTCAGCGAGGTGAGCGAGCGCCCCGAGGACGGCCGTGCCGCCGTCACCTCCATCCGCAGCGGCGGCCGCCCCGACACCGCGAGGATCGCGCTCGCCGACGCGGGCGCCAGCAGCAGTACGGCGGCCGCGGCCAGTGCCGGCCGCCGGCGCGGACCGGTGAACGGGCGGGGCCGCGGCTGCCACGCCCGCGTGAACTCCGTGAGGGGCACGGTGACCGCCGCGGCCAGCCACAGCGGCGTCATCATCAGGTAGTAGCCGTCCTGCGAGCGCGTCGCCACGTAGAAGGCGCACCAGGGCAGTACGGTCGCGGCCGGCCCCAGCCGCCGGACGAACAGCACGAACAGCGCCAGCAGGCCCGCCGCGAGCAGCACGCTGGCGTGGCTGTACCAGTCCAGCCGGTCGCTGCCACGGGTGAAGTACAACGAGACGCCCACCAGGCCCTGTCCGTGCAGCACCGCGCCCTGGGTCAGCGGCAGGAAGATGCCCCGCAGCCATGGGCCGGGCGCGGTCACGACGAAGTAGGCGTTGACCAGCGCCCAGGTCAGGGCGGCGATCCCGGTGATCCGCAGCAGCACCCGCCAGGCCCCCCGCCCGCCCAGCTCGCCGCGGCGCACGGCGTGGATCCCGGCGAGCAGGAACGGCGCGACGAACCACGGTAGTTGCTGCGCCGCGCACGCCGCCCCCAGACACGCGGCCCGCGCGATCCCGGCCGCGCCCAGCCGGCCGCGGGCACCGAGCCGGGACCAGCGCACCACCACCGGCATCAGCAGCGCCATGCCGATGATCGCCGGATAGCCCTGACGGGCGTACATCGGCAGGAAGCCGAAGCCCAGGCAGCACATCGTGGCCGCCGAACGCCAGGGCACCGGCAGCAGCCGCCACAGCACCACCGCGCCCACGGCCAGTGCGCACGTCGCCGCCGCGGTGGCCGGGGCACCGCCGTGGCCCAGCCACAGGAACGGGACGGTGAGCAGCGGGGCCAGCGGCGGATAGCCGTACGTGAAGTCGTAACCGCCGTCCGCCGTCTGGGTCAGGGCGACGCCCGGCTGGTGGAACAGCCACGGCCACGGCCGCCCGTACACGGCGTGCCCGTGGACCAGTTCCCGGGCGGCCTGGGTGGTGAGGGCCGCCTCGTCGCCGCCGGCGTGGTTCAGTGCCCAGGCGCACAGCGCGAGGGTGATCGCGGTGACCAGCACCACCAGGTCCAGACGGGCCAGCGAGCGCGTCCGGCGGACCGTCAGCGCCAGCACACCGGTCACCAGGACCGAGGCGTAGCAGACGGAGATGACGCCCGCGAGGGCCGGTTGGTGGGTGGCCGCCTGGGTCCACACCGCGCGCGTGCCGATGAACAGGCTGATGTCGGCGAGCAGCGTCAGCACGCGGTGCCACTGCGCTGGACCCCGGGCGTCTTCCGCCGGGTCCCCCGAAGCGGCGGACACCGCCGACCGTGTCCGCCGACCGGGTGTCACCTGAAGTGTTTCTGCCAAGTGCACGGGTCCGGACGCTACTGGCGGCCGGTGAGCGGGCGGGGGCCACCCGTGAAGAGTCCGGTGTGAGGGCGGTAAGAAACTGGAAAAACCAGGCATATTACCCGACTCTCACCGCTTTGGCGGCAACCGGCCCGGTCGCGCATCGTGTCGTTGTTGGGCCGAACGGGTGACTTGGCGTAAGAATTGGCTGGTGCAGGCATCGAGTGCGAGTCAGGTCGGGGGGAGCCGGTGAGCCGTTACGACGTCACCGATGAACAGTGGGAAGGGCTCGCCCAGGTCGTGCCACTCAGAGGCAGGGACGCGTGGCCGTCCGCGGTGAACCACCGCTCGCTGCCCGACGCGGAGACGGAGACCCGGCGCCGGTTCGTGGTGCTGCGCGTCAACGTCTTCGCGGACGCCCGGGATGTCGCCGAGACGGTGATGGCCGGTGCGCCGGTGCTGCTGGACCTGTCCGGTGCGGAAGGCGATGTCGCCAAGCGCGTCCTCGACTTCAGCACGGGCGTCGTCTTCGGGCTGGGCAGCGGGATGCACCGCGTCGACCGCAACGTCTTCCTCCTCACCCCACCCGGTACGGAGGTCAGCGGACTGATGGAGAGCGCGGGGGTCTCGGAGGGCTGACCGGCACGGCGTTCGTCATACCGGCGTCACACCGGTGTCCCGTCGACCCGTCCCCCGATCGTGGGAAGCACCGCGAGGGGGAACGGTTCGCCGCCCTGCGGCGGCCCTACGGTCGGCGTATGGCCGTGCCTTCCGTGTCCGTCGAGCCCCCGGCGGCCGACGCGTCCGCCGTGACGTCCGTGACCGCCGTGACCGCGCCCGCGCGGTCCGGTGGGGGTGTCGACGTGCGCGCCCGGGTGACCGAGTTGCGGCTGAGCGCCTTCGCCGGGCATCGGCGGGCCGGGTTCCCGCTCGGACCCGTCACCCTGTTCGCGGGCCGCAGCGGCTCGGGCAAGACGACGGCGCTCGCCGCGTACGAGGCGCTCGCGCGGCTGGGTGGCGGCGCCCCGCTCGGGGAGGTGTTCCCCGACCCGGCCGCCTGTGTGCCGGAGCGGGCCCGTCCGGACGCCGAGGGGCGGCGCGGCTTCCGGATCGGCTGCACGGCCGACGGTGCCGAGGGGCCGGTCCGGCTCGACATCGCCGTACAGGCCGAACCGGCCCTGCGGATCGTGGGCGAGCGGCTGACCGTCGACGGGACCGTCCTGCTGGAGACCGCCCTGCGCGATCCGGGGCGCCGCACCGTGCAGGCCGCCTGGCACACCGCCGGCTCCGCGCCGGTGACCCGCGCCCCGCTTCCCGACGACCGCCTCGGCACCGCCCTGCTGCCGCTGCGGGTGGCGGGCAAGACGGACGGGCAGCGCCGGGTGCTGGCCGCGGCCGAGCAGATGGTGGTCGCCCTGCGCTCCGTCTTCCCCTGCGATCCCCGCCCGGAGTGGATGCGCGCCCCCGTCCCCACCGGCTCCGGGCGGCTGCTGCCCGGCTGCGACAACCTCGCCGACGTCCTGTGGCGCACCCGCGCGGAGTGCACCCGTCGGCACGGCCTGCTGGTCGAGGCGCTGCGCGGGGGCTGTGCCGGCCCGGTGGCCGACCTGATCGCCGAGCCGCTGCCCGACGGCACGGTTCGGGCGCTGCTGGACCGGGGCGACGGCCGGCGCACCGAACTGGCCCGGCTCGGCGACGGCGAACTGCGCTACCTGGCACTGACCCTGGTCCTGCTGACCGGACCCGGGGTCCTCGACGTGGACGCCCCCGGCGAGGTGCCCGACGCCCTGCGCAGCCTCACCGTCCTCACCGACGGCTTCGACCGCGCCCTCGACCCCGCCCAGCGCCGCACCCTGCTGGGGACGGCGGCCCGGATGGGGGAGCGCGGGCACGTCCGCTGTGTGGGTGCGGTGAGCGACGCCTCGTGGGCCACCGGCACCGAGGGCGTCACAGTGGTACACCTGGAGCCGTGACCGAACCTCTCGACCTGGCCCGACTCCAGCGCAGGCTGGCCGAGTTCGCCGCCGCGCGGAACTGGCAGCCCTACCACACGCCCAAGAACCTCGCCGCGGCCCTGTCGGTGGAGGCCGCCGAACTGGTCGAGATCTTCCAGTGGCTGACCCCGGAGGAGTCGTCCCGGGTGATGGACGATCCCGAGCGCGCGCACCGGGTCACGGACGAGGTCGCCGATGTGCTCGCGTACCTCCTGCAGTTCTGCGAGGTCCTGGACATCGATCCGCTGACCGCGCTGGCCGCCAAGATCGACCGCAACGAACACCGCTTCCCGCGCCCGGAGTCGGAGGACCGCGGCTGAGGGCTGCCCAACGGGCGGAACGCCACACTCCGTTATTACTCTCCGTATTAAAATCGGCTGCCGAATCCGAATTGTTGTCCACAATTTTCCGTCTACCTCTGGTTTTTCGCCTCAGACGCCCTCACGCTGGGTAGTGAACAAGGGAGTTCACTCACACAGTCGTGCCGAGGAGCACGCGGACGGACGGGGGCAGCGAATGGACGCGGTACGGCTCATCCTCACCAGCAGGCGCGCCCTGGCGGGCGGCGCCGACGCCGCCGAGATGATGGCGGAGGTGTGGCAGGCGCAGGCGCTGGCCCAGGCGATAGGCAGCCGCCTCGCCGTCTCCGGTCCGCCCGAGCTGCGCGGTGAGGCGCTGGGGCTGACCGAGCTGGCCGGCCGGGGCTGCGGTGTGCTCGATCCGCCCGAACTCGACCCGGGGGACCTGCGGGCCGCCCAGCTCACCGCGCTGGACGACGCACGCGAGACCCTGATCTGCCTCGGCGGCCTGCTCGGCGAGGTGGGCATCGCCCTCGTCGGGATGGCCAGCGCCGCGGCCGACGAGACCACGTACTGGCAGTGCATGGAGGCGATCGACGCGGCCGACGAGTCCCGCGACCGCGTCAGGGAGATGCTGCGCAAGCTGGCGGCGCGCGAGGAGATGTTGCCGGAGAACGGCAACGAGAGCAGCCCGTCCGGTGTGTGAGGCCCGGCCTTCGAGGGCGGTCCCCGGCCGAGCCAGGCCGAGCCCGGCTTCCCCGCCGACCGCCGGCTCCTCGGGTATGACGGCCTCCTCGGCCTCCGGCCCGCCCGAGCCGACCGGCCGACGCGGTCCGGCCGACGCGGTCCGGACGACCTCCACCCGCCCGTGGCCGATGCCAACGGCCGGGCGCGCCGGGCGGCTCCGGCGCGGCCGACGGGGCGCGCGGAGTGCAGGATAGGTGTATGGACCTGCGCATCTTCACCGAGCCCCAGCAGGGGGCGAGCTACGACACCCTGCTCACCGTGGCCAAGGCCACCGAAGACCTCGGATTCGACGCCTTCTTCCGTTCCGACCACTACCTCCGCATGGGCGGCGGCACCGGTCTGCCCGGCCCGACGGACGCCTGGATCACGCTGGCCGGTCTCGCCCGTGAGACCAAGCGGATCCGACTGGGCACCCTGATGACCGCCGCCACCTTCCGCCTGCCCGGCGTGCTCGCCATCCAGGTCGCCCAGGTCGACCAGATGTCCGGCGGCCGGGTGGAGCTGGGCCTCGGCGCGGGCTGGTTCGAGGAGGAGCACAAGGCGTACGGCATCCCGTTCCCGAAGGAGAAGTTCGCGCGGCTGGAGGAGCAGCTCGCGATCGTCACCGGGCTGTGGGCCACCGAGGTCGGCAAGACCTTCGACTTCCACGGCACGTTCTACGAGCTGAGCGAATCGCCCGCGCTGCCCAAGCCCGCCCAGAAGAAGGTCCCGGTGCTCATCGGCGGCCACGGCGCGACCCGCACCCCGCGGCTCGCCGCCCGGTACGCGGACGAGTTCAACATCCCCTTCGCCTCGCTGGAGGACAGCGAGCGGCAGTTCGGCCGGGTGCGCGCCGCCGCGCAGGAGGCGGGCCGCGCCGCGGACGACCTGACGTACTCCAACGCACTGGTGGCCTGCGTCGGACGGGACGACCAGGAGGTCGCCCGGCGCGCCGCCGTGATCGGCCGTGAGGTGGAGGAGCTCAAGGCCAACGGCCTGGCCGGTTCCCCGGCGGAGGTCGTCGACAAGATCGGCCGGTACGCCGGGATCGGCTCCCAGCGGATCTATCTCCAGATCCTGGACCTCGACGACCTCGACCACCTGGAGCTGATCTCCTCCGAGGTCCAGTCGCAACTGTCGTAGCAGGCGCCGCCCGCGCCGCCCCTCGGTCCGCGAGAAGCCCCGGACCGAGGGGACTTCGGGGCAGGCCCCCCTGCCGGGGAGCGCCGGTCGCCGTCGCGTGTGGGGAATGTGGACGCCGGGTGCCGGAACTGTGGGCTCCGTCACAGCGCGCATGATCCATGCCTGATCGGATGACCCGGTGCGCAAAGTGCTCCCTCTCGCCCTCATCGGGCTGTTGACCCTGTCGGCCTGCCAGTTCGCCGGCGACGACGGTGCCGCGGCCGACACCCACCGCCTCAACACCATGGAGGCGTTCCCGCTGCACGCCTACCTGCCCGACGAGTCGTCGGCGGCGGGGAAGGCCCTCGGCAAGGCGCAGTGGATCCTCGCCGGCAAGTGCATGGTCCGGCTCGGCTACCCCGGCTTCGCGTCGCTGGACCCGAGGACCGTCGAGTCGACGTACCCGGTCCGGCGGGGAGCCTTCGTGGGCGGCGGCACGGTCGGCGACGACAGCCCGTACGGGGTCGACGACCCGGACCAGGCGGCCGAGCACGGCTACCACAACAGGCAGCGGCAGGACTCCGCCCAGCCCCTGGAGTGGCCCGCCGACCAGTACGTGGCCCTCACCGCCCGGTACGAGACCGGTGACAGCCACCGTTCGCACGGACAGCCCGTCCCCGAGGGCGGCTGCCTGGGCGAGGCGATGCGCAGGCTCTACGGCTCCGGGCCCAGGACGACGAAGGTCAACGGCCTCCGGCTGAGCGGCCCTTACTCGTCGGCCATGGAAATCTGGTACGAGTCCCACAAGAAGGCGCGCAAGGACCCGGGCTGGAAGAAGGCCGACCGCGCGTGGGCGGCCTGTATGAAGGACAAGGGCTACCGCTACGCCGACCCGGACAAGGCGTCGCTCGACACCGCCTGGTTCCGCACCGAGGGGCCGTCCGGCAAGGAGAAGGAGACGGCGGCCGCCGACGCCCGCTGCAAGCTCGACACCGGCTACATCGACACCGTCCACGCCATCGAGGCCGGCGCCCAGAAGGCGGCCATCGTCCGGCGCCGGAAGGACCTGGACGCCGCCCGCGCGGCGAACGAGCGGGCCGTCGACAGCGCCCGGCGCGTCATCGCCGAAGCGTCGTGAACGGGGCGGCCCGGGGCGCGGCCGCCGCGGTGGCCACCGTGACGGCGGCCGCCCTGGTCCTGACCGGCTGCGGTGACCGCCGGTCCGGCGAGCGCGCGGACGGGTCCCGCCCAAACGCCGGTCCCCGGCCCGTCTCCGCCGACCCGCCGTGCCCGTCCGCCCCGTCCCGCCACGCGGCCGACCCGGCCGACGGCCCGTCACGCGCGGGCACCGCCCCCAAGCCCTCCGGGACGCCGCTCCCGCTGCCCGCCGGCACCGCGGCGGCCCAGGACGGTGTGCGGATCGCCGACCTGTCCGGCCGGACGTCCGGCACCGGCGAGGACTGCGCGCTCGGCGGCCTCTCGGCCGGGCTGACGGTCACCAACCACACCGGAACGGCGATGACCTACACGGTCACCCTCGCCCTCGTGTCCGCCGACGGAGGCGCCGTCGACACCCTGGAGCGGACCGTCACCGCGGTCCCACCGGGGCGGACGGTGAGGAACACCGCCGACCTCGGCAGCCCACCCGCGCGGGGTCCGGCCGTGACGAGCGTGGCGATCGAGAAGGTCAGGAGCGTTCCCGCCGACGAGGCCCCCTCCACGAGCGGCACCTGCCCGGCCTCCGGGATCCACCTCGCCGCCGACCGGGGCGACGCCGCCATGGGGCTGCGCGCGGTGAGCCTGCACCTGGAGAACTGCGGCACGCGCGCGTACACCCTGGGCGGCCGCCCCACGTTGCGGGTCCTCGGCACCGACCACGAACCCGTCACCGGCGTGCGCGTCGTGCACGGCGAGGAGGTCGCCACCGGCACGGGTGCCGACGGCAGCCCCCGGCCCCTCACCCTCCGCCCCGGCGAGCGCGCCTACGCCGTCCTTACCTGGCGCGACACCACCACGGACGGCACTCCCGTCAATGCCCCGTACGTGCGCGTGTGGGCCAAGCCGGGGGCACCGCCGGTGACCGTGACCCCGGAACTCGACCTCGGCACGACAGGCCGCCTGGGCGTCGGCCCGTGGAAGAAGGAAGACACCGGACGCTGAGAGGGCACGGCGCATGGCGCCGGAAAACCGTTGGTCAGGGCAGTGCGGGGCCGGGAGACTCGGACACGTGTTCCTGACGATCTCTACGAGCGGCGACGCCGCCAAGCCGGCCACCGACCTGGGCTACCTGCTGCACAAGCACCCCGGTAAGGCGCAGAAGTTCTCCACCTCCTACGGCACCGCCCACGTGTTCTACCCGGAGGCGGACGAACGGCGCTGCACGGCCGCGCTGCTGCTGGAGATCGACACGGTCGCGCTGGTGCGGCGGGGCAAGGGCAAGGGACGTGACGGCGCGCCCGACGCAGCGCTCGCCCAGTACGTCAACGACCGCCCCTATGCCGCCTCCTCGCTGCTCGCGGTCGCCCTGAGCGGCGTGTTCTCCAGCGCCCTGCGCGGGGTGTGCGACGCCCGCCCGGAGCGCGCGTCCACCCCACTGCCCCTGCGCGTCGAGATCCCCGCCCTGCCCGCCCGCGGTGGCACCGGCCTCGTACACCGTCTGTTCGCGCCGCTCGGCTGGACCGTGAGCGCCGAACCGGTCCCGCTGGACACCGAGTTCCCGCACTGGGGCGACTCGCGCTACGTCCGTCTCCTCCTCGAGTCCGGCACGCTGACCCTCGCCGAGGCGCTGCGTCATCTGTACGTCCTGCTGCCGGTCCTCGACGACGCCAAGCACTACTGGGTCTCCGCCGACGAGGTCGACAAGCTGCTGCGGGCCGGCGAGGGCTGGCTGCCCGCGCACCCGGAGCAGCGGCTGATCACCAGCCGGTACCTGTCCCGCCGCTGGTCGCTGACCCGGCAGGCGATGGAGCGACTGGAGCTGGTGCGGCTGGCCGAGACCGACGACAGCGAGGTCGAGGAGATCGACAACGCGGTCGGGGACATCGACGGCGAGACGGACGCGGCGGAGGCGGCGGCCGAGACCGACGGCCGGACACGGTCGCGGGACGCGCGACCGACCGGGACCGGGCCGGCACCGGAGCCGCCGGCGGCCGGGACGGAGGAGACCCCGGCGCCGCTCGCCGTGCGACGCCGGGAGGCGATCATCACCGCCCTCCACGCCGGCGGTGCCACCCGCGTCCTCGATCTCGGCTGCGGACAGGGCCAGTTGGTACAGGCCCTCCTCAAGGACGCGCGGTTCACGGAGATCGTGGGCATGGACGTCTCGATGCGGGCCCTCACCATCGCCGCCCGGCGCATCGGACTGGACCGCATGGGCGAGCGCCAGGCCGCCCGGGTGCGGCTCCTCCAGGGCTCGCTCGCCTACACCGACAACCGGCTCAAGGGCTACGACGCCGCCGTGCTCGCCGAGGTGATCGAACACCTCGACCTGCCCCGGCTGCCCGCCCTGGAGTACGCCGTGTTCGGGCACGCCCGCCCCCGCACGGTCCTCGTGACCACCCCGAACGTCGAGTACAACGTCCGCTGGGAGACGCTCCCCGCCGGGCACGCACGCCACGGCGACCACCGCTTCGAGTGGACCCGCGAGGAGTTCCGCGCCTGGGCGGCGACCGTGGCCGGACGATACGGCTACGAGGTCGCGTTCGCCCCCGTCGGACCGGACGACCCGGAGGTCGGGCCGCCCACCCAGATGGCCGTGTTCGGCCTCGAGAAGGAGACGAAGGCCGCATGACCGAGACCCGCACGGGACGAGCCCTGCCCGTCACCGACCTCTCCCTGGTCGTCCTCGTCGGCGCCTCCGGGTCCGGCAAGTCCACCTTCGCCCGCCGGCACTTCAAGCCCACCGAGGTGATCTCCTCCGACTTCTGCCGGGGCCTGGTCAGCGACGACGAGAACGACCAGGGCGCCACCCGGGACGCCTTCGACGTCCTGCACTACATCGCCGGCAAGCGGCTGGCCGCCGGCCGCCGCACGGTCGTCGACGCCACCAGCGTCCAGCAGGACAGCCGGCGACAGCTGATCGAGCTGGCCAGACGGCACGACGTGCTGCCCATCGCCATCGTGCTGGACGTGCCCGAGGAGGTCTGCGCCGAGCGCAACGCCGCCCGCGCCGACCGCGCCGGTATGCCCCGAAGGGTCATCCAGCGGCACGTCCGCGAACTGCGGCGCTCCCTGCGGCACCTGGAGCGCGAGGGCTTCCGCAAGGTGCACGTGCTGCGCGGGGTGGAGGAGATCGAGACCGCCACCGTCGTCACCGAGAAGCGTTTCAACGACCTCACCCATCTCACCGGCCCCTTCGACATCATCGGCGACGTCCACGGCTGCGCGTCCGAACTGGAGTCGCTGCTGGCCAAGTTGGGCTACGAGGACGGTGTGCACCCACAGGGCCGTACCGCCGTCTTCGTCGGCGACCTGGTCGACCGCGGCCCGGACAGCCCCGGTGTGCTGCGCCGCGTGATGGCGATGGTGAAGTCGGGCGACGCCCTCTGCGTGCCCGGCAACCACGAGAACAAGTACGGCCGTCACCTCAAGGGCCGCAAGGTCCAGCACACCCACGGGCTCGCCGAGACCATCGCCCAGATGGACGGCGAGAGCGAGGAGTTCAGGGCGGAGGTCCGCCGGTTCCTGGACGGCCTGGTCAGCCACTACGTCCTCGACGGCGGCCGGCTCGTCGTCTGCCACGCCGGCCTGCCGGAGAAGTACCACGGCCGCACCTCCGGCCGGGTCCGCTCGCATGCCCTGTACGGCGAAACCACCGGCGAGACCGACGAGTTCGGGCTGCCGGTGCGCTACCCCTGGGCGGAGGAGTACCGGGGCCGCGCGGCCGTGGTCTACGGCCACACCCCCGTCCCGACGGCCGGCTGGCTCAACAACACCATCTGCCTGGACACCGGTGCCGTCTTCGGCGGCAAGCTGACCGCGCTGCGCTGGCCGGAGCGGGAACTGGTCGACGTACCGGCCGAGCGGGTCTGGTACGAGCCGGCCAGGCCGCTGCGTTCCGACGCTCCCGGAGGCCATGACGGACGGCCACTGGACCTGACGGACGTGCACGGCCGCCGGGCGGTGGAGACCCGGTACACGGGCCGGGTGGCCATCCGCGAGGAGAACGCGGCGGCCGCCCTGGAGGTCATGAGCCGCTTCGCGATCGACCCGCGCCTGCTGCCGTACCTGCCGCCGACGATGGCGCCCACGGCCACCTCGGCCGAGGACGGTTACCTGGAACACCCCCGGGAGGCCTTCGCGCAGTACGCGCGGGACGGGGTCGCGCGGGTCGTGTGCGAGGAGAAGCACATGGGCTCCAGGGCCGTTGCCCTGGTCTGCCGGGACGCGCGCGCGGCGCGCGAGGGCTTCGGCGTGCCGGACGGTCCGACGGGTTCGCTGTACACCCGTACCGGCCGGCCCTTCTTCGACGACGGCAGGACGACCGAGGAGATCCTCGAACGCCTTCGCTCGGCGATCGGGGACGCGGGCCTGTGGGATCGCCTCGACACGGACTGGCTGTTGCTGGACGCCGAGCTGATGCCCTGGTCGCTGAAGGCCTCCGGACTGCTGCGCGGCCAGTACGCCGCCGTGGGCGCCGCCTCCGGGGCGGTGTTTCCGGGGGCGCTGGCCGCCCTGGAGACCGCCGCCGCGCGCGGCGCCGACGTGGGCGGCCTGCTGGCCCGGCAGCGCGAACGCGCCGCCGACGCCGCCGCGTTCACCACCGCGTACCGCCGCTACTGCTGGGCCACCGACGGCCTGGACGGCGTCCGGCTCGCCCCGTTCCAGATCCTGGCCGCCCGCGGGCGCAGCCTCGCCACGCTGCCGCACGACGAGCAACTGGGCCTGCTCGACCGCCTGGTGGAGCACGACGGCACCGGCCTGCTCCAGACCACCCGGCGCCTCTACGTCGACACCGGCGACCCGGAGTCGGTGCGCGCGGGTGTCGACTGGTGGCTGGAGATGACCGGCCGGGGCGGCGAGGGCATGGTCGTCAAGCCGGTCGGCGCGCTGGTCCGCGACGCGGACGGGCGGCTGGTCCAGCCCGGGATCAAGTGCCGGGGCCGGGAGTACCTGCGGATCGTCTACGGTCCCGAATACACCCGGCCGGACAACCTCGCCCGGCTGCGGCACCGCTTCCTGAACCACAAGCGGTCGCTCGCCCTGCGTGAGTACGCCCTCGGCCTGGAGGCCCTGGACCGGCTCGCGGAGGGTGAGCCGCTGTGGCGCGTGCACGAGGCGGTCTTCGGGGCGCTGGCGCTGGAGTCGGAGCCGGTGGACCCGCGGCTGTAGGCGCACGCCGGAATCCGGCCGGCACGGAAGGCCCTTGTGTTCCGCACACACGTGTCCATATGGTGGACGGCCGTGCGGCACAAGGGTGTTCGCAGGCCGCGAGGGGGAGTGGTGGACGTGGAGATCAAGAAGGTCGTGGTCCGCGAGGACCAGCGGAGCACCGGCCGTCGCCCGGCGATACTGGAGAAGCGGCCGACCCGCTGAGCATGCGCGTCCACCTGGTCACGATGCCGTGGCACCCGATCGACCTGCCCTCGCTGCAACTGGGCCTGCTCAACAGTCTGCTGCGCCGGACCCGCCCCGGCGACGAGGTGAGCGAGTTCCACGCCTCGCTGCGCTGGGCGGAGTTCCTCCTGGACCGCTCCGACGGCCGGATCGGGCCGGGCGACTACGTGGCCGTCGGCAGCGACGCGATCTTCCACGGCCTGGGCGACTGGGTCTTCTCCGGCGCCCTGTACGACGACCCGGACTGGGGCCTGGCCCGGCTGCGGGACTACGCCGCCGCCCGCGATCTTCCCGTCGAGACCGCGGTGGCGATGCGCCCCCACGCCGCCGACTTCATCGCCCGCTGCGCCGACGAGGTGCTGGCGCAGGGGCCGGACCTGGTCGGATTCACCAGCACCTTCATGCAGAACGTCGCCTCCCTGGCCCTCGCCCGCGAACTGAAGTCGCGCCGCCCGGACCTGGTGGTCGTCTTCGGCGGCAGCAACTGCGAGGGCCCGATGGGCCACGCCCTGCACCGCAACCACCCCTACGTCGACCATGTGGTCCGCGGCGAGGCCGAGTACGCCTTCCCGGCCCTGTTGCGGCATCTGGACGCGGGCACCGCACCGGTGGACGTGCCGGGCCTGTGCTGGTGGGACGGCACGCGGTCCCGGGTCAACGCCGAGACCCGGCGGACCGTGGCGCCCGTCGACATCCCCGCGCCGGACTACGACCAGTGGCAGAGCGCCCTGGACGCCTCCCCGGTGCGGGAGTATGTCCACCCCAAACTGGTGGTGGAGGGCGCCCGGGGCTGCTGGTGGGGCGAGAAGCACCACTGCACCTTCTGTGGTCTGAACGGTTCCGCGATGGCCTTCCGCGCCAAGCCGGGGGAGCGGCTGTGGGCGGAGATCGACCGGCTGGTGCGCCGCCACCGCCTGCTGGACGTCGTCACCGTCGACAACATCATCGACATGGCCTACTTCCGCGACTTCCTGCCCCGCGTCGCCGACAGCGGCTGGGACCTGCGGCTGCACTACGAGGTCAAGTCGAACCTGACCCCTGCGCAGCTCCGACTGCTCGGCGCCGCGGGCACGGTGCACATCCAGCCCGGCATCGAGAGCCTGGGCAGCCGCGTACTGGACCTGATGGACAAGGGCGTCACCGGCGCCCGCAACGTACGCACCCTGCGCGAGTGCGAGAACCACGCGCTGACCTGCTCCTGGAACCTGCTGTACGGCTTCCCGGGCGAGACCGCCGAGGACTACGCGCCCGTCGTCGAGCAACTCCCGGCCCTGGTGCACCTCCAGCCGCCGAGCGGCGCCCACCGGATCCAGCTGGAGCGGTTCAGCCCGCACTTCACCGATCCCGGACTCGGCTTCGGCAAGCGCCGGCCGGCCGAGATGTACCAGCACGTCTACGACCTGCCGGAGGACGAACTCGTCGATCTTGTCTATCTGTTCGACAGCGAGCCCGCGGGCATCACGGGGCCGGCCGAACGGCGGCTCCAGGACGCCGTGGCCCGGTGGCGGGCCGGGCACGCGCGCTCCCGGCTGCTGTTCGAGGACGACGGCGAGGCGCTGCTGGTGCACGACCGGCGGCACGGCCGCCCCCCGGCCACCCACCGCTTCACCGGCTGGCGGGCCGGGGCCCTGCGCCGCCTGGAGGACGGCCGGACCGTGCCCGCGCTGCACCGGCTGCTGACCGCGGACGGCCACGCGCCGACGACGACGGAGCTGCGGGAATGGGTCCAGGACGCCTTCTCGCTGGGCCTGTTGTTCCGCGACGGCCCCACGTACGTGTCGCTGCCGACCTGGGGCGAGCCGGTCCGCCTGGCCGAGGACGCCGGATGAGCGGGCTGCCGGCGACCGTGCCGCACCGGCTCACCGGGCGCCGGGTGGAGGTGACCGAGCCCCTCGACCTCGGCGGACGGGGCCCGGGGACGGCGGAGGCGGTCGGGTTCCTGCGCGAGTGCCAGAGTCTCGGGCTGAGCGTGAGCTGGCGCGCCACGGGCAGCCCGCGTTACGACCTCGGCGCACTGCGCCACCTGCCACCGCCCGACGAACTGCCGTCTGACGCCGACGGGTTGGCCGCCTGGCGGTCCGCGTACGCCTACGGCAGCCTGTACCACCGGCGCGGCCCCGGCTTCGTGACGGTGCTGGACCGCAGGGACGTGGGGACCGCCCTTCGGCTCACCCTCGACCACCCGGCTCTGTGCGGCGTCTTCCTCCGGCTGCTGGAGCCCACGCCCCTGGACGCCCTCGACGCGACCGGGCGGGAGGCCGCCGCCCTGCTCGCCGCCGAGCGGCTGGTCCTGGTCAGCGCCGGCTGGGCGGTCACCCTCCCCCCGCGCATCCGCCGCTGGCCCGTCCCCTGCACCGCGATCTGACGAAGAGGCCCGACTGAAAGGCCCGACGTAAAGGCCCTACGGAAAGGTCCCCCGGAAAGGCCCCTACCCGGCCAGCCGCAGGCGCCGCTCGCACACCCCGACCCGGATCGTCTGCCCCCAGGTCAGCTGGAGCGCGTCCGTCTCGATGCCGTCGCCGAAGGCGATGAGCCGGTCGGACTCGACACTGAGCGTCAGCGCCTCGGCAGCGGCCAGCTCGCCGGCCACCAGACGTGTGCCGGTGACCGGCGAGGGCCAGGCCTCGCGGACGAACCACACCAGCCGGTCCTCGGTGGGGGAGGGCAGCGCGAGCCGGCCGCCCCGCTCCTGCCACACCGAGCGGAGCCAGCCGGTTGCGCCGGTGCCGGTTCCCACCAGCACCCCGGAAGAGGCCTGGGCCTCGGCGACACCCCCGTCGCCGTCGAGGCCCAGGCGGTAACGGGCGGTCTGGTGACCGGGCGCGCCCAGGTAGATCTCGTTGAGCGCCACCAGCCGCTGGGTGTCGTCGGCCACCGCCTCGACCATGGTGAGCTCCTCGCAGGCCGTCCCCGGCGAGGCCAGCAGCCTCGCCGCGTCCCGCGGGCGGTGCCGTACCAGCACCCCGGGGTTGCGGCCGGGGTCGGTGTCGATGCCGATGACCGGCTGCCCCGTCAGGTACTTGGCCACGTTCGCGACCAGCCCGTCCTGCCCGACCACCACGACCAGGTCCTCGGGGGCGAACAGGAACCGCTCCAGGTCCGCCCGCTCGACCCAGGCCTGACGCCAGGTCAGCGGTATCGCGGCGGTCACGTCGGCCAGCGCCCGGCGGGTGCGCCGGTGGCGCTCGGCGACCTCGGCGATGTCCCGGCCCCGCGAGGCGAGGAGGAAGGCGGCCTGGCCGTGCGTGCCGTGCCGGGCCACCAGTTCCTCGTACTCGGTGGTCCGGTGGACCAGCACCGCGCGCGGGGCGAGGCTCACGCCCCCACCTCGCGGGAGCCGCCGCCGAGCTTCGCGAGCAGCCCCGTCAGCACGTCCGGCGAGATGGTCACGCTGTCGATGTTCGGCACGCTCTCGGCCAGCCGCATCCCGGTGAGGGCGTGCAGGACCGCCGCGTCGACCTCGGCGTGCACCCGCAGCCACGCCGCCCGTGCCTCGGCCCGGGCCGCGCCCAGCTCACGGGCCTTCTCGGCCTCGGCGCGGGCGAGCCGTACCGCCTTGGCCGCCTCCGCCTGGGCCAGCCGTTCCATGCGGGCCGCCTCCGCGTCGGCGCGCACGGCGTCCGCGGCCGCCTGCTCCTCGGCCTCGCGCCGTGCGTTCGTGCCCCGCTGCTCGACCAACCGCTCCTCGCGCCGGGCCAGTTCGATGCGGCTGGCCAGCTCGTTCTCGGCGATCGTCCGCTCCCGTTCGACGGCCACGGCCCGCCGTTCGTACGTCGCCCGGTCGGCCTCCTGCTGCACCTGCTCCCGGGCCGGGGTGCGCAGGGCCCGCTCCACCTCGGGTTCCGGGCGGAGGGCGACGACCCGGACGGCGACCACCTCGACGCCGGTGGCCGGCAGCCGGGGTTCCGCGGCCAGACCCGCCGCGAGGCGTTCGCGCACCGCGCCCACCCCGTCGGTCAGCGCGGCCGCGAGCGGCGTACGGGCCAGGACGTCCAGGGCGTGCTCCTGGGCCGTCTCGGTGAGCATGGTGGCGAGCTGCTCCAGCGGGGTGCCGCGCCAGACGCCGGTGTCCGGGTCGATGGAGAAGTCCAGGCGGGTGGCGGCCAGCGCCGGGTCCCCGAGGCGGTAGGTGACCGTCGCCTGCACCGTGACGTCCTGGAAGTCGGCCGTAAGGGCGTGGAAGGTCATGGCCAGCTCGCGGTCGTCCACCGGGACTTCACAGAGCGTGGCGGTCAGCGGGCGGAACCAGAAGCTCAGTCCAAGACCGTCGTGCACGAGCCGTCCGGAGCGGTGGTACCGGATGTGCGCGGTCGGTGTCCCGCGCAGATGGCGCCACCCCGGGCGCCGGGTGATGTCGGCCATGTCGACCCCCTCGTTTTCGTCGTGACGACGATAAGCAGTCGATCTCTTTTCGTCAAGGGGACGAAAACAAGAAGGCGCGGAAACCGCCGAGGGGCGGGTGAACCCCGGTCTCGGTGGTCAGGATGAAGGCATGGGACTGCATGTCGACTCCGAGGCCGGGCGGCTGCGCCGCGTCATACTGCACCGGCCCGATCTCGAGCTCAAAAGGCTCACCCCGAGCAACAAGGACGCCCTTCTCTTCGACGATGTGCTCTGGGTGCGCCGGGCCCGCGCCGAGCACGACGGCTTCGCCGACGTCCTGCGCGACCGCGGTGTGGAGGTCCACCTCTTCGGGGACCTCCTCACCGAGACACTGGAGTGGGCCGAGGCCCGCCGTCTGATCCTGGACCGCGTCTTCGACGAGAAGGAGTACGGCCCCCTCGCCACCGACCACCTGCGCGCCTGCTTCGACCGGATGACCCCGGGCGAGCTGGCCGAGGCCCTGGTCGGCGGGATGACCAAGCGGGAGTTCCTGGAGGGTCACGAGGAGCCGACCTCCGTCCGCTTCCACGTCATGGACCTGGACGACTTCCTGCTCCGCCCGCTGCCCAACCACCTCTTCACCCGGGACACCTCGGCCTGGATCTACGACGGCGTCTCCATCAACGCCATGCGCTGGCCCGCCCGGCAGCGGGAGACCGTGCACTTCGAGGCGATCTACCGCCACCATCCGCTCTTCCGTGACGAAACGTTCCGCGTCTGGTCCCGGGGGCAGGCCGACTACCCCTCCACCATCGAGGGCGGTGACGTCCTGGTGATCGGCGGCGGCGCCGTGCTGATCGGCATGAGCGAGCGCACCACCCCGCAGGCGGTGGAGATGCTGGCGCACAACCTCTTCGCGGCGGGCTCGGCGCGCACGATCGTGGCGCTCGACATGCCCAAGCGGCGGGCCTTCATGCATCTCGACACCGTGATGACCATGGTCGACGGCGACACCTTCACCCAGTACGCGGGGCTCGGCATGCTGCGGTCCTACACCATCGAGCCGGGCGTCGGCGACCGGGAGCTGAAGGTCACCGACCACCCCCCGGAGCACATGCACCGCGCCATCGCCGCCGCACTCGGGCTCGGTGAGATCCGGGTACTGACCGCCACCCAGGACGTGCACGCGGCCGAGCGGGAGCAGTGGGACGACGGCTGCAACGTCCTCGCCGTCGAACCGGGGGTCGTGGTCGCCTACGAGCGCAACGCGACCACCAACACCCATCTGCGCAAACAGGGCATCGAGGTGATCGAGATCCCGGGGAGCGAGCTGGGCCGGGGCAGGGGCGGCCCGCGCTGCATGAGCTGTCCCCTGGAGCGCGAGGCGGTGTGACCGGGCAGGGTGGGGAAGGGTGTGACCGGGCAGGGTGGGAAGGGTGTGACCGGACGGCGGGGGAGGGTGTCGCCGGGACGGGCGGAAGCCCTTCGCATATAAATGTCGACTGTCGTATAGAATTCCAAGGTCCCTGTCCGTCCGTATCCCTGGAGCGCCCCATGGCGACAGTCCCGACCGCCCTAGCCGGCCGCCACTTCCTCAAGGAGCTGGACTTCACCGAGGACGAGTTCCGTGGTCTGGTCGAGCTGGCCGCCGAGCTGAAGGCGGCCAAGCGGGCGGGGACCGAGACGCGCTACCTGGCCGGCCGGAACATCGCGCTGATCTTCGAGAAGACCTCGACGCGCACCCGCTGCGCGTTCGAGGTCGCCGCCGCCGACCAGGGCGCCCACACCACCTATCTGGACCCCGTCGGCTCGCAGATCGGACACAAGGAGTCCGTGCGCGACACGGCACGCGTCCTCGGCCGGATGTTCGACGCCATCGAGTACCGCGGGGACAGCCAGGTCAAGGTCGAGGAGCTGGCAGCCTGTGCCGGCGTACCCGTCTACAACGGCCTCACCGACGACTGGCACCCCACCCAGATGCTCGCCGACGTGCTCACCATGACCGAGCACAGCGCCAAGCCGCTGCGCCAGACCGCCTTCGCCTACCTCGGGGACGCCCGCTTCAACATGGGCAACTCCTACCTAGTCACCGGCGCGCTGCTCGGCATGGACGTACGGATCGTCGCGCCCCGCCGGTACTGGCCCGACGAGGAGGTCGTGGCCCGGGCCCGCAAGCTCGCGGAGGGCAGCGGCGCCGCGGTCACCCTCACGGAGGACATCACCGAGGGTGTCAGGGGGGCCGATTTCGTCGCCACCGACGTCTGGGTCTCGATGGGCGAGCCCAAGGAGGTCTGGGCCGAGCGGATCAAGGACCTCGCGCCCTACGCCGTGACCATGGACGTCCTGGCCGCCACCGCGAACCCGGACGTGAAGTTCCTGCACTGCCTGCCGGCCTTCCACGACCTCGGCACCAAGGTGGGGCAGGAGATCTACGACGCCTACGGTCTGCGGTCCCTGGAGGTGACGGACGAGGTCTTCGAGTCCGCCCACTCCGTGGTCTTCGACGAGGCGGAGAACCGGCTGCACACGATCAAGGCGGTGCTGGTAGCCACACTCGCCTGACCAGCCTTATCCTGACCGGCGGCCCGGAGCCACCCCTTCCGCGGCCGCCGCCGCGCCCTCCTCCCTCACCGCCCGGCCCCGCCCGGATCGAGGGGAACACCCCGTGCCGGGCGCCCCGCACCACCAGAAACGAGCACCACCCGCATGCCCGCTCCCCGCATCAAGTCCCCCCACCTGCTCGTCGCCGAATCGGGCGCCGACCGCGAGGGCCACGGCCTCAGGCGCACCATGGGCCTCTTCCAGCTCATCTGCTTCGGCGTCGGCGCCATCGTCGGCACCGGAATCTTCGTCGGCCTGTCCGACTCCGTCGCCCAAGCCGGTCCCGCCGTCGTCGTCTCCTTCGTGCTGGCCGCGCTGACCTGCGTC
Source organism: Streptomyces sp. NPDC051452 (assembly GCF_044454765.1). NCBI lineage: Bacteria > Bacillati > Actinomycetota > Actinomycetes > Kitasatosporales > Streptomycetaceae > Streptomyces > Streptomyces sp. NPDC051452. The sequence goes on from NZ_JBITEB010000013.1 coordinate 207,434, forward strand.
TTCACCGCGTTCTCCTTCGCGGAGCTGGGCGGCGCGATCCCGGTCTCCGGCTCCTCGTACTCCTTCGCCTACGCGGGCCTCGGCGAGTCCACCGCGTTCCTGGTCGGCTGGTGCCTGCTGCTGGAGTACGGCGTCTCCGTCTCGGCCGTCGCCGTCGGCTGGAGCCAGTACGTCAACGAACTGCTGCACAGCCTCACCGGCCTGCGGCTGCCCCACGCGCTGTCCGCCGGGCCCGCCGACCACGGCGTCCTGAACCTGCCCGCCGTGATCGTGATCGCCCTGGCCGCCGTGCTGCTGGTGCGCGGAGTGCGCGAGAGCGCCCGGGCGACCGCCGCCATGGCCGCCGTGAAGCTCGTCATCCTGGTCGCCTTCTGCGCCATCGGTTACAGCGCCTTCAAGGACGGCAACCTCACCCCGTTCTCCCCGGCCGGCCTCGGCGGCATCGGCGCCGGCACCACCGCCGCCTTCTTCTCCTACATCGGCTTCGACGCGATCACCACCGCCGGCGAGGAGGCCAAGAACCCGCGCCGGGACGTCCCCGTGGCGATCATGGTCTGCATGGGCCTGGTCACCCTGCTGTACTGCGCGGTCGCCGTCGCCGCGATCGGCGCCGTCGGCGGCGACCGGGTGGCGGACCGCCCGGCCGCCCTGTCCTACGTCGTCAACGAGGTCACCGGCTCCGGCGTCGGCGGCGGGGTCATCGCCTTCGGCGCGGTCGTCGCCATCGCCTCCGTGGTCCTCGCCGTCATGTACGGCCAGACCCGCATCCTGATGTCGATGTCCCGGGACGGCCTGATCCCGCGCGTCTTCGAGAAGGTGTCCCCGAAGACCGCCACGCCGGTCGCCGGCACGCTGATCGTCGCCGGGGTCTTCGCCCTCCCGGCGGCCTTCGCCTCCCTCGACGCCGTGATGAACCTGTGCACCATCGGCACGCTCGCCATCATGGCCGTCGTCAACATCGCGGTCATCGCCCTGCGCCGCCGCGAACCGGGTCTCTCGCGCAGCTTCCGGGTGCCGCTCTACCCCGTGGCCCCGCTGCTCGGCGTCGCCTTCTGCCTCTACCTCGGCTACGAGACCGGCTGGCGGACCTGGCTCCAGTTCGCCGGGTTCCTCGTGGCGGGACTGCTGGTCTACCTCGCCTACGGCCGCCGGCACTCCACGCTGGCCCGCACGGCCCCCGAGGTCACGCCGGACGCCGCTGAGCGGGAACCGCAGGCAGTCTGAACCACACCGCCTTGCCCGACGGGGTGGGGCGGTGACCGCAGGACGAGCTGAGGGCGCGGATCAGCAGCAGACCGCGCCCACCCTCCTGCCAGGGGTCGGGCTCCTCGATCACCGGCCGGGTCAGATGGCCGGGCGGCGCCGGATCCGGGTCGTGCACCTCCACCCGGCAGCCGGTCGGCAGCAGCTCCACGACCAGCTCGATCGGGCCGCGCCCGGCGGTGTGCTCCACCGCGTTGGCCACCAGCTCCGCCGTGAGCAGCTCCGCCGTGTCGTGATCGGCGGCATGCTCGACCTCGGTGAGAGCCGAGCGCACCAGGGCGCGCGCCACCGGCACCGCCGCCGTGGTGTGCGGCAGGGCGATGCGCCAGGAGGCGGATTCCGTGGGGCGTTCGTGCAAGGCGAGTCCGTTCATGGAGCAGGCTGTCCTGCTTTCGACTGTAGGAAATGGTACGGGTCCGGCCACGGGGACCGTCGTCGGGCTTCGACCGGGACCGTCGGCCCCGGTACCGGGCGGCCTACCCGGCCGGACGGCCCGCCTCGCCCCACGGGCCACCTTGTTACCGGGCTGTCGACGTCCGGTGACCGGCCGAGGGCGTGAGCGCCCGGCAGGTCGACGCACGCTTGTCGCGCCCCCGTGACGACAGTCACAAACAGGTGATAACTTCATGGGGTACCACCGTGAGGCACCGACCGCCGCTACGTGACGCACCGCCGCCCTGGGAGGCCGCACGTCATGAGTCCTTTCACCGGATCCGCCGCCCGCACCTCCGACTGGGAACACCTGCGGGTCCAGCTCGCCGACGGCGTGGCCACCGTCACCCTCGCCCGCCCCGACAAGCTCAACGCCCTCACCTTCGGCGCCTACGCCGACCTGCGGGACCTGCTCGCCGAACTCTCCCGGGAGCGCTCGGCGCGCGCCCTGGTGCTGGCCGGAGAGGGCAGGGGCTTCTGCTCCGGCGGCGACGTCGAGGAGATCATCGGCGCCACCCTGGCCATGGACACCGCCCAGCTGCTCGACTTCAACCGGATGACCGGCCAGGTGGTCCGCGCGATCCGCGAATGCCCGTTCCCGGTGATCGCCGCCCTTCACGGGGTCGCGGCGGGCGCGGGCGCCGTGCTCGCCCTCGCGGCCGACTTCCGGGTGGCGGACCCCTCGGCACGCTTCGCCTTCCTCTTCACCCGGGTCGGCCTCTCCGGCGGCGACATGGGCGCGGCCTATCTGCTGCCCCGGGTCGTGGGCCTGGGCCACGCCACCCGGCTGCTCATGCTCGGCGAGCCGGTCCGCGCGCCGGAGGCCGAGCGGATCGGTCTGATCAGCGAGCTGACCGAGGAGGGCCACGCGGACGAGGCGGCCGCCCGGCTGGCCCGCCGCCTGGCCGACGGCCCCGCCCTCGCCCACGCCCAGACGAAGACCCTGCTGACGGCCGAGCTGGACATGCCCCTGTCGGCCGCGATCGAACTGGACGCCTCCACCCAGGCCCTGCTGATGAACGGCGAGGACTACGCGGAGTTCCACGAGGCCTTCACCCACAAGCGCCCGCCCAAGTGGCGGGGGAGGTGAGCCGGGATGGCGACTCCGGCCGCGCCGGCCCGCCCCCGGCGCATCGCGATCATCGGCGGCGGCCCGGGCGGCCTGTACGCGGCGGCACTGCTCAAACGCCTCGACCCGGCCCGTGACATCACCCTGTGGGAACGCAACGCCCCGGACGAGACCTTCGGCTTCGGAGTCGTCCTGTCCGACGAGACGCTCGGCGGCATCGAACACGCCGACCCGGTGGTCTACGAGGCCCTGCGCCGCGACTTCGTCCGCTGGGACGACATCGACATCGTCCACCGCGCCTTCAGCCAGACCTCCTCCGGACACGGTTTCGCCGCCCTCGGCCGGCACCGCCTGCTGGAGATCCTGCACGACCGCTGCCGTTCCCTCGGGGTGGAGCTGCGATTTCGCACCGAGGCACCGCACCCCGACGCCCTCGCCGGGGAGTACGACCTCGTCATCGCCGCCGACGGAGTGCACAGCGCCACCCGCGCGGCCCACGCCGAGGTGTTCCGGCCGCGGATCACCGAACACCGCTGCCGCTACATCTGGCTCGCCGCCGACTTCGCCCTCGACGCCTTCCGCTTCGAGATCGCCGAGACCGAGCACGGCGTGATGCAGCTGCACGGCTACCCGTACGCGGCCGACGCCTCCACCGTCATCGTCGAGATGCGCGAGGAGGTCTGGCGGGCGGCCGGCTTCGACGAGCTCGGGGAACAGGAGTCCGTCGAGCGCTGCGCCAAGGTCTTCTCCGACGCGCTGCGCGGCCGCCCCCTGCGCTCCGGCACCTCCACCTGGACGACCTTCCGCACCGTCGTCAACGACCGCTGGTCGCACGGCAACACCGTCCTCCTCGGGGACGCCGCCCACACCGCCCACTTCTCCATCGGCTCCGGCACCAAACTCGCGGTGGAGGACGCCCTGGCGCTCGCCGCGTGCCTGGAGGAACAGCCCGACGTCCACGCGGCGCTGACGGCCTACGAGGAGGAGCGAAGGCCCGTCGTCGCCTCCACCCAGCGGGCCGCGCGGGCCAGTCTGGAGTGGTTCGAGAACCTGCGGCTGTACGTCGGCCAGCCCGCCCGCCAGTTCGCCTTCAACCTGCTCACCCGCAGCCGCCGCGTCACCCACGACAACCTCCGGCTGCGCGACGCCCGCTTCACCGAGGCCGTGGAACGCGAGTACGGCTGCCCGCCCGGCACCCCGCCGATGTTCACCCCGTTCCGGCTGCGCGGCCTGACCCTGCGCAACCGGGTCGTCGTGTCACCGATGGACATGTACTGCGCCACCGACGGAGTCCCCGGCGACTTCCATCTCGTCCACCTGGGCGCCCGGGCCCTGGGCGGCGCCGGCCTGGTGATGACCGAGATGGTGTGCGTCAGCGAGCGGGGCCGGATCACCCCCGGCTGCGCCGGCCTCTACACCGGCCGGCAGGCCGAGGCGTGGCGCCGCGTCACCGACTTCGTGCACACCCGCGCCCCCGGTACCGCGATCGGCGTGCAGCTCGGGCACTCCGGGCGCAAGGGCTCCACGAGACTGATGTGGGAGGGCATGGACGAACCGCTGCCCGAGGGCAACTGGCCCCTCGTCGCCGCCTCCGCGCTGCCGTACAAACCGGGTGGCCAGGTCCCGCGCGAGCTGTCCCGTGCCCAGCTCACCGATGTCCGCGAGCAGTTCGCGGCGGCCGCCTGGCGCGCCGCCCGGGCCGGCTTCGACCTGCTGGAACTGCACTGCGCCCACGGGTATCTGCTCTCCGGCTTCCTCTCCCCGCTCACCAACCGGCGCACCGACGCCTACGGCGGTTCCCTGGAGAAGCGGCTGCGGTTCCCGCTGGAGGTCTTCGACGCCGTCCGCACGGTGTGGCCGGCCGAGCGGCCGATGACCGTGCGGATCTCGGCCACCGACTGGGCCGAGGGCGGGACGACGGCCGAGGACGCGGTCGAGATCGCCCGCGCCTTCGCCGCGCACGGCGCCGACGCGATCGACGTGTCCACCGGGCAGGTGGTGGCCGAGGAGCGGCCGGAGTTCGGACGCTCCTACCAGACGCCGTTCGCCGACCGGATCCGGCACGAGGTGGGCGTCCCGGTGCTCGCGGTCGGCGCCATCTCGTCCTGGGACGACGTCAACTCCCTGCTGCTGGCCGGGCGTACGGACCTGTGCGCGCTGGCCCGACCGCATCTGTACGACCCGCACTGGACCCTGCACGCGGCGGCCGAGCAGGGTTACGAAGGGCCCGGCGTCGTCTGGCCCGCGCCCTACCGCGCCGGCAGCCGGCCCCCGCGGACCGGCCGCACCGACGCACCGCGCCCCCGGCTGTCGCTCGACCGCTGAGGGCACGGCCCCCGCCCCGGCTCACACGCCGGCGAACTGCGCCCCCGCGTCCCTTAGCCGTGCGTGCAGCCCGCGGAACACCTCCGCCGAGCGCAGGCCCGGCCAGTTCGCCGGCAGCAGCGGGGCGGGCAGGCCCGGATCGGTGTAGGGCAGGTGGCGCCAGGAGTCCAGGACGAGGAGGTAGTCGCGGTAAGCCTCCTCGGGTGGGGTGTCCGTCCGCCGTTCCCAGGCGTGCAGCACCGGAGCGTGCGCGTCGAGGAACCGCTCGTGCTCCTTGGCGATCGCGGACAGGTCCCACCAGCGGGCGACCGCCTCGGCCGTCGGCGCGAACCCCAGGTGCTCACCGCGGAAGAAGTCCACGTACGGCTCCAGGTGCAGCCGGGTCAGCGTGTGCCGGGTCTCCTCGTACAGCCGGGCCGGGGCGATCCACACACCGGGAGTCGCCGTGCCGAAGCCCAGGGCCGTCAGCCGGGACCGCAGCACGTGCCGCTTCTGCCGCTCCGACTCCGGGACGGAGAAGACCGCCAGCACCCAGCCCTCGTCCTGCGGGGGCGTCGTCGCGTACACCCGGCGATCGCCGTCGTCCAGCAACTGGCGTGCCTCGGCGGAGAGTTCGTAGCCCGCCGCGCCGGACTCGGTGCGCGCCGGCCGCAGCAGGCCGCGCCGTTTGAGCCGGGACACCGAGGAGCGCACGGACGGCGCGTCCACTCCGACCGCGGCCAACAGCCGGATCAGCTCGGCGACCGGCAGCGGGCCGGGCATGAAGCGGCCGTACGCGCCGTAGAGCGTGACGATGAGGGACCTGGGGGCGTGCTGCTCGGACACGTTGATCATTTTAGGCCGTCGGCCTCACTGCCGGTCACCCTCGGTGCGCAGCCGGAACCGCTGAAGCTTTCCGGTGGCCGTGCGGGGGAGCGCGTCCAGGAAGACGAACGCGCGCGGGCACTTGTAGGGAGCCAGTTCACCGGTGAGGAAGACACGCAGCGCCTCCGGGTCGCGCGGGGCCCCCTCGCGCAGCACCGTGTACGCCACCGCCACCTGGCCGCGGCCCTCGTCGGGGCGGCCCACGACCGCAGTCTCCACCACGTCCGGGTGGCGCAGCAGCGCGTCCTCCACCTCCGGTCCGGCGATGTTGTACCCGGCGGAGATGATCATGTCGTCGGCGCGGGCCACATAGCGGAAGTGGCCGTCGCTCTCGCGCACATAGGTGTCGCCGGTGATGTTCCAGCCGCCGCGCACGTACTCGCGCTGGCGCGGGTCGGCGAGGTAACGGCAGCCGACCGGGCCGCGCACGGCCAGCAGCCCGGGCTCGCCGTCGGCCACCGGTTCACCGGCGCCGTTCTGTATCCGCGCCTGCCAGCCCGGTACCGGCACGCCCGTCGTACCGGGCCTGATGTGCTCGTCGGCGGCGGCGATGAAGATGTGCAGCAGCTCGGTCGCGCCGATGCCGTTGATGATGCGTATGCCCGTGCGCTCGTGCCAGGCCCGCCAGGTGGCCGCCGACAGGTTCTCGCCGGCCGACACACAGCGGCGCAGCGACGACACGTCGTGCCCGTCCAGCGCGCTCAGCATGGCGCGGTACGCGGTCGGCGCGGTGAACAGCACCGAGACGCGGTGCTCGGCGATCGCGGGCAGCAGCCGACGGGGGCCGGCCTGTTCCAGGAGCAGGGTGCTGGCACCGGCCCGCATCGGGAAGACGACCAGACCGCCGAGGCCGAAGGTGAAGCCGAGCGGCGGACTGCCGGTGAAGACGTCGTCCGCGCGGGGGCGCAGCACGTGCCGCGAGAACGTGTCCGCCGTCGCCAGCACGTCCCGGTGGAAGTGCATACACCCTTTCGGGCGACCCGTGGTGCCGGAGGTGAACGCGATCAGGGCCACGTCGTCCGCCGCGGTGTCGACGGCCGGGTACGGGGTGCCGGGCGCCGGGCGGCGCAGCAGGTCGTCGGACTCGTCACCGCCGTACGTCGTGATCCGCAGCCCGGGCGCCGCCGCCTTCGCCAGGTCCGCCACCGCCCTGACGTCGCACAGCGCGTGCCCTATCCGGGCCAGCCCGCAGATCGTCGCCAGCTCGTGCGGGCGCTGCTGGGCCAGCACGGTGACGGCCACCGCGCCCGCCTTCAGCACGGCCAGCCAGCACGCGGCGAGCCAGGGTGTGGTGGGGCCGCGCAGCAGGACCCGGTTGCCGGGGACCACGCCCAGCTCGCCGGTGAGGACGTGCGCGATCCGGTCGACGTGCCCGCGCAGCTCGCCGTAGGTCCAGGTGGGTCCGTCCGCGGTGTGGAAGACCGGGCGGTCCGGGGCGCCCCCGGCCAGCAGCTCGGCGGCGCAGTTCAGCCGGTCGGGGTAGCGCAGCTCGGGCAGGTCGAAGCGCAGCTCGGGCCATTCGTGGGGCGGGGGCAGGTGATCGCGCGCGAAGGTGTCGACGTGGGCCGAGAGGTGCATGGCGGTTCGCCCCCTTGCCGTGACGAAGCGTCGGGACGGGCGTCGTGGTGGCACCGGCGTCCTGGTGGGATCGCGGTTTGAGCGTATCGTGTTGGTGACGGCAGTCAACCTTCCGCGATAACGTCGGAACGTGCCGGGCGGAGCCGCGGTGGCCCGCCGCGTGAGGCGACGGGGAAGAGCCGTGGTGGCCCGCCCCGGAGGGAGGACCGGCAGTGCCCGCATTCTCACTCGGACCCGAGCGGACCGCCTGGTGTGCCGAGCTGCGCACCCTCGGCGCCGAGCGACTTCGCCCGCTCGCCGACAAGGGCGAACCAGGCCGCGTCAACCGGCCGCTCCTCGCGGAACTCGGCCGACTCGGACTGCTGGGGCGGCTTTTCGCCTCCGGCGCGCTCGATCTGTGCCTGATGCGCGAGTCCCTCGCCCGGACCTGTACCGAGGCCGAGACCGCCCTCGCCCTGCAGGGCCTGGGCGCGCACCCGGTGCACGCCCACGGCACCCTCGCGCAGCGCGAGCGCTGGCTGCCGCGCGTCGTCGACGGCGGCGCCGTCGCCGCCTTCGCGCTGAGCGAGCCCGGAGCCGGCTCGGACGCGGCGGCGCTGTCCCTGGCCGCCGAGCCGGACGGCGGGGGCTGGCGGCTCACCGGCGCCAAGTGCTGGATCTCCAACGCCCCCGAGGCCGACTTCTACACCGTCTTCGCCCGCACCGGGCCCGGCGCCGGAGCGCGCGGCGTGACCGCCTTCCTGGTCCCCGCCGACCGGCCCGGCCTCACCGGCGGCGCACTGGAGATGATCTCGCCGCACCCCATCGGCGCCCTCGACTTCGACGCCGTACCCGTCACCCCCGACGACGTACTCGGTGAGACCGGCCGCGGCTTCGCGGTCGCCATGGGCACCCTCAACCTCTTCCGGCCCAGCGTCGGCGCCTTCGCGGTGGGCATGGCCCAGGCCGCCCTCGACGCCACCCTCGACCACACCCGCCGGCGCGAGGCGTTCGGCGGCAGGCTGATGGACCTCCAGACGGTCTCCCACCAGGTCGCCGAGATGGCGCTGCGCACGGAGGCGGCCCGGCTGATGGTGTACGCGGCGGCGACGGCCTACGACGAGGGCGCCGCCGGGGTGCCGGCCCGCGCCGCGATGGCCAAGCTGCTCGCCACCGAGACCGCGCAGTACGTCGTCGACACCGCCGTCCAACTGCACGGGGCCCGCGCCCTGCGCCGCGGCCACCTCCTCGAACACCTCTACCGCGAGGTGCGCGCGCCGCGCATCTACGAGGGCGCGAGCGATGTCCAACGGGGCATCATCGCCAAGGAGTTGTACGCCGGCACGCGCGACCTGGAGGCCCCGTGACGACCGAGCGCGTCAACCCGCCCGAACTCTCCCCGCCCCGGGGCTTCTCCCACGCCGTGGTCGCCACCGGCTCCCGCGTGGTGTTCCTCGCCGGTCAGACCGCCCTGGACACGGACGGCAAGGTCACCGGCGACACGCTCCCCGAGCAGTTCGAGAAGGCGCTCGGCAACCTCCTCGACGCGCTGCGCGCGGCCGGCGGCACCCCCGCCGACCTCGCCCGGGTCACCGTCTACGCCACGGACGTGGCCGACTACCGGGCCCAGGCCGGCCGGCTCGGAGGCGTCTGGCGGGACCTGGCGGGCCGCGACTACCCGGCGATGGCGGTCGTCCAGGTCGTACGGCTGTGGGACGAGCGGGCACTGGTGGAGCTGGACGGGTTCGCCGTACTGCCCTGAGTGCGTGGGCGGTGCGCCGTGCCGGGTGGCCGGGGGACGCGCCACCGATGGGGTGACGGTCACGGGTACCGGGCAGCCCGCCCGGTACCAGTGGAAGCCCCCATCCCCACGAGACCGGGAGACACCCCCCATGTCCCTACGCTCCGCCCTCGCCACGGCCCTCGGGGCCACCGCCCTGCTCTGTGCCGCCGTCGGTCCGGCCGGCGCCGACCCCGCCGAGACCGTCACCGTCGACCCCACCGGCCGGATCGCCCCCGACGGCACGGTCACCCTCTCGGGCGGCTACCGCTGCACCGGCGGCACCGGCCCGGTGTTCGTCGGCTCCTCGCTCAGCCAGCGCGACCCCCGGCTGCGGCACGGCATCGGCGGCAGCGGGGCCCGCTGCGACGGCGCCGAACACCGCTGGCAGAACTCCGGCAAGGTCTCCTCCGAGGCGCTGCGGGCGGGGGTGGCACACGTCGAGGCCACGCTCGTGGAGCTGCGCCCCTCGGGCATCGTGCCGCTGCCCGCCTTCCACGCTGTCGGCGACCGGGACATCACGCTCGTCCAGGAGTGAGCGCGGCCGGCCGCGGGGGCCGGGCGCCTCCGCGGCCGCGAAGCCCTACCGGGCCCGGGCGTTCAGCCGGGGCCGAGGCCGTCCTGGTCCGGCGCGCCACCGCGGAGCCGGACCGTCGCGGGCGACAGGCGCGGATCCGGCCGGCGCAGCGCGGCCACGAACTTGTAGCGGGAGCCGCGGTAGACCGAGCGCACCCACTCCACCGGGGTGCCCCGCGCGTCCCGCGAGTGCCGGGACAGCAGCAGCATCGGCAGACCCACGTCGGTGCCGAGCAACTGCGCCTCGCGCGGGGTCGACAGGGAGGTCTCGATGGTCTCGTCGGCCTCCGCGAGATGGACGCCGTACACCTCGGCGAGCGTGGTGTAGAGCGAGGGGCAGCCGGCCAGGGACCGGCGCAGTCCCGGAAAGCGCCGCACGGACAGGTGTGTCGTCTCGATCGCCATCGGAGCACCGCTGGCCAGCCGCAACCGCTCGATGCGCAGTACCCGCTCGCCGATGGTGATGCCGAGCAGACCCGCGAGCTTCTCGTCTGCCGGGACCTCCCCGATGTCCAGTGTCTGCGAGGCGGGTGTGAGGCCCTGGGTCCGCATGTCCTCGGTGTGCGAGGTCAGCCGGAGCGTGCGGTACAGCTTGGGCTGGGCGACGAACGTGCCCTTGCCCTGGATCCGGTCGAGGCGGCCCTCTCCCACGAGTTCCTGCAACGCCTGCCGGACCGTGGTCCGCGAGGTGTCGAACCGGACGGCGAGCAGACGTTCCGCGGGCATCGCCGAACCGGGTTCGAGCGCCTCGGTCATGGCGAGGAGCTGCTGCTTGATCCGGTAGTACTTCGGCACGCGCGCGGTGCGGCCGGGTACCCCTCCGTGCGGCTGGGCGCTGCTGACTTCGGTGGTCATGCCTGCCTTCCCGGCTGTGTCGATGGGCTCCCGTTATAGCGACCAACTGCCCTATGGTCTAGTCCAACCGAATGCCCCGGGCGCAGAGCGGGCGAAGGGGACGGACGCACTCCGATGACGTTCTCGTAACGGCCGTCACCGGCTTTCCGGACCACCCTTGACACCCCGAAAGGTCTAGGCCAAGCTCCACGTTACTGGTCTACACCATTAGTGGCCAGGCCCGAGCCCTACGTGCAACAGCGTCGTACGCAGGTCACCGCCGAGGGCGTGGGGGGTTAGTGGCATCCCTGAGGAGGGTGGCGTGAAGCGCAAGCTTGCTGCCGCGATCGTGATCGCGGGCATGATGGTCTCCGTCTCGGCGTGTGGCGGCGACGACGGCAAGGACAGCGGTAAGGACGCGGGTCCCGAGAGCTGGAAGGGCCAGACGCTCACCGTCTGGACGATGGACGGTTCCGCTGCCCCGCAGTGGTCCAAGGACGTCCAGGCCGCCTTCGAGAAGAAGACCGGTGCCAAGCTCAAGTTCGAGATCCAGAAGTGGGACGGGATCCAGCAGAAGATCACCACCGCCCTCTCCGAGGACACCCCGCCGGACGTGCTGGAGGTCGGCAACACCCAGACCCCGGCCTACGCCGCCACCGGCGGTCTCGCCGAACTGGGCGACCTCAAGCAGCAGATCGGCGCCGACTGGACGCCGTCGGTCTCCCAGTCCTCCGTCTACGACGGCAAGCAGTACGCCGCCCCCTGGTACTTCGCCAACCGCGTCGTCATCTACAACAAGGCGATCTGGGCGAAGGCCGGCATCAAGACCACGCCCAAGACCCGGGACGAGTTCTTCAAGGACCTGGAGACCATCGGCAAGAAGACCGACGCCGAGCCGCTCTACCTGCCCGGCCAGAACTGGTACTTCTTCGACGGCCTGACCATCGGACAGGGCGCCGACCTGGTGAAGAAGGACGGCGGCAAGTACGTCTCCAACCTCGGCGACCCGAAGGTCGCGAAGGCCATCGAGATCTACAAGAAGTACGCCTCCTACTCCAAGGCCCCCAAGGACAAGGACGAGGCCACCCCGCAGCAGGCGACGGTCTTCGCCAAGGGCAAGACCGGTGCCTTCATCGGCATGGGCTGGGAGGCCGGCACCGCCGTCCAGACCAACAAGGCCATCGAGAAGGACCTCGGCTACTTCACCATCCCGGGCGAGACGGCCGACAAGCCCGAGGGCGTCTTCCTCGGCGGCTCCAACCTCGCCGTCGCCCAGGGCAGCAAGAAGCAGTCCCTGGCCAAGGAGTTCCTGAAGATCGCCCTGTCCGACAAGTACGAGGGCGAGCTGGCCAAGCTCAACGGCGTCATCCCGAACAAGACGTCCCTGGAGGCCAACCTCAAGGGCAACGGCGCCGCCGAGGCCGCCGCCCCGGGTGCCGCGGCCGGTGGCACCACCCCGCTGATCCCCGAGTGGGCCGCGGTGGAGAACACCCCCAACCCGATCAAGTCCTATATGACCGCGGTGCTGAACGGTAAGTCCCCGGCGGACGCCGCCAAGCAGGTCGAGGGCGAGATCAACAAGCGCCTGGCCCAGCAGAACTGATGACCGCGCCGGGGGTGCCGCACGGGCACCCCCGGCAGTCATGTGCCGTGCGTGCGGCCACGGACGCCGTAGGCACGGCCGAGGAAGTCGTTCGTACGGCCACGGAAGAGATGACAACGCATGTCAGTGCAGACCGAAGGCACGGACACGGCCGGGGAGCCCGCTGTCCACAAGGCCCGGGTGCCGGCGCCGCCGAGAGGTGAGGACCGCACCTCCCGCGGACCGTCCCGCCGGGGCGCCGCCGCCCCCTACCTGCTCCTGCTGCCCGCTCTGCTGGCCACCCTGGTCCTGCTCGGCTGGCCCCTGGTCAAGAACGGCATGCTGTCGTTCCAGAACCTCAACCCGCGCCAGCTCATCCAGCACCTCACCGAGTGGAACGGCGTAGACAACTACCGGAACGTCCTGACCGAGTCGGAGTTCTGGCACGTCGTCGAGCGCTCGGTCTTCTTCACCGCCGCCAACGTCGTCCTGATCATGGGCCTCGGCTCCCTGATCGGACTGCTGCTGGCCCGCCTCGGCAAGAGGATGCGGCTGCTGCTCATGGCCGGCCTCGTCCTCGCCTGGGCCATGCCCGTCATCGCCGCCACCACCGTCTACCAGTGGCTGTTCGCCCAGCGCTTCGGCGTCGTCAACTGGGTGCTGGACAAGCTCGGCTGGCACTCCATGGCCGACCACAACTGGCTGGAGACCCAGTTCTCCACCTTCGCCGTGGTCACCCTGCTGATCGTCTGGCAGTCGATCCCGTTCGTGGCGATCAACCTCTACGCCGCCACCACCACGATCCCGAAGGAACTGTACGAGGCTGCCTCGCTGGACGGCGCCGACGCCTGGAAGAGCTTCACCTCGGTGACCCTGCCCTTCCTGCGGCCGTTCCTCTACGCCACGACCTTCCTCGAGGTGATCTGGGTCTTCAAGGCGTTCCCGCAGATCTTCGCGATGAACGAGGGCGGCCCCGACCACCTCACCGAGACCCTCCCGATCTACGCCTATGTCGAGGGCGTGGGCAACCAGCACTTCGGAGTCGGCGCGGCGATCTCGTTCCTGACCATCCTGGTCCTGCTCGCCATCACCTCGTACTACCTGCGCATGGTGCTCAAGCAAGAGGAGGACGAGCTGTGAAGCGCTCGGTTCTCGGCCGTGTCTGGCCCAACGCGACCGCCGTCGTCCTCTTCGTCGGCTTCGTGTTCCCCGTCTACTGGATGTTCGCCACGGCCTTCAAACCGGCCAACGACATCATCACCGACGATCCCGTCTGGTTCCCGACCCACGTCACCTTCAGCCACTTCGACAAGGTCGTCCACGCCGACCACTTCTGGACGCTGGTCGCCAACTCGGTCACCGTCACGGTCCTGTCGGTGGTCTTCTCGCTCGTCATCGCCCTGTTCGCCGCCTTCGCCCTCACGCGGATGCGCTTCAAGGGCCGGCGTGGGCTCGTCGTGACCTTCATGCTGGCGCAGATGGCCCCCTGGGAGGTCATGATCATCGCCATCTACATGATCGTCCGTGACAACGACATGCTCGACAGCCTCGTCCCGCTCACCGTCTTCTACACGATGATGGTGCTCCCCCTGACGATCCTGACGCTGCGCGGCTATGTCGCCGCCGTGCCCAAGGAGCTGGAGGAGTCGGCCATGGTCGACGGCTGCACCCGCTTCCAGGCCTTCGTCAAGGTGATCTTCCCGCTGCTCGCGCCCGGCCTGATGGCGACCTCGCTGTTCGGTTTCATCACCGCCTGGAACGAGTTCCCCCTCGTCCTGATCCTCAACAAGGACAACGAGAAGCAGACCCTGCCGCTGTGGCTGTCGCAGTTCCGGACCGCCTTCGGCGACGACTGGGGCGCCACCATGGCCGCCTCGTCCCTGTTCGCGCTGCCCATCCTGATCCTCTTCATCTTCCTGCAACGCAAGGCTGTCAGCGGTCTGACCGACGGCGCCGTGAAGGGATGACGCCCCGATGACCACCATCGTCACCACCGCGTCCGGCAGCGGCTCCGCCGGCGGCGACACCCTCACCCGGGACGCCCTCGCGGTACTGCAACCGGGGTTCGACGGCACCACCGCGCCCGACTGGGTGCGCCGCCGCGTCGCCGAAGGCCTGGCCTCCGTCGCCCTGTTCGGCCGCAACGTCGTCAGCGAGGAGCAAGTCACCGCCCTCACCGCGCGGTTGCGCGCCGAGCGGGACGACCTGCTGGTCGCCATCGACGAGGAGAGCGGCGACGTCACCCGCCTCGACGTGCGCACCGGCTCCTCCTTCCCCGGCAACCACGCCCTCGGCGCCGTCGACGATCCCGACCTCACCCGGGCCGTCTCCCGCGAGCTGGGCCGGCGCCTGGCCGCCTGCGGGGTCAACTTCGACTGGGCGCCGTCCGCCGATGTCAACGCCAACCCCGACAACCCCGTGATCGGTGTCCGTTCCTTCGGCGCGGACACCGACCTGGTGGCCAGGCACACCGCCGCCTGGGTCGAGGGCCTGCAGTCCACCGGCGTCGCCGCCTGCACCAAGCACTTCCCCGGGCACGGCGACACCAACGTCGACTCCCACCACGCCGTCCCCCGCATCGACGTCGACGCCGACACCCTCTACGCCCGTGAACTGCCGCCCTTCCGCGCCGCGATCGCCGCCGGCACCCGGGCCGTCATGAGCGCGCACATCCTGGTGCCCGCCCTCGACGCCGAACGCCCCGGCACCCTCTCCCGGCGCATCCTCACCGACCTGCTGCGCGGCGAACTCGGCTACCAGGGCCTGATCGTCACCGACGGCATGGAGATGCGCGCGATATCCGGCACCTACGGTCTGGAACACGGCGTGGTCCTGGCCATCGCGGCCGGCGCCGACGCCATCTGCGTGGGCGGCGGACTGTGTGACGAGGGCACCGTGCTGGGACTGCGCGACGCGCTCGTGGCCGCCGTACGCTCCGGTGAACTGCCCGAGGAGCGGCTGGCCGACGCGGCCGCCCGGGTGCGCTCGCTGGCCGCCTGGACCGCGCGGACCCGCGGCGCCGCCGCCGAGACGGCGCCCGACCCCGAGATCGGCCTGGTCGCGGCCCGCCGCGCCCTGACCGTCACCCGAGCCGGCGCCGCCGCACCGGTCACCGAACCGGTGTTCACCGCCCAGTTCAACCCGGCGCCCAACATCGCCGTCGGCGACCAGACCCCCTGGGGCGTGGCCGCCGAACTCCAGCGGCTGCTGCCCGGCAGCACCGCCGGCTCCTTCACCGGCGCCGACGCGGGCACCGCCGCCCTCGCCGCGGCCGACGGCCGCCGGATCGTCGCCGTGGTGCGCGACGCGCACCGCCACGACTGGATGGGCTCCGCCCTCGACACCCTGCTCGCCGCACGGCCCGACACCGTCGTGGTCGAGATGGGCCTGCCCCAGGCCCCGCCGCGCGGCGCCCGGCACATCGCCACCTACGGCGCGGCCCGCGTCTGCGGCGTCGCGGCCGCCGAGGCCGTCGTCGCCGGCTGACCCGCCCGCCCACCGGCCGCCCGCACCTCCCCGCGGGCGGCCCCCCTCTTCCCTCCCGCAAGGGAGGCCCGGTGGCCCTTCACGCCCTCGCACATGCCACCGGCACATGTCTCACGTCCGACCCCGTTGGTGCCTGCCGTCCCATCACCCCGGAGTGATCACATGCAGACGTCCGCGCCCTACCTCCACCGAGCGGCATCCGACCGCCCCTACTTCAGCGCCGACGGCGAGACCTACCTCGCCCCGACACCCCTGCGCGACCTCGACAAACAGCGCCCCCTCAGGGTGCTGTCCGAGGAGGACCACGCCTTCTGGCAGACCTACGGCTATGTCGTCGTCCGGGAGGCCATCACCCCCGGCGAGGCCAAGGGCCTGCTCGACTTCGCCTGGCGGTTCCAGGGCCTGGACCCCGGCCGCCCCGAAACCTGGTACACCGAACCGGAGTTCCGCTCCGAGCTCGACCAGCACCTCTTCATCTACGGTTTCGTCGAGGCCTACCACCACCAGCTCCTCTGGGACAGCCGGCAGAACCAGCGGGTCTACGACGCCTTCGTGGACGTCTGGGACTGCGAGGAACTGTGGGTCACCCTGGACCGGCTGAACCTCAACCCGCCCAATGTGCACACCCGTTCCCGCTCCCTGATCGAGCCCACCGACGAGGGCTTCGACATCGAACTGCACTGGGACGTCGACACCACCCTCGCCGTCCTGCCGCAGCGCGTCCAGGGCATCATCGCGCTCACCGACACCCGGCCCGAACTCGGTGGCTTCCAGTGCGCGCCGGAACTCTTCCGCCGCTTCGAGGAGTGGCGCGTCGCCCAGCCGGCCGGCCGCGACCCCGTCCGCCCGGGCACCGACCGCGCCGAGTTCCCGGTGGTCCGACCCGACCTCCAGGCCGGCGACCTGCTGATCTTCAACGGGCTGCTGGCGCACGGCGTCGGCCCGAACCTCTCTGACAACGGTGTCCGAGCCGTGCAGTACCTGTCGATGATGCCCGCGCTGGAGGAGCACACGGCGCTGCGCGACTCCCGGGTGCACTCCTGGCGCACGCTGGCCACCCCGGACTGGAACGCCACCCTGCTCGGCGACGCCCGCGAACCCGAAGCCCTGCGCTACGGCACCGCCGAACTCGACCCGCTCGGCCGCAGACTCCTGGGCCTGGACTCCTGGACGACGGACGGGACCGCCCGGTGAACCAGCCCCTCACCGCACCCCCGATCTGCCTAGTCCTGCCCACCAACCGGGCCTGCTCCGTCACCCTCACCGCCCTGCACGACGAGGCCGCCCACGCCGCCCGCCGCTTCGGCGCCGACGTCCGGCTGCTGGTCCTCGACTCCTGCGACGAGCCCACCCGCGCCGAACACGCACGCGTCCTCGCCGCACTGCCCGCCGTCCCCCAAGTCACCGTCCACCACCTGGGCGAGGAACCCCAACGGGACTTCCTGCGCGAGGTCGTGCGGACCGCGGGCCTGCCGGACCCCGACCGACTGCTGCGCCTGATGCTGCCCTCCACCGTCTCCTACGGCGCCTGCACCAACCGCGCCTTCCTGCTGGCCACCGCCCTCGGCTGTCGCTCCGTGCACCGCAGGGACTCCGACAGCACCTACCAACTCCACTCCGGGCAGCCGGTGTTCCCCGTCCAGCACGAACTGCCCTGGCTGGGCCGGCCCGCCGCCGAGGCAGCGGCCGGCGTCACCCGCACCGACCTCGACGCCGCCCTCGCCGAGCGCCCGGTCTCGCTCGTCGGAGCCTCCTTCATCGGCGAACTCTCCGTCGACATCGCCGAGATACGGCGCCTGGACGAGGGCGTCTACCACGACGTGGTCGGTCTGTGGGCGCCGGGCGACTGGCCCGAGGACCGCAGGCGGCACCTGGTGGAGGAGTCCTTCACCGGCGCGGGCACGACCCCCTTCACCGGTGACGACTCCACGCTCACCCTGGTCGACCCGATGCGCGTCGACATGTGCAACGTCGCCTTCGACCGGGCGGTCTACGAGCGGATTCCGCTGCCGCCCGCGACCGACACCATCGGCAGCGACTACTTCCTCCTGCACCTCGTCCACGACGCGGGACTGCCCGGCATCCTGCACAACCGGCACATCGAGAACTTCCACACCCCCGAACGCCGTACCGACGCCGGCTTCCCCGCCTACCAGCGGCGGTTCGTGAAGTTCCTGCTGTCGATGCTCTACTTCCACCACGTCTACGACCGGATGGCGGCCGCGGGCGACCGACTCCTCGACGACACCGGACAGGTCCGCCCCGAGGCGATCACCGCGCTGCTGCGCGAGAGCATCGGACTGGACCGCGCCGAGAACGTCTGGCGGCTGGACCGGATCGACACCGCCTACCGCAAACTGGGCGGCCGCTACGCGGACTTCGCCGAGCTGCTGGCATCCGGCCGCGACCGCCTGCTCGACGAGGCCGCGCGGGACATCGAGGACTTCGCCCACCTCGTCGAAGCGTGGCCCGCGCTCGTGCGCGCCGCCCGCACCACCGCACCCGGCCCGGGGGACGGACCGGCGTGAACCACGGCACCGCACGCGACCTCGGCGAAACCCTCGCCACCGCACTCGGCGCAGCACCGGGCGACCGTGTCGTCTACGACCTCACCGGCATCGAGGCCCAGTACGACGCGCTGCTCAGGGAACTGCCGGGCCTGCGGGTCCGCTTCGCCCTCAAGGCCTGCCCCGTCGACGAGGTCCTGCGCGCTCTCGCCGACCGGGGCGCCGGCTTCGACGCCGCGAGCCCCGCCGAGATCGCCCAGGCCCTCGGCGCGGGCGCCCCGGCGGACCGCGTCCACTACGGCAACACCGTCAAGTCCGACCGGGACATCGCCGAGGCGCACCGGCTCGGCATCCGCACCTTCGCCACCGACAGCGTCGAGGACGTCACGGCGATCGCCGCACACGCCCCCGGCGCCCGGATCTTCTGCCGCCTCGCCACCAGCGGCGAGGGCGCCCTGTGGGGCCTGAACCGCAAGTTCGGCTGCACCCCGGCAGACGCCGTCCGCGTGGCCACCACCGCCCGCGCGGCCGGCCTGACCCCGGCGGGCCTGTCCGTGCACGTCGGCTCCCAGCAGATGACCGGCGAGGCCTGGCAGCAGGCCCTGGACACCCTCGCCGACACCCTCACCGCGCTGGTCGGACGGGGGATCACACCGGACCACGTCAACCTCGGCGGCGGGCTGCCCGCCCTCGGCTACCGCGACCGCCACGGCAACCTCCTCGAACCGCCCCTGGACAAGATCTTCACCGTGCTCCGCGAGGGCATGGACCGGCTGCGCGACCTCAGCCCCGCACCCCTCGCCTTCGTGCTGGAACCGGGCCGCCACCTGGTCGCCGACCACGGCGCCGTCCGCGCCCACGTCCTGCGGCTCACCCGGCGCCGGCACCCGGACGGGTCCGACGACCACTGGCTCTACCTGAGCTGCGGCAAGTTCAACGGCCTTTACGAGATGGACCAGTTGACCCACCGACTGGTCTTCCCCACCCGTTCTGCGACGGAGGAGCACGTCGACGCCGTCGTCGCGGGACCCACCTGCGACAGCGACGACGCCTACGGCGAGGGCCGGCACCCGGTGCGCGTACCCCGGTCCGTGACCTCCGGAGACCCGGTGTGGGTCCTGTCCGCCGGCGCCTACGCCACCAGCTACATGACCCAGGGGTTCAACGGCGTCCGCCCGCTGCCGTGCGTCTGCGTACGCGGCACCGGCGCGCCCGCGACCCCTGACGAACGGCACTGAGATGGGACACCTCATGCGCATACGGGGCATCGCCGAGACCGACTGGCCACGGCTGGCCGCTCTGGAGACCGAGGCCTACGCGGACCTCTCCCTCACGGAGGGCGAGGAACTGCTGCGCTCACGGGCCCGGGCCTCCGCCGGCACCTGCTTCGTCCTCGACCTCGACGGCCGGCTCGCGGGCTACGTCCTCGCCCTGCCCTACCCGAGGTTTCGCTGTCCCGACCTCTCCCGCCCGGAACAGGTCGCCCACCACTCGGACAACCTCCATCTGCACGACCTCGTCGTCGGCGAGCCCCTGCGCCGCCGAGGCCTCGGCACCCGGCTGGTGCGCCATCTGACCGATGTCGCCCTCGGCCGCGGCTTCGAGACCATCTCGCTGGTCGCGGTCGCCGGCAAGGAGCCGTTCTGGCGGGCCAACGGCTACCGCGCCCACCGCGAGGCCGACCTCCCACCGCACTACGGCGACGACGCCGTCTACATGTCCGCCCGGGTGGCCACCGCCGGCCGCCTCCTCGAAGGACGGAGAGCGGTCTGATGCCCGGCCCTGCCGCCCTCTCCTTCCCGCGCGCCAAGTGGTCGATCGCGGCGCTGTTCTGCTTCCTCGGCTTCCAGTACGGCACCTGGGTCTCCCGCCTCCCCGCGCTCAAGTCCCGGCTCGACCTGGGCGCCGGGGAGGTGGGCCTGCTGCTGATGGCCTGCGGGGCGGGCGCCGCGGCCTCGTTCCCGCTCGTCGCCGTCCTGACCCGCCGCCTCGGCTCCCGGCGGCTGTCCCTGCTCTCCGCCCTCGGCCTGGTCGCCGTACTGGCCGCCCTGTCCGTCGTACCGAACTACCCCCTCGCCCTCCTCGCGGTCTGCGCCGACGGGGTCGCCGTGGGCTGCCTGAACGTCGCCATGAACGCGCAGGGCGCCGCGCTGGAGAAGGCGTACGACCGCACCGCCATGTCCCAGCTGCACGCCACCTTCAGCGCCGGCCTGCTCGCCGGGGCCCTGCTGGCCTCCGGCACGACCACCCTGACCGCCTCCGTCCCGGTCCACTTCGCGGTGGCCGGGGCCCTGTCGCTGCTCCTGCTGGCCGGCTCCCGCACGGGCCTGCTGCCGGACGGACCGGCGCCCCGGCCCGACCGGACACCCGGACGCCGCCGCGGGCGCCTCGCGCTCCCCTCCGCCACGACCCTGCTGATGGGCTGTGCCATGGCCTTCGGCACGATCACCGAGGGCGCGATGAACGACTGGTCCACGCTCTACCTGAAGGACGTCGTCAAGGCGTCCGCCACGGTGGCCCCGCTCGGCATCGCGGTCGTCTCCGTGATGATGCTGCTGGCCCGCGTGTGCGCGGACCGCTGGCGCACCCGCTGGGGCGACGGGCGCGTGGTCCGCGTCGGCAGCGCCGTGGCCGCCGTCGGCCTGGCCCTGGCGCTGCTCGCCGGCGGGGTCGTCCCCACGCTCCTCGGCTTCGCCTGCGTCGGCCTCGGGGCGGCGGCCGTCACCCCGTGCGTGTACGTCGCGGCGGCCGAGCACGGCTCCGACGCGCTGGCCCTGGTCGCCGCGATGGGCACCACGGGCCTGCTCGGCGGCCCCGCCCTGATCGGTTTCGTGGCGAGCGCGGCGAACCTCACCCTGGGCATGGCGACGGTGGCGGCATCCGCCCTGGTCGTCACCCTGACGGCGTTGTGGATCCCCTGGCCCGGCCGGCCCCCGGTCACGGAGGTGTCAGTAGCGGCGGGCGAGAGCGCGTAGGGATCGGGCGAACGGCGGGCTCACTGACCCGCGCAGCACCCCGGCGCCCCGCGCCAGCACCGCGTTTGCGGTGAGCAGTTCGATGTCGAGCAGCGCGCCCGCGAGCCGTCGACCGGGCGCCGGGGTCAGCGCCGGCAGTTCACCGGCGGCCAGCAAGGAGGCGCGGGCGAGTGCCACCTGGTCCGCCACCAGCTCCGCCACGCCGGTGTCGCCGGCCCCGGTCGCCGACAGGTCGTCCACGGTGAGGGAGAAGCGTTCCATCGCGGCGACCGGGATGCCCACCCGCCCCTCGCGAAGGTCCTCGGCGAGGTCGTTGACGAAGTCCAGCCGCTGGCTGCCCTCGATGAACGTCCGGCACGCCGCCCGGTACCGCGCGTCGTCGCCCTCCGGCGCGAGCAGACCGGCGACGAGCATGAACGCCGGGTACGCATAGGCGTCGACGTAATCCTGGAAGTCGGCCTCGGTGGGGAAGCCGGTGAAGTGCAGTTCGGCGGTGGCGGTCGACAGATAGTCCTCCACGATCCCGCGCAGCGACGGCCGAGCGCGGACGGTGTGCACGAGTGTGCGCAGCAAGGGGTCGTCACTGGTGCCCGTCGCCATCGCCTCGCGCACCCCCCGCTCCCAGGAGGCCCATGCCGCCGCGCGCCGCGGCAGGGGACCGGTGTCCAGGAGATCGTCCCCGTGGTGCATGAAGGCCGTCGCCGCCACCACATGCGGCAGCAGCTCCCGCGGGAGCAACAGCCTGGCGGCCAGATACGCGGTCCGCCGGTACCTGCACACCACCCGCCGCTGGGCGTCGTAGTCCCGACGCGACCCCGCTTCCCGGACCCCGGCCGCGTCCAGGCTCTTCGTCCAACCGCTCATGAGGGCGATCGTAGACAGGGGCCGCTGACGGCGGATCACCCTGGGGGGACCGGGGTCGGAGGGGGGCGGGGTCTCGAACCGGGTTTCCGGCCGCGACGGCGGTTGTCAGTCCGGGGGCGCGAGGAGGTGGGCCGGTGTGACGTGGTGGAGGTGGATGAGGACGTCGTAGAACGTCGTGGGCGCGATGGCGTGGAGGCGCTCGGGGTAGGAGGTGCCGATGCTGCGGGTGGGCCGGGGGGTGTTCAGCCAGGCGCGGGCCGCGGCGGGGGAGGTGCGCAGGTCCATGAAGTAGTCGCCGGGCCGGATCCGGTCGAGCAAGCGCTCGGTGCTGTTGCGCGGCGGGGCTCCCACGGTGTGGACACGGGCCGTGCCGTCCCGGTCCGTCGCGTTGAAGGATCCGTCGCCGAACGTCGTGGCGACGCTCACGTAGTCCGCGCCCAGCCGCTCCCGCAGGAAGGCGCCTTGCATGCGGGGGTAGCGCGTGTCGGAGGTGCGGTAGGAGACATGGCTGTCGTGCGCGGACAGCAGCACCTTGCGGCCCGTCCGGGCCACCCACCAGGCGACGTTGTCCGCCATCAGACGGTCGCGGTAGCGCATGGACGACCTCAGCTGCCCGGGATCGTCGAAGTCGAACGCGTAGCCGCGCGCGGTCTGCGCCAGCGCCCGTGCGTGCTGCACGATCCAGGCGTGGGCGTCCTCGGTCGCGCCGCGGGGGACCGGCTGCCGGGCGAGCAGGGACAGCGCCGCCTCCGCGCGGACGGCCATCGCGCGGCGCTCGGCCAGGGGCCGGGACAGATACGTCTTCATGTAGGTGCCCGCCGACGTGGTGGGCCGCAGCCCCCGGTACAGCGTGGTGAGACGCGGCAGCAGGCCCGGCAGGTAGCGGGCCGCGTACCGCAGCACCCTGTCGTACAGCTCGGGCCCCGCGTACGCGAAGTCGTCGCCCATGAAGCGCACCGGGTCCCGGGGGTGTTCGACGTTGTAGGCGCGCATCCACCTGACGAGGCCCAGGTATTCCTCCGTGTCCCACCACGCGTAGGTGTCCTGGAACTCCTCCCGCATGATGCGCCGCGGGTCGCCCTCGCCGGTGCGCACATACGCGTCCAGCCGCAGACCGCTGCTCCAGCTCGTCTCCAGGGCGAAGGTGCGAAAGCCCTCGTGCTCCACCAGGTAGCGCAGCACACGGTGCTTCAGGGCGAAGAACTCGTGCGAGCTGTGCGTCGCCTCGCCGAGCCCGACCACCTTCGCACCGCCCACCATGCGGCCCAGCGGCCGCAGGTCGCCCAGGTCGCCGTACGGCCGGGTGGTGCGCAGGGGGTGGGCGCCGCGTTCCGCGGCCCGCAGGGCGCGCGTCTCGGGTGGTGGCAGCGTGGCGGAGCCCACGATGCCCGCGCAGAGCAGCGTCACCAGGAACAGGATGGGTACGGACCGGATTCGCCTCATACGACAAGGTTCCGGTTCCGGGCGGCCTGGGAACATCCGGCGCACCCCCGGCCTCGTCGCGGGCTGCCCCGACGACGGGTATGCCGCTAAACCGGAAGAGGCTCTACCGGTTCCATGGCGATGCGGGCCACCCGCTCGGTCGCCGGCACCAGGTAGAAGTGGTCGCCCGCCAGCACCGTGAGGGTGAAGGAGCCCGAGGTCAGGGCACTCCAGCCGGCCATCTCCTCGGGGGTGACCCGGGGGTCCCGGTCACCGGTCAGGGCGTGGACGTCGACGCGCAGCGGGGGCGCGTCGGACCGGCGGCGGTAGCCGTCGATCAGGTGGTAGTCGTTGCGGATCGCGGGCAGGAGCAGCTCCCGCATGTCGGGGTTGTCGAGCACCTCCGCATGGGTGCCGCCCAGCGATCTGACCGCCTCGACCACGTCGTCGTCCGTCCGTACGGCCGGGCCGGCGAAGTCGTCGGGGGACCGGCCGGAGACACACAGCCGGGTGATGTGGGCGGCGGCGCCCGCTTGGTCGAGACGCAGGAGTGTCTCGTACGCGACGGCCGCGCCCATGCTGTGCCCGAAGAACACGGTCGGCAGTGGCGGCAGCGCCAGCAGCTCCTCGGCGACGGCAGACGTCAGCGGGTCCATCGTCGGGATCAGCGGTTCGCGGAACCGGTTCTCGCGGCCGGGGTACTGGATCGCGAGCAGCTCCGTCGCGGGGTCCGTGTACGGGGCCCACGGGCGGTAGAAGCTCGCCGCGCCCCCCGCGTGCGGGAAGCAGACCAGACGGCGCGCGGGACGGCCGGGCCGGGTGTGGCGGGTCAGATACGGCGAGGGAGAGGCAAGGGGCATGTCGGGGTCCGATTCTTCAGCCGAGGATGGTCTCGCCCAGCGGGGTGAGGCTGTGGACCGCCTGGTTCTGCTGGCGCTCCGTCGTCACGAACCCGGCACGGCGCAGGACGGTGAGGTGCTTGCTGGCGGAGGGGCTCGAGATCCGCACCCGGTCGGCCACCTGCCCGGTCGAGCGGGTCTCCCGCAGCGCCGCCAGTACGTCGGCCCGCGTGCGGCCCAGCAGGGCGTGCAGCGCGGATTCCCCCTCGCCGCCCTGCCACAGCGAGGCGGCCGTCTCCGCGTCCGGGGTGAAGTCGTAGACCAGGATCGGCAGACCGGGCCAGCCCATGCGGTCGTCGATCAGCAGGGGGTGCGGGGCGAACAGGGACGGGACGAGGGTCACCCCCCGGCCGCCCGGGCTGGAACGCCTTGACGGCTGCGCGGTGTCGACCCGGAGCACCGGGGCGTCCCACCGGATGGCGTCGTGCCGGCTGTTGAGGACCTGTTCCATGCCGCCGGCGAGCATCGCCCGTCCGGCGGCGTCGCGTTCCGCCTTCAGTAATCGCTGGATGCGGTCCCAGAACGGCTCCACGGCCACCGTGTGGAACGTGTCCGTGTCGGGCGGGAGGGGAGACGTCAGCGTCTCCACGAGAGACGCGGCGGGCTCCGTCACCGGATGCGTCGCGGACACCCTGCGCAGCCGATGGCGGATCGTCCGGCGCCATTCGGTCAGCGCGTCCCGGCGCTGCTCACCCAACCTCCCCCAGGCCATGTGCGTCTCGAACGCCATGCCCAAGGTGTCGATGATGCGTACCCGAGCCAAGTCCTCCACGCTGAGGCGCAGTTCCAGCACGACGAACACTCCCCCCAGTGGTCGTTGAAGATCATACGAATGGGTGGACGATCAGCGCCAGTCCATGGAGACCTTGAGGCTGCTGTATCCCTGCACCAGGTTCGAACGCATCCAGCGCACGTCCCCGGCGAGTTCCACACCTCGGGCCTCGGACGCCAACTCCTGTATCAGCGCCTGTAGTTCAAGCCGGGCGAGCGCGGCACCGAGGCAGTGGTGCGGGCCGTTGCCGAATCCCAGATGGCGGTTGGGAGCGCGGTCCGGGACGAAGCGATGCGGTTCCGGGAAGAGCCGCTCGTCACGGTTGGCGGCGGACAGCCACGCCACGACCGGCTGCCCCTTGAGGATCCGCTGGCCGCCGATCTCGCAGTCCTCCGTGGCCACCCGCAGGACGTGCGCGGCCGGGGACGTCCAGCGGACCATCTCCTCCACGGCCGGGCCGGCGAGTTCCGGATCCGCGTGCAGCGCGTCCAGCGTGCCCGGGAACGCCTGGAAGATATGGAAGGCACCGGTGATCGAGTGGCGCGTGGTCTCGTTGCCTCCGATCAGCACGTTGTCGCAGTTGACGAGCACGTCCTCGGTACTGAGCCGGCCGTCTTCGAGCAGGGCGCTGACCAGGTCGGAGCCGGGCCGCCGACGACGCCGCTCGATCAGCTCGTGGAAGTAGAAGAGGATCTCCGTGTGCGCCTCGGCCGGTGACATCTTGTCGAAGCTGCTGTCCTCGCCGCCGAAGGCATGGTTGGTCAGCTCGATCAGATGCTCCCGCTCGCTGAGCGGTACGCCGATGACCTCGCAGACGATCGCGGCGGGAAGGCGCGGCCCGATGCCCAGGGCGATATCGGTGGAGTCCCGCGACCGCAGCCGGTCGATGATGTCCCGTACCTCCCGGTGCAGCACCGACCGCAGTTCGGGGGCGCGCAGCCGCGAGAGGAACGGGCCGACGAGCCGCTTGAGCGTGGTGTGCCAGTCGCCCTCGCTCACCACCAGCATCCGGCCGCCCGAGCTGTCGGTGTGCTCGGCGTCGAAGCCGATCATCATCCCGTACTCGGAGGTGAAGGGGGCCTTGGGGGAGAGGACGGAGGAGACGTCGCGGTGCGAGAAGACCGACCAGAAGCCGGACGGGGACAGGCCCGGATCGCTCCAGACCTTCGCGTCCGCCCGGACGTACTCCTGCCACATGGTGAAGCGGGACTCGGAGGTGTAGAGGTCGGCGTCGGCCAGATCAACGGTCATGGGGGGTGTCTCTGCCTGTCTGTCAGCGGATGGGAGGAGGGACGACCGCGGCCGGTTCCGCGGTGGACGACGCCTCGTGGTCGAAGTCGGCGCCGTGGGGTTCCGGCAGGTCGCGCAGGGCCGGGCTCAGCGACGTCAGCAGGGCGACGACCGCCATCACCGCCGCGCAGCCCAGCAGGCCGGCGAACCGGCCGGCCACGTCCAGGACGACGCCGCCCGCCAGCGGGGCGATGGCACCGCCGGCACCGCTCGTGATGGCCGCCACGCTGACCACCCGCCCTCGATGGCTGTCCGGGGTGAACCTCAACTGGTGCGTGGTGAAGTACGCGTTGGCCGTCGGCGCAGCGAAGGCGATCGCCCCCAGCAGCACCCCCGGCGTCCAGCCGCCCGGCAGCACCGCGATCCCCGCCGTGAGCACGACGAACGTCCACAGGACGACGTAGATGGGGCGGGCGCCGGTCAGGACGCGCTGGAGCAGGGGCGCGGCGAGGGCGCCCAACAGGCCGCCGACGCCGAGCAGCGCCGCCATCACCCCGATGAGCCCGGTGTTCATGCCGCTGGTCTGCGCGGAGGCGATGACGACGAAGTAGATGACGCCGAAGAAGAAGTTCGTCGCCGTCGCCGAGATCAGTCCGACCCGCAGGAAGGGATGGCGGATGATCCAGCGGACCCCCTCCAGCAGTCCCCGCCCGCTCATCACCGGCCGGTCGGCCGGGACCCCGGCGGGCGCCGGCCGCCGCTTCAGGGCCAGCAGCATGACCAGCCCGGTCAGGTGGGCCAGACAGGCGACGACGAACGGGAACGCGTTCTTCAGCGACAGCAGGAACCCGCCGGCGGACGTGCCGGCGAGCTGGCCCGCGTAGGTGCGCGCGCCGTTCATCGCCACCGCGTCCGAGAGCCGCTCCTCGGCCACCAGGCTGGGGATCAGCGCTTCCCCGGCCGTCGTCATCAGCGCCGTCGCCGCCCCGTTGACCAGGGCGAGAAGCACCAGCGCGGGCAGTGACACGGTGCCCGCCCACAGCAGCACGGCCAGCGCGCCGAACACGGCGACCAGCGCCGCCTGGCACCACAGCATCACGCCGCGGCGGTCGTAGCGGTCGGCGACGGCCCCGGCGGGCAGCCCCGCCAGGAGCATGGCCGCCGCGTCCACGAAGCCGATGATCCCCGCCTGCGAGGGCGAACCGGTCAACGCCAGCACGATCAGCGGCAGCACGATCAGCGACGTGCTGTAGGCGAACTCGCCGAGCGTCGAACTCACCCACAGCAGCGTGAAGCCGCCGCCCCACCGCGTCTTCTCGGCCGGCATCAGCCGAGCAGCCGCGAACGCGACTTCGTCCGCACGTGGGTACGCCGCAGATCGCGGACCAGGCTGGTGCGCTTGAGCCAGCGGTCGGTCCCGTCGTAGCGGGGCGTGAACGTGTCACGGCCGTGCACGGCCCGGTAGTTGTCCACGAACACGGCGTCACCGGGGTGCAGGACGACGCGTTGCGCCGCGGCGGCCAGCAGACCGGCGGCTTCCCGCATGGCGGTCTCCGCCTCCTCGTCGCCGGGCACGGCGTCGGTGAAGTCCGCGTCGATCCGCAGGTACGGCGCCTCCTCGGGGCCGAACAACACCGACGCCACCTCGTGCGGGCGGTCCTCCAGCGCCGACGGGTGCTCCGCGCTGTGCAGCGGCACCACATGGTGCGAGTCGTCCGGGAAGAACCGGAAGCGGTCCTGGTGCAGCACCGACCGCAGCCGCTCGGGGAACTCCACCGAATCCACCGGCGCCACGGTCGTGCCCACCGCGTCGGGGTTGCGCAGGCACATCAGGGCCACGTAGTCGCCGCGGCAGGGGTGGAACACGTCCTCCGTGTGCAGGGTGAGCTGCTGTCGGCTGCTCGCGCTGGTCAGCGAGGTCTCCTGGCCCCTGGACGGGCAGACGTCGTGCACGAGACGGCCGTTCTGCTGGTTGACCCAGCCGAACGGCTCACCGAGCACGGACCCGACGAGCAGCAGCACCAGTTCCTCGCGGATCGCGGCGGCCTCCTTCTCCGCGACCTGCCAGCTCGGCGGGGTCGCCGCGAGGTCCTCGTCCACGGGCAGGTTCCCCAGCACGATGATGGCGTCCTCGGCGCCGCGCGACGACACCAGGAACCGGCGCACCCCCAACGGCAGCCGCTCGGCCTCGGCGCGGATGTCGTCCGCGTACTCCAGAGGCGTCCAGACCGGGTGGGTGGCGAGGAACTCGTCCGCGACCGCGGCCACTTCGTTCTTCTCGTCGTCGCTCAGGACGTAACGAGCCACAGCAGAACCTCCGATGCTTAGTTCAGTTACCGGCCGTGGCGGCGATCTGCCGCAGGGCGGTGGAGAATGCGTCCGCGAGCCGGCGGACGGTGGCGGGGGCGTGGACGGACGGCGCGTACAGCCACTCGACGCGCAGCTCGCCATCGCTGACGGCGGCGACCACGTCGATCAGGTGCGGGCGTTCCTGGTCGGGTGCCTGGTCGGCGCCGAGGCCGTCCAGCCGGTCCCGGAACAGCCCCTCGTCGTCGGCGGCACCGTCCCACTGCCCCAGGTAGTTGAAGCTGATCCGCGGATGCGGGGCGGCGGCGAGGTCGGTGTGCGCGGCGCTGCCAGGCTCGGACAGATAGCGCAGCGCCCCGTAACCGAGGCCGCGTCCGGGCAGCTTGCGCAGGGTCTTCCTGACGGCCTTGAGCGCCGCCTCCCAGGGACCCTCCGGCACGTCGAGGGCGACCGGATAGATGGTGGTGAACCAGCCGACCGTGCGCGACAGGTCCACGTCGTCGAACAGCTCCTCGCGACCGTGGCCCTCCAGGGCGATCGTGACCGGCGCGCCCGCCCAGTCCCGCAGGACCCGGCCCAGGGCGGCCAGCAGCACGTCGTTGATCCGGGTGCGGAACGCCGCGGGCACCCGCTGCAGCAGCGCCTCCGTCACCGACCGGTCCAGCGCCGACGACTCGACGACGACCTCGCCGTACCTGCTCGCCGCCGGGCCGTCGCACGGGATGTCCACGGTGGCGGACACCGCCTTGCGCCAGTACGCCGTCTCGTGGTCGAGGCCGCCGGAGCGCACCAGTTCGGCAAGCCGCCGCGCCCACTGCTGGTAGCTGGCGGACTTGGCACCCAGATCGGCCGGCAGATCCGCCGCGAGCTGCCGGTACGCGGTGGCCAGGTCCTCCAGGAGGATCCGCCAGGACACCCCGTCCATCACCAGGTGGTGCACGGCCAGGAACAGGCGCGGCGGCGCCGGGTCCGGCATGCGCAGGAAGACGCCCCGCACCAGGTTGCCCGAGCGCAGGTCCAGCGAGCGCTGGGCCGCCAGCGCGGCATCGTGCAGCGCCTGTGCGGTGTCGTCGACGGCCGTGAGGTCCCGGACGACGAGCAACCCGTCGGGGCGCTCGCCGTACTCCTGACCCCAGCCGCCCGCGCCGTCGGTGGTGTACCGCATGCGCAGGGCGTCATGGTGGTCCACCACCGCTTCGAGGGCACGCTCCAGCACGGCGGGGTCCGTGTCCGGGGCCAGTGCGAGGTGGACGGACATCGAGTACCGGTCGGGGGACGTCGTGTGCTCGGCGAAAAACCACCGCTGGACCGGCGTCAGTTCGACCGTTCCGGACGCCTCGGGCGACTCGCCCGGTCCGGCTGTGGTGGCGTCACCGGCACGCCGCACGGCGGCCGCCAGCTCGGCGACGGTCTGGTGGACGAACATCAGCTTGGAGGTCAGGCGCAGGCCCGCCTGACGGGCGTGGGAGATGACCTGGATGGAGAGGATGGAGTCGCCGCCGAGCTCGAAGAAGTTGTCATGGATGCCGACCTTCTCCATGCCGAGGACTTCGGCCCAGATCGCGGCGAGAGCCTCCTCGGTCTGGTCGTGGGGTGCTTCGTAGCTGGTGGCCAGTTGTGCTGTCTGGGTGTGGGGTTGGGGGAGGGCGCGGCGGTCGACTTTGCCGCTGGGGGTGTGGGGGAGGTGGTCGAGTGGGACGAAGAGGGCGGGGATCATGTAGTCGGGGAGGGTGTGGGCGAGGTGGGTGCGCAGGTCGGTGGGGGTGAGGGGGGTGTCGGTGACGGTGTAGGCGATGAGTCGGCGGTGGCCGTCGGTGTCCTGGTGGGTGGTGACGACGGTTTCGTG
>NZ_JBITEB010000014.1:0-221069 GCF_044454765.1 Streptomyces sp. NPDC051452
CGCGATCTCCCACAGCCCGTCCGGAACAATCCAACTCCACGTACCCCGCCCCATGCACAGCCCAACGAGCGATCACCACATAGGACACGGTCTAACACCGTGTCCTACATGGTCAGTTGATAGTTGTGCTGGACATGGGGAGTGGGCGGTGGGGATGGATTGTTCCGGATGGCCATTGGGAGATCGCGAGGCCGCTACTGCCGCCGGCGCGGGTGCGTCCGCAGGGTGGTGGGGTCGCGAACATCGATGATGAGGCGGTCTTCGCTGCGATCATCTACGTGCTGGTCAGTGGCTGCGCCTGGCGGGCCCTGCCCCCGTGCTTCGGGGCGTCGAAGTCGACCGTGCATCGCCGGTTCCTCATCTGGTCCCGGGCTGGCGTGTGGGGGCAGCTGCACCAGAAGGTGCTCCAGCTGCTGCACGGCCAAGACCTGATCGACCTGTCGCGACCGGTCCTCGACTCGGCCCATGTCCGCGCTAAAAAAAGGGGGCGAACTTGCAGGTCCGAGCCCCGTGGACCGGGGCAAGCCCGGTTCCAAGATGCACATCCTGTCGGATGCGAACGGACTGCCCCTACGCGTCGGACTCTCCGCGGCCAACACCCACGACAGCCTCGCCCTGAAGCCGATGCTGTCCCACTTCCACATGGGACACGAATCCCATGCGACCGATTCCAAGCCCGGGCGTCTTCACGCCGACAAGGCATACGACATCCCTCACCTGCGGCGATGGCTATGGGGCAAGCACATCGGCGTCCGCATCGCACGCAAAGGCATCGACTCCAGCGAGCGACTCGGCCGCCGCCGCTAGGTGATCGAGCGCACGATGTCGTGGCTGACCGGCTACCGACGTCTCAACCACCGCTACGAGCGTCACCCCCGCAACTACCTGGCCTTCCTCGGACTCGCAGCCACCCTCTGCTGCTACAAGCGACTCCTCAAACTGACCATGTAGGACATCGTCTAAGTGCCAGCGAGTCAATTGAGCGAGGGCGATGGCTCAGGCCCGGTGGCGGCCTGGAGAACGGACAGCTCTTGGGGGCCGTCCCTTCCTCCTGGGGCGATATCTCCGCGCGGGACCAGATCGGCTCGTTCGCCGCCTATCTCACCGGTCCCGCCCGAGCTCTCCTCGATCTCGGGCCCCTGCCTCACTGGCTCACGTCCGACTCAACGGAATTCAGCGACGCAGATGTCGCGCGGTTGATCCGGACGGCCGTCGAATGCTTGGCGCAGATCATGGCCACCGCCCCCGGCCTGCGCACGTGGGGCCTGTACGCCAGACCGGCTGCCGAAGCAGCCTCCTTCAGCACCTCGGTAACGTTCCAGGAGGTATGGAGGGCTGTCTGCCGGCCCGCCCCCGGCAATCGCGCCCGCTACTCATCTCTGTGGCCGCTCCTGGACGCCCTTGTCCGAGAAGGCGAGCACGGCGATGGCCTCACCGGCGTCGCCGGCGCGGCCTTGGCGATTGACGCCAACCTGGCTCTTGCGGACGTGACGACAAGCCGCCAGCTGCCCGACGGCATTGATCTCCGCGTTGATGACCTTTGGCAACATGCAGGCATCTGGAGGGCACAACGACTGCCAGTGGATGACGTCCTCCGAGAACTCGACCCCCTCACCCCGGCCGGAATCGGGTTCATGGAGAGCCGCGGCTCACGCGTGGGTGACCCAGCGCCTCCAGCCCCATCGGCCCGGTCGAGTGAGGCGGAAGGCGGTGCGAGCCAGGTCACCGTCGTGCACATCGATGACGAGCTCATCGTCCTGTCAGTCGCAGTGAGCAAGGCTGATTTGACGGGCGGCAGGCTACGACTCACCCACGCCGTACTGGATCTGCTGCCACCCGGCGATCTGATCCTGCAACTCCACCACGACGGCTCCCCGCATGCGAACGACGAGGCGGAGCAGCATGTACACCGGCACCAAGACACGGTCCGTGTCGTCAGTTGGCCGATCGCAGTACCACCAGGGCTTCACCTGACCGTCGCGGCGGCGCGCGCCGGAAGGCGGCTGGTTGCCACGAGTCTTCGGCTGGCGAATCCCGTGGACGTCGCCGGCTTCGGGACCGTGAGCTGGGAATTCGACGAGGCACTCTTCTGCCTCGGCACCGGGTTGGACACCCCGCAGGGGACTCGGCAGAGTTGGCAGCCATGGGCGCCCTCGGTGGCCAGGGGATCATGGCGACCGGCCGTAGCTGCGTTGGAGCACCTCATCGTTGAGGCCCTCAAGCGAGACGGCGATCGGGGACTTGCAGACAGCCGCCAGCTCGACGGCCAGCGTCTCACGGCGGCCCTTTTCGGGCCGGACGTTCGTTCTGCGGCTCTGCTGTGGACCATCATCCACACCTGCGAAGACATGGCAGTACTCGGATTGCTGACCCAGACCGCGGGTCTTTCGCGCGGGCCGGACGTGTTCACGTGGTGGCCGTCCACACCTGAAGCGAAGGAAGCCCGAGCCGCGGCGGAATGGCGTGACAGTGGTTCGGGTCCGCCGCTCAGCCGTCGTTGGATTCGTCCTCAGCGACGTCGGCTGCCACCTGAACAACGGCCTTCGCTCAAGGCGCAGCTCGACTACGCCCGGTGGCGTGTAGAGGTGGAGGGTGTCGATGCCGATACCGCACTCCCGCCCGGCACAACCTTCGTGCACGGGCATCTGAAGGGGTCAGGGCCTGGGAAGCCGTGGCACCGACATGTACCGCAGGATCTGGAAGGCAACTCGGGAAACGGATGAGCAAGGTCAAGATGACGGCCAAACCGCGTACCAAGGCGATCGCCCCGCCTCTGCAACTGACCGAAGCGGTCAAAGATGGGCTCGAACGGCTGGGCGATCCCCTCGGTGATGTTCTCGCCCTACTCGATCAGTCCCGCCTGAGTGACCTGCTCAACAGAATGGGCAAGACTCGGCGGACCCGCCTACTGCAGCGACTGCACGTACCGGCCATGGGTCGACTCACACCCACCGTCTGCTCACACGCATTGACGCAGCTACATGCAAGTCGTCCTCCTGCGCAGCGGCTGCAGGATGCCGAAACACTTGGCAGCCCCCTCTTTGAGAGCCTCGCCCAGGCGCGAGCCGAATGGCTGGAGGGTCGCCGCAGCGGCGCCCTGGAGGAGAGCCTCGAGCAGGCCCCGCGCGACGAACTGCTCCTCGCGGCGATCGCCTTCTGGGACGCGGATCCCAGCCAGACTCACGTGCTCGCCTGGACCTTGCAGAATCGGGCATTGCCGTCCTGGCCCGCAAAGGAGGTGGAGACGCTCGCACGCTCATGTGCCCGGCTTGCCACAGAGTGGGGTGCGCTGTATGCGGTCGATGGGCTTTCCCCAGCCGAGGCGGCGACAGACCGGGCGACGCCTGGAGCAGGATGGCTCGGGATCGTTCTGGACAGCGCGCGCCAATGCGACGACGCCGCCGAACGGCTGGAAGCCCTGTTGGAGCAGGCAACCGGCTCCGCGCGACAAGCCTGGGAGTCTCTTGGCCGGCGCGTCCTACCAGACTCGGACGCTTGGGAGCCCGTCCAGGCACTCCACGCGATGGCAGGAGCGCTGGTATCGGCTCTGACAGCGATCGATCCTGCTAACGGATCTTCGTTTGAAGTCTCAGTTCGACTCGACAGCCTTATGACGGCTCTTCGCCACCGCGGAGACGAGCTTAGGGAGAGGGAAGAACTATCGTCTGGGCTTGCCCGTGTGCTGCATGTGGTGACATCCCAGCCTCATGCGGCGATCGACAGCCTTCGAGCCCAGGCAGACAGGCTCGCTGGGCAAGCAACCTGGTCCGAGGAAGACATCAACCTCGCCAGGCTGCTTACAGACGTCGTTGCTCTCTCCGACGCCGTCCATCGCGACGACGATCTAGGGGTGGAACGCCTGGACGAACGGTTGCGTGGGGCTCTGCCCGAGGAACTGCGCGCGGTCGTGCTGCTAGTAGTCCGCGGCAAGGCCTCATTCCCGGCCGACGCAGACATGGACCGGACCCTTCCCGCACCACGGGCACCCGCTGCCTCGATCACGCTGGCCGAGCACGAATCAGTTGATCCTGTGCTTCCCGCGACCCGTGGCGTATCGCGCGATTCACCGGAAGCGGACGATCCTCTTGGACTGGGCAACGCTACCGGCACAGCCGACCCTGCTGCTATCGAACCGTTGGTGAGCGACCTCCACGAGGTTCCCACCCCGGAAGGTTCCACCACCCTGGAGAACGACGGAGCCACCCGTGGTATGCCCGCAACAGTCGACGCTCAGGACTCGCTTTCACAAGAAAAGGAGCCGGACCGGTCCCACACCGTAAGAGTCTCGGATGCCGCTCAAGCCACGGCCTTCGAAGCCCCTCCGCAAGCGCCTCCGGCCATCCCTCAGCAGCAACCCTCCACTCCCGCGCCGGCCTCGAAAGATGAAAGCTCTACCCCGAGCATCATACTGGAGTGCCTAGGCCAGCACGAGATCGCCCTGGCATATCACGCAGCGCAGGCGAACGGCTTCGGCGAACTCGCCTCAACTCTCCGGCTGTTCGTCTTGGCCGAGACCATGCGCAGTGCGACCGGGGCCTGCACGGGCACCTTCCTCAACGAGTCGGCGACTCGCCTCACCGAACCAGACAAGGGCCTCGGCTCGGCTGATCTCTTGCTGCGTGCCGCGGCCTTCCTGCGTGTCTGCCTGGTCTGCGGAGATCCGGGAGTAGGCGAAGCCCTGCGTTTCATCGCCGACTACTTTCAAGGCATGCCGACGCTCCACTCCATGCTCACGACGGTCGCTGAAGTCTGCGCCCGAGGTCAACTGACCGCACAGACGTTCGGGCAAGAGATGAGCCGTCCCGGGCACGAGAATGATCCGAACGTCGATGTGACATCGGTGAGTGCTTTGGCTCGCGGAAGCCTCGCGGAGCCCCGCACACTGCACTTCCCACGAGCCAACGAAATCGTCCGTGCATGGTGGGCCGAGGACGGGTCCATCGGCTCGCTCTTGCATGCTGCGGCTGAAGACGACCGAACTCGACTCGACACGGTCCGCTCCCAACTCCTCGCCCTGCGCAAGCCGGAAGCACTGGGGAAACTACTCTCCAAGACCGACACCGCTTTGAAGGGGAAGTCGTCTTCACGGCTCCAAGGCGCAGCACGACGGCGGATCCTGCACTACGCGCAGGAATCACTGGAGATCGTGAACGAGTGGCTCACCTCCGTCCAAAACTCGGCGCCTGTAGCACCCCCGCCCATCTTCAGTCACCTGGCCGCCCGTCTGGCTCCGCTGGCCACTGATCTCGCGACGGAGATCCGCGCGTTGGGAGACACCCCGGAGTCCCCTCCCGATACTCTGCTGCCAACCGCCGCGCACCTGGCGCTCGCGTCCGTACGCGGGAGCATTGCCCTCCTGAGCACGGGGCAGCTCGCCGGCCCCGAGAGCGCGCCGAACATCGCACTCAACGTCGACCTGCTGCGATGCACCGACCTCGAGTTCGACGCTGAGCTCACCCCGCTGCGCGCCGTCACATCGGACGATGTGTCCAAAGCACGCGTCACCTCATGGGAAACGGCAGCACGCGACCATGCCTCCGCCGAGAACTACGCCACCGCCCGTACATCTCTGGAAATGTTCGAATTGCAGGGCGGCCGCAGCGAAGTCGTGAGCAAACTCCGAGGAGAACACCACCGCCTGCGTGCCGTCAGCCGACGCGAGGTGGAGGCTCTGAGCCTCACTGTCAGACACCGCGCGGAGACAGCAGCTCGCCTTGGCCAGTTGGAAGAACCAGGGCGCTCTCGAGTTTCGGCACGCCTGGAAGCAGTCAAACGGAACATCGGCGGAGACAACCTGGGAACCGTACGACGCGAGTGCACAGAAATCCTCGGACAGCTCGACATCCAGAGAGACGAGGAGCGCTCCAAGTTCCAGGCCAAGGCCACCCAGTTGCTCAACAACTCCGACGCCTCAGCATCCATGGCAGACAAGATCCGCGCGTTGATCTCCCAAGGAGACCTGGCGACCGCTGAGGAGTTCCTCTTGGCAGTGCGTGAGAGGAACGAGCCGCCGACCGTCGAGCCCGCCACAGACTTCGACGCCTTCTTTCCCACGGTCTGTGACGCGCTGGAGTCCGGCATCACGCCCGAACTCATCCGGGAGGCCGGCAACGGAGGGACCCACCGCGGACTGGACTTCTCGGCCCTGACACCCGCTCAGCGATCCCAGACCGCTGACGCCCTGACCGCCCTGCAGCAACTGCACACCCAGTGGAACACCTTCCGCACCCGCAAACACCACCTGAAACTCACTATGCGCCTGGCAGGCATCGAATACATCGACGAGACAGACGCGGGGCTCACGGGGCCAGCTACCCGGCGCTGGTTCGACATCACCGACGTGAAGCTGGTCGGACCCTGCCGCCTCCCACAGTTCGGCTCCGGCTCGGACGGCCGACTGCGGGTAATGACCACCAGATCCGTATCTGACGCCCGCACTCTGTTGGGTTGGATCGAACAGGACGTCAGCCAGCTCCCCGTGCTCGTAGTGGTAACCGGGTCGCTGGGGGTCGCACAGCGGCAGGCCCTCGCCCGCGAATGCGTGTCTCGACGGGACAAACCAGTCCTCGTGCTCGACGCGTCCGCCCTGGCATTCCTGGCCGCCCGCGGCACCGGCCTGTTCGCCACCACCGAACGCGTCCTTGCGCCCTTCAGCGCAGTCACTCCCTACTTCCCGGAAGCGAGCGACACGCTGCCCGCCGAGATGTTCTACGGCCGCAGCGATGAACTGTCGGCCGTCCTGGACTCCCAAGGTTCGAGCATCCTGTACGGCGGCAGGCGGCTCGGAAAGTCCGCACTGTTGAAGGCGGCAGCCGCACGCTACAGAAGAACACGACATCACGTCAGTCTTTACATCCCCCTGCCCTCGGGAATGGGCCTGACCCCGGGAGACATCTGGGACCTGCTCGCGCGCAGCCTGCATCAATCCGGCATCGCCGAACGGCGCGCCCACAGAGCCAGCACCATGCATCAGGTCGAGGAAGATGTCGATCGCTGGCTCCAGCACGACAAGGCACGCAAACTACTCATCCTCTTCGACGAATGCGACGAATTCTTCGACGGGGACGCTCGCGAAAATTTCGTACACACCACCGCCCTACGCAACCTCATGAGTTCCAGCGGGCGAAGGTTCAAACCGGTATTCGCCGGCCTTCATCAGGTTCAGCGCTTCGCCTCACTTCCCAACCAACCGCTGGCCGGCGCTCACTTCGGAGAGCCCCTGGTGATCGGCCCACTCAGCCCGGGAGCCGCCTACCGGCTCCTCCACGATCCCATGCAAGTACTCGGCATCCGCTTCGAGAGCGACACCCTGATTCACCGCGCCCTCGCCTACGCGAACTACCACCCGAAGATCATCCAGCACATCGGGCTCGCACTGGTACTTGAGACACACAGCCGACGAACCCTCGCAGAGGGACCACCCTGGACGATCGACGAGGAGACCCTGGAACGAGTCATCGGGTCCACCTCACTCGTCAAAAGCATCCGGGACACCGTCCGCCTCACTCTCCACCTCGACCCGCGGTACAAACTCATCGCACTCGCCCTGGCATTGCACGCATACCGCCACGGAGTGGACCAGCCCATCGCAGGCCGCGAACTGCGCACCGAGTGCGCCGAATGGTGGCCAAAGACCCTCTCCGTCACTCCGCCCGACGAATACCGCGCGCTACTCGAGGAAATGGCCGGACTGGGCGTCCTCGCCGCAGACGATTCCGGATGGCGTCTACGCTCAAGCAACGTACTGAGGCTTCTGGGCAGCCCCGCCAGCATCGAGGAAGAGCTGTCCTCCCAGGAGGGCGAAGCCGTCACCGCTCTGTCTGCGGCACACTCACGCAGGCCGCTCCCGGGCGGACTCATCAGCCCGTTGACCGAGGCGCAGATCGCAGATCTGACCAGGCGCCGCAACGGCCTCAGAATCGTGATCGGCACCAGAGCCGCAGGGCTCGAAGATGTCGAAGCAGCGCTTACTGGCCAACAGGAACGCGTCACGAGCATCGCGCCCCTGATCATCCCCAGCTCACCGAAGGACTACCGCAAGGAACTGCAGGCGGGCCGGCCCGGCCGCCAGCACCGGATCATCGTCAGCGACACCCGAGGCTTCGGCCCCAGTGCCTTGCGCCAGTCGCTGGACCAGGCGCTGACACTCCAGCCCCCGGAGGGAGTGAGCCGCTGCGTGGTGGCACTCCTGGACCCCTCCCAGATGGACCATCTGCGTGAGTTGACCAACGCGGACGAGGAAAACATCGTCCTCCTCCAGCTCACCACCGCAGACGGGCTCCGTAGCTGGACCTCCAGCGAGGACCCAATGACGCCCTACTACGAACCGACGCAACGAGCTGCGCTCCTGGAGGCCACCGGCGGATGGCCGATTGTCCTCAACCACCTCCTGACACTGGCCGTCAAGGGATACACACCGCGGAAGGCTCTCGCACAACTCAAAGACGAGATCAAAGCCAGTGAAGGTGTCCGCCTGCTGGAAGCAACCGGTCTGACCGAGGTCGTCGCACTTCACCCTTTGATGCACCAGTTGGTCGCAGAATTCGATGCCCCGCTCCCTCTCGACGACCTCCACGAACTACTCCACCCCGACTATCCCAACATCCACTTCCTACTGACCACGCTGCGCCGGATGAACGTCCTCGTGAATGCCGATGCACAAGGCCTCGCGGTAGAGCCGATCCTCGCTGCCGCATGGCGTCACCACGGGCCACATTGATCCGAGACGATGCGCCCTCGCCGGACCCTGGGCCCGTTGAAACTGCGCCACGTCCATACCCCAAACACGGCGCCTCCTCCAGTCGGCCGCCACGGTGTCGTCTCCGCCTTCCGGCGGCGGAGACGACGCGGCACCCGCTCTTCGATAGTGTCACCCCCTATCTCCCGCCCCTCCCTCTACACAGGGAGGACCGAGCAGTCAGCGACGTCAGCTTCTCCGTCATCATCGTCGCTGTCGCCGGCCTCGACGGCACCTGACCGCTTCCGTGCTGGTACGGGAAGCTGTCCGGGCTCAGCCACGAATACCGACGGTCTGTGGGACATGCGCTTGGTCCAGGACACAGCGGGTGCGGCGTCCCGCATAGGCTCCGCTGCTGAACCAGCGTGCCCGGGCCCCGGCCCTGCGCCAGAGCCCCGAGCGTCGGCGGGACGGACTAAGGGGGTGCGTAGGGCTCGGGCGTGTTGTTGGGCCGAGGGGCTGGCGTCCGGGCCGGGCAAGGAGGAATAGAGACTGAACGGAGCACCTTGAGCGACCGCGGATCCTGCCCGGCCCACGTCGCCGTCTCCGGGACGCCATAGGAGCCAGGCTTCACCGTGGAGCGTACTGGGCGACCTCTGGGACCGGATCGAGCCGCTGCTGTCGAAGAAGGAACGCCGCTTTCATT
Source organism: Streptomyces sp. NPDC051452 (assembly GCF_044454765.1). Taxonomy (NCBI): domain Bacteria; kingdom Bacillati; phylum Actinomycetota; class Actinomycetes; order Kitasatosporales; family Streptomycetaceae; genus Streptomyces; species Streptomyces sp. NPDC051452. Next base: position 9,384 of record NZ_JBITEB010000014.1, read on the forward strand.
ACCCCGGCCGTCTTCCGGTCCCGGACCGCCAGGTGCTGTGCCGGATCCTGTACGTCCTGCACACCGACATCTAGTGGGAACACCTCCCACAGGAGCTCGGCTTCGGCTCTGGGCTGACGTGCTGGCGCCGGCTGCCGGACTGGGCGTAATTGTGCTGGCCATCCTTGCTCAACGTGGTGCCCGCCCAGAGTCTCGCTCGTGCCCGGTCGCGCCCCGAGAGCTGTTGTTCGTCAAGGCGCGGTACCCGGAGAGCCGCGCCGTCTTGCATCGCCCTCACCGATTTACCCTCCCCGGCCTGCGGCGCACAGCTCGAACAATGCCCCTCACCGCAGGCTCGTCCGTGGAAGAGTTCCGTCATGGCGATAGAAAGGTTCCGGGATTTGTGCCTGGCAATGGACACTGCCGCGATGAGCAACTGGAAGAAGATCGAGCATGCACGTCGCATGGGGCTGAAGTACGACGAGACGACCTCCACGCAGGAACTGCTCCTCACATTGCAGACCGAGGTATCCGGACTGCTGACCTACCAGTACACGCAGCAACAGGAGACCCGATCTGGTGCCGACTGGGAGTGGTGGCTCGGCAGTGATGAGGTGGGCTGGATCTGTCTGCGCATCCAGGCCAAGCGCGTCTACGAGGACTACCGCTACCAGATGCTCTCCCACCACGGTGCAGAGGAAGGCACCTTCCAGTACGACACGTTGATCAACGGCTGTGACCCTGACCAGGCCCGCTACGGGTTTCATGTCTTCTACAACGGCTGGCCCGAAGGCACCTTCGAAGAGGGCACCCACTGGGCGCCGCCCGCCGAGTGGAACGCCTGCCCGAACCGGAAGTCGTACAAGGAATGCGGGCACGTAGAACCGCGTCACTACGGCTGCGCCATCATCTCAGCTGCGGAGGTGAAGAGGCTCAGCGACGGCGACATGGGTAAGTCCGTCGCGGAGAGATTCCGCATTCAGAAATACCTCTCTGCAGCCGTCCCTTGGTCGTACGCCCTTGGCTTCCCGCCCTATACCAAGGATGTAGAGGAGCGATGGCCGCGAACGCTAGACCGCGGCGACTGGGTGGACCGCGTGCACGGCACGCTCGAAGTGTTGACCCGGCGCGGGGGCGTCCGTGGCGCCCGAGACGCCTCGTTGCACCTCGGGGAGATTCCGATCGAGCGTGAGCAGCGGACCTTCGAGCTTCCGACCTACGTCGAAGTCATGCGCAGCAGAACTCCAGGTCTCTTCGTCCCGGCTTCCGAGGACGAGGTGCCCGCCGCACCCCAGACTGTGATCGTCGAGCAGAAGTGGCCGCGCAAGCGGACCTAAAGGGTGTTGCACAAGACCGTGATCTGGGCATCTCCGGTGTATGGCTGGGGTGTTGAGGTCTGAACGGGTGTGGGTGGAGACGTTCACGGGGTTGCGGGTGGAACAGTTCGGCCGGCTGCTCAAGGCGGTCCGGGACCGGGGCGGCAACGGCACCCTGCGGGGCTGGCCGTGGAGCCTGACGCGGGCCGAACGAGTGCTGATCGTGGCCGTGTACTACCGCACGAGCCTGACCATGCGGCAGCTGGCGCCACTGTTCGGGATCTCCTCCTCGATCGTGTGCCGGGTGATCCAACGGCTGGGACCGCTGCTGGCATTGGAGCCCGATTCCCGGCCGAACGACGCGGCGGACCGGCTGTGGATCGTGGACGGCACGCTCCTGCCGGTCCGCGACCGGCACGTCGGCACGTGCTCACGCAACTACCGGTTATCGGCGAACGTGCAGGTCATCGTGGATGCCGACACCCGCCTTGTGATCGCCGCCGCCCGGCCCGTGCCGGGCACCACCGCGGACGCGCACGCCTGGCGCGCGTCCGGCCTGGCCGAGCACTGCGAAGGTGTCACCCTGCTCGGCGACGGCGCCTACCTGAACTGCGGGATGGTCACCCCTCACCGCAAGCGCCCCCGACGGGCCCAGCTGCCGGGCGAGGAGGCCGACAACGCCGCGCACCGCGCCGTCCGTGCCCGGGTGGAGCACGTGATCGGCCGAATGAACAACTCCAAGATCCTCCGTGACTGCCGGCAGTACGGCGACGGCCTCCACCACGCCGTCCAAGCCGTCGCCCAGATGCACAACCTCGCCCTCGCATCATGACCAGAAGACCGTGTTCGCGAGCCCTGACCTGCCCGAACACGGCCCTGTGCAACACCCTTTAGTCGGGCTCTGCGATGGATGAGCGGACTCGATCGCGGGCAACTGGCCGAGGAGTGGATGGCCGTAGCTCCTGATCGTTGGACTACCAGACGTCGTGTGGTTCTCCCTCAGCGGTGAGACCGTACATCTTCAACTGCTCGGCCTTGTTCGGCTGGTCCGGGAACAGGTGCTCACCGAGTTCGCCGTGAGTGACGATGGTGTAGTCGCCGCTGTCGACAGCGGCGAACAGGGCCTCGCGGGCTTCGTACTCCCTCCCCATGCGACTCAGGAGCTGTCCCCACAAGCGGCGTGCGTCTTGGTGATGAGCCGCTGCAGCTTCCATGAGCGCGAACACCTCGTCGGGAATGCTCTCCAGCGGGGGCAGTCCCTCCTCAGTTGTTTCGAGTCGCTCGTACATCCACAAGGCCAGTTCGTACTGTGCCCAGTGTTGCCGGTCTCTCATGGCCAGAATGTGGGCGATGTCTTCAGCGGCGTGGCGTGCACTGGGGATCTTGTGTAGATGCCGGACGACGGTCCGCACGGCCCCGTGCCGGCGCTGACGGCGTGCTCTGCTGAGCAGTGCGAGTGCCTCGCGTCGGCGCTCGGGCCACAGTTCCATGAACAGCTGGAACAAGAAGTGTGAATCGGTTTCTGCTGCCGAACGTTTGAGGGCCGCTGCCTCCTGCTGATCCTCCGGGCGGTCCAGGAAGTCGAGCAACATGCCCAGAGCGGCAGCGAACTTCGCGGCGACGCCGGCATCCAGGAGTTGCCGGGCCAGGTCCCGCTCCCCTTGCTTGCTCAGCTTGGAAGGCCACGCGCACAGACGTGAGGGCACGTCGAAGGCCCTGGCCACGAGGGCATGCCAGCGGGGTCCGCCGGTGTGCGCGAGCCTCTTCAGTTCGTGCAGCGCGTCCGCGTCGCCCTCCGCCGCCTCATGCAAGAGTGCCGCTGGATGCTCCTGCTGGGCTTCTGAAGCATCCGCTACCCGCGCCACCGCGGCCGCCTCATCCAGCTGGCCGAGATCCTCGTACATCATGACGAGGGCGGTCCTAGCAAGCGCGTGGCCTGCCTCAGCAGCGCGCTCGAGCAGCGCCGTCGCGAGTTCGACACTCCTCTCTCGGTACTCGGCGTCCACCTGCCCCGTCGCGACATAACTGATGTCGGTGCCCAGATGAAAGGCACTTTCGCCGCCGTCCTCAATCGGTTCGCACAGCGCAAGGAGCTCGTCGATTCCGCGCCGTGTGTGGATCATTCCCGTTTCGCTATAGAGGACGCAGAGGTCACTGAACGCCGGTGTGTGGTGACGCTCGAGTGCCTTGATGTAAAGATCACGAGCGATCTTGAACCGGGCGCTGGAGAAGGCTGCGGTGCCCAACTTCGCATAGGAGAGACCGCCGAGATCTGCCGTCAGCGCGGCCTGCCAGAAGGGGGAAGGAGGGGCGGTGAAGGCACGCTCCTCGGCAATGTGCTGCTCCAGATAGTCATTGAGGTCGCATCGATCCGGGTCCGGTCCGATGCCGTCGGGGTGCAGGACGGGTGGCAGCGCAGGGCACACGCCATGGCAGGGTTCTCGTGCCCAGGCGAGTGCGGTTGCTGCCCAGTCGCCGACGAGTTTCATGCGTGCGTGCGAGGTCAGGTAGCCGGGTGCTGCTGCGGTGAGGGTGCGCAATGGAATGGGTTCGCGCACTCCGAGTCGGCGGAGGTCAGCTGCTGCGGTCACCAGGGCTTTGCCGGGGTGGTCGCTGCGGCGGTAGCGGTGCATGAGTTCTACGGCGGCGGCCAGCGTCTGGGTCAACTCCTTGGTACCACGGGCGCTGTCTACCGCCTGCACCCACTGCGGGTCGGTGACCCGGCGTTGGAAGTCATCGAGCTCGCGGTCGGTGAAGGTGTCGGGGACGGTGACGCGGTGGCTGGCTTGAAGAAGCGTCCGGCGCCGAGCAAGGCGGTCCTGCCCCTGGGAGGCAGGGGCGGCGCCGGTGAGCATTTCGTAGTGGCCGGGCCAGATGGTGACCACGATCGCCAAGTGGCTCACGGCATCTTTGAGCGTCAGGAGCAGAGCGGCGGCGTCCTCGCCGTCCCGATCGGCAAGGACAGTGCTGTGGGCGTCGTCGAGCCAAATGATGGTTCGTGGCCTGACCAGCCCCTTTGCTGCCGCCTGCCTGAGGCCGTCAGCTGAGTGAGGATAGAGCAGCGCCCAGTCGTGCAGCTCTGTACCGGCGCCTTCGTAGGCTGCGCGTGTTTTCCCGGCACAGGAGTTTCCCTCGATCACAACGACTGAGGAGGAGCCGTTCCTGATCTTTCTCAGGCACTGACGCAACTCGAGGTCGTGGGCCCGCTCGACGTACGGGGGTAGCCCCTCCCCGACGGATGGTTTGACACTGAGTTCACCCACTTCCCAGGACGCGAAGGACTTGCTGACAGCTGGCAGCGGAGGCGCCGACGTGTGGGAGGGAGGGAAGTTGTAGATGACGACCTTCTCGGCCGCCATAGAACGATCCTGCGCAAAGATCAAACGCGCATCAGAGGGGAGCTGAGCCAGGTCCGGAAATACTGGCGCCTGGCTGGAGGTGGCCGTGGCTTCGTTCAGCTCTGTGCCGAAGTCGGCTAGGAAGGGGAGCCGATGCTTGCTCCGCCGTTGATGATGGCTGCAGCGATGGAACCGCCTTCGGCCTTGATACTCATGTTTCCGGCCACTGAGACTCCACCGTCGCCCGACTGCGCGCCAACGGCCCGTGCGTGCTCCTCAAGGAGAGACCTCAACTCCTCGAGAGCAACTGCTTGTTGGTCGCCGTCCCAGTCACTGTAGGCATCCTCGAACCGGCCGACCCAACGCTCATGCTGACTATTGAGTACGCCCTCGCCTTCCGGACCTTCGGGAGCAGCGCCAAGCACGTCAGCCGTGCGGTCCAGGCGGCTGAGGACGGTTTGCTCGGCATCATCGTCCCCCCGGGAGAACCACCGCGCTACAGCAGCCTTGATGCCCTCGCCCGTGCCGGCCTTGAGGGCCTGGAGGAGCCAGGTGACCGAGTCGTCGAAGAGCTGTGACGGGTCAAGATTCACGTGAGTTCCCCTGCTTCTATGGTGATGTCGGCACATTAGCGCCTGAACTCAAGTGTTGGTCAAAGATTCATCGGAATCACGTGGTCACCAGGCGCTACCAGCGTCAGCAGCAAGCACGAGGGGGCAGGAGATCCGCTGCAAGGCGGCGTGCTGCATCGTCCGCCGGGGTGAGCGCCGCCCTGCTCCTGGTCGCCGCTCCTGCTTCCGCCGCCGTGGCGTCCGAACGTTTCCGCTGCGACTCATTGACCGCCGAAGGCCGAAAGGCGACCGACTTCCTCAACGGCCGACCCGGCGCCGCCGCCTGGACATCTGAACCCGCCGACCCGTGCTCGGCAAACGGGGGAGGTCCCCGGCGGAATCCAGCTCGTCGCACTGCCGATCACAGCGCCGGTCCGAGGAGGCCCCGCCCAGCAGCAACACCTTGCGCAAGCCGAGACGGACCAAGATCCGGACCATTTCCGGACCAGACCCCTCCAGCGAGCCGCACCAACTGCTGTTTCCCCTGGTCAAGTTGGGTGCAACTGCTGTACCACCAGCAGACGAAGAATCTCCTCGTCTCGTACTCGCCGAAAAAGCTCGGCTTCTTCTAGGAGCACGAAAAACGGCGCCTGACCTGGGCTTTTGCCCGTCAGGCGCCGTCGGCTCGGCCCGCTCGACGCGGACATTGATTTTTGCCGTTCCTCCCAGTTCCTCCCACCCGTATCCCACTCCAGACCGGCTGTTCCGGACCAGTCACGGACCAAACCGCGCTCACCGGGTGGGTGGGCCGCCCTGACTCACGCGGTCCCATTCCTCCATGGACTGCTCGATGAGACGGTTGGCCTGCTCCTGCACACCGTCCAGGAACTTGGTGTAGTACTTGAACAGGACATGGATGCTGTGACCGGCCCGCCGCGCACATTCGGCAGGGTCGACACCCGAGTGGAGCCAGAACGAGATCCCAGCATGCCGAAGGTCGTACGGCCGCTTCGCCAGGCCGGCGCCGAGCTCCGTGCGGGTCAGGACGTACTCCCGCGCTCTCGACCACGTGATGCCGTACGCCGCCGCTTCCACGTAGTTGCCTGCCAGGTTCTGGAATAGCCGCCCGTCCGGGGCGACGCCGAAGCGCTCGATGTGGTCAAGCAGGATGCGAACGAACTGCGGCGGAATGGGCACAGGTCGGGTAGCCGTCGCGGCACAACGCTTGAGCGAGTGGACTTCGTAGACCTCGCCGTCGTCCGACCAGTCTTTGCCCGCGGTGACAACGCCGCCTGTCAGGTTGAGCAGGCCCCAGCCGGTCTCGGGCAGGTGGCACTGTTCGAGACGGAGGTGGATGACCTCAGCCGGCCGCATGGCCGCGAAGTACATGCAGCCGAAGAACGCCTCGAGATGGGGGCCACGGCCCCGCTGCTGTCCCACCGCCGACAGCAGGCGAGCAACCTGGAGGGGATTGGGGACGGATGCCGGGTCGACCTCATCCTCGACCGACGGAGGGTTCCACCTGATCCCCGCAAGAGGGTTGTCGACGAAGTAACCATTCTCCACGGCCATGTTGAGGACTTCGCTGAATGCCGACCTCTTCCGGCGCGTGGTCTTGGCAGCAGCAGGCTTGCCGTCGAGCTTGAGGCTCAGCGTGGGCACTGGATCTGCTCACCGGCACTCCGATTTGCCGTCGGCATCACCTGCATTGCCCGGAGGCTTCCTGCCCGTCGACTCTCCGAGGCTGAGATTGCGCACGCGCCCGAGACCCTCCCGAACCAGTCACGGACCAAACTCCCGCCCGGGGTGAGGCAGTCGACAATCTGCTTGCATGTGCCTCCCACGACATGCCGGTTCAGCTCCTGGCTCCCGACGACAGCGCCCTCCCCGCGGAGGCGCTGCTGGAGCAGTGGGACCACGAGAACCTCACCTGTACGTGACCTCGCACTGTCAGGTCGTCGCCAACGCGGCCGTGATCAGGTCCCGGGCAGCCTGGCCGTAGCCCCAAGAAGCTCTGGGTCTGCCGGAGCCTCAAGCGGGGTGCCTGGAACGCCCGTTGACCTCCAAGCGTCCCAGGGCGACACCCGCGATCAGCGGCCGCGTTCGATGCTCTGCGTCACCGAATGACCTCTGGGTGACCCGACAGGCACCATGACGCGGACCGGGGTCCGCGGCAATGCGTAGGAGACGGCGCGCTGAAGGTTCGGGGGCCTGGGTGCTGGGGCGGTTCCGCTCCGCGCTCTCACCGCCCAGCGGTGAGAGCGGCTTTGAGGAAGGCGCCGCCTTGGCGGACGGCGGCCTTGGTGGGCGGACTGTCGCGAAGAGCGTTGAGCGACGCGAAGTCGTGGACTGTTCCGAGGTAGCGGACGGCGGTCACAGCCACTCCTGCTTGCTGTAGCCGGCGCGCGTACTGTTCCGCCTCGTCCCGGACGACGTCGGCCTCAGCCGTGACGACCAGTGCGGGGGGCAACCCCGCGAGCTCGGTGGTTGTCGCCCGCAGCGGGGAGGCCGTGGCTTCGGCTAGTTCTCGATCGTCGTCCGTGTACTGCTGCCAGTACCAGTCCAGGGCCTTGGTGGTGAGGAGGTAGCCGGACCCGAAGTGTTTCCGCGAGGCGGTGTCACAGTGCGGGGCGGTCGTCGGGTAGTAGAGCACTTGCGCGCGCAGGCGAGGGCCGCCGCGTTGCTTGGCCATGAGGGTGAGCGCTGTGGCCATGGTGGCACCCGCGCAGTCGCCGGCCACCGCCAGCCTTCGACCGTCCAGTGCGAAGTCCGGGGCGGTCTCGGTCAGCCAGGTCAGTACGGCGTACAGCTCTTCGAGTGCTACCGGGTACCGGGCCTCGGGAGTGCGCGTGTACTCGGGAACCACGAACACGGCGCCACTGGCGGTCACGAGTTCGCAGATCATCCGCGCGTGGGTCTGCGCGTCACCGAGCATCCACCTGCCCCCGTGTACGTAGAGGACCCAGGGCAGGGGGCCGCTCCGCGCTGCGGGGCGGAAGGTCCAGAAGCCGACCAGTCCGGAGGGGCCGACGGGCGCGGCCCAGAACTCGGCGTCCACCGCGAAGTCGTCCAACAGGTGCCCCTGGGCTTCCAGGAGTGCTTCCCGGCCGTCGAGCGGGCCGAGCTGATGCAGGTACGGAGGGTCCGCCGAGGCGTCGACCAGCTTTTGGACGACGGGGTCGAGGACCACGGCCGGGCGCTCGGGTGGACCGGCTCCGTCGGTGACGGGCTCGTACTCCACGCGCCTCACCTCCATTCCTCATAGCGATCGGAACGTCATCCGCCGGTCGGCTTGCCTTCGGTCACAGGACACCGAGGACGTCGCGGAGTTGATGGCGGCTGCTGACGCCGAGCTTCGGATACACCTGGTAGAGATGTGAGCCGATCGTGCGGGGGGACAGCTGGAGCTTCTCCCCGATCTCCTTGTTGCCCAGGCCCTGCGCCGCCAGACGTACGATCTGCTGCTGCTGGGCGGTCAGTTCCGACAGCGGATCGGGCCGGTCGGACGGAGCGGCGACGCCGCTCGCCCGAAGCTCGGCGCGCGCCTCGTCGGCCAGGGCGGAGGCACCGAGCCGGGAGAACGCTTCCATGGCCGAGGTCAGGATCGGGCGGGCGTCCAGCGGGCGCCGACGCCGGCGCAGCCACTGGGCGTAGTGCAGCCGGGCCTGCGCACGGGCGAGCGGCCACTGGTCGCCGGCCGGGTTGACCAGGGCCAGGCGGAAGTGGTGCTCAGCCTGCGTGGGGTCGCCGACGAGCGCGGTGGCGTGGTGTAGGAGCAACGTCATTCGGGTGGTCGTATGCGGTCCCAGCGCCTTGCGTACCGCCGCGACGACGGGCTCGATCTCCGCCTGCTGTCCGGTCCGCTGGGCGACGGCGGCGAGGTCGGCGATGGACCCGTGAGAGAGGAAGTAGTGCAGGGGGGTGCCGTCCTGGCGAAACAGCCGCCGGAAGTGGCGCAGGGCCCCGTCGTAGTCGCCCGCTGCCGCCGCGACGGTGCCTGCCGCGCGCAGCAGCCGTGCGTGGGTGGCGGTGTTCTCCACCAGGTTGACCGCCGTCCAGGCGGGATCCGTCACGATCCCGGCGTCGGTGGAACTGCCTCGCAGGGCTTGGAGGGTCACTCGGAGGGCTTCGATGTCGACTTCGATGTGCTTCATCTTCTGGACGGCCGCCAGGGTTGCCGCCTCGTCCAGCAGCTCGTCGGCCTCTGCCCACCGGCCGACGTCGATCAGGGCGGAGCACATGGCCGACAGGGCGATCGCGCCCGTTCCGATGGCTCCGTACGAACGGAGCATGGCGAACGCCCGCCGGAAAGTGTCCACGCACAGCTCGGACTCGTCGGCCCACCAGGCGACCGCGCCCAGCGTCTGCAGTCGGATCATTTCTGCAATGCCCGTCAGCGGCTCCAGCAAGCTCGGCCGCCGGGTTCGGCTCAGCAGGGCAGGGGCGTGCCTGACCGGATCCGCTTCGCAGAGGATGACAGCCCGCAGAGCGTTGACGGCTTCGTCCGCGACCAGCTCGGAAAAGGGCGTACTGACGGCGCTGGTCTCGATGGCGTCGAGGAGGGGAACCAGAGGGCGCCTGACCTCGGACAGGCCTGACTGGAAAGCGACCGCTCCGATCACGGCGGTTACCGCGAGCGTCGTCCTGGCGTCCTGCGGCAGGTCTGGTTCCAGGGCGCCCATCAGGAGCTGGAAGGCTTCCCGCTGATGGCCGGACATGGAAAGAGCCAGACCGGCCCCGTTCGCCGCGACGCCGAGCAGGTCGCGGTCCTCGGTCAGTGTGGTGACCTTGGCATGGAGCTCGCGTACCCAGAAGGTGTCGCCCGCGTTGTTGGCGGCTCTCAGTGCCTTGGCGTATCGGCGTGCCCGATCCTCCAGGGCGGGACTGCACTCGGCGGATCGTTCGAGCGCCCGTGCGGCCGCGTAGAACCCACCCCGCTGTTCGACGAGTTCGGCGGTGTCCTCCAGCGTCGCCGCAACGGATTCGTCCTGGCCGATGCAGGCCGCGGCCAGGTGCCAGGCCTGGCGCGCCGGATCGTCCTGATGCATGGCTGCGAGGTCGACGTGCGCTCGCTGCCGCAGGTGCGCCGGGGCGCCCTGGTAGGCGCCCGCGCGCACGAGCGGGTGCCGGAAGCCCACCTGGCGGCCCGCGATCGTGATCAGCCCGGCGTCCTCCGCGGGCTCCCATACCGACAGGTCGGCGTCCACCCCCGCTGCGGACATGATGGTCTGCAGGTCCTCCTGGTCCGAGGAGGCCGCCGCGTAGAGCACCATCCGTTGGGTGATGGCCGGCAGCGCGCGCAACTGGGCGGCGAACATCTCCTGGATCCGCTGGGTCTGGGGCAGTGCGCCGTCTGCCTGGCCGAGAGGGCTGCCCGATCGCACAGAACGGCACAGTTCGATGATGGCCAGAGGATTGCCGTCAGCCTGCTCGAGAACCTCACTCCGGGCCCTGCCGGTGGGGGAATCGGGCTGGGCGTCCAGAAGGCGGGCTGCCGCTTGGACCGTCAGCGGTCCCAGTGAGAGGACGGGCAGGTGTGCGACAGCGGGGTCCGGAGGCGTCAGTCCCCTGGCTGCGAGGAGCACCGTCACCGGCTCGGCCGCGAAACGGCGGAGCACGAACCCCAAAACGTCGAGGGAGTCCCGGTCGAAGAGCTGGACGTCATCGCCGAGCATCACGACAGGTCGACGGCGCGAGGCCTCGACCAGCAGCGTGAGGACGGCGACGCGCAGCAGCATCGGCTCTGCGGGTCTGGTGATCGGGGCGAGGCCGAACGCGGTCTCCAGAACCTCCCTCAGGTGGCCCGGGAGATCGGCCGCGCCCGGAATGAGGGGAAGCAGCAACTGGTGGAGGGCTGCGAACGACTGCTCCGACTCGCCGTCGAAACCTTGAGCCCGCAGTACATGCGCTCCGGTCACCCGCGCATGCTCGGCAGCGACCTCCAGCAACGACGTCTTGCCGCTCCCCGCCTCGCCCGTGACGAGCAGGGCCCGCGGGGTACCGCGCCCCTGCTCGATCGCGTCCAGGATCCGGCCGACCTCCGATTCCCGGCCCGCGAGCCCACCTACGGGCTCCCGGCTCATGGTGCTCTGCCTAGTGCCCACGGCGTGCCCCAGTCGACAGCAGTCGGGGAACGGGCCCGCAGGTAGGCCCGATCAGCTCGTTCATGGTGTGGATCCCTCGTCCGGCAGCGTCCGAAATGCCCTGCGCTCCCGGCCCCATACCAGAAGATGAAGCATACTAATGCCTCATTGGGTCCATGAATGGCGGCCCTTTCTGCCGAGATCGTCATGGGGCAGATAGGCAGGCAGGCCGAACTCATCAGGCCGGATTGCGCGATGACCCCCAACACGGCTGCCATGGAGACGGGGCGGCGCCTCTCCACGCAGGCTGCTCGCCTCGGCGCCGCGTGAGCGCCGCCGGGCGTGACGTACGGACCAGTCGACTGACTGATGCGCCTGCGCCGGTCTCCCGGCAGGCTGGGGCACAGCCAGATCCGATCTGCAGTCCGGCCCCCGACCAGCGGGATTCACTCCGGCAGCGTAGGCAAGCGACTCTCGTACGGATCTTCAACCGAGCGCCCGTTCCAGGAGGAAGTCCGTGCCCACTGTTGTCTCCACCGAGCCGCTGACAGCTGCCGACCGGGCGGAGCGCTGGCACGAGGTGGTCTCCGGCACCTTCATGCCGATGGACGTGAATCTGCTGGAGCGCAAGCCGTCGCCCGGAACGATCGTCAGCAGCCGGCTCGGCACCCTGCACATCTCCCGCGTTCAGGCGGGACCACAGGTAGTGAAGCGCACCAAGCGCCACATTTCGCGCGACGACCGCGCGTCCCTGATCGTCAGCCTGCAGCAGCAGGGCACCGCGACGAAGGAGCAGGACGGGCGGGAAACCGTCATAGGGCCGGGTGAATTCTCCATCAGTGACTCGTCCCGACTGTTCCGGATCAAACTCGAAGAAGAATTCACATTCACCTCGTTCCACTTCCCTCGCGAAGAACTTCACGTGCGGGACGAGGATCTGCAGGCGTTGACCGCCACCACCTTCAACGGCGAGGAGGGGAGCGCCGCGCTGGTGGCGACCTATCTTGCGCGTGTGGCGCGTGAAGCCGAGGGGTTCGACGAGGGCGTCGGCCGCCGGGTCGCCGCCACCGCACTCGATCTGATGGTGATGCTCATCGACGAACGCCGCGGACGAGCTGCCTCCGAGGGCGTGCATGTCGCCGCTGCCTCTCTTGAGCGCGTGAAGGAACACGTCCTGCGCAACCTCGGTGATCCCGACCTGTCACCGTCAAGGATCGCGGAAGCGCATTTCATGTCGGTCCGCTACCTGCACAAGCTGTTCCAGCTCGAGGACCTGACCGTGGGCGGGTGGATCCGAATGCAGCGACTTGAACGGTGCCGCCGGGAACTCCTCCGGCCCAGGGCCGCGCAGGCGGGGGTGGCGGCAATCGCCCAGCGCTGGGGTTTTGTGAGCCCCAGTCATTTCAGCCGGGTCTTTCGCGCGGCCTACGGTATGACGCCCCGCGAATGGCAACTCCAGGGTCGATCCGGAGCACACTGTGGTGACATCGACGGTGCGCCGACGGAAAAGTGACGTAACGCGGCCGCCCCTAGCGTGGTGATCAGGAAGGTATTCCCACCCCCGCAAGGAGCTGCAGATGTCTGATGCGACGACTCGTGTCGAGCCCTTGCTCGAACCCGAGGCTCTGGCGTTCGCCGCGGCGACGGCGAACCCGCCGTACCTGTTCGACTTGGATCCGGTCGAGGGTCGCAAGGCCGTGGACGAGGTACAGTCGGGTGAGGTCGAACTGCCGGCGATCGACGAGGAGTGGATCACCGTCGCGGGTGGCCCCACCGGCATGGTCCGGACGAGGATCGTGCGGCCGACGGGATCCACCGGCCCGCTGCCGGTGATCCTCTACCTCCACGGCGGCGGCTGGGTCTTCGGCAACGCCCGCACCCATGACCGTCTCGTCCGCGAACTGGCAGTGGGCGCCCGCGCCGCGGTGGTCTTCCCCGAGTACGCCCTGTCGCCCGAGGCCCGCTACCCGGTGGCCATCGAGCAGAACTACGCCGTCGCCCAGTGGATCACCACCCAGGGGGCCGACAAGGACCTGGACGGCACGCGACTGGCCGTGACCGGCGACTGCGTGGGGGGCAACATGAGTGCGGCGCTGACTCTGATGGCCAAGGAGCGCGGCGACGTGGTTCTGCTCCAGCAGGTCCTGTTCTGCCCGGTCACCGACGCGAACTTCGACACCGACTCGTACCACCAGTTCGCCACCGGCTACTTCCTGCGCCGCGACGGCATGCAGTGGTTCTGGAACCAGTACGCCCCCAGCGAGGTGGACCGCGCGCAGATCACCGCCTCCCCGCTGCGGGCCACCACCGACCAGCTCATCGGCCTGCCACCGGCCCTGATCATCACGGCCGAGGCCGACGTTCTGCGCGACGAGGGTGAGGCATACGCCGCCAACCTCCGCAGCGCGGGCGTAGCCGTGACCGCCGTTCGCGTCCAGGGCGTCATCCACGACTTCGTGACGCTCCATCCTCTACGCTCCACCCAAGGGGCCCAGACCGCCATCGGTCTGGCCATCGACACCCTCCACGGTGCGCTCCACCCGGCCTGACGCGCTGCGAGCGGCACGGGGCGCGCCCGTACGGAGTCGCCTGCTGCCAAGCGAGTCCGCTCTGGAGCGGCTCCTTGCCCTTCATCGTCCGGACTGGCCCGCCCGGTAGGTGTGGGCCGCCGCACGGACGTCCCGCCGTCGGCCCCTTCGCGGTCCTGGGACCGCTGACCGCCATGGGCCGATCCCACCTTTGGTGGTGCTCCCGGCGGCGGGGCTCGTCGTCGTGGCACAGCGCCACATCACCACGGGACCCGCCGCCGGAGCGGAGCACTGAGGAGGGCGCCGACCGGCCCGGTCAGAGCGTCCGGCGAACACCCGCCTGGCGTTCCAGATTGCGCAGTTGGACGGACAGGTCGCCCTCCAGCGCCAAGTGGGCGGGTCCGCTGCGGCCGATGGGCAGGACCTCCTCGCTGCGCATGTCCTCCAGCATCAGGGCGAACGCCGCATACATCGCCACCAGTGCCACCACGAGGCCGAGGGCGCCCGACGTGCGCGTCAGCCATTCGGCGCCCGTGATCCCCGCGAGGCCCGTGGCCGCCCAGCGGGGAGCGGAGACCACGAGGACCAACCACAGCGCCCGCTTGGGCCGGGTCACGGCGATCATCAGTGTCCCGAAGCAGAGCAGCGCCAGGTTGAACACGCCGAGCACCTCGAGGCCGTCGGGAGCCTCGGTGAGCATGACGAGCGCGTACGGCAGCCAGCTGCCGGCGAACACCGCCATCAGGGTCGCCGCGATCACGTCGCGCGCTCCGAAGGCCAGGTAGCTCACCAGGAGTTGGAGGACGAAGGCCGGCAGCACGGTGAAGGCGACCGCGCCGCGGGCCGTATCGTCGAAGACGCCGAGCTGGAGACAGCCCGTCATCACGGACGCGATGGCGATCGTGAAGAAACCCAGCGACATGGGTGAGGCGATGGGCCGCAGAGTGATCCGGGTCATGGACCGCAGGTCGGGCTCGAAGCGGCGACCGCCGACCGCCGGGGCGGATTCGGGACCGGGGCTGGGGTCGAGGTCGGGCTCGGTGTTCATACGGGTTCCTCCGGAGTTCAGTGGGTGAAGCAGGGGTCGACGAGCGACGGCGGCGTGCCGGGGGCCGCCCCTTGCGCCGCACGCCACCGTCGGTGCTCCGCGGACTCGGCGGCGGCCTCCGCCACCAGCACGGCCTGCCGTGCGCCGCCCGCCTGGTAGCCGCCGAAGCGGGCCACCGGCGACCACTCCGGTGCGATCGGGGGCAGCGCCTCGTCGAGGCCCTCGTACTCGGCGGAGGCGTACACGATCCGGCCGTCGACGACGGTCAGGACGGCCTCGATGTCGGGGATCATGTGGTCGGGCACGGTGAAGTAGTCGTCCGAGAGGACCGCGAGGTCCCCGTAGTACCCCTCCCGCAGCATGCCCTTGACGTCTTCTTCCCCGGTGAGCCGTGCCCCGCCGCGGGTGTAGAGGCCGAGCGCGGTGTCCCTGCCGAGCGCGTTCGCGGGTCCGCGGAGCGGAGTGCCGCCGACGGTCCGGCCGGTGATGAGCCAGTGCAACGCCACCCACGGGTTGTAGGAGGACACCCGCGTCGCGTCCGTACCCGCGGCGACGGTGAGGCCGCGGTCGAGCATGGCCCGGACCGGCGGGGTGTGGGCGGCGGCTTCTGATCCGTACCGGTCACGGAACGCGAGGCCCTGGAAGGACATGCGGTTCTGGACGGACACCGCGCCGCCGAGGGCCGCGATCCGGTCCAGGCTGCCGGCCGAGGCGGTCTCGGCGTGGTCGAACAGCCAGCGTCCGCCGCCGGGGAAGAGGCCTTCGGCCGCGAGCTTCTCGAACACGGTCAGGTCGCGGCGGATGGTCTCGTCGTAGGTGGCGTGCAGCCGGAAGCCCCAGCCGTTCTCGACCAGGGTGCGGACGGCCTGCTCGAACTCCGTCTCGTAGCCCGCCGCGAGTTCGGGCCGTGGTTCCGAGAAGTTCTCGAAGTCGGCGGCCGCCCAGGTCAGGTTCTCGCCCGCGCCGTTGAGCCGGAGCCACGCGTCGCCGTCGCCGGGCTTGACCGTCTCGGTCCAGCGCCTCAAGTCGGCGAGTTCCTGCCCGGCCGTCTGCGGGAAGAGGTGGTAGGCGATCCGCAGCGAGAGTTCCCCGGCCGCCGCCATGTCGGCGACGGTGGCGTAGTCATCGGGGAAGTTCTGGAAACCGCCGGCGGCGTCGACCGCCGAGGTCAGTCCGAAGCGGTTCAGCTCGCGCAGGAAGTGCCGGGTCGAGGTGCGCTTGTCGGCGGCGTCCAGAGTGGGCGCCTTGGCCAGGGTCGAGTACAGGACGAGTGCGCTGGGCGCCGCGAGCAGGACGCCGTTCGGCTCGCCGTTGCGGCCGCGGACGATCTGCCCGCCGCGCGGGTCGGGGGTGTCACGGGTGAATCCGGCGGCGTGCACGGCCGCCCGGTTCATCAGCGCCGACTGGTAGAGATGCAGGACGAAGACCGGCGTGTCGGGCGCGGCCGCGTTCAGCTCGGCGACGGTGGGCATCCGGCGCTCGGCGAACTGCTCGGCGGTCCAGCCGCCGACGACCCGGATCCACTGCCCCTTCGGGGTGCGGCCGGCCTGCTCGCGCAGCATGGCCAGGGCCTGCCGGAGACTGCGCACACCGTCCCAGCGCAGCTCCAGCACGTAGTTCAGCCCGCCCCGGATGACGTGCAGGTGCGAGTCGTTCAGGCCCGGGACCACGCGGCGGCCGAGGGCGTCGACGACCCTGGTTCCAGGGCCGATGAGAGGCCCGAGTTCGTGGTCGTCACCGAGGGCCGCCACCCTGCCGTCGCGGATGGCGACGGCGCGGGCGTGGGGACGGTGGGGGTCGCCGGTGAACACCTTGGCGTTGCGCACCAGGAGGTCGGCGTGCGCGGGTTCCCGCCGCGGGGCGGGCACGAGGCCCGCCACCGGCATGCTGGCCGAGGGCCCGGTCATGCGAGGGCCTTGCGGAGGGTGTCGGTGGCGACGCCGATGGCGAGTTCGGCGCCCCGGGTCTCACGCAGGACGTTCAGCATCACGAAGTCGTGGATGACGCCCTGGACGCGCAGGGCGGTGACGGGGACGCCGGCGGCACGGAGCTTCGCCGCGTACGCCTCCCCCTCGTCACGCAGGACGTCGGCCTCGGCGGTGATCACCAGCGCGGGCGGGAGGTCCGCCAGCTGGTCGGGGGTGGCGCGCAGCGGGGAGGCGGTGATCTGTGCGCGCTCGGACTCGACGGTCGTGTACTGGTTCCAGAACCACTCCATGGCCTCGCGGCGCAGGAAGTAGCCGGTCGCGAACTGCTCATACGACGTGGTGTCGAAGTGCGCGTCGGTCACCGGGTAGAAGAGGACCTGCTGGACGAACGTCACGTCGCCGCGCTGCTTGGCCATGAGCGTGAGGGCGGCGGTCATGTTGCCGCCGACGGAGTCGCCGGCGACGGCGATCCGGCTGCCGTCGAGGTCCTTGTGCAGTCCATCCCGGGCGATCCACTGGGCGATGGCGTAGTTCTGCTCGATGGCGACGGGATAGCGGGCCTCGGGCGACAGGTCGTACTCGGGGAAGACCACGGCCGCCCCCGTGCCGACGGCGAGTTCACGGACGAGTCGGTCGTGGGTGTGGGCGTTACCGAAGACCCACCCGGCGCCGTGCAGGTAGAGGACGACGGGGAGGATGCCGGTGCTGCCGTGCGGGCGAATGATGCGGGCCCGGACGTCGCCGGTCGGGCCACCGTGCACGGTCACCCACTCCTCGTCGACGGCGGGCAGCGGAACGCCCTCACCGCTCTGCACGTCGTCCACCGCCTTGCGGCCCTCGGACACGGGCATCTGGTAGAGGTACGGCGGCTGCTCGGTGGCGTCGGCGAACGCCTGAGCGGCGGGCTCGAGTACGGGCTGTTCGGTCATGAGGATTTCTCCTTGAGGTGGGGTGTGCGCGGCGCTGCGCCGCGCACCGGGGGATGTCGGCGGCGTCTCAGTCGAAGCGCAGGTCGGCGAGCTGCCGTTCGAGGGCGGCGACGTCGTCCTCGGGCTCGGTTCCAGGCGAGCGCGCCTCCATGAGCGCGGCGAGCTCGGCGGCCGCCCGGCGAACCCGGCCGGGCAGGCCGTCGGTGTACTCGTCCCCACCAGAGCCCCAGTCCGCGGAGGCCGCGAACACCGCGGTGGGGACGACGACGGCACGGAGATGGGCGAAGAGCGGGCGCACGGCGTGCTCCAGGACCAGGGAGTGGCGGGCGGTGCCGCCCGTCGCCGCCGTCAGGACCGGTTTCCCGGTGAGGGCGTCCGGATCGATCACGTCGAAGAAGGACTTGAAGAGGCCGCTGTAGGAGGCCGCGAAGACGGGAGTCACGACGATCAGGCCGTCGGCCGTCGTCGTCGCGTCGATCGCGGAGCTCAGTCGCGGCGGCGGGAATCCGGTCACGAGGTGGTTGGCGATGTCGCGGGCCAGTTCCCGCAGCTCCACGATCTCGGTGGACGTCTCGTGGCCCCCGTCGGCGAGTTCGTCGCGAGCGGACTCGGTCAGCCGGTCCGCGAGCAGACGGGTGGAGGAGGGGGTGCTGAGCCCCGCGGAGACGACGGTCAGCTTCATGCGGCGCGCACCTCCCGGGCGGCTCGGAGGGACGCGTGCGTGGGTGCCTGCGGCACCTCGGCCGGACGCCCCTTGGCGAATTCCCTCCGCAGCACGGGCACGACCTCCTCGCCCAGGATGTCGAGCTGTTCCAGGACGGTTTTCAGGGGCAGTCCCGCGTGGTCCATCAGGAAGAGCTGGCGCTGGTAGTCGCCGACGGTCTCCCGGAAGGACAGGGTCCGCTCGATGACCTGCTGGGGAGAGCCCACCGTGAGCGGGGTCTGCTCGGTGAAGTCCTCAAGGGAGGGGCCGTGGCCGTAGACGGGCGCGTTGTCGAAGTAGGGGCGGAACTCCCGTACGGCTTCCTGGGAGTTCTTCCGCATGAAGACCTGTCCGCCGAGGCCGACGACGGCGTCCTGCGGACGGCCGTGACCGTGATGGGCGAACCGGCGGCGGTAGAGCTGCACCATGCGCCTGGTGTGGTCGGCCGGCCAGAATATGTGGTTGTGGAAGAAGCCGTCGCCGTAGAAGGCCGCTTGCTCCGCGATCTCGGGGGACCTGATGGATCCGTGCCAGACGAACGGCGGGACGCCGTCCAACGGCCGCGGTGTCGAGGTGAAGGCCTGGAGCGGCGTGCGGAAGGTGCCTTCCCAGTCCACGACGTCCTCGCGCCACAGCCTGCGCAGCAGGGAGTAGTTCTCCCTGGCGAGATCGATGCCCTGGCGGATGTCCTGGCCGAACCACGGGTAGACCGGACCGGTGTTGCCGCGGCCCAGCATGAGGTCGACCCGGCCGTCGGCCAGGTGCTGGAGCATCGCGTAGTCCTCGGCGATCTTCACCGGGTCGTTGGTGGTGATCAGCGTGGTGGCGGTGGACAGGATCAGTTTCTCGGTGCGGGCGGCGATGTAGCCGAGCATGGTGGTCGGCGACGACGGTACGAACGGCGGGTTGTGGTGCTCACCGGTGGCGAAGACGTCCAGGCCGACCTCCTCGGCCTTGACCGCGATGGCGACCATCGCCTTGATGCGCTCGCGTTCGGTCGGAGTACGGCCGTTGGTGGGGTCGGGGGTCACGTCCCCGACGGTGAAGATGCCGAACTGCATGGGGTGTTCGCTCTCTGAGCTCGTCCGGTTCCCTCGCCGGGGAACCGGAGGGCCGGGGTGACGCCGGAATACGTGCGCCACCCCGGCGCGTCAACGGTGTGGCGTCACTTCGCCAGGAAGGCGAGGAGGGCGGTGTTGACCTCCTCGGCGTGGGTCCACAGCAGACCGTGCGGGGCGCCCTCGATCTCGACGTAGTCGGCCGACGGAAGTGCCTTGTGGAAGGGGCGCGCGGTGCCCTCGGCCGGCAGGATGCGGTCGGCGGTGCCGTGCAGGATCAGGGCCGGAACGTCGACGGCGGGGATGTCGGCGCGGAAGTCGGTGTACCAGGTCGCCGGTGCGGCGGACGCGGCGAAGGAGCCGCCCCGGGCCGCGGTGTCCCAGCTGTTGCGAAGGGCCTCTTCGCTGATGCGGGTGCCCAGGTTCTCGTCGAGGTTGTAGAAGTCGTTGAAGAAGGCCGTGTAGTAGGCGTAGCGGTCGGCCTTTACGGCGGCGACGACTCCGTCGAAGAACTCCTTCGGGGCGACGCCGTCCGGGTTGTCGTCGCTCTTGAGCAGGCAGGGCTCGAGGGAGGCCAGGAAGGCGACCTTGGCGACGCGGCCCGAGCCGTACGTGGAGACGTAACGGGCGACCTCGCCCGTGCCCATCGAGAAGCCGACGAGGGTGGCGTCGTTCAGGTCGAGGGTCTCCAGCACGGTGTTCAGGTCGGCTGCGAAGGTGTCGTAGTCGTAGCCGGTGGTCGGCTGGGAGGACTGCCCGAAGCCGCGGCGGTCGTACGTGACGACTCGGTATCCGGCGGCGAGCAGCGCGGCGGTCTGTCGCTCCCAGGAATGGCCGTCGAGTGGGAAGCCGTGGATGAGGACAACTGGCCGGCCGGCGCCCTGGTCCTCGTAGTACAGCTCGATCGGGCTGGTGTTCTCCTGGCCCACGGTGATGTACGGCATGAACGTCTCCTCGGTGCGGTATTGGCTGGTCCGCGCCTCTGTGCGGTGCGGATGTCCGTCACGCTACGGCCGCGAAATCTTCCTCTCTTGCCGTGTCACGCACCTGGTCTTGCCCGTGAGTGCAGTGTTCGCGTCGTGCCGGTTCCTGGCTGTGGTTCTGCCGTGAGACGAGAGCGGCCCGCTGCTTGGCCGTCGGGTACGGGCGGGCAAGCAGGTGGGGCTTCCGGGCAGGCGCGGCATCTTCCTGCGGATGCGGTCGTGCAGCCGTTCGCCAGGGTGCACAACCCGGCTGCGCCCCCGGTCCGAGAAGGCATGCGGCAGCTTCTCGGCCTCGACCTCGGTCGTATCGGCACGCCAAAGGCCGTGGCGCTCCGCTTCAGGTCGAAGCGGAGCGCCACGGCGGGGTCAAGGTCAGAGTCCGAAGCGGGCGCGGTGTGCCTCAGGCACCAGACCGGTGTACTCGGGGTGCTTGCCGATCCATCCCCGGATGAACGGGCAGTACGGCAGGACGTGCAGCCCGCGGACCCGAACGTCGTCCAGGGCGCCGCGGGCGAGCAGGCCGCCCAGGCCCCGACCCGCGAACCGGCTTTCGATCTCGGTGTGGATGAAGGCGATCTCCCCCTCCGAGAGGTGGTACTCGGCGAATCCGGCGGTCTCCGTGCCGCCTTCGCCCGCGAGGATCTCGTACCGGGACCTCTCGGGCCGGTCCGTCACCTGCGGTTCCATGGAAGCTCCTGTGCGGTTGTGGTGTGTGGTGGCGACGCCGATCGCGGGTTCGGCGCCTCGGTCAACGGGTCGCGCCGGCTCGTCCACACACCGATCCGGTCGAGCCCTTCGACCGGCGGCAGGGCGGGTTCCGTGCCGGTGCAGACCACGACCGCTCGCCGGGCCCGCAGCGTACGTACCGTACCGTCGGCCCCCGTCACGGCCACCCGGCGTTCTCCGGCGAGCCGTCCGCGCCCCCGTACGAGCCCGATGCCCGCGCCGTCGAGCCAGTTGGCCTGGCCTGTGTCGTCGCCGCGCCCGGTGAAGCGGTCACGGCGCGCCAGGACGTGAGCCGGGTCGAGTGGCGCCGTGACGTCTGCCGGGTCCCGTCGACGGCACGGCCCGCCTCCCGGGCGGCGCCGGGTCGCAGCAGGGCCTTGCTCGGCACGCACGCACGGTAGGAGCACTCGCCGCCGACGGCCTCCGCCTCGACGACGACCGCGGTCAGCCCGGACCGGACGACCCGGTCGGCGACGACCTCGCCGCCCGGCCCGCCGCCGATCACGACGACGTCGTACATGTCCGTCAGCCGCGTACCAGAGGGGTGTCCACGAGGTGTTCGGCGAGGAACCAGACCTGAGCCTCGCCGGTGCGGATGACTTCGGAGACGAGCAGGTCGGCGCTGCCCTCATCACCCTCCCCGGAGAGTCGGGCGGCGGCGTCACGGGCGTCGATCAGGACCCGCTCGTGCGCGTCGAGCAGCCTCGACAGCATCACGGGCACCGGCTCCACACCGTCCGGCGGGCGGGGTATCGCCGTCAGTTCCGCGACGTGGCGCGGGTCCCCGACGGCGACGCCGCCGAGGCTCTGGACCCGCTCGGCCAGCGCGTCGACGATGGCCAGCTGGGCCTCCGCGTGCTTGTCCAGCATCAGGTGCAGCGAGTAGAAGGTCGCCCCGCGCATGAGCCAATGGTGCTTCTTGTAGAGGGAGTAGAGGATCTGAGTATCGGCGAGGACGCGGTTGAGCCGCTGGCAGCCGTACATGCGGGTGTCATGGCCGAGACCGATCGGCAGCTGCTTGAGCGTGCCGAACGCCTGTGTCTCGGCGCCCTTCTGATGCAGCAGCGGCTGACCGCCTCCGCGCGAGGTGGTGAGGGTGTCCATCAAGTGTTCCTGTTCCGGAGGGATGTTGGGAGGGGCCCGGCCGCCCGGTCGGGGGTACGCGGGCGACCGCGCCCGGTCTGAGTGGCTCGCGCCGGGCGCTCAGCTCTCGGCGGTCGCCGGGGCGGCGGGACGGTGCAGGACGAGCCGGGCGAGCAGGCCGGAACCGAGACCGGACACGAGGACGAGGGCGGCCCACCAGGCGGGGTACGGCGTGAGGCCGAGGACCGCGTCGAGGGACCAGAGGCCGGGACCGATGGCGGCGAGGGCGGCGGCGCTACCGATGAGGACGAGCGGGTACTCGTACCCGTCGTGCTGCACCCACAGGCCGTTGTGCCACTTCACGGTGAGCGCGACCGTCATGACCCCGATGGTCCCGATCGCGGCGAGCGGGGTGAGCAGGCCGGCGGCGAGCAGCAGACCGGATCCGATCTGGCCTCCGCCCGCCGCCAGGGCGGTGAGGACACCACCGCGGAATCCGTCGGCGCGGAACTCCTCGGTCCCGCCCGCGAGTCCGCTGCCGCCCAGGTGTGAGCTGACCTTCTGCACACCGTGGCCGGCGACGAGCAGTCCCACCAGCAGACGCAGGATCAGAATGCCGATGTCCACGGAGGTCAGCCGGCCGCGTGAGCGCCGATGACGGCCTGCGCGTACACGACGCCCAGGCCGTAGGCGCCGGCGTGGGCCTTGACGATCTCCATGACCGCGCCGTACGACTCCTGGCGCGCCCAGTCGCGCTGCAGCTCCAGGAGAACCTGCACCCAGGTCACCGGGACGGCGCCGGCGGCGATCATTCGCTGCAGGGCGTGCTCGTGGGCGGCCGGGGTGACGCCGCCGGAGGCATCGGCGACGACGTACACCTCGTATCCCTGCCCGAGGGCGGAGAGGGCGGGCAGTACCAGGCAGACCTCGGTCCACAGGCCCGACAGGATGATCTTCTTGCGTCCGGTCGCCCTGACCGCCGCCACGAGTGCCTCGTCCTCCCAGGCGTTCATGGTGGTGCGGTCGATGATCTCGTTCTTGGGGAAGACCTCGGCGAGCTGGGGCAGCAGGGGTCCGGAGAAGGACTCGGCGGCGACCGTGGTCAGGACGGCCGGCACGTCGAAGGCCCGCGCCGCCTTGGCGAGACCGACGGTGCTGTTGATGATCGCGGCCCGGTCACCGCTGCCGGTGCCGAAGAACATCTGCGGCTGGTGGTCCACGAAGAGCATGACCGCGTTGTCGGGCGTGAGCAGGTCCTCGCTCGGAGCGGCCTGCACCTTGGCGATGTCGAACATGAGGGGTCCTTTCGGAGCTGTCGGTAGCGCGCCCGTCGCGTGTCGCGACCCGGCACTCCTGGAAGCTACGAGCGACCGAACCGGCCGGGTTGCCCCCCTGCGCACGGGGGCTGACACCACAGCGCACAACCGTTCGCGGAGTCCGTACGTCCCTGTCCGCTGGTCAAGTTCGTACCCCTGGCTCCTTGAGGATCCGCAGGCTGGGGCGTCCGCGGGCCGTCCGTGGTGGTGGCGTCAGGACGCCGTCCGAGCGTCCTCCAGACGGCGAGACAGGCTTCCTCCGCGACCGTGATCTGCGCGTCCTCAAGTACCTGCGGAGGCCGAATCTCTGCATCGACCTGGTGCATGAACCAGCGCGTGACCGAGTCCGGGACGGCGGCGGTCACGAGGCTCACGAGGATCCGCTGCCCGGCCACGCTTCGCGTCCCAGACATCCGCACCCGTTGGGAGGTGCGCCATCCGACGAGCAGGCGCTGCTTGACCTTGCCGCCGGCGGGGCGGCGATTGGTTGGACGATGACCGGCATGAGCAGCACCGCACCACCGCTCACTGGCGCCAACGCCGTTGTCGGCGCCGGCGCCGATCGCCTACCGGGGCAAGTGCGGGGCTGGGGTCCGGCCATGCGGGGTGCCTGCGCTTTTCCATCACGCCGGATGGCTCTGTGACGACCACCGGCCGCATCAGAGGGGACGGGCCACCCGCAGGAGCGCCTTCCCTGTCCCCGATCGCTCCCGCGACTTCCCGCCTCTGCCCGATCCCCGCCACCCGGGTCGGCGGGCACCAAGATCCGGACCATTCCCGGACCAACCTCCGCCCTGGAGCCTTACGAAGCGGCGTTTTCTCGACCATCGCCATCCTGTGGTTCGCGGGTGCCTCCGCGATGGCCGGTCTACGGAACCTGATGCCGCGCCATCTGCCGCGCTACGGCATGGCCCCGCACTGGGCCCGGGCCGTCCGCCCGATGGTCGTCGTCTTCACGCTGGTCGCCTTCCTGGTGACCTGGATCTTCGACGCCTACGTGGACGCACAGGGCGGCGCCTACGCCACCGGCGTGTTGGTGCTGATCAGCTCGGCCGCGATCGCGTTGACCATCGCCGCCCGCAAGGCCGGGCAGCGGAAGTGGACGATCGCCTTCGCGGTCGCCGAAGACCACGCCGAGGGCACCGATCACCAGTGCGAGACGCACGGCGTCGTGCGCGCCCGATCCACGCGCCTCCGGCGACAACGATGCTGATCCGCCGCCGGACGCGGTCCCGTGCCGGTGATCGGCCATGGTCATCCTCCTCCGCACGGTCTGCTGTCCCGCAGGCCACGTACGTCGCGGCGGACGATACCCATCCCTGGACAGATGTTCGCAGGTGCGCGCCGCACCGTTCGCATGACATCACCGGTCCGGGCGTCCCCGCCATGTCGCCCTGGAAATACGGGACTTCGACCGACCGACCTCGCCTCACACGCCTCCCGGAGCGTTCTACTTTGCAGGGCGAAGGTTATGACTGTTGGTCGCCAAGGGCCCCGGTCAGTTGCAGCATGGCGCGGGCCGGGCCGCGGCCTGACGTCAGGACTGCGCCGCCGCCAGGGCGCAGAGTTGTGAGCGGTTGGGCAGCCCGGTCTTGGCGATCAGGCTGGCGACGTGCTTCTCGACGGTGCGCGGCGATATGTAGAGCCGGGCGGCGATGTCCTTGTTGCTGGGCCGGTCGGCGAGCAGCCGGAAGATCTCGTACTCGCGGACCGTCATGCCCTTCATGCGCAGTTCCGGTGGAATCCGGTCGCTGCCGGTGCGGTGCTGGCGCACCGGTGCGCCGATCGCGCGCAGCAGGGTCCGGCAGGCGCCGACCACCGCGGTGGCGGAGGTCTCGCGGAAGTGGTGCTCGGCTTCCCGCAGCCATCTCTCCGGTTCGCCCCAGGTCAGCGCGTGGGCCTCCTCCGCGATCAGCCGCTGCCCGAGATGGCGGGCGGTGGGGTAGGGCGCGCCCGTGGTCTCGGCGAGGAGGGCCGCTTGTCCGGCCGCCTCGGGCCGGCCCTCGCGGCCGAGCAGGACGGCCTCGGCAAGCAGGAGGAAGTACCGGTTCCAACGCATCCGGCCGGCGGCGCTGGCGGCCAGCCAGTCGAGGTGACCGCGGTCGGCCCGGCCGTCCAGGAGGTCGAGCAGCAGAGCGAGGCCGTGCCGTCCGCTCAGGTGGAAAGTGGTCGGGTTCTCGGCCTCCAGCGCCTTGAGGTCGGCCATGGTACGGGCCGCCTGGTCCCGGTTCTCCTCCAAGAGGGCACAGAAGACCTGGGCCAGACCGAGGGCCAGCGGCTCCTCCAGCGAGCCGCGCCCTCCCCAGCGTCCGAAGTCGGCCAGGGCCTCCTCCATGGCGGTACGGTCGCCTTGGTGAGCCGCCAGCACCGAGCGGGCCATCAGCAGGTATCGGGCCACCGACGTCAGCTTCAGGCGGGCTGCCATGGTCAGCGTCTCGTCGCCGAGCGCCCGGGCCTCGGTGAACCGGCCGCGCAGTACATCGTGCAGGGTGAGGATGCCGTCGATGCCGTAGACGACGGTGACCGCGCCCAGCCGCCGGGCCTCACTGCGGGCCTCCTCGAGGGTGGCGGTACTGCCGTCGTCCAGCCACCGGATGCCGCCGAGCCGGGTGAGCGCGTACATCCGCTGGAGTGGCAGGCTGTGCCGTTCGGCGGTGCTCATGGCCTGTTCCAGATAGGTACTGGCCTCGGAGAGGTCACGTTCGCGGGCGACCACGGCGAGGAGTTCCCATGCCTGGCAGGCGACCAGGGGCGAGCCCTCCCGCTCGGCGGTGCCGAGCGCGGCGCGGGCCAGCCGCTCGGCCCGCTGGGTGCGGTCCTGCCCCGGCGTGTCGAGGCACAGGTACGCCTCCACCACGTCGGTCAGCGCGGTGTGCGCCTCGTCCGGCGCCGTCGCCAGCAGCGCGCGAGCCCGTTCGATCTGGTTGTTGCCGTCGGCCCACCGGCCCGCCATGTACGCCACGTGCGCGAGGCGGGTGTGCAGGGCCGCCAGCCGGGCCGCGCCCAGGCCGGCTCCGACGAGTTCACGCAGGGTTCCGGTGAGGCTGAGCGCGCGGGTCAGTTCCCCGGTCTCCGCGAGCGCGGGCAGCAGCGCTTCCAGCGCCTCGGCGCGGGCGGCGGAGTCCCCGCCTTCCGCCAGCAGTTGCTCGGCGCGGTCGAGCAACGCGACCGCGGATCCCACGGCGCCGTCGGCGAGGGCACGGCGCCCGGCCTCGGCGAACAGCCGGCCGCCCCGGACGGGGTCACCTGCGTCGGCGCGCAGGGTCGCCGCCAGCGGGCACCAGTCGCCCGGCAGACCGGGGTTGAGGGTCTCGATCGCGTCCGCGGCCTGCTCGGACAGGGCCACTCGGGCGGCCGGGGTGAGCTGCGCGAGCAGCGCTTCGGCGGTCAGCGGATGCTGGAAGGCGTACCAGTCGGGGGCGGGTTCGTCGGCCGCGACCAGCCGGGCCGCCACGCTCGCGTGCAGGTGGCTGAGCAGGCTCCGGTCGTCGACGCCGGTCATCGACTGGAGCACCGACAGGGGGAACCGCCGGCCGAGGACGGCCGCGGCGCTGAGCACGGTCCGCCCCTGTGGGCCGAGTTGGTCGATGCGGTGAATGGCGCCCTCCAGCAGCGCCCTGGGCATGTTGCGCCGGAGGTCGCCGACCACCCGCCAGGCGGCGCCCTCGCGGACGAGCGAGCCGCCGGCGACCGCGCCCTGGAGAAGTTCCTCGACCAGGAAGGGAATGCCCGCGCTGTCCTGCCACATCTGGACGAGCACCTCGGCGGGCAGCTGGCCCGGGTCGGTTTCCAGGCAGGAGGCGATCATCCGGCCGACCCCGTCGGCGTCCAACGGTGCCAGCCGGAAAACCGTCGCACTGCGACGGCGCCCGGCGGACTCGGCGAGGCTCAGCGCCTCGCCGGGATCGGACCTGATGCTCGCCGCCAGCATGAGCGGCTGCTGTTCGAGGTTGTCCACCAGGTACTCGACGACGGCGAGGGTCTCGGTGTCGGCGTCGTGCAGGTCCTCCAGCACCAGCAGGCAGCCGCTCTCACGGCCGACGTGGGCGAGCACCCGCAGGACCGCTTCGGCGAGCACCACGGTCGATCCCTGGTCGGGGGAGCCGGTGCTCCAGCCTGGGATGAGCCGGCCGAGCACCGGGCGGTACGGTCCGAGGCTCGCCTCGTCCGGTGTCACCCCGCCGCGGGAGAGCGGCATCAGGGCCTCGGTGAGCGGCCGGAGCGGCACCATCGGCCCGATGGTGCTGCTCCGGCCCTTCAGGACCCGGACGCCGGCGTCCAGCGCGGATCCGATCAGCTCGGCGACCAGCCGCGACTTGCCGATTCCCCCCTCTCCGACCAGAAACGCCGTGCCTCCGCGTGACCGGTTCAGATCCCGCAACGATTCGCCGAGCTCGGTGACTTCGGCCTCACGACCAATGAGATGAGCTGCCCGCAGACGCATACCTCCGGATGGTAGCCACTCGCTCACGAAGGTCACACACCTGCTCGAACCGGCCGGGCGTGACGTCAGGTCAGGCGGGCACCGACACGGTGGTGATGGTGGCGGAGCCGAGGCCGACCACCACGCCGCTGCCGAGGGTCATTCCGGCCAGCGCCCGGGTCCGGGCGCACGCTCCGTTCCAGCGGCCCAGCCGGATCTCGCCGGCCGGGTCGGTGACCGTCGCGGACGCGCCCGTGGCCTCGCCGTGGACGGTACCGTTCTGCGGGAAGCTGGACATGGTTCTTCCTTTCGGTGGACATCGATTCGACGTGGGATCGCACTGTTGATGAACGGCTCGAATTCTCGAGAAGGTTCTCGTGGTGCTCGGGGCGCGGGCACCGGTTCGGACGGCGGTACGAGGGCACTCAGCCGCGTCCGCCGCCCTGGGCGGGGTCGAGCGATAGGACCGAGGGCACGGTGTCGGCGAAGCCCAGCCGGAGCAGGGCGTAGCCGATGCCGGACAGCCCGGTGAGCAGTCCGGGCGTCGGTACGCGCCCGGGTGTCCCGCAGCTGGGCCCCCAGGCGTGGAGCAGTCCGAGGACCAGGCCGATCCGGCCGGTCAGGCTGCTTCGCGCCTCGGCGTGGCCACACCCGGCGAGGGCGGCCACCGCTTCCGCGATGCCCAGCTCGCCGTGGCACAGGCTGAGGTCGGCCACCGGCGGGTGCTCGGTGAGCCTGCGGCTCGCGTCGCGAGCCGGACCGTTCGCCGACTGCGGGCAGAGCCCGGCGTCGGCCGCCGCCAGTACGACGCCGGCGGTGCCGCAGCACCAGCCCGCGTCGAGCCGGTCCGCCGCCGCGAGTGCGGTGGTCAGCCGGGTGCGTCCGGCCGCCTCGGTCCGCGCGCCCAGTGGACCGCCGGCGAACCGGGCGTGCCGGGCCAGCGCCCAGCCGATCCCGGCCTCGCCGAAGGCGAAGCCGAAGCCCTCTGGTGCACCGTCACCGGGCCGGCCGGCCGGCGCAAGCCCCAGCAACCGTTCGGCGATCCGGTCGGCGAGGTCGGCGGCCTGGGGCAGCCCGCGCTCGCGGTACACCGCGAGCAGGGCGGCGAGCGCTCCGGCCAGGCCGGCCGACACGCCCGGTGGGGTGTCGTCGCCGAGCGCCGCCAGTGCCAAGGCGTCCAGCGCCGTCGGCAGGCACCCTGCGAGGTCGTCGTCAACCAGGGTGGCCACCCGGGCGAGCGCGTAGCAGACTCCGCCGAGGCCTTCGAAGCCGCCCGGGCCCACGGCCCGGCTCAGGGCCGGGTCGGCGGCCATCGCGGCGACGAGTTCGGGCACCGGGGCGAGCGCCGCCCGGGCCAGCTCGGTGTGCCGGGCGGAGCCGGTGAGCGCGCCGAGCTGGGCCAGGAACAGGGCCACCCCGCTGTATCCCTGGGCCAGCCCGGCGCCCATGGGCAGCACCGTCCAGCGGTCGCCGACCGCCTCCAGGCCGACCCAGTTGGCCCGGCCGTGTCCGCCGACGGCCCGGCCGGCGATCTCGTCGGCGATCCCGGAGGCGGCGGCCAGCAGCGCGGAGGGTTCCGGCAGGACGGCGGGAGCGGGACTGGCCCGGCGACTCACCCGGTGGTGGCGTCCGGCGGCGCACGGCTCCGCGGACGCCAGGGTGGCCGAGATGATCCATTCCTGCGCACGGCGGTCGACGGTGCTCATGGCGGCGAGCTTCGCCCGTGAGGAGGCGAGGCCGGAGGTTTCCAGGACACCGCTCACCGGGCTCCCGTCCGAGGCGAAGACCTCCGGTGAGCCGGGCCGGTGGAAGAAGACGGGGACGTCGCCGTCCCACAGGTCGGCGATCTCGTACTCGATCAGGGCCTGGCGGGCCGGGTCGCCGTCCGAATCGGCCCACAGCACCGCGAACATGGCATCCCGGTCGAGCCCGTCGCGCAGCACCTGCGGATGCGTCGCCTCCTCCAGCAGGGTGGCGTACAGCATCGTCGGCCGGAGCACGAGCCGACCGACCGCGTCCCCGCCGGCGCCCAGCGGCCCGGCAGGCGTGGACAGTTCGTCGCGGTGCCGGACGACGGCGTCGTACCCGGTGCGGAATCCCGCCAGGACCGCGGCCACCCGGTCGGCGCTGCCGGGGCCGGCCGCGGCGCTGTAGGGACGGTTCAGCGCGCCGGTGAACGGCGCCGGGCGGCGCACCATCCGCATCTCGTCCGTGCCGGCGTCCTCCCAGACCATCCGGGTGTCAGGGGACTCCCCGCCCGGTGCGGCGCCCAGCGCGGAGACGTCGACCGCGCCCAGCTCTCCCATCAGGAGCTGCGGCAGCAGGCAGGTGCGGTGCACCGAGGAGGCGTGTGCCCCGGCGGCCGGATCCGGCCGGGTGGTCCCGCCCTCCCGCAGGACGGGGTGCAGCAGTGTCTCGACGTCGACCAGCACGGGCTGGTCGCCGTGCGCGAGGACGTTCTCGTAGTGCAGGTCCACCCCTTCGAGGGTGTAGGCCAGCGCGATCAGCACACCCTGCCGACGGTGGAACCGGTCGATCTCGGCCAACGAACGGCACGTCCGGTGGTCGATGTACTCCAGCCACCCGTAGCCGTCGCCGGCCACCCAGCGCGGGGTGCGCAGCCCCAGGCCCGGGACTTTGGCGTCCAGCCAGCCGGCCATCCTGTCCAGCAGGGCGTGCTGGTCGACCGGCCGCGGCTTGTAGACCGCGCTGCCGGCGGCGAACCGGAGCACCGCCACCGACCTGCCCTGCTGGTGCAGGTCCCCGAGTCCCAGCTCGACGCCGACCAGCGGGCCCGGGTCCCGCCCGCCGAACAGCTGGTCGGCGAGCTCCTGCCGGTCGGCGGCGAGCCGCGCCAGCAGTTCGGCGCCGGACCGGGCGGTGTGCCGGCAGGTCAGGGCCAGCAGACGGGCGAGCACCGGGTATCCGGCGAACAGCCGGGCAAGACCCGCGCGGGTGCCGGCCCGGGCGGCGAAGTCGGCGAAGCGGGCGGCCGAGGTGGAGCCGGACAGGTCGCCCGCGGTCCGCGCGGCGGCCAGCTCGACGACCAGGGTCCGGGCGGCCGTTCTGGTGAGTCGCCGTACCAGCCAGTCCGCGTAGTCCCCGGCGAACACCGCCGTCTCTCCGGGGTCGGCACCGTCCGCTCCCGCCTGTTCGGCCAGCTCGGCGACGGCCGCCGTCACCAGCGGGCGCAGTACCGGTCCGAAGACCACCGCTCCGTCCGCCGGGTCGACGGGCGCGGTCACCGCGGCCCCACGGACCTCCGCGGGCTTCTCGGGGGCTGCGGCGAGCGCCCCTTCCACGAACACCGCCCACTGCGGCTTGGCGAGTCGGCCGGCCAGGCGGTCCGGAGGTTCGGCCGCGAGTGCCGCCACCAGCTGGGTGTCGGCGCCCAGTCGGGCCGAGCGGACGGATTCGCAGGCCGACTCGACCGCCGAGCGGGTGCGCAGCCGGGCGTCCGGGGTGGCCGGTGTCGGCGCCGGCGGGTACGGGGCCGACAGGCGCTCGCGCAGTGTCGCGGCCGGTGCCCACCAGGAGGGTGTCGCCTCCGTGGCAGGACGGGCGGTGTCGGTTCGGGTCACGTCCGTCACCCTTCCAGCGGTGTCGACCGCCCGTACAGGGGGGCAGTACCCCCACATTCCGCGGCGGACTACCCAGTTGACGCCACCGCCGGGCCCCCCATTCTCGCTGCCGGGCGGGTCGGCGGGAGCAGTGGGCGACGACGGCGCCGCGGCCGGGGCGAGCGGGCCAGGCGGCCGGGCTCCGTCCGGCAGCGCGCGGCCGTGTGCGGTCCGGCCGTCGGTGTACGGGCCGGGGCCGGCGCGGCGAGGCACGGGAATGCGGGTAATCGCGCCCCATGCGGCGCGGCGCACGGGTTGTCGAGACTCCTCGCCGAGAGGTTCGTCCTGCGCTGACCGAGGAGTACACATGGGCAATCCCCTGTCGTTGTGCGTCGTGGCCCTGGACCCGCTGCTCGAAGCCGGTGCCGTCAGCGCCCTGTCCGGCAACCGGGACATCGCGCTGGTCCAGCCGGAGGACAAGGCCGACGTGGCCGTGGTGATCTTCGACCGAGTGGATCGCGAGGAACTCGATCTGGTGGCCGCGACCGGCGACGGCCCGCACCGGCCCGCCGTCATCGTGATCGCCTCCCACATGTCCGCGGCCGAGGCCGCGGACGCCATCAACGCCGGGGCCCGCGGTCTCCTGCGCCGGCACGAGGTGGACGCCGACCGGCTGGCGCGGACCGTGCGAACCGTGGCCGGCGGCGACTGCACCGTGCCCCCCGACCTGATCGACGGCCTGCTCGACCAGAGCACCGAGACCGACCCGTATCCCGGCGTACGGGGCCGCGGCCCGGACTGGGGCCTGGACGAGCGGGAACGCGCGGTCCTGCGGATGGTGGCCGACGGCCGGGAGACCGATGAGATCGCCAAGGAACTCTGCTACTCGACGCGGACGGTGACCACCGTGGTCCGCGACATCACCCAGCGGTTCCGGCTGCGCAACCGCGCCCACGCGGTGGCCTACGCGCTGCGGACGGGCCTGCTGTGACCGGCCTCGTCCTCGAAGCGGCGCCGGTTGCCGGGCGGGACGACGGCGTGCCGCGCGTGCATCTGTGCCCGGCGGGCGGGGCGGCCCGCGACACGGTCGCCGCCGGTCTGCGCCGGGCCGGCGTCGAGCTGGTGGCGGCAGGAGACTGCGACGGGGTCGTCCGGGTTGCCGCGGGCCGGACGCCGGGAGCGGCGCTCGAGGGCCGACCGGAACCCGGCGGCGGCCCTCTCCTGCTGATCTCCGACACCTTCACCGCCGCGGGAGTGCGGCTGGCCGTGCGGGCCGGGGTGACGGCGATGCTGCAGTCCGCCGAGGCCACGCCGGAGCGCCTGCTCACCGCCGTCCACGCCGCCCGGTACGGCGACGGCCGGATGTCGTACGGCGTACTGGCCCGTCTCCTCGACGCGACGGCCGGCGACGAGGCGGAGCGCCGGCGCCCCGTGCCCGACTCGCCGCTGACGGCCCGGCAGAAGACGGTACTCGCGCTGGTCGCCGAGGGGCACGGCAACGCGGCCATCGCCCGTGAACTGTCCTGCTCCCAGCACACCGTGAAGAACGTCATGTACGACCTGATGACCCGCCTGCAGGTCCGCAACCGGGCACACGCGGTGGCGTACGGCGTCCGCACCGGGCTGATCTGAGCCGATCCCGGTCCCGACCAGAGACATTGACGCAGCAAAAGCCGCGACGGGCGCTGCCGCTCCTTCCCTACTGCGCCGCCACGCCCGAACGGCAAGCTCCGGACGTGCCCCGACCACCCGAGGCACGCGACGACCTACCCGACTCCTCGGAGGTGAGCCGGTGGACCGCTGTGACGGCCGGACGACATCCTTCTCGCAGCAACGACTGTGGTTCCTCGACCAACTGCGCCCCGGCACGGCGGACCATCTGCTTCCGCTGGCGCTGCGCCTGCGGGGCGACCTCGACACCGAGGCCCTCGCCGCCGCTCTGGCCGACGTGGTCGACCGGCACGAGGTGCTGCGCACCCGGTATGCGGCCGCCGACGGCGAGCCGGTGGCCCATGTGGTCCCCCGGGTCGAGGTTCCGCTGGACAGGGTCGACGCGCCCGCCGCCGGAGCGGCCGGAATCGCCGCGGTCCTCGACCGCGCGCTGCGCCGGCCGGTCGACCTGTCGACCGCTCCGCCGCTGCGGGCCACTCTGGCGCGGCTCGCGCCCGACGACCACCTGCTGGTCGTCGTGGTCCACCACATCGCCTTCGACTTCTCCTCCTGGAACGTCCTCACCCGAGACCTGGCCGCGGCCTACCGCGGCAGGACCACCGGTGTCGGCCACGGGCTGCCGGAGCTTCCCCTGCAGTACTCCGACCTCGCGGCCCTCCAGCGCGAGCGGTCGGCCGGTCCCCGGCTCGCCCGCGGCCTCGACCACTGGCGCTCACGACTGGCGGGCCTGCCGCCGCTGGACCTGCCGACCGACCGGCCCCGCCCGGCCGAGTTCGACGGCGCCGCCGCCGTGGCCCGGTTCACCCTCCCCGCCGATCTGGTGGCACAGGCCGACCGGCTGGCCCGCTCCCGCCGCGCCACCCGTTTCATGGTGCTGCTCGCGGCCTTCCAGGCCCAACTGGGCCGCTACAGCGGGCAGAGCGACTTCGCCGTCGGCACCCCGGTCGCCGGCCGCGGCCACCGCGCCGCCAGGGACCTCATCGGCCCCTTCGTCAACACCGTGGTGTTGCGCGCCGACCTGTCCGGCCGACCGGGTTTCGGCGAGCTGGTGGACCGGGTCCGGCACGCGTTCCTGGCCGACCTCACGCACGCCGACACCCCGTTCGAACGCGTGGTCGGCGAGCTGGCCCCGCCCCGCGACCTCAGCCGCAACCCCCTCTTCCAGGTCTCCTTCCTGACCCTCGACTCCCAGGCCGCACCACCCGACCTGCCCGGCCTGTCGGTCGAAGTGGTGCCCATCCCGGTCGCCGGGACACCGTTCGACCTGGCGCTCGACCTGCTCGGCCGCCCCGACGGCAGCCTCGGGCTGCGCCTGCAGTACGCCACCGCGCTGTTCACGCCCGAGACGGCCGCCCGCATCACCGAGGACTACGTCCGGCTCCTGCACGAGCTGCTCGCCACCCCGGACAAGCCGCTGGCCGGTGCCACCTCCGTACTCGAGCCGCTGCCCGGCGGCGAGCGCCGCCGCCGGCTCGCGCTCGGCCGGGGTAGCGCCCGCGCCGTGCCACCGCAGACCATCACCGACCTGTTCGAGCAGCAGGCGCGCCGCACCCCGCACGCCATTGCCGTCAGTTCCGGGGACGGCGAGCTGAGCTACGCCGCACTCGACCGGCGGGCCGACGAGCTGGCACACCGGCTGCGCGGCCTCGGCGTCGGCCGGGGCACCCGGGTGGGCGTTCTGCTGGAGCGCGGCACCGGGCTCCTCGTCGCCCTGCTCGGCGTTCTCAAGGCGGACGCCGCCTACGTCCCACTCGACCCACTGCACCCCGCGCGGCGCATCGGCCACCTGATCGAGGACACCAGGGCCGCGGTCGTCGTCACCACCGGCCCGCTGACCGGACGGGTGGCCGGCACCGAGGCAAGGACCCTTCTGCTCGACGGCGACCCGCCGCCGGCCGGCGCGGCGCACCGGCACGAGCGGACCACCGGACCTCACG
Source organism: Streptomyces sp. NPDC051452 (assembly GCF_044454765.1). Taxonomy (NCBI): domain Bacteria; kingdom Bacillati; phylum Actinomycetota; class Actinomycetes; order Kitasatosporales; family Streptomycetaceae; genus Streptomyces; species Streptomyces sp. NPDC051452. Next base: position 44,544 of record NZ_JBITEB010000014.1, read on the forward strand.
ACCTGGCGTACGTCTTCCACACCTCCGGCTCGACCGGCACCCCCAAGGGCGTGCAGATCCCGCACCATGCCCTGACCAACTTCCTGCTCGCCATGGCGGCCCGGCTGGAGCCGGGGCCGGAGACCACCGTGCTGGGCGTCACCACCGCCTCCTTCGACCCCTCGATGCTGGAGCTGTGTCTGCCGCTGCTGGCCGGCGCCCGGCTGGTGCTGGCCGACAGCGAGCAGGCCCGCGACCCCGAGCGCCTGATCCGGCTGATCGGCGAGGCCCGCCCGGATCTGATGCAGGCCACCCCGTCCATGCTGCGGATACTGGTCGACACGGGCTGGACCCCCGGCCCAGGTCTTACGGTGCTGTCAGGCGGAGAGAAGCTGCACACCGACCTGGCCGCGGCGCTCGCGGCGGACGGAGCCCCGGTCCTGGACCTCTACGGGCCGACCGAGGCCACGATCTGGACCAGCGTGGCCCGACACGGCGCCGACGGACGGGTAGAGCGGTGGGCGGCGGTGGACAACACGACCGTCCGCGTGCTCGACGACCGGCTGGAGCCGGTGGCCGAGGGCGTCACCGGGCACGTCTGCATCGGGGGCGACGGCCTCGCGTGGGGCTACCGGGGGCGGCCCGCGCAGACCGCCGGCGTCTTCGTCCCCGACCCGCACGCCACCGCCCCCGGCGGCCGGCTGTACTTCACCGGCGACCTCGGCCGGATCCGTCCGGACGGCTCGCTGGAGATCCTCGGCCGCAGCGACCACCAGGTGAAGATCCGCGGCCACCGGATCGAACCGGGCGAGATCGAGGCCGCGCTGCTCGCTCTCGACGGCGTCCGCGCCGCCGTGGTACACCCGACGCCGGACGCCGACGGCGGTCAGCAGCTCACCGCGTATCTGGTCGCGGACGACCCCGGGAACCCTCCCGCCCCCGACGCCCTGCGCGCCGAACTGCTCGACTCCCTGCCCCACCATCTGGTGCCGGCCGCGTTCGTCCTGCTGGACGCCATCCCGACCGCGGTCAGCGGGAAGGTGGACCGCCACGCGCTCCCCGTGCCGGCGCCGCAGGCGGCCGGACCGGCAGCCGCTCCGCGCACCCCGCGGGAACGGTCCGTGGCCAGGGTCTGGGAAGAGGTCCTCGGCGCCACCGGGATCGGCGCCCACGACGACTTCTTCCTGCTCGGCGGACACTCGCTGCTCGCCACCCGGGTGTCCGTGCGCCTGCGCGCCGCCCTCGGGGTGGACGTCCCCGTACGGGCCCTGTTCGACCACCCCACCGTCGCCGCCCTCGCCACGGCCCTGGACGGCTATCCACCGCTGGCCCCGGACGGCCCCCTGCCGCGGCTGACCGCACGCCCGCGCGGCGCGCGCACGACCGCCGGCCGCTGACCGCAACCACCTCCTCGCCCAAGGACCGCCATGACACTCCTCGCGACCACCGACACCTCTGTCTTCGAGAAGATCGAGTCCGAGGTGCGGATGTACTGCCGTACCTTCCCCGTGGTGTTCGAGCGCGCCAAGGGCGCGCTGCTGCACACCGACGACGGCCGGACCTTCATCGACTTCTTCTGCGGCGCCGGCAGCCTCAACTACGGACACAACCACGACGCCGTCAAGCGGCGCATCATCGACTACCTCGCCGACGACGGCCTCATGCACGGCCTCGACATGCACACCGTCGCCAAGCGCGACTTCCTCACCCGCCTCACCGAGGTCGTGCTGCAGCCGCGCGGCCTCGACTTCAAGGTGCAGTTCACCGGCCCGACCGGGACCGACGCGGTCGAGGCAGCCCTCAAGCTGGCCCGCCGGGCGACGGGCCGCACCGGCCTGACCGCCTTCACCGGTGCCTACCACGGGATGTCCCGCGGCTCGCTGGAGGTCACCGGCAGCCGCCGCGCCCGCCGCGCGGGCACGGTCGCCGGCGGGGACGTGACCTTCGTCCCCTTCGAGGACGGCCCGCTCGGCCCGTTCGACTCGATCGGCCTGATCGAGCGGCTGTGGGCGGACCCGTCCTCCGGCACCGAACCGCCCGCGGCCGTCGTCGTCGAATCGGTACAGATGGAGGGCGGCGTCTACCCCGCGAGCCGGGAGTGGCTGCGCCGGCTGCGCGAGGTCACCGAACGGCACGGGGTACTGCTGATCCTGGACGAGATCCAGACCGGCTGCGGCCGCACCGGCGCGTTCTTCGGCTTCGAGGATTCCGGGATCGTGCCGGACATCGTCACCGTCTCCAAGTCCCTCAGCGGCTACGGGCTGCCGCTCTCGCTCACGCTGTTCCGCCGCGAGCTGGACCTGTGGCAGCCCGGTGAGCACACCGGCACGTTCCGCGGCAACCAACTCGCTTTCGTCGCGGCCACCGCGGCCTGTGAACTGTGGCAGCGGGACGACTTCCTGAGCGGCCTTCAGCGGAGTGCGGAGCGCCTGGCCCGGTTCCGGGCCGACGCGGCCGCACTGGACCCCGGCCTCGTGGTGCGCGGCCGGGGCATGGTGCTGGGCGTCGACACCGCCGGGGCCGGCGGAGCGGAGCGGGCCGAGCGCGTCCAGCGACACGCCTTCGAGCGCGGCCTGATCGTCGAGCGCTGCGGCCGCTACGACGAGGTCCTCAAGGTGATGCCCCCGCTGACGATCGAGCCGGGTCTGCTCGACGACGGGCTCGGCATCCTGCTCGACGCCCTGCAAGCGAACTGACGGCCAGCCACCCGAGGAGGAACCCCGCGATGCCCCGCCCCGACCGCCACCACCTGATCTCCGTCGATGACCTGACCGACCGGGAGCTGCGCTGGCTCGTGCACCGCGGCGCCCAGTACGCCGCCGGCGAGTGCGAGGGTGCCCGGCCGCTCGCCGACGCCGTCGTCGGCGTACTGTTCCGCAAGACGTCCACCCGCACCCGGACCGCGTTCTCGGCCGGCGCGCTCCGGCTCGGCGCGCGGCTGATCACCTATGGTCCCGGCGACCTCCAGGAGAACACCGGGGAGAGCTCCGAGGACACCGGCGACGTGCTCTCCCGGATGCTCGACGTGCTGGTGGCGCGCACCGCGGGCAGCACCGAGGAACTGCGCGCCTACGCCGCCCAGCAGCGGATGGCCGTGGTCAACGCGATGAGCGCCGCCGAGCATCCCACCCAGGCCCTCACCGACCTCACCACGATGCTTCGCCGCTTCGGGCGAATCGAGGGACTGAGGGTGCTGTACGCCGGCGAGGGCAACAACACCGCCTCGGCGCTCGCCCTGGCCCTCAGCCGGTTCCGCGGCACCGAGCTGCACCTGCGGACCCCGCCCGGCTACGGACTGGACGCGGCCTTCCTCGACCAGGCGGCCGTGCACGCCAAGGAGTCCGGCGCGCTGGTCGAGGAACGGCACAACATGGCCGACCTGCCCGAGGTCGACATCGTCTACACCACCCGCTGGCAGACCACCGGCACGACCAAGCCCGACCCCGACTGGCGGCGCGTGTTCGCCCCCTTCCGGGTGGACGCCGCCGTGCTGGCGGCCTGCCCCGGTGCCGTCTTCATGCACGACCTGCCCGCGCACCGCGGCGACGAGGTGACCGGCGAGGTGCTGGACGGCCCCGCGAGCATCGCGTTCCAGCAGGCCGAGAACAAGTACCACAGCGCCCGCGCCGTTCTGGAGTGGTGCCTCGGCGGCATCCCGGCAGAGCCGGCCTGACGACCGGCCGACCGCCGGCCCGGCGCACTCTTCCCAGGGAGGTAGCACAGCAATGTCCGACACCATACGCATGCCCGGCGGGGGGTGGCGCCTGTGGACGCACTTCGCACTGCGCGGGCCCGGCTTCCCCGCCGCGGGAGTACTACGGCTGGCCCCGGAGGGCCTGGCCTCGGCCGCGGACAAGTTCGCCCCCGGGGATGTGCCGGCGGGGGCGGACTGGCAGGCGTTCGAGGAGGCCTTCTCGGCGGCCGCGGTGCGCACCGCACGCGACCTCCAGGAGATCGCCGCCTCGGCACCGTTCCGCGCCGCGGTCGCCTGGCAGAACCGCACGGTGCTGCGCACCGGCATCAAGCCGTTCCTCGACTGGACACCGTCCGCCGAGGGCCGCACCAGCATGCCCCGCCAACGCGAGGAACTGGTCGCCCACTACTGGCAGCGGTTCTGCGTCAAGAACGACACCATCGGCTTCTTCGGACCGGTCGGCTGGGGCACCTTCGACCCCTCCCGGCGCGGCCTCGAGGTGCACCCCGGCACGGGCCTGGTCGCCGAGTCCCGGGTCTACTTCTCCAGCTGGTCGATGGACGCCCTCGCGAAGGCCATCGACCGCGACCCGCGGGTGCGCGCGTGGACGCCGCCGCGCCAGGTTCCGTTCGTCCGGGTGGTCGACGGCGCGGTGCGCCTGCCCGGCCGCCCGCCGCAGCCGGCTCCGGAACCCGCGCTCACCGTCCTGCGCCTGTGCGACGGGCGTCGGACGCCTGCCGAGATCACCGCCCTGGCCGCCCGGGAGCTGGGCCGCGACCTGCCGGCCGGGGAGGTGACCGAGGCCCTGGAATGGCTGGTCTCGCGCCGCCTGATCGGCTGGAAGCTGGACGTGCCCGCCGGTACCTACCCCGAGCGGGAACTGCGCGCCATGCTGGAGCGCATCGGCGACCCGGCGGTACGGGAACCCGCCCTGGCCAAGCTGGCGGTGCTGGAGACCGGCCGCGACCGGGTCCAGCGGGCCGGTACCGAACCCGAGGAGCTGACCGCCGCGCTCGCCGCCCTGGAGGCGGGCTTCGCCGAGATCACCGAGGTGTCGGCGGTCCGCGAGAAGGGGGCCCGCACCGCGCCCAACCGCGCCCTGGTGTACGCCGACTGCCGCCGGTCCGCCACGGCGACCGTGGGCACCGCCGTCCTGGCCCGGCTCGCTCCGCTGGAGCTGTGCCTGACCGCCGCCCGCTGGATGACCAACCGGTACGCGGAGGCCATCGGCGCACGCGTCCACGAGGCCTACCAGGAGCTGCGGAAGCTGCACGAGCAGGTCGACCTCGGCTCGCTCTGGTTCGCCTGCCTGCCCGCCCCGCACCCAGAATCCCTCACCGACATCGAGCGCATCCAGGCCGAGCTGCGCGAGCGCTGGGCGCGGATCATCGACGCCCCGGCCGGCGCCCGGCGGGTCTCGCTCTCCAGTGCCGCCATCGCCGACCGGGTACGCGAGGCGTTCCCCGAGGGCGGCCGCGGCTGGTCGCTCAGCCGCTACATCAGCCCCGACCTGATGATCGTCGCCGAGGACCTGGACGCCGTCGAACGCGGCGAGTTCCAACTCGTCATCGGCGAGCTGCACGTCGCCATGAACACCCTCGCCCAGTCGCTCTTCGTCCACCAGCACCCCGACCGGGGGCAGCTGATCGACGAGACCACCCGCGACTTCCCCGGCCCACGGCTGCTGCCCATGCTGCCCAAGGAGCTTCCGCTCAAGTGGTCCGCCCGCAGCCGGCAGTCCCTGGACCGCCCGGAGGACCACTACGTCGCACTCGCCGACCACAGCGCCGACCCGCGCCGCCCGCGCACCGTCCGCTCCGGCGAGGTGCGGGTGGAGGAGCGCGACGGCGGGCTCACGGCCGTGCTGCCCGACGGCTCGGTCTTCGACCTGCTCGACGTGTTCTGCCACGCGCTCAGCAACCGTGTGATGGACCGCTTCACCCTGCGCCGGGACGGCGACCACTCGCCCCGGATCACCATCGACTCCACCGTCGTCGCGCGGGAGAGCTGGCGGTTCGCCGGCTCCGCGCTGGCCTTCGCCGACGACAAGAGCGAGGCCAGGCGGTTCGTCCGAGCCCGGCAGTGGCGGGACACCCACGAACTGCCCCGCTTCGTCTTCGTGGTCTCCCCCGCCGAACCACGGCCCTTCTTCGTCGACTTCGACAGCCCCGTCTACGTCAACATCCTCGCCAAAGCCGCCCGCCGCCTCGCCCGCAAGGACCCCGACGCCCAGCTCACCGTCACCGAGATGCTCCCCACCCCCGAACAGACCTGGCTCACCGACGACCAGGGCCGGCACTACACCTCCGAACTACGCCTCGTCGCCGTCGACCGGAGCACCGCCCCCGGGGAGCAGGCATGACCGCCCCCGCGGGGTCGACGTTCGTCGAGGACATCCGGGCGCACGCCGTCCGCGCACCGCACTCCCCGGCCCTGCTGACCGCCGACGGCCCGACCGGGTACGGCGAACTGGCCGCCCGGATCGACCGGATCGCCGCCCACCTGGCCGCTCGCGGGGTGGGCCCGGAGCGGGTCTGTGCGGTGGCCCTGCCTCCCGGCGCCGACGCCGTGGTCGCGACCGCCGCGGTCGTCCGGGCCGGCGGGGCGTTCCTCACCCTGGACACCGGCCTGCCCGACCGGCGGCTCGCCGCGCTCGCCGCCGGCGGCGGCGCGGCCCACCTGCTCACCTGCGCCGCCCTCGCCGACCGCCTCGGACCGCTGGTCGACGTACCCACCGTCCTGCTCGACCGGCTTCCGGCCGCCGGCCCGCCGTCGGCCGCCTTCCGCGCCCCCCATCCGCGCTCGCTCGCCTACGTCAGCCACACCTCTGGCTCGACCGGCACCCCCCATCCCGTCCTGATCGAGCACGGCGGCCTGGACAGGTACCTCCGCGCCGTCGTCCGCGACAACGCCCTCGGGCCCGGCATCGTCAGCCTCCAGCTGGCCCCGCCCGGCTACGACGCGTCCATCCGGGACACCTTCGCGCCGCTCGTCGCGGGCGGGTGCGTCGTCCTGGTAGAACGCGCGCGCCTGCTCCGCGCCGAGTCCTTCGCCGACACCGTCGCCGAGTACGGCGTCGACACTCTCCTCAGCACCACTCCCTCCTTCCTCAGCTTCCTCGCCCAGTCGCCCCGCGCGGCGGAGCGGCTGCGCTCGCTGCGCCTGGTGTGCTCGAGCGGCGAGTCGCTGCGTCCCTTCCTCGCCGCCGGCGGCCGTGCGCTGGTCGGCGGCCGGCTGGTCAATCAGTACGGGCCCAGCGAGTGCACCATGACCTCCACCCGGTACGACGTGCCGACCGCCCCCGACCCCTCCGCCGACATCGTCGGCACCGCCATCGACGGCACCGTCGTACGCCTGCTGGACCCGCGGGGGCGCGAAGTCCCGGACGGGCGGACCGGCGAGGTGCACATCGGCGGCGCGGGCGTCGCCCGCGGCTACGGCGGTCGGCCCGGCCTGACAGCCGACCGTTTCCCGCCCGACCCGTACGGGCCGCCCGGCGCACGGCTGTACCGGACCGGCGACCTCGCCCGACGCGCCCCCGACGGGGCGCTGGAGTACCTCGGCAGGGCCGATCGCCAGATCAAGATCCGCGGCCACCGCGTGGACCCTGCCGAGGTCGAGGCCGCCCTGCTCACCCACCCCGAGGTCACCGGCGCCGTGGTGACCGCCGAGACCGACGACCGGGGCCGGACCTGGCTCTGGGCCCACGTCACCGGTGACCTCGCAAGCACCACCGACGCCCATCTGCGCGCGCACCTGGCCGGTACTTTGCCGCCGCACCTGATGCCCAGGCGGTTCGCCCGTCTGGAGCGCCTGCCCGTCACGCACAGCGGCAAGGCCGACCGGCGGGCGCTGCGCGACAGCGTTCCGGAGCCGGTGTCATGACGGCCGCGGACACCCGGATCGCACCGGCCGCCGTGCCGGCCGCCGCCGAGCGGATCGCCTCCCACGTGAGGCACACCCCGCTGCTGCGCCACGACCTGCTGCCCGGACTGCTGGTCAAGGCCGAACACCTCCAGCACAGCGGGTCCTTCAAGCTCCGCGGCGCGGCCAACGCGCTGCTCGCGCTCGGCGCCGACGCCGTGGTCGCCGGCTCCTCCGGCAACCACGGCATCGCGGTGGCCACCCTGGGCCGTGCCCTCGGCCTCCGGGTCACCGTGGTGATGGCGGCCGGCGCGGCCGAGACCAAGGAAGCGGCCGTCCGGGCGCTCGGCGGCCGGGTCGTCCGGGTACCCGGCGGGGTGGCCGACCGCGACCGGTACGCGAAGGACCTCGCCGCCCGCACCGGAGCCGCGCTGGTGCCCTCCTCGGACCACGACCTGGTGGTGGCCGGACAGGGCACCGTGGGTCTGGAGATGTTGCGGGACGCCCCCGACCTCGACGCGATCTTCGTGCCGGTGGGCGGCGGCGGCCTGCTGGCCGGCGTCTGCCTCGCCGCCGCCCATCTGGGCAGCGCGGTCCGGATCATCGGCGTGGAACCCGAAGGGGCCCGGCGCTACGCCCGCTCTCTCGCCGCCGGCCGCCCGGTCGAAGTGCCGCCCAGCGACTCGGTGGCGGACGGGTTGCGCGGCCAGCGGCCCGGCGAGGTGATCCTGCCGATCGTCCGGCACCGGGTCGACGAACTGATCGGGGTCGGCGACCCGGCCGTGCTCCGCGCGATGACCCTGCTGCACCGCGCCGGCATTCCGGCCGAGCCGAGTGGCGCGGCCGCCCTGGCCGGTGCCCTCCGGCTCAACCTCCCCGGCCGCAGCGCCGTCGTCGTCTCCGGCGGCAACAGCGCCGCCGCCCTGGCAGCCGCCGGAGCCGCACACACCGGCACCGGCCGCCGACCGGCCGCACCGCCCCGCCTCGCTTGCCCACATCCACACCACTCCGAAGAAGGACGGGCCATGAACCCCATCGACACCGCCGAACTCACCGGGCTGATCACCGGCTACTACCGCGAGACGCTCGGCGACGACACCCTCGACGCCACGAGCGACTTCTTCGAGGCGGGCGGCGACTCGCTCGCCGCCTTCCAGATCGTCCACCGTCTCCAGGAACTGCTCGACACCGAGATCGCGGTCGCCCTGGTCTTCACCTATCCGTCGCCGGCAGAGCTCGCACAGGTCGTCGTCGACGACCTGTCGCTCGCTTCCGCGTCGGCCTAGGGGGCGCCGGGATGCACGAGGGATCCGTCTCTCTGAGCGGCCGCTGGCGGCTGTGGGACCAGGTCGCGGTGCGCGGCGCGGGGTTCCCGGCGGACGGGGTGCTCCGGCTCGCGCCGGAGGGCCTGGCCGCGGCGGCGGACAAGTTCGGGCCTCGGGACGCGCTGTCCGGCGCGGCCTGGAAGGCCTTCGAGGCAGAGTTCGCGCAGGCCGCCGTGCGGGCGGCAGCGAGCGCGCAGGAGATCGCCGCCTCCGGGTTGTTCCGGGCGGCGGTCGCCTGGCAGAACCGCGGGGTGCTCGACTCGGCGATCCGGCCGTTCCTCAACTGGTCGCCGGCGACGGCGGGCCGTACCTTCAAGCAGCGCCAGCGCGAGGAGCTGGTCGCGCACTACTGGCAGCGGTTCTGTGTCAAGAACGACACCATCGGCTTCTTCGGACCGGTCGGCTGGGGCGTCTTCGACACCGCCCGGCCCGGCGTGGCCGTCGAGCCGGGCACCGGACTGACCGCGTCCTCGGAGGTCTTCTTCTCCAGCTGGTCGGTCGACGCGGTGGCCCGGGAGATCGAGGCCGACCCGGCGGTGCGCCCCTGGACGGCGCCCCGCCGGGTGCCGTTCGTACGGCTGGAGGAGAACGCCGTACGGGCCCCCGCCAGGCCGCCGCACCCGGTGCCGCCTCAGACGCTCCGGCTGCTGCGCCTGTGCGACGGCACCCGCTCCGTCCGGGCCCTCCAGGACGAGATCGGCCCGGACACGGACGTGCCCGCCCTGCTCGGCGAACTGGTCCGGCTACGCTGGATCACCTGGCGGCTGGACGTTCCCGCCGACATCCGCCCCGACCGCCGGCTGCGCGCCTGCCTGGAGCGGATCGGCGAGCCGGCGCTGCGCGCGGCCGCCGTCGCCCGGATGGACGAACTGGAACGCGCGGTCGAGGGCGTCCGGGCTGCGGCCGAGGACCCCGAGCGACTGGTCGCGGCTCTCACCCACGTGGAGCAGACGTTCCAACGAGTGACCGAGGCGTCCGCCAAGCGCGAGAAGAGCACCACCACGGCGCCCGGCCGGGCCGTGGTCTACTCGGACAGCCGCCGCTCCGCCCGGGTGACGCTGGGCAGCCATGTGCTGGCCGCGCTCGCGCCGCTCGACCTGCTGATGTCCGCGGCCGCCTGGCTCTGCTCAGCCCTGGCCGCCCGCGTGACGGAGCGCGTCACCGAGGTGTACGAGCGGCTGCGCGCCGACGCCGGGCCCGGACGGCCGGTGGACCTCGCCGCCTTCTGGTTCGCCTGTATGCCGGTCCTGCACGGGGCCGCGGTCGCCGACGCCGCCGCCCTGCAGGCGGAGTTCGAGCGCCGCTGGCAGCGCATCCTCCCGGCCTCGGAGGGGGTGCGCCGGGTCACGGTCGCCGGCATGGACATCGCCGGCCGGGTGGCGGAGGCCTTCGGGCCGGTCACCGCACCGGGCTGGGCCGCGGCGCGGTACATCAGCCCGGACGTGATGATCGGCGCGGAGGACGCCGCCGCAGTCGGGCGCGGCGAGTTCCACCTCACCCTCGGCGAACTCCACCTGGCCGCCAACACGCTCGGCAACGAACTGTTCGTCAACCAGCACCCCGACCCCCGCGAGCTGTTCGACCGGACCGACCGGGACCATCCGGCGCCACGGCTCATGCCGCTGCTGCCCAAGGAACACAAGTCCCGGCTCTCCGCCCGGATCCGGCACGCGCTGGTACGGCCGCGGGACTACCAGGTCGCCCTCCTCGACAATACGGCGGACCCGCACCGCGAGCGCACCGTGCCGAGCGCGGACGCCGTGGTGGAGCAGCGCGACGGCCGACTCTGTGTGGTGCTGCCCGACGGCACGGTGTTCCCGGCCGTGGAGGTCTTCGCCCATGTGCTGACCACGCTGGTGACGGACCGGTTCCGGCTCCTGCCGGAAGCCGACCGCTCCCCCCGGGTCACCATCGACCGGATGACCGTGGCGCGGGAGAGCTGGCGGTTCGCCGGCTCCGCGCTGGCCTTCGCCGACGACAAGAGCGAGGCCAGGCGGTTCGTCCGAGCCCGGCAGTGGCGGGACACCCACGAACTGCCCCGCTTCGTCTTCGTGGTCTCCCCCGCCGAACCACGGCCCTTCTTCGTCGACTTCGACAGCCCCGTCTACGTCAACATCCTCGCCAAAGCCGCCCGCCGCCTCGCCCGCAAGGACCCCGACGCCCAGCTCACCGTCACCGAGATGCTCCCCACCCCCGAACAGACCTGGCTCACCGACGACCAGGGCCGGCACTACACCTCCGAACTACGCCTCGTCGCCGTCACCGGCTGAACCGTCCGACCGGAACCGCGCTGCCGAGCCGCGGGTCCACCCCGCACCGCCGAACCGGGCCGGGCTCCACACCAGGAGCCCGGCCCGGTCGCACGTGTGGCAGTCCGGCAGTTGACACCGGATGGAGCCGCGCGCGGTGCCGAGCGAGGGTGGGCTGAAGCCGCGCGCGCGGTGCCGAGCCGCGAAACCCGGCACCCGACGCCAAGACGGGCAGAACCCTGCATGCGACGCCGGTGCACCCGTCGTCCACGGCGGTCCGGTGGGCGGGACGGCCAGACCGGGTGGCGGGGCGGCCGGCCCGGGTGGGGGGCGGCCGGGCCGGGTGGGGGGGGCGGCCGGGCCGGGTGGCGGGGCGGCCGGCCCGGGTGGGGGGACGGCCGAAGTCACGTGCCGGGCCGGGCGACGCGGTGGCCGGGGCACCGGCCTGGATGCCGATGCCGACAAGCCGGTCGGGACCTGCCCACCCGGCCCGCCCCGGCGTGAGCGGCAACGGCACGGGGTTGTTCGCACGGACGCAGGCCGGTCGTCACCGCCGGTCCGGTGCGCGGCGTGGTCCTGCCCTCCGGCGCCGACCGCGATCCGGTCCGTGACGCACCGGGAGGGCGGGGGCGCCCAGCGCGCCCCCGCCCTCCCGGCCGTCCCGCCCGGCCGCGTCAGCCCGCACCCTCCGTGCCCCCGCCGCCGAGGATGGCGGTGACGGCCTCGGCGAGCCGGCCGAGGTGCGGCGGCTTCAGCACGCCGAAGTGGTCACCGGGGATCCGGTGCAGTGTCACGTCCCCGGTGAGCTCGCGCCACCGGGCGATGTAGTCGGGGAACGTCTGCCCGGAGGCCACCTCGTGCTTGCCGTCGGCCAGTTCGTCGCTGGCGATCAGGTGCAGCCGGCCCGGGTACGGGCGGTGCCGGTAGGTCAGGCACATCTCCATGACCTCACGCCACATCTTCGCGGAGGGCAGCCAGACCTCGCCGGCGCCGTGTTCCGGCAGCGTGATCCCGACCTCCGGATCGACGTCGTCCACCAGGTGTTCGAGCAGTGACAGGGCCTCCGCCCGCAGCGCCGAGGTGTCCTGCCCGGACGGCGCGGCGGCCAGCTCGGTCAGCTTCGCCACACAGCTCTCGATCAGCCAGTACTCCCGCCACAGCTCGATCCGCTCGTGGTTGTCCAGGCCAGGATCGAGCAGGATGAAGGTGACCTCCTCGCCCTCGGCCGTGAGCCGGTGCGCCAGCTCGCTCGCGATGCCGCTGCCGCCGCACCAGCCGAACAACCGGTACGGCCCGTGCGGTGCCTCGGCCCGCAACTCGGCCAGGTAGCGCTCCGCCATCTGTTCCGTCGAGGGGACGGGGCCGTGCTCGGCCTGCAGGCCGGGCCAGCCGAAGGCCGCGACCGGCTGGTCGGGGTCGAGGTACGGGACCAGCGGGCGGTACCAGTGGGCGCTGCCGCCCCCTGGGTGCACGCAGAACAGCGGCGGCCTGGTGCCCTCGCGCCGCAGCCACACCAGTGACCGGGCCGCCGGCGTGCCGGCCTCGGCGGCCGCGGCGAGCCCCGCCACGGTGGGGCGCTCCAGGAACGACCGGACGGTCAGCTCGATGCCGTGCCGTTCGCGCAGCAGGGCGATGATCCGCAGGATCGCCAGCGAGTGCCCGCCGAGGACGTGGAAGTCGTCGTCGGCACCGACCCGCTGCACACCGAGCACCTCGCTCCACACCTCGGCCACGGCCCGCTCGGCGGGTGTGCGGGGGGCGGTGTGGGCCGCTGTCGGGGCGGGCCCGGCGGGCTCGGGCAGCGCGGCCCGGTCGATCTTCCCGTTGGCGGTGAGCGGGAGTGCGGCCAGCTCCACCCAGGCGCCGGGCACCAGGTAGTCGGGCACCCGCCGCCGCAACTGCTCGCGCAGCGCGGCGACGTCCAGCGGACCGTGCCCGGGTTCGAGGACGACATAGCCGGCCAGCCTCTTGTGGCCGTCCGGTCCCGGATGCACCGCGGCCGCCGCCGCCCGGACGGACGGGAGGCCGCCGAGCGCGGCCTCCACCTCGGCGAGTTCGACCCGGTGGCCGCGGATCTTCACCTGGCCGTCGCGCCGGCCGATGAAGGACAGCGTGCCGTCGGCGTCGCGACGGGCGATGTCCCCGGTGCGGTACATGCGCGCCCCGGGGACGCTCCCGGAGGGGTCCGGCACGAAGCGGTCCGCGGTCAGATCGGGGCGGCCCAGGTAGCCGCGGGCGAGTCCGGGGCCGCCGACCAGGAGTTCGCCGGGCACCCCGACCGGCACCGGGTCGAGGTCCTCGTCGACCACCAGCACCCGGGTGTCGGTGATCGGTGTGCCGATCGGCACTCCTCGGTCGGCGTCGGCCTCGGTCACTCCGCGCAGCGCGGTGCTGAAGGTGGTGCACTCCGTGGGGCCGTAGCCGTTGGTCAGCGCCACTTCGTGGGCCAGGGCGGTGCGTACGTGCGAGGGCGAGAGCGTGTCGCCGCCGGCGAGCACCTGCCGTACCTCGGCCAGCAGCTCCGGGCGGGTCTCCACCATGTGCTGGAACAGGCCGGCGGTGAGCCACAGCAGCGTCACGCCGTGCCGGCGGACCACCTCGGCCAGTTCGTCGGCCGTGGTCGCCCCGGGCGGGCAGACGGCGAGCCGGGCGCCGTTGGCCAGCGCTCCCCACACCTCCAGCGTGGACGCGTCGAAGGCGAGCGGCGCGTGCAGGAGGAGCACCTGGTCCGGGTCGAGGTCGGCGTAGTTCGGGTCGTGCACCAGCCGGACGATGCCCCGGTGCGTGACCTGCACGCCTTTGGGCCGGCCGGTGGAGCCCGAGGTGTAGGTGACGTACGCCAGGTTGTCGGGGACCGTGCCCGCGTCGACGGGGGTTTCGGGCAGCCCGTCGAGGACGGCCCACCCGGCGTCCAGGGGGACGCTGCCGAGGCCGGCGAACCCGGCCAGGCGGGCGGTGTCCTGCGGGCGGCACAGGACCACCCTGGCACGGACGTCGTCCAGAACGTAGCCGATGCGGGCGTCCGGGTAGCCGGGGTCGAGCGGTACGTAGTACCCGCCGGCCTTGAGGACGGCGAGCATGGCGACCACCGCCTCGATGCCGCGGTCCAGGCAGAGCGCGACCGGTTGCTCCGGGCCGATGCCGAGCCCGCGCAGCAGGTGGGCCAGCTGGTTGGAACGGGCCTCGAGTTCCCGGTAGGTGAGCCGGCGCCGGCCGTCCTCCAGCGCGGTCGCGTCGGGGCGGCCGCGGGCGGCGATCAGTTCGGGCACGCAGACCTCGGGCAGTGGCCGGCTGCCGGTCGGCGTCCCGTCGGTCTGCTCCAGGCCGGGAGCGTGGAAGCCGCGCGGGTCCGCGTCGGCGTCGTCGGCCATCGCGGTGAGGACGCCGAGGAAGGCGTCGCCGATGGCCGCCAGCCGCTCTTGGCCGGCCCAGCCGGGCCGGCAGGTCATCCGCAGCTCGCCGGGGAAGGTCCACACGTCGAGGGTGAACTCGTTCGGGCTGTGGTCGTCGACCGTGCCGATGTCCGCGCGCTGCTCGTCGAGCACGTGGAAGTCCAGGTACGCGAAGACCACCTCGACGAGCGGTTCGCCGCCGCCCCATTCGCGCTGCATCGCGGGCAGCGGATAGCGCCGGTGCGGCCACAGCGCCAGTTCCTCGGCGAACACCGACCGCACCAGCTCGCGCCAGCTCCGCGCCCGCAGGTCGACGGCGAACGGGACCGTGTTGAGGTACATACCGCGCACCCGGTCGCCGCCCGGCAGTTCGGGCCGGCCGTTGGTGACGGCGCCGGCGAAGAACCGGTGCTGGCCGCTGATCAGGCCGAGCACCTTCAGGTGGGCGGTGTACAGGACGCTCTTGAGCGACGTCTGGGTGTCGGCGGCGAGCCGGCGCAGCCGGGGCTCCAGGTGCGCCCAGGGCAGCCGCACCTCGGGGGCCGGCGAGTCCGCCTCGGCGAGGGCGCTGTCGGTGGGCAGCCGGAGCCGGTCGTGGCCGGTGATGCGCTCCCGCCAGAACTCCCGGTCCGCCGACGAAGCCAGGGCTCGCTTCTCCAGCTTGACGAAGTCGGCGTAGCGGACCCGTGGCGGGGCCGCGGGCGGGGTGGCGGCGCCCCGGGACAGTTCGCGGTAGAGGGTTCGCAGCTCGCCGATGACCGAGTGGTGGCTCCAGCCGTCCAGGATGGCGTGGCACTCGACGTGGGTCAGCAGCCACTCCCGGTCGCCGATCAGGTGGGCGTGGTACCGCAGCAGCGGGGCGCGGCCGATGTCGAACGGGGTGCGCTGGGCCCGGTCGCGGAAGTCCCGCACCCGCGCCCGCTGTTCCTCGGCCGGCAGACCACGCAGGTCGGTGACGCCGGTCGTCACCTCCAGGCCGTCGGCGGGGTGCACGAGCTGGAGCGGTTCGGAGTACCCGGTGAGGTCGAAGGAGGTGCGGAGAATCTCGTGCCGCTCGATCAGCAGGCGGACCGCGCCGGTGAACGCCTCGGCGGAGAATGGGCCGTCGTCCAGGATCTGGAAGGTGCTGACGTTGAGGTAGGTGTTGCGCTCGGGGTCGGCGAGCATCTCGTAGACCATGCCCACCTGAACCTGGCCCATGGGGTAGGCGTCGGCCAGTCCCTGCGGGAGCCGGTCCCGGTCGCCCGGGGCGAGCAGCTCGAACCGGCCGGTCAGGGTGGTCTCCTGGGGGCCGGCCGCCGGCCGGGCGGCCGCCACCGGGGCCAGTTCGGCGACGGTCTGCCGGGCGAAGACGTCCTGCACGGTGAGGTCGAGCCCCTGGTCGCGCAGGGCTCCGACGGCCCGGATGGCGCGCATGGAGTCTCCGCCGAGCTGGAAGAAGCCGTCGTGCACCCCGACCTCGTCGACGCCCAGGGCCGTGGCGAAGGCGTCCGCGAGGGTCCGCTCGATCGCCGTGCTCGGGGCGGTGAACGCGCCGACGAGCCCGGAGCGCGTCCGATCGGGTGCGGGCAGCGCCGTGCGGTCGGTCTTGCCGCTGGGCGTCAGGGGCAGGGTCTCCAGCAGGGTCCAGTGCACGGGCCGCATGTGTTCCGGCAGCCGCCCGCGCAGGTGCTCGCGGACCGCCTCGACGTCGGCCGAGGGCGGCACCAGGTATCCCACGAGTTGCTCGTCGTGCACGGCGACGGCCGCGGCCGCGACGCCGGGCACCTCGGCCAGCACCGCCTCGATCTCGCCGAGTTCGACCCGCTGGCCGCGGATCTTCACCTGGTGGTCGAGCCGGCCCAGGTACTCGATGGCGCCGTCCGCGCGGTACCGGGCCAGGTCGCCGGTGCGGTACAGCCGGCCGCCGGGCTCGGTGGCGAAGGGGTCGGGCACGAAGCGGTCGGCGGTGAGCGCCGGACGGTTCAGGTAGCCGCGGGCCAGCTGGACGCCGCCGAGCAGGAGTTCGCCCGGCACGCCGATCGGCACCGGCCGCAGGGCGTCGTCCAGGATGTAGGTGCGGGTGTTGGCGATCGGGCGGCCGATGGTGACGGGGAGGCCCGGCTCGCACCGGGTCGCGGTGACGTCCACGGCGGCCTCGGTCGGGCCGTACAGGTTGTGCAGCTCGCAGCCGATCCGCTCGTGCACGGCGGTGACCAGGTCGGCGGGGAGCGCCTCGCCGCTGCACACCATACGCAGCAGCGAGGGCAGGGCCGGCAGCGGCCCGGCGAGGAAGGCCCGCAGCATCGACGGTACGAAGTGCACGGTGGTGATCGCCTCGGTGTCGATCAGCCCGGCCAGGTAGGCCGGGTCGCGGTGGCCGCCGGGGCGGGCGAGCACCAGGGTGGCGCCGGTGATCAGCGGCCAGAAGAACTCCCACACCGAGACGTCGAAACTGTAGGGCGTCTTCTGCAGCACCCGGTCGTCGGCGCCGAGACCGTAGGCCTCCTGCATCCAGTGCAGCCGGTTGACGATGGCCCGGTGCTCGACCAGCACGCCCTTGGGGCGGCCGGTTGAGCCCGACGTGTAGATCAGGTACGCCGGGTGCTCGGGGGCCGCCACGACGGCCGGGGGGTGGGCGCGGGCGCGGGGCATGTCCGCGGTGATGTCGACCAGGTGCGGCGCGCGGTCGCGCACCAGGGGGGCGAGTCCGGGGTCGGTGATCACGGCGCGGGCGCCGGAGTCCTCCAGCATGAAGGCGAGCCGGTCGGCCGGGTAGTCCGGGTCGAGCGGCAGGTAGGCGCCGCCGGCCTTGAGCACCGCCAGCAGCGCCACCACGAGGTCGGTGCCCCGGTGCAGGCAGACGCCGACCACGGACTCGGGTCCGACGCCGAGGGTGCGCAGGTGCTGGGCGAGCAGGCCGGCCCGCTCGTTCAGGTCACGGTAGCCGAGGCCGGCGCCCTCGTAGCGCACCGCCTCGGCGTCGGGGGTGCGGGCGGCCTGGGCCTCGAAGAGCTGTGTGAGGGTGCCGGCCGGGTAGGGCCGGCCGGTCGCGTTCCAGTCGACGAGCTGGCGGTCGCGCTCCGCCGCGGGCAGGATCTCCAGTTCGTCCACCGGGGTGCCGGGTGAGGCGACCGCGCTCTCCAGCAAGCGGGCGAACTGTGCCGCGAACCGTTCGGCCGTCGCCGGGTCGAACAGCGCCGAGGCGTAGTTGACGCCGCCGGACAGCGAGCCGTCCGGCTGCTCGGCGAGCCCCACGGTGAGGTCGAACTTGGCGCTGCTCTCGCCGACCGGCAGCCGCTCGGCCGTCAGCGGGCCCATCGGCGCCGGCGCCGGCGAACCGGCCGCGTCCTGCCACAGCAGCATGGAGGAGAACAGCGGCGTACGGGACGGGTCCCGCTCCGGTGCCAGCTCCTCGACCAGCCGCTCGAAGGGCAGCTCCTGGTGGGCGTAGGCGTCGAGGGCGCGTTCGCGGACCTGCCGCACCAGGTCCGCGAACGACGGCGCCCCGGCCAGGTCGACCCGCAGCACCAGCGTGTTGAGGAAGAGGCCGACCACGTCCTCGAGCTGCGCGCGGTCGCGCCCGGTCACCGGGAAGCCGACGGCGACGTC
Organism: Streptomyces sp. NPDC051452; assembly: GCF_044454765.1. Taxonomy (NCBI): domain Bacteria; kingdom Bacillati; phylum Actinomycetota; class Actinomycetes; order Kitasatosporales; family Streptomycetaceae; genus Streptomyces; species Streptomyces sp. NPDC051452. The sequence continues at coordinate 62,638 of NZ_JBITEB010000014.1, forward strand.
GCGCCGACCGCTCCAGCGGCCCAGCAGGACGGCTTGCGCGGCCAGCAGGGCCATGAAGGGGGTGGCGCCGTGCTCCCGCGCGAGCGCCGTCAGCCGCCGGGCGGTGCCGGCCGGCACGGCGAGCGGCGCCAGGCCGCCCGCCGAGTCGCGTACGGCGGGACGGGGACGGTCGGTGGGCAGTTCCAGGGGCGGCAGCCCGGCCAGCCGCTCGCGCCAGTGGTCCAGCGGGCGGCGCAGCGCCGCACCGGAGAGCCGTTCGCGCTGCCAGAGGGCGAAGTCGGCGTACTGCACATGCGGTTCGGGCGAGCGGGTGGGACGCCCGGCGACCGCGTCCTCGTAGCGTTCCGCGAGTTCGCGGACGAGGACGTCCTCGGACCGCCCGTCGCAGGCGATGTGGTGGACGGTGAGCAGGAGGATGTGCTCCTGCGCTGCCGTCCGGACCAGCACGGCGGAGAACACCGGGCCCTCGGCGAGGTCGACCGGCCGGCGCGCGCCGGTGGCCAGGGCGGCGATCCGGGCGTCCGCGGCCGCCCGGTCGAGTGCGCCGAGGTCCTCCTCGACGAGGGGGACGCTCCCCGGCTCGTCGACGATCTGCACGGGCTCGCCGTCGGCCACCGGATAGCGGGTCCGCAGCACCTCGTGCCGGTGGACGATCCCGTCCAGCGCGGTACGCAGCGCGGCCCGGTCGAGAGGGCCGCGCAGCCTGAGCGCCACGGTCATCAGGTACTCGGTGCCGCCGGGCTGGAGCCGGTCGAGGATCCACAGGCGGCGCTGGGCGAAGGAGAGCGGGAGCGGGCCGCCGCGCGGCGCGCGGGCGATTTCGTCCGCCGGGGCCGGGGCGGCCCGGCCGGCGAGGCGCAGGCGGAGCAGTTCCTGCCTCAGGTGCGCGCGGTCCCTGGTGTCGGTCATCGCAGGCCTTCCTCGGCGAGCAGACCCGCCACTTCTTGGTCGGAGAGTGCGGCGACGTCGGCCTCAACGGCCTCGGACACCGCCTGGGAGAGCCGGGCCACGGTGGTGGCCTCGAACAGCAGGCGCAGGGGCAGCTCGACGGCGAACGTCTCGCGGAGCCGGGCCAGCACCCGGGTGGCGAGCAGCGAGTGCCCGCCCAGGGCGAAGAAGTCGTCGTGGGCGCCGATCCGCTCCTGGCCGAGGACCTCGGACCAGATCGCGGCGACGGCCTCCTCGGCGGGGTCGCGCGGGGCGAGGTGCTCGCGGGCGCCGCCGGTCAGGGCGGCCGAGGCGTCCGGCAGGGCCTTGCGGTCGATCTTCTTGCTGGCCGTCAGCGGGAACGCGTCGAGCGGCACCCACACGGAGGGGATCATGTACTCGGGTAGGAGCGCGCCCAGGTGCGCGCGCAACTCGGCCACGTCGGGCATCGGGCTGCCGGGACGCGCCACCAGATAGGCGGCCAGCCGGCGTTCACCGGGAGCCGTCTGCGGAGCGGTGACCACCGCCTCCTGGAGGGCGGGGTGCCGGGCGAGTGCCGCCTCGATCTCGCCGAGTTCGATGCGCAGGCCGCGGACCTTGACCTGGTGGTCGATCCGGCCGAGGAACTCGATGGTGCCGTCGGGGCGGTGGCGGGTCAGGTCGCCGGTGCGGTAGAGCCGCCCGCCGGGCTCGGTGGCGAAGGGGTCGGGCACGAACCGTTCCGCGGTGAGGTCCGGCCGCCGGTGGTAGCCGCGGGCCAGCCGGACGCCGCCGAGGTACAGCTCGCCGGGGACGCCGACGGGGACGGGCCGCAGGTCAGCGTCCAGGATGTAGGCCCGGGTGCCGGGCACGGGCCGGCCGAGCGGCAGGGCGCGGGCGGCGTCGCCCTCCGCCGGCGCCTCGGGGACGGGATGCAGCAGGCAGGTGACGGTGGCCTCGGTGGGCCCGTAGTTGCACAGGAAGCGGGCGGGCAGGCCGGTTTCGGACCAGCGCCGCGCGTCCAGCCCGGTGACCACGTCGCTGCCGACGTTCATCAGCTTCATCGAGTCCAGCAGGTGCAGGTCGGGCGACTCCAGGACGGCCCGGTAATAGGACGGGGTGATCTCCAGGACGGTGACGCCGTGCTCGGCGAGCCGGGCCGGCAGTTCGTCCGGGGTCCAGAACACCGGGTCGGCGACGACGACGGTGGCGCCGGCCACCAGGGTGGCCGCGGTCTGGTCCATCGCCACGTCGAAGGTGAGGGCGGACAGCAGCGCCACCCGTTCGCCGGGGACGATGCCGTACGCGTCGGCGATCACCCGGCAGTGGTGGGCGTATGCACGGTGCTCGATCATCACGCCCTTGGGGCGGCCGGTCGAGCCGGAGGTGTAGATGACGTAGGCGAGGTTGCGCGGCCGGACCGGGAGGGGCGCCGGGGCCGCGGGGGCCGGGACGGGTTCGTCCCGGGCGTCGGCGTCGGCGTCGGCCAGGACCACGCGGTGGGCTCCGGTCAGGCGGTCGGCGAACGCGCGGGTGGTGACGACGAGTTCCGGGCCGGCATCGGCGAGCATGAGCTCCAGCCGCTCGGCGGGGTGACCGGGGTCGAACGGCACGTAGACGCCGCCGGCCTTCAGTACGCCGAGCAGGACCACCACCGCCTCGACGCCGCGTTCCAGGCAGGAGCCGACGACCGTCTCCGCGGTGACCCCGAGGGAGCGCAGGCGGGCGGCGAACCGGTCGGAGAGCGCGTCGAGTTCGGCGTAGCTGACCTGCCGGTCACCGAAGACCACGGCGATGGCGTCCGGGGCCCGCCGGACCTGCCGGGCGAACAGGTCCGGTACGCACAGCCCGTGTTCGTCCGCCGGGTCGAGCACGGCGGCCCGTGCGGACTCCGGGTCGGCCCAGGTGGTGAGGGCGCGCTGCCGCTCGTCCTCGGTGAGCATGCGGAGGTCACCGATCCGCGCGCCGGGGGCGGCCGTCACACTGCCGATCAGGGTCAGGTAGTGGCCCGCCATCCGTTCGACGGTCTCCCGGTCGAAGAGCGCGGTCGCGTACTCGAACCAGCAGTACATGCGCCCGCCACGCTCCTTGACGGTCACGGTGAGGTCGAACTTGGCGGTCTCCAGTCCGGCCCGGACCGGTTCCACGGCGGCCGCGCCGAGCCGGTCGGGGACGCCTGCCAGGTGCTGGTGCTCGAACATGATCTGGAACAGCGGGTTGCGGGAGAGGTCCCGCTCCGGTTGCAGCGCGTCGACCAGGTGCTCGAACGGCACGTCCTGGTGGGCGAAGGCGTCGAGCACCGTGCGGCGGACCTGCTCCAGCAGTTCACCGAAGGCCGGGTTGCCGCCGAGGTCGCTGCGGATCACCAGGTTGTTGGTGAAGAACCCGACCAGGTCCTCCGTCTCCTGGCGGGTCCGGCCGGCGACCGGGGTCCCCACCGCGAGGTCGTCACGACCCGTCCAGCGCCGCAGCAGCACCTGGAACGCGGCGAGCATCACCATGAACGGGGTCGCGCCGTGCCGGCCGGCCAGTTCGGTGACGGCCCGGGCCACTTCCGGCGCGACCTCGACGACGACGTTGTCGCCGCGGGCGTCGCGGACCGCCGAGCGGACCCGGTCGGTGGGCAGTTCGACGGGCGTGAGTCCTTCCAGGCGGTCGCGCCAGTAGGCGAGCTGGGGGTCCAGCCGGCCGGCCCGCTGCTGCTCGCGCTGCCACACCGCGAAGTCGGCGTAGCGCACCGGCTGCGGGGTGAGCGGTGACGGATCGCCCGCGGTGAAGGCCCGGTAGGAGAGGTCGAGGTCGCGTAGGTAGACGTTGGTCGACCACGCGTCGAAGGCGATGTGGTGCAGGGTCAGCACGAGGAGGTGGTCCTCGGGAGCGGTGCGGATCAGGGTCGCCCGCAGCGGGTGTCCGTGTTCGAGGTCGAACGGCCGGCGGGCCAGCTCGTCCACCAGGGCTCGGGCCCGTGGCTCGGCGTCGGGCGCGCCCGTCAGGTCGGTCAGGGTGAAGTCCACCGTCCCGGCGGGGTCGACGACCTGGACGGGCTCGCCGCCCTCGGAGCGGTACCTGGTCCGCAGGATCTCGTGCCGTCCGGACAACGCGTCCAGCGCGTGGCGCAGCGCGACGGTGTCGAGCGGTCCGGTCAGCCGCAGCGCCAGCGGGACGACGTACTCATGGGTTCCGGGCTCCAGTTGGTCGAGGAACCACATCCGCTGCTGGCCGAACGAGAGCGGCAGCGGGCGGTCCCGGCCCGCGGGCCGGACGGCGTCCGGATCCGTGTCCGGATCCGGCTCACCGGGGCCGGCGCCGGCCTCGGTGAGCCGGGCGGCCAGCGCGGCGACCGTCCTCGCCTGAAACAGCTCGCCGACGGTCAGTTCGGTACCGAAGGCGCGCCGCAGCCGCAGCACGAGCCTGATCGCGAGCAGGGAGTGGCCGCCCAGCAGGAAGAAGTCGTCCTGGGCACCGACCTGTTCGACGCCCAGGATCTCGGCCATCAGCGCGGCGACGGCCTCCTCCGCGGGGGTGCGCGGGGCCTGCCGGTCCTCGGCGGCGGGCCGGCCGGGTTCGGCGACGGCCGACAGCCGGCGGCGGTCGACCTTTCCGTTCGGCGTGAGGGGAAGCTCGTCGAGTTCGACGACGGCGGACGGCAGCATCGCCTCCGGCAGCGTGGCGGCCAGGTGGACTCGCAGCGCCTCCGGATCGATCCGCTGCCCCGCGGCGGGCACCGCGTACGCGGTCAGCCGCGCGTCGCCCGCGTCGGACCGCTGCACGGCCACCACGGCGGCGGCCACCGACGGATGGGCCGACAGCAGGACCTCGATCTCGCCGGGCTCGATCCGCACTCCGCCGATCTTGACCTGGTCGTCGACGCGTCCGACGTACTCCAGCGCGCCGTCCGCGCGGCGCCGCACCAGATCGCCGGTGCGGTACCGGCGGGCGCCGGGCACGGCCGCGTCCGGGTCGGGGACGAACCGGTCCGCGGTGAGGTCGCCCCGGCCTGCGTAGCCGCGGGCGAGTCCGAGGCCGCCGACGTGCAGCTCGCCGGTCACCCCGACGGGCACCTGACGGCCTTCGGGGTCCACCACGTAGGTGCGCACATTGGGCAGCGGCAGGCCGATGGGCACCAGGTCGCCGGGCTCGTCCGGGTCGAAGTGCCAGGCGGTGGCGTCCACGGCGCACTCGGTGGGGCCGTAGGTGTTGACGACCTCGGCGTCGAGGGTGCGGCGCAGCCGGTCGGCCAGGTCGGCGGGCAGCGGCTCGCCCGCCGAGCACAGCAGGCGCAGTGAGGCGCAGTCGGCCAGGGCCGGCTCCTCCAGCAGCAGGCGCAGCATCGAGGGCACGCCCTGCAGCACGGTGACCCGGTGGTCGGCCACGGCACGGACCATCACCGCCGGGTCGCGGTGGGCGTCCTGGGGGCCCGTCACCACCGCGGCCCCGCATACCAGCGGGGAGAGGAACTCCCACAGCGCGGCGTCGAAACCTATGGTGGTCTTCTGCAGCACCCGGTCGCCGGGGCCCAGGCCGTAGCGCTCCACCGACCAGAGCACACGGTTGCGGATCGCGGCTTCGGGTACGACGACACCTTTGGGCCGGCCGGTCGAACCGGAGGTGTACATCACGTACGCGGCCCGCGTGCCGGCCGCGCCCTCCGGTTCGAGGGGCGGAGCCTGCTCGAACTCCGGCGGCCGGACGGCGTCGAGGACGAGGGTGTTCGGGTGGGCCGGCAGCCGCCCGGACAGCGCCTCCTCGGTGACCAGCAGGGTCACTTCGGCGTCGCCGATCAGATGGGCCAGCCGCTCCGCCGGGTGTTCCGCGGCCAGCGGCACGTATATGCCGCCTGCGGTGAGCACGGCGAGAACGGTGGCGACCAGGTCGGTGCCGCGGTGCAGCGCGACGCCCACCGCGCTCTCCGGGCCGACGCCGCGCGAGCGCAGCAGTCCGGCCAGCCGCCGTACCCGGTCGGCGAGGTCGGCGTAGCGGGTCTCCCGCTCGCCGGACACCACGGCCACCGCGTCCGGGGTGGCCAGGGCCTGGGTGAAGAACAGTTCGGCGAGCGACTGCCGCGACCGCTCGGTCTCGGTGCGGTTCCAGCGCTCGAAGGCCGCCAGTTGCTCGGCGGGGACGATCTCCAGCGCGTCTGCGGGGGCGTCCGGGTGCTCGGCGATGCCGGTGAGCAGCCGCAGCAGGCTCGCCGCCATCCGCTCGATCCGCGCGCGGTCGAACAGCGCGGTGGGAAAAATGAGCCGGGCCGCGATCGAGCCGTCCTGGAGTTCGGACAGGTGCAGCGACAGGTCGAAGGCGGAGTGATCGGTGGCCGGCTCGACCTTGGCGACGTCGAGTCCGGGCAGCCGCAGCGGGCGGCGCTCGGCGTTGTGCAGCGCGAAGCCGACCTGGAACACCGGGTTGCGGGAAGGGTCCCGCTCGGGCGCGAGGTCGGCCACCACCCAGCCGAACGGCACGTCCTGGTGCTCGTAGGCGTCCAGGGTGGTTTCCCGGACCCGCGCCAGCAGGTCGAGGAACGAGCCGTGGCCGGACAGGTCGGAGCGCAGCACCACGGTGTTGAGGAACAGGCCGATCAGCGGCTCCAGTTCGACCTCGTCGCGGTCCGAGACGGACACGCCGACCGCCACGTCGGTGCGGCCGGACCAGCGCGCGAGCAGCAGCTGGAACGCGGCCAGGTGCACCATGAACGGGGTCGCGCCCGCGTCCCGGCCGAGCACCTCCAGCCGCCCGGCCAGCTCCCTGGGCACCGTGAAGGCGACGCTGTCCCCGGCCGCGTCCCAGTGCGCCGGACGCCGGCGGTCGGCGGGCAGTTCCAGCGGCTCCAGGCCCGCCAGCCGCTCCCGCCAGTAGCCGCGCCGCTGCTCGGCCCGCGCGGGTGCGGCCGCCCAGGTGTCGCGCTGCCACTGCGCGAAGTCCGCGTACTGCACCGGTACCGGGTCGAGCGGCGAGGGCCGGCCGGCCGCGAACGCGGTGCACAGCTCGTGCAGTTCCCGGGCGAGGACGCCCCAGGACCATCCGTCGAAGGCGATGTGGTGGACCGTCACCAGCAGGGCGGCGTCCTCCTCGGCGAACCGGACCAGGGTCAGCCGCCAGGGGGCCTCGGTGCGCAGGTCGATCGGCGTGCGCAGCTCGGCCGCGTGCAGTTCGCGCACGCGCGCCTCGCGGTCCGCCGGTGCCGTGCCCGTCAGGTCCACCCGGACGAGCCGCACGGGGCCGGGCTCTGCCACGAACTGCGCGCCGGCGCCTTGCGCGGTGCCGTAGCGGGTGCGCAGCACCTCGTGCCGTGCCGAGATCTCGGTGAACGCCGCCTCCAGCACCCGCGTGTCGAGCGGGCCGCGGACGCGGAACGCCTCGCACATCAGGTACTCGGTGGAGGCACCGGAGCGGAGCTGGTCGAGGAACCAGAGCTGTTCCTGGGCGTACGAGAGCGGCAGGCCGCTGTCATCGGCGGACATCGGTCACCTCCGGGTACGTGGCGGACCGCACGGCCGCCGAGCAGGGCTCGGCCATCGCCACGGCGATCCGGCGCGGTCCGGTGAACGGTTCGCGGGCGTGCGCCGCCAGCATGTTGTCCACGAGGAGCACGTCGTCCCGCTGCCAGTCGAAGCGGCGCTGCTCGGCGCGGTAGCAGGACCGCAGGTGTGCGACGACCTCGTCCGGGATCGGCCGCCCGTCGCCGTAGTAGGTGTTGGTCGGCAGCTGCGCGTCGTCGTACATCTCCCGCAGCGCGCCGCACACCTCCTCGGCCAGCGTGGTCACGTGGAAGAAAGTGAGGTGGTTGAACCAGACCGTCTCGCCGGTCACCGGGTGCCGGTGCACCGCCCGGCGGCGCGCACGGGTCCGCAGGCCGTTCGCCGTCCACTCGGTCTCCACGCCGTTGCGGGCGCAGTACGCCTCGACCTGACCGCGGTCGGCCGTGTCGAAGGCCTGTTGCCACGGCACGCCGAAGCCGTCGGAGAAGTTGCGCACCACCATCCAGTCCCGGGCGGCGAACTCCTCCCGGACGGACGGGTCGATCGCCTGGTACACCCGGCGGGTATCGGCGAGCGGGGTTGCGCCCAGGGTGTCCGGCGGCTGCACGCAGTGGAAGAAGAGGTTCAGCGGCCAGTCCGCCTGGTAGGAGTTCTCGTTGTGGAGGAAGATCTCCTCGTCCGGCGGATAGTCGGTCGAGGTGTACACCTGCCCCTTGATGGTGCTCCGCGGCGAGGACCGCTCCGCGTAGGGCAGCGGTGTGCCGGACACCGCCCGGACCGCGGCCTCGAAGCCGTCCACGCCGCCGACGTCGAAGCCGCGCAGCAGCACCGCGCCGTGTTCGAGCAGCCGGCCGCGGACGAGCGGTCGGGCGGCCGACAGGTATGCGGACAGGGGCGTACCGGGGGACTCGGCGGACAGCGTCAGGGGCAGCGCGGAGCTCGCGTCGCGCTCCTGGGCGCGCCCGAGCGGCGCGGTCCGGATGGAGGAGTTCGCAGTCATGCACCTCAGCGTCGCTGCCGGGCCGTCGCCGCTCCGAGAGAACAACCGGCAGTCACGTCGGCAGCGTCGGCGCCACGGTGACTGCGCCTCCTTCTCTGGGGTCGAAGGGGGCTGTTGCGGCAGGCTCTGCGGCGCCGCCACCGGTCACGTGAGGTGCGTGACGCGGCAGTTCATCCAAGGGAGGGCCCGCCGTGGCCGAGGAAGACACCGACGAGCGCACCTACCGCGTCGTCCGCAACGACGAGGAGCAGTACTCCGTCTGGCTCGCCGACCGCGAGCTGCCGCTCGGCTGGCACGCCGAGGGCACCGAGGGCAGCCGGAGCGAGTGCCTGGCCCACATCGGCACCGTCTGGACCGACATGCGACCGCTCAGTCTGCGCCGGCAGATGGAGGGGGCGGCGCGCGGCTAGCTGCTGCCCGGCGGACCAGGTCGAAGGAGAACCTCGGACGCGAACCGCTGGACAGGCCCTGGTGTCCGGCCCGGGCCGGACTTGGAGGGTGACAGATGACAAGCCCCGAGACGAGGGCGCCGGCGGAGCCATGGCCGCCAGACCCTCCGGACACGGCCACCGCCGGCCCGGTGGTGCCGCTGCACCGCAACCGCGACTTCCTGCTGCTGTGGGGCGGCTCGGCGGTCTCCCTGCTCGGGTCGACGGCCACCACGATCGCCTACCCGCTGCTGGTGCTGGCCATCACCGGCTCGCCGTTCGCCGCCGGCCTGGCCGGATTCGTGGCGCTGCTGCCCGCGCTGCTCCTCCCGTTGCCGGCCGGCGCCCTGGTGGACCGCTGGCCGCGTCGGCGGCTGATGATCTGGTGCGACGCGCTGCGCGCGCTCGGCGCGGCGGCCATCGCGGTCGCCGCCGCCCTCGACGTCCTGGGCCTGCCGCTGGTGCTGGCTGTGGGCTTCGTCGAAGGGGCGCTGACGGTGTTCCACGGGCTCGCCGCGCACGCGGCCGTCCCGAACGTGGTACCCAAGAGCCAGCTTTCGCTGGCCCTGTCCCGCAATGAGGCGCGGGGGCGGGCCGCCGTGATGCTCGGGACGCCGCTCGGCGGTGTGCTGTTCGGTCTCGGCCGGGCCGTCCCGTTCCTGGCCGACGCGCTGAGCTATCTGGTCTCGCTGACCGGACTGCTGTTCATCCGCAAGGAGTTCGAGGCCGAGCGGTCGGCCCGCGCCGGCAGCATGGGCGAGCAGGTCCGCGAGGGCCTGGGGTGGCTTTGGCGACAGCCCTTCCTGCGCACCACCACCCTGCTGGTGGCGGGGAGCAACCTGATGTTCCGGGCGCTGTTTCTGGTCACCATCGTGCTGGCCGCCGACGTCGGCGCGTCCTCGGCGGGGGTGGGCCTGACGGTCGGTGTCGCGGGGGGCGGGGGTGTCCTCGGCTCGCTGGCGGCGCCGTGGTTCGCCCGCCGGGTCCCACTGGGCGCCCTGGTGATCGGCGCGAACTGGGCGTGGGCGGTGCTGATGGCCGTGATCGCCTTCAGCCGCGACCCGTTCACGCTCGCCGCCGCCTACGCCGCGATGTGGTTCGTCGGACCGCTGTGGAACGTGGCACTCGGCAGCTACCAACTGGGCATCACCCCGGACCGGTTGCGCGGCCGGGTGCTCGCGGCGATGACCACGCTCTCCAACGGGGCGCTGCCGATCGGCTCGCTGCTCGGCGGTCTGCTGCTCGACTCGGCCGGCGCGCGGACCGCCGCGTTGGCCCTGGCGGGCTGGATGGTGCTGATCGCCGGCGCCGCCTCCCTAGCCCGCTCCGTACGCGTCACGTCCGGCGCGCCGGCGCGGTGACCCTCCGGGCCCCGGCCCGGCCTCGGCTCACGCCCGCACCGAACCAGGCCGGGCGGCGGCCGCCGCACCACCCCTCGATCCAGTGCTGACAGGAGGAACTAGCGTGTTCCGCACGATGCTCGGGCCCCGCCCCGATCCGACGGGGCGAGGCCACCATGCCGGAACCTGACGACGGGCCCGCCGGCGTTCTCGGCACGATCGGCGGCACGCCGCTGGTCGAACTCGCCAAGCTCGCTCCGGGGCGGCACTTCACGACCTACGCCAAACTGGAGGCCTTCAACCCCGGCGGCAGCATGAAGGACCGCTCGGCCCTGGAGATGCTGCGCGGGCTGATCCGGGGCGGCACCCTGGTGCCCGGCCGCTCGGTGGTCGTCGAATCGAGCTCCGGCAACCTGGGCATCGGACTGGCCCAGATCTGCGCCTACTACGGGCTCCGGTTCATCTGCGTGGTGGACCCCCGCACCAACCGGCAGAACATCGCCGTCATGCGGGCCCTCGGTGCAGAGGTCGAGGTGGTGAGCGAGTGCGACCCGGCGACGGGCGAGTACCTGCCCGTCCGGATCCGCCGCATCAACGCGCTGGTCGCTCACATCCCCGGCGCCTACTGGCCCAACCAGTACGCCAACCCGCTCAACCCCCAGGCACACCGGCGGACGATGCGCGAGATCCTGGAAGCGGTGCCGGGCGGGATCGACTACCTGTTCTGCGCGACGGGTTCCTGCGGCACCCTGCGCGGCTGCGCGGAGTACGTGCGCGACCGGCAGCTGCCGGTGACCGTGGTCGCGGTGGACGCCAGAGGGAGCGCCATCTTCGGCGGCGTTCCGGCACCCCGGCTGATACCGGGCCACGGCGCGGCCGTACGGCCGGCGCTCTACCGCGACGGGCTCGCCAACGAGGTCGTCCATGTGACGGACCTCGACTGCGTGGTCGGCTGCCGGCGGCTCGCCACCCGGGAGGGCATCCTCGCGGGCGGCTCCTCCGGGGCCCTGGTGGCGGCGGTCGGCCTGATGGCCGACCGCATCCCGGCGGGCGCGCGCTGCGCGGTCGTCCTGCCCGACCGCGGGGAGCGCTACCTCGACACGATCTACGACGACGAATGGGTCGCCCGCCACTTCGGCGACGTGTCCCACCTGTGGAAGGAGACGAAGTTGGCGATGAAGGGGGCATCATGCTGATCCTTGGAGCCGGAGAGGTCCACCAAGTCCTCGACGACGCCGAGGCCGAGGTCGTCGCAGCAGTGCGCCGCGCGTACCTGCTGCACGACCGGGGCCGTACGGCCCTGCCGCACTCGGTCTTCCTCCGTTTTCCGGACGACCCGCGCAACCGGATCATCGGACTGCCCGCCTACCTCGGCGAGGAGGAGCCGGTGGCGGGCATCAAGTGGATCGCCTCCTTCCCCGGCAACACCGCGCGGGGCCTGGAACGCGCCTCCGCCGCGGTGATCCTCAACTCCATGGCCACCGGGCAGCCGGAGGCCCTGCTGGAGGGCTCGGTGATCTCTGCTCGGCGCACCGCGGCGAGCGCCGCCCTCGCGGCGGCGACGCTGGGCTCGTCCGTCCCGGAGACCGGTGTCTCCCTGATCGGCTGCGGCGTGATCGGCTTCGAGATCCTCGTCTATCTTCGGGCTCTCCTGCCCGACCTCGCCGCGGTCACCGTGTTCGACCTCGACAGCACCCGGGCGGAGTCCTTCGCCGCCCGTTGCCAGGCCCGCTGGCCGGACCTGAAGACCGAGGTCGCCGTCAGCACGGAGGAGGCGCTCGCCGCCCACCGGCTGGTCTGCCTGGCGACCACCGCCGCCGCCCCGCACCTGACCACCGACGCCTGCCGGCCCGGCACCCTGCTCCTGCACGTGTCCCTGCGCGACCTGACACCTGGAAGCATCCTGACCGCCGTCAACGTGGTCGACGACGCGGACCACGTGTGCCGCGAGTCGACCTCCCTGCACCTGGCCGAACAGCTCTGCGGCAACCGGGGCTTCATCACCACCTCGATCGGTGCCGTACTGAACGCGGGAACGCCCTTCCGACGCGCCGAGGACCGCGTCACCGTGTTCTCCCCGTTCGGCCTGGGCACCCTGGACCTCGCCCTCGCCGACCTCGTCCGCCGCCGGGCCGCATCCCTGGGCCTCGGCACCCGGGTACCGGACTTCCTGCCGGCTCCCGCCGAGGCCGCGGTCGGCTGACCGGCGACGGTCGCGGCATCGGCCCCAGCACGGCGACCTCGGCATCCATCCCACCGAGCAGCGGCCCGCTCCGAGGAACCGGATCGAAGAAGCCGGGCTTCTTCCAGACCTATGCGAAACGGCGCCTGACCTGGGTTTTCACCCGTCAGGCGCCCTTCACGTCACCCGCTCTCGACCGGGCCCGGCCTGCGCGCTGACTCCCCATGGCCGGCGCGGCGGGCGTACTCGGCGGGGTCCACTCCGGAAGTAGAGCCCACCGCCGCCCTTCCCGCCCTGCCGCCCTGCCGCTCTGCCGCTCTGCCGCCCTGCCGCCCTGCCGCCCTGCTCGGGGGAAGGAGGGGGTCTGCCGCTTGGCCCCTGTGGTGTCGGTGGAATCACATTCGGGTGGTGTCACATCTGATGCCGCTGCGTTGTCCTCATTACGGAAGCGAGAGAAGGGATCGTGAGGATGAAGGCCGTCATCGTGTGCGCCTCTGTGTCGCACGGCAATACGCGTCGCGTCGCCGACAGCATGGCCCGGATACTGGGTGCGAAGGTCGTCTCCCCCGAGGAGGCCGACCTGGCGGAGCTGGCTGGCGCCGACCTCGTGGGATTCGGCTCGGGCGTCTTCTACAGCAGGCTCCACCCCCGCCTGACCAACTTCGTCAAGGCACTTCCCTCCGGGGGTGGGCAGGCGTTCGTGTTCGCCACCAGCGGGCTCCCCGAGATACCGCTGGCGCCTTTCACCCGCCCCGTGGTCCAGTCCCTCGAAGGCAAAGGCTTTGAGGTGAAGGGGAGCTTCTCGTGCCGGGCGTTCGACACCTGGACGCCCTTCAAGCTCGTCGGCGGTATCAACAAGGAGCGGCCGAACGCCTGGGACCTGGCCGCCGCGCGGGTGTTCGCTGAACGGCTGCGGGACGGGCGAGGGCCGGTGTCCTGACGCATGTCGCTCCGGGGGCCTCTACCCCGCTCCCGCTCTCGGGGTAGCTCCTCCACCACCGCGGCAACGAGTTCCCTCGGTACCAGTGCAGTGTCCGGGTCCCGTCCGGCGACGAAAGCCATCCGCGGCATGGCGCGCGCCACTGCCTCCGCCTCACACAAGGTGCGTGGCGTGCTGGCCGAGCTGAGCTGCGTTGACCGTGTTCCCCCGGAGACAGGACCGCCGGCGGCCGAGCGACTGCGCGACCCCGCCGACGTTCTCCTCCCCTCCGTCGCACCGAGGCAGGCAGTGCCTTTGTCGGCCCGGCTGTCCGGCGCCGACAGGGTACGCGCGGACACTGCGGCAGCGGTGTCAATGCTGGTCAGAGAGGCAGTCGGGGCCCTGCCGCCCGGCGAAGACGGTTGGCGATCGCGAGCCCCAGCCCCTCTTCCGTTGGCAACGAGGCAACGATGAGGTCGCAGCCCTGCTGGTCGAGTTCGCGTAGGAACCGGTACAGGTCGCGCGCGTAGGCAGCCATCGAAGTGGGAACCGTCACCACGGCATGCGCCCTCACAGGAGTGTCGGCGAAGGAGGCAGGCAGAAAGACGCCCACCTGGTGTCCTTGCTCCTGCGCGAGTTCCGCTTCGGCGAGGACCTTCTCCGGCTGGACGAGCACGACCCGCGCCCGCGGGGCGTAGTGCGACGGATGCTGCCCCGGCACCCGAACGCGGCTGGTCGTGGGAACGGCGAGCGGGCACCCCAGCACTGCTTCGAGGTCCTCACGCGTCACCCCGCCGGGCCGAAGGATGCTCGGGATGTCGCCCGTGGCGTCGACGATGGTCGACTCGACACCCACCTCGCAGGGGCCGCCGTCCAAAACGAAGTCGACCGCCTCCCCGAGCTCGACCCGGACATCGTCCGCTGTCGTGGGGCTGACTTGTCCGAAGCGGTTGGCGGACGGCGCCGTGACACCGCCGCCGAAGGCAGACAGCAGCGCAAGTGCGACGGGGTGGCCGGGCACGCGCACGGCCACCGTCTGAAGGCCTCCGGTCGCTTCCAGGGGCACGCGGGCACTGCGCGGCAGGACCAGCGTGAGGGGCCCGGGCCAGAAGCGTTCGGCCAGCAGGCGTGCCGCCTCGGGCACGTCCTGGACCCAGTCGTCCAGCTGCTCGGCACCGCCAATGTGGACGATCAGCGGATGCGAGGGCGGACGCCCCTTGACCTGGAAGATGCGCGAGACGGCGGCGGGCTCCTCGGCGTTGGCCCCCAGTCCGTAGACGGTCTCGGTCGGGAGGGCCACCAGGCCGCCGGCGCGCAGCACACCGGCCGCTTCCTCGATCTCACTCGGTGTTGCCGTCACCCTCACCATCCTAGGAGCACGCAGGAGGGCCGATGACCATGAGCGGTGCCGTTACAGCAGGAGAGGATCGGTGGCTGCGTAGCTGGCGGCGGTCAGGCCGGTGGGCGGCGCCTCCGGGCGCAGGAGATCGGTGACCACGGTGGCAACGGTGCGGTGCCAGAGGCCGGAGCGGTGGATCATGGCGTGGTCCCCTTTGCCGATGAGGATCACCCCGGCACGGGCCCCGGCCGTTCGGGCCCGCTGGACGTAGTCGGCGGAGGCGCGGGGGCTGGTCACCCTGTCCCGCTCGCCGTGCATGACGACGGCGCGTTTTCCGCTCAGCTGCCCGGCTGGTTCCCCTGGCGGAAGCCATGGCGCGAGAGCGAGGACGCCGTGTACCTGCGGGTGAGAAGCTGCCCGCAGGGCTGCCCTGCCTCCCATGGAGTGGCCGATGAGGATGGTCGGCACCGCTCCTGCGATCTGGTGCAGTTCGCTGAGGGCGCGGTAGGTGTCGTGCAGGGGATCGTTGTGGTTCCAGCCGCGGTGGCGGTAGCGCACGTGGGCCAGAACGATGTCGTCCAGGGGCATGGCGGATGCCGCCGCGCGGAGGACGGGGCGCATTCTCAGTGCCGCCAAGTGCCAGGGCTGCGATGTCTGGTAACTGTCCGTCCGTCCCCCGTGCAGGCTGACGATCGCCGCCCGCGGCTGCCGCGGGCAGTGCCGCAGCCGCAGCGCCGACGTCGCCGACTTTCCTTCGTGTTCTTGCACGGTCGACACGATCCCTTCCTTCCCGGTGTCACTGTGCAGTGACATCCCGCGCAAGGAATCCGCAGCCGCCGACGGAAAGGCTTGGTGCACATCGGCATGTCGCGGCAGACACCAGCACGGTGAGTGCGCCGAGGGCGCCTGAAGCTCGCGCAGGCGCCTCCGAGCAGTGCAACGCATGCCCCAGGGGAGCGAGTCCGGCGATGCTTGCCGGCGCTCAACTGGGTAATCCGTAGCGGAATGCACGGTGGATTGGTCTGCGATCTTTTTTCACCTGATCAGGTCCAAGACCAATCCGGCCTGCGGGCAGAACCGGATTCCCCCCGTGAGGGACGAAGAGAAGGATCAGCGAGTACGGCCAGGGTGGCCGCGCCTGGCGCTGGGTGCGCTGAGCGGGGTGCTGGCCGGCTTCACAGCGCTGGCGGTGGCCGAGCTGGTCGCGGCAGCGGTGCGTCCGCAGTCCAGTCCGGTCATCGCGGTGGGCGGCGCCTCCATCGACGCAACGCCCGCTGCGGTCAAGGACTGGGCGATCCGCCACTTCGGCACCAACGACAAGCTCGTGCTGCAGCTCGGCATCCTCGTCGTGCTGGCCGTGCTGGCCCTGGTGCCGGGTGCGCTGGCAGTGCGGTATCGGCGGGTCGGAGCCGCCGGGATCCTTCTCTTCGGAGTCGTCGGGGCGACAGCCGCCGTCAGCCGCCCCGACTCCGGCAGCCTCACCGACGCACTCCCATCCGTCGTCGGGGCCGTTGCCGGAGCGGCGGTCTTGTACGTGCTGGTGGGCCGCCTCACCGCGGTGAGGCGGCCGGCAGCGTCGACATCCGAGTCGGCGACCGAGGAAGCGGGAGACGCTCCCTCCCCGTCCTCAGGCTGGGACCGCAGGGGCTTCGTCCTCGCGGCCACATCCGCGGCAGCGGCCTCTGCCGCGGTCGGCGCGGTCGGCCGGTCCCTGAACGCCTCGCGCAGCCAGGACGCGATCGCCTCCCGTAAAAGGCTCGTACTGCCTTCTCCCGGGTCACCGGCGCAACCGGTCCCCAAGAGGGCCGGAATCCGCGTCCCAGGGATCAGCTCCTTCGTCACCCCCAACCCCGATTTCTACCGGGTGGACACCGCACTGGTGGTGCCCAAGGTGGACGCCACCGCCTGGCGGCTGCGGATCCACGGCAGGGGCGTACAACGTCCCCGCACATACACCTTCGACGACCTGCTGCGCAGGGAGCTGATGGAACGGGACATCACCCTGACCTGCGTCTCCAACGAGGTCGGTGGCCCCTATGTGGGCAACGCCCGCTGGATCGGCGTACGGCTGGCCGAACTGCTCGCCGAATGCGGCATCAAGCCTCCGTCCCGGGGCGGTCCGGCAGACCAGTTGGTGTCCCGGTCGGTGGACGGCATGACGATCGGCAGCCCGGTCGAGGACCTCATGGACGGCCGCGATGCCATGCTCGCCCTCGGCATGAACGGCGAACCGCTGCCCTTCGACCACGGCTTCCCCGTGCGCATGATCGTCCCGGGCCTGTACGGATTCGTCTCCGCCTGCAAGTGGATCAAGGACATCGAGCTCACCACGTTCGACTCCTACGACCCGTACTGGGTCAAGCGCGGATGGGCCCGCAAGGCCCCGATCAAGACCGCCTCGCGGATCGACACCCCCAAGCCCTTCGCCCGGCCCAAGGCCGGCACGGTGATGATCGCCGGAGTCGCCTGGGCCCAGCACCGGGGCATCGACAAGGTCGAGGTCCGCATCGACGACGGCCCCTGGCAAGAAACCGACCTGGCCGCCGAGGACACCCGCGACACCTGGCGCCAGTGGTCCCTTCCCTGGCAGGCCACCAAGGGCGGCCACACCCTCACCGTCCGCGCCACCGACCGCACCGGCACGGTGCAGACCGACAAACGCACCCGCACCATCCCCGACGGCGCCGGCGGATGGCACTCCGTCGTAGTGACCGTCGAGTGATCACAAGAGGCCCTGTGCCCCTCCCCAACCACCGTTCCGCAACACCACAAGCGCAGCCGGATCACGCTGCACCTTCCGACAGGAGAACACGATGAACACCCGTATCCGCCGTAGCGCCGGACTCTTCGCCGCGGCCGCCGTGCTGCCCCTGGCCCTGACCGCCTGCTCCACCGGCAGCAGCGACTCGGGCAAGTCCGACTCCTCGAACAAGGCATCGGCTCCCGCCACCAAGAGCAGCGACGACATGGGCAGCGGCTCGAGCAGCAACGCGAGCAGCATGGACCAGCCGTTCGGCCCCGCCTGTTCCGCCGTGCCGAAGAACGGCGCCGGCTCCTTCGACGGCATGGCCAAGGACCCGGTCGCCACCGCCGCCTCCAACAACCCCGCACTGTCCACCCTCGTGACCGCGGTGAAGAAGGCGGGCCTGGTCGACACCCTCAACAACGCAGAGAACGTCACCGTGTTCGCGCCGACCAACGACGCCTTCAACAAGATCCCGAAGGCCACCCTGGACAAGGTGCTGAACGACAAGGCCCAGCTGACGAAGATCCTCACCTACCACGTCGTCGGCAGGAAGCTCACACCGAAGGACCTGGAGAACGGCTCCTTCGACACGCTGGAGAAGTCCAAGGTCATGACATCCGGCTCGGGCGAGTCCTACACCGTCAACGACTCCGCCAAGGTCGTCTGCGGCAACGTCAAAACCGCCAACGCCAACGTTTACATCATCGACCACGTCCTGATGCCCAAGAGCTGACACCACCGCGAGCCGAGGACGCGCGTCCTGCCCGGTCGCCTTGACGGGAGCGACTCAGGCGGCACGCGTCCTCCTGGCCGGGGCACCCGCCAGACGCCCGACCGGCAGGGCCTGGCGGGTGTCCCTCATCAGAGGGCTGGGCTGCAGACCCCCGGGGCTGCAGCCCAGCCCTCTGACCTTGTCGTTCACCCGTCCGGGGAGGGAGACACCATCATGGAACAACCGTCCGATGCGGCGTCGAACGCGCGGAGCTCCCGCGCCGAGAGTCGGCGCCGCACGGCCGTCATCGGCAGCGGAGTAGCGGGACTGACCGCGGCTCACATCCTGGGCCGCGCCCACCATGTCACCCTCTACGAGGTCGACGAACGGCTGGGCGGCCACGCCCACACCCACGACCTGACCGCCTCCGACGGACGCACCCACCGCGTCGACTCCGGTTTCATCGTGCACAACCGCCGCACCTACCCCAGCCTCCTGCGCCTCTTCCGCGAACTCGGCGTGGCCACACAGGAGTCGGAGATGAGCATGTCCGTACGGTGCGAGGGCTGCGGACTGGAGTACGCAGGCGCCAGTGGCCTTCGCGGACTGCTCGCCCAGCCCCGCAACACCCTGCGCGGGCCGTACCTGCGCATGCTGGCCGAGGTGCCGCGCTTCCACCGCGCCGCCCGGCGCCTCCTGGAGAGCGGAGCCGATGAGACGCTGACGCTCGGCGCCTTCCTGGACGCGGCCGGATTCTCGTCCTACTTCCGCGCCCACTTCATGACGCCGGTCGTGTCCGCGGTGTGGTCCTGCGACGCGCAGACGGCCCTTGAGTATCCGGCGGCGTATCTGTTCCGGTTCCTGGCCCACCACGGCATGCTCTCGGTCACCGGGTCACCGGTGTGGCGGACCGTCACAGGCGGCTCGAAAACGTACGTCGACCGGATCGCCGCCGGCCTGCACGAGGTACGCGTCGGCACCCCCGTACGGTCAGTGGTCCGGCGCACGGACGGCGTGGACGTGACCGCCGCCGACGGCACCACCGCCTCCTACGACCACATCGTCATCGCCACCCACCCCGGCCAGGCGCTGCACCTGCTCGCCGACGCCAACCCGGACGAGAAGGAGATCCTCGGCGCCTTCCGCTACTCCCGCAACGCCACCCTGCTGCACACCGACACCTCCCTGCTGCCGCGGGCGAGCGGGGCCCGCGCCTCCTGGAACTATCTGATGCCAGGCTGCCGGGCCGGCGCCGACCGGGTGCGGGTGAGCTACGACATGAACCGGCTGCAACGCCTGGATGCCGCCCAGACCTACCTCGTCACCCTCGGCGGCCAGGACCGCGTCGATCCGGACCTGGTCCTGGCCCGCATGACCTACGAACATCCCGTCTACACGCCCGAGTCGGTCGCCGCCCAGCGACGCCTGCCCGAACTGAACACCGCCGTCACCGCGTTCGCGGGTGCCTATCACGGCTGGGGGTTCCACGAAGACGGCTGTCGCAGCGGCGTGAAGGCCGCCGCCGCCCTGGGAGTGAGCTGGTGACCGTTTTCCCCGGCAGGCGACCGGCACGGCCGGGACCGCCGGCCCTGTACCCGTGCACGATCATCCACGTACGCCGGGCACCCCAGCGATACACGTTGCGGCACCGCACCTACCTGTGGCTCGTCGACCTCGACGACCTGCCCGTGCTGCCGCGTCCGCTCGCCCGCATCAGCGCCCGCGACCACTTCACGGGCCGTGCCCCGTCGATCAGGGCCGCCCTCGACGGCTTCCTGGACGAGCATGGCATCGATCTGCGCGGCGGCCGGGTGCTGATGCTCGCCCACGCGCGGATCCTCGGACACGTCTTCAACCCGCTGACCCTGTACTGGTGCTACCGCCCCGACGGCGGCCTGCGCTGTGTGGTGGCGGAGGTCCACAACACCTACGGCGAGCGCCACGCCTACCTGCTGCACCCCGACACGGCCGGCACCGCAACCGCCGCCAAAGCCTTCTACGTATCGCCGTTCAACCCGGTGGACGGCCACTACGAGATGCGGCTTCCGCCCCCCGGTGAGCACTTGCGTCTGTCCATACGGCTGCAGCGGCCCGGCAGCCCGCCCTTCACAGCAGCTGTCCACGGCAGGCGCCGCGAGGCGACGGCCCCGGTCTTGCTGGGCCTGGCCCTGCGCCATCCCTGGTCGACCCTGAGGGTGTCGGCCGCCATCCGCTTCCACGGCATCCGCCTGTTTCTGCGGGGCCTGCCGGTGCAGCCGCGCCCGGGCCACCGCACCCCGGAGAGTGCGTCATGACCCAAGTCGAACCCCCTCTCACCGCCCGCCACCGCCCCGGCAGTCAGCGGACCGCGCCCGTCGACGCCGACCGCTGGCCCGATGTGGCCGCCGTGCCCAGGGCGTCCTGGCCGGTACGGGCCGTCACCGCGTCCGTACTGGAACGCGCTCTGCGGCGACTGCCCCTGCGCGTGCGGTTCGCCGAAGGAGCCACCCTCGGCCTGGGCGGCCCGCTGATAGAGGTGCACGATGCGAAGGCGTTCTTCGACCGCATCGGGACCTGCGGGCTCATCGGCTTCGGTGAGTCGTACATGGCCGGCGAGTGGGATGCACCCGATCCGGTCGGTGCGCTCACTGTGCTCGCCGCCCATGCCGCCGACTTGATTCCGGCCCCGTTGCAGCGGCTGCGCGGCCTGTGGGCGCAACGGCAGCCCCCCGCGCAGCGCAACACCCCGCACGGGTCGCGCAGCAACATCAGCCGTCACTACGACCTGTCGAATGACCTCTTCGCACTCTTCCTGGACGAGACGCTCAGCTACTCCTCGGCCGTGTTCCGTGGCTTTCCCGCCGACTGGTCGCTGCTGGCCGCCGCCCAGCACCGCAAGATCGACCGGCTGCTCGACCTGGCCGGTGTCCGCGAGGGCAGCCGTGTGCTGGAGATCGGCACGGGCTGGGGTGAACTTGCCCTGCGGGCCGCCGCCCGCGGCGCGCACGTCACCTCGCTCACCTTGTCCACGGAACAACGCGCACTGGCCCTGAACCGCGTGTGCGAGGCGGGACTCGCCGACCGGGTCTCGATCGAACTGTGCGACTACCGGGAGGCACGCGGCACGTACGACGCGATCGTCAGCGTGGAGATGATCGAGGCCGTCGGCGCCGAGTTCTGGCCCGTCTACTTCCGCATCCTCGACGAGCGCCTGGCGCCGGGCGGCCGGGTGGCGCTTCAGGCCATCACCATGCCGCACGAACGGATGCTGGCCAGCCGTGACACCCACACGTGGATCCAGAAGTACATCTTCCCCGGCGGCCTGATCCCCTCCTCCCAGGCCATCGAACAAGCGGTTCGTGAGCACACGGGCCTGGACGTGGCCGCCCGGGACGGCTTCGGCGCGCACTACGCCGAAACGCTGCGCCTGTGGCGAGAGCGGTTCACCGACCGCGCCGACGAGGTCGCCGCCCTCGGCTTCGACGAGACGTTCCGCCGGCTGTGGACCTTCTACCTGGCCTACTCCGAGGCCGGCTTCCGATCCGGCTACCTCGACGTCCAGCACTACCTGTTCACCAAGGAGAAGTCGGCGCGATGACGACCACCCGCACCCCCGCTCGCACCGGCGCTGCACACCGGCTGGCCGCCCTTGCCGAGGACGCGCTCGGCGGTCCACTGCCGGTGCGGCTGCGTACCTGGGACGGCAGCGAGACCGGACCCGCCGACGCTCCCGTGGTCGTCGTGCGCTCCCGGCGCGCGCTGCGCCGCCTGCTGTGGCAGCCCGGTGAACTCGGCCTCGCCCAGGCATACATCACCGGCGAACTCGAGGTGGAGGGCGATCTGGCCCAGGGGCTGCACGCTATGTGGGCCGGCGTGCGGGAGCGGGGCCTGCACGCGCCCCGGCTTTCCCCGACCGACTGGACCCGCGCCGTTGCCGAGGCGGTGCGGCTCGGCGCCGTCGGCCCGCGCCCACCCGCCCCCGCCACTCAGGCACGACTGCGCGGCGGCCTGCACAGCAAGGCCCGCGACCGAGCAGCGATCAGCCACCACTACGACCTGTCCAACGACTTCTACCGTCTGCTGCTCGACGAGACGATGGCCTACTCCTGCGGCTACTGGACGAACGAAGAACCCGAGGCCGACCCGGCCAAGGCGCAGCGCGCGAAGCTGGAGCTGATCTGCCGCAAGCTCGGCCTCGTGCCCGGAGCCCGGCTGCTGGACATCGGCTGCGGCTGGGGGTCACTGACCCTGTACGCGGCCGAGCAGCACAAGACGCAGGTCACCGCCGTCACCCTGGCCCGGCAGCAGGCCGCGTACGTGCGCGAGCAGGTCCGCGTCCGGGGGCTGGAGCACCGGGTGGAGGTGGTGTGCCAGGACTACCGGGACATCACCGGCTCCGCCTACGACGCCGTCGCCACCATCGAGATGGGCGAGCACGTCGGAGACGACGAATACCCCGCCTTCGCCGCCTCCCTGCACCGGCTGGTCCGCCCCCAGGGGCGCGTGCTGGTCCAGCAGATGTCCCGCGGCGCGAGCGCCCCGGGCGGGGGTGCGTTCATCGAGGCGTACATCGCCCCGGACATGCACATGCGGCCCATGGGCGAGACCGTCGGCCTGCTGGAGGCGGCGGGCCTCGAGGTCCGGTCGGTGGAGTCGCTGCGCGAGCACTACGTGCGCACCGTCAACGCCTGGCACCGCACGCTGGAGGAACGGTGGGCGGACTTCGTGCGGCTGGTGGGTGAGGAGACGGCCCGGGTGTGGCGGCTGTACCTGGTCGGCGGGGCCCTGGCTTTCGAGGAGCGGCGCATGGGGGTGGACCAGTTCCTCGCCGTACGCCCTGGTGCCACGGGCGGCAGTGGTCTGAACGGGGCGGAAGCGGCCGCCTGGTACCAGCAGCTGGAGGAGCAGTGACTGCGTTCACCTGGGACGCGTTCAGTGCCAACCTCGGATGGGCCGCGGCAACGTCCCTGGCGGTCATGCTCGGCACCTTCGCCATCGCGTGGAACCTGGGCGTACACCGTGTCGTCGACATCGCCTGGGGGGTAGCCTTCGCAGCCGTGGGCGTGATGACCTTCGGCCTCTCCGGGGGCCAGGGTGATCCGGCCCGGCGTGTGCTGGTGACCGTCCTCACCGTCGTATGGGGGCTGAGGCTCGCGGTGCACATCGCGCGCCGGGGCGGCGGCCACGGCGAGGACCCGCGGTATGAGGCGATGCTGGCCCGCGCGCGAGGCAACCGGAATCTGTACGCCCTGCGGATGATCTACCTGTTGCAGGGGGCCCTGGTGTGGCTGGTGTCCCTGCCGGTGCAAGCGGCCCAGTATGCGCCCCGGCCGCTGTCCGCCCTGGCCTTCGCCGGCTCGGCCGTCTGGGTTGTCGGGCTGTCCTTCGAGACCGTGGGCGACGCCCAGCTGGCCCGTTTCAAGGCGAACCCGGCCAACCGTGGCCGGATCATGGACCAGGGTCTGTGGCGGTTGACCCGGCACCCGAACTACTTCGGGGACTTCTGCGTCTGGTGGGGCCTGTTCCTCGTGGGGTGCGACGGCGGATGGCAGGCCGCTGTCGTGTCCGTCGTCTCACCGCTGGTGATGAGTGGACTGCTGATCAGCGGAAGCGGGAAACGGCTGCTGGAGCGGCACATGGCCGGCCGTCCTGGGTGGGACGCGTACGTGGCCCGTACCAGCGGCTTCTTCCCTCGGCCGCCGCGTCGAGGCTGAGAACCGCGTGGGAAGCCCGGACCACAGGCGGATGGGCTTCCCACGCGGACCCTCACACCGGCACGCCGAGCAGGGCGACCGGCGTCGAGGTCGGCTGCTTCGATCCACCGGTCGGCTCCACCGTGATGCCGACTCCGGAGGCACCGTCGACCGCACCCTGCATCAGGACGGCCTGGCGACTGCGGTCGGGGTCCATCAGGCCGGCGGAGCGCATCTTCCCACCGTCGGCGAACCACAGCTGGTACACCTTGCCCCGCGGCGGCGCCGACATCCCCGAGGCGACGAACACGGCCCGGTCCCGGCCGGCGGAAACCACCAGGGTGCCCGTACCGCCCGCCGCCTTCACCGAACGAGACCTGGCATCAGGCGCGGCCAGCACCCCCGCCAGGTCCTCGACGTGCCGCTGCGCCTGGGCGGCCGCGCGTGATGCGTCCTGGGCACGCTCGTACTGCCAGACGGCGGTTCCACCGAACGCGGCAGCGGCGGCCACACTCGCGGCCAGCGCCCACCGGGCCAGACCACGCCCCCGGCGTGCGCCACGGCGCACCCGCTCCAGCGGGGCGGCCCCAGGCGGCACCTGCCGCACGGTCGTGATGTGCTGCAGTACCTGCTCCCGCATCACGGGGCGCGCGCGCACCGTGGAAGCCAGGGCCAGACGTCCGGCAGTGGCGGTGAATTCGGCGACCTCCTGCCGACAGGCGTCACAGCCGGCCAGGTGACACTCGAAGGCGGCCCGTTCCTCACCATCCAGCGCGTGCACGGCGTAGGCGCCGGTCAGCGCGTGCAGATCGGTCGTGGTCATGCGGTCACCCCCAGGCAGTCGCGGAGTCGGATGAGCCCGTCGCGCAGCCGGGTCTTCACGGTCCCGAGCGGCAGGGCGAGTGCTTCGGCGACCTCCCGGTAGGTCAGCCCCCGGTAGTAGGCGAGCGTGACCGACTGGCGCTGCAGCTCGGTCAGGGTGCGCATGCAGCGCCTCACCTGCTCCTGCTCCAGCCGCGTTTCCACCTGCTCGGTCACCTCGTCGTATGCCGGTTGATGCTCGAGCAACGCAGCCTTGGTGTCACGGGCCGCCGCGGCCTCCACCGAGCGGACCCGGTCCACCGCCCGCCGGTGGGCGAGGGTGAGGATCCAGTTGATGGCCGTGCCGCGTTCGGGCCGGTAGCGGGGGGCGGTGCGCCACACCTCCACCAGCACCTCCTGCGCCACCTCCTCCGACTGCGCCTGATCACGCAGAACCGCACGGGCGACTCCGAGGACGGAGCCGGCCACGACGTCGTAGACCGCGGCGAAAGCCTCCTGATCACCCAGCGCCACCTCATGGACCAGCTGTTGCAGATCAGGTTTGGCGGTCGGATTACTGCCGATATGAACCGGTTCCTTCACAATGGCTCTCCCATAGGCGCGGTGGGGCGGAACAGCCCTGGGTAATCCGAGGCCACGCGAGCCGAGGATTGGTCGCATACGTGCGACGCCGGCGGGTCTCGCCGGTATCGTCACCCGGCCAGGAGTCGCCCACCGGCCGCTGGGCAGGTCAGCCGTCTGGCCACCGTCTTGCTCCGGTCGGCGACAGGACCCGTCCGGCGATTGCGGGATCAGTTGATATCGGACATTCCGCATACTCGACTCGCGTGACGGACCACGGACGTACAGTGAGCGGCACGTCTGCAGGGACCGATTCCGCGAGGGGACGCGAGTGAGCGCGAAGGACGAGTATCCACAGCAGGGCAGCACCCGGACAGAGGTGATCCCACGCACCATCGCCGCTATCACCGACGCGCTCCCCCCCGCCCGGCGCGATGAGTTTCACACTGTTGTGCGCCACGCTCGACAGGGAACCGAACTGGATGCCGCGCTGATGACGTGGTGGCTCGAAGCGATGTTTGAAACGGTGCCGGGCCGGGACCAGCGTCTGGATGACACGGTCGCGGGCGTTGGACTCGTCGAGCTCGAGCCGGAGACGGAAGAGCGATGAATCCGGGGTCAAAGGGGTGGACCGCAGTCGCGCAGATCACTGCGTCGAAAGTGCTCAGCCAGATGCGCGCCTCAGGCTTCGTGGATCTACACGACAACATCGTGCGGTTCTTGAATGCCCTGGCGCTGGAAGTCGGCAGTGCAGTCGAATCCGGCAGACAGCCACCAGGGCTGCCCATGCCCATTCGCGGTGTCACTTGGTACAGCATGGCCGTGTTCAACGATCCCGTGTTTTTCAACTACAGCATCTATCCGGACGAACTCCAGATCAGGGTTTGCGATCTCATCTGGGTGATCACCACCGAGTAGCTGTCGGAGGACGGGACACCTCTTCGGCCGTGAGGTGCCCGAGCGGTTGGGGCGTGGTGTGGTGGTCGAGTCGGCCAAGTGCACCCAGAGCACCGCGGATTGCGTTGCCGCCCCGGCCCCGATGATCAGACGCGTCCCGCATGCGAAAGGTCCTGCCGAAGGTGCGCGGCGGTGTGGGAGTCGGTGGACTTCAGAAGATCGGCCGGAATTCCTTCGAACAGGATTCGTCCGCCGCCGCTGCCCCCTTCGGGGCCGAGGTCGATGATCCAGTCGGCGCTCCGGACGACGTCGAGGTTGTGCTCGATGACGATGACGGTATTGCCCTGGTCGACGAGGCGCTCGATGATGCCGAGGAGGCGGTGGACATCCGACATGTGCAGACCCGTGGTGGGTTCGTCCATGACGTAGACGCTTCCGACGCGGTGCAGGTCGGCCGCGAGCTTGAGTCGCTGGCACTCGCCGCCGGACAGGGTGCTGAGCGGCTGGCCGAGGCGAAGGTAGTCCAGCCCCACCTCGTTCAGGGCGTGCAGGACGGGGCGGAGCTTGGGCTCCGTGAAGAAGTCCGCCGCCTCGGCCGTCGTCATCTCCAGGACGTCGCTGATGGACCTGCCCCGCAGGCGGTGGCCGAGGACGTCCTCGGAGAAGCGGCGGCCTCGGCACACCTCGCACACTGATTTCAGCGTGTCCATGAACGCCAGGTCGGTGTAGAGGACGCCGAGCCCCTGGCAGTTGGGGCAGGCGCCCTTGGAGTTGGCGCTGAACAGGGAGGCGCTGACCTTGTTGGCGCTGGCGAACAGTTTGCGGATCGGGTCCATCAGGCCGGTGTAGGTGGCGGTGTTGGAGCGCCGGCTGGTGGTCACCGCCGACTGGTCGATGACGATCGCGTCGGGGTACCGGCCGAGGAACTCCTCGTTGACCAGCGTGCTCTTGCCCGACCCGGCCACGCCGGTGACGACCGTCAGGACGCCGGTGGGGAAGCCGACCGTCACGTTCATGAGGTTGTGGCTCGTCGCGTCGGTGACGGTGAGCGTGCCGGTGGCGCGCCGGGGTTCGGTCTTGAGAGGCAGTCGGTGCTGGAGGTGGCGCCCGGTGAGGGTGTCGGCACGGGTGAGTGCGTCGAAGCTGCCCTCGAAGACCACTTCGCCGCCGAGCGCCCCGGCTTTCGGGCCCATGTCGACCACATGGTCCGCGATGGCCATGACGTCGGGGTCGTGCTCGACCACGAGCACCGTGTTGCCCTTGTCCCGCAACGCGATGAGGAGTTCCTTGAGCCGGTGCACGTCCCGGGGGTGCAGGCCGATGCTCGGCTCGTCGAACACGTACAGCATCTCGGTGAGACTGCTGGACAGATGCCGGACCATCTTGATCCGCTGGGACTCGCCGCCCGAGAGCGTGCGGGTCTCCCGGTCCAGGCTCAGGTACCCGAGTCCGATGTCGACCAGGTGCTGCAGACGGGTGGTCAGGTCGTCCAGGACCGGTTTCACCCGCGGCAGGTCCAGCTCCGCCAGGACGTGTGCGAGGTGCTGGGCCTCCATCGCGGTGAGGTCCGCGATGTGGTGGCCGCCGATCCGGGTGGCCAGCGCGGTGGGCGCGAGGCGGGTGCCGTCGCAGTCGGGGCAGGAGGCGGTGCGGGCGAACCGCTGGAAGACCCGGCGGCCGCGCTCGGACATGTCCTCCTTCTTGACGTAGAGCCGGGTGAACTTGTCGACGAGGCCTTCGTAGCGGACGTTGAGGGTGTTGCCCTGCCAGAGGAGGCGGAGCTTGTCCGGCAGTTCGCCGTGCAGCAGCAGCTGCCATTCCCGCTCGGTGAAGTCGGCCAGCGGTTTGTCGTTGTCGAACAGGCCGGACTCCACATAGCTCAGCCAGTACCAGCCGGCGGTGGAGAAGTCCGGGTGCAGCAGGGCGCCCTGGTTCAGGGACCTGGTGCGGTCGAGGAACGCGTCGAGGTCGAGGCGGACAGTCCTGCCGAGGCCCTCGCAGGCGGGGCACATGCCCTGGGGATCGTTGAAGGAGAACGCGCTCGGCGGCAGGCCCGCGGGATCGCCGGCCCGGGAGAACAGCAGACGCAGCAGCGGGTTGAGGTCGGTGACCGTGCCGACGGTGGAGCGCGGGTTGCCGCCCAGGCGTTTCTGGTCGATGACGACGGCCGCGGAGATGTTCTCGACGGCGTCCATGTCCGGCCGCCCGTAGTCGGGCAGGAAGGTCCGGACGAACGCGCTGAAGGTCTCGTTGAGCTGCCGCTGGGCCTCGGCCGCGAGGGTGTCGAACACCAGGGACGACTTGCCCGAGCCGGAGACACCGGTGAAGACGGTCAGTTGCTGTCTCGGGATCCGAAGCGAGACGTTCTTGAGGTTGTTCTCCCTGGCACCGGTCACCTTGATGACGTCGGTCCTCACGTGTGCTCCTTGCTGGTGCGGGTGGGCTCCCCCTCCGGGGGATGTAAGGGGGAGCCCGGTCTCATGTGGCCTGCGGGCGGTGCCGTCAGGCGTTCTCCTTGCGGAAGGTCCGCGTGCCCCACAACAGGGCGAGGACTGCCATGACCAGCAGCACGAGGGAGCCGGTCAGCAGCCCCGTGGCGTTCATGTCCCCCCGGAACGCCGCGCGTTCGGCGTCGACCACATGGGTCAGGGGGTTGATCCGGGCCAGGTTGTACAGCCAGCCGGGCGCAAGTTGCTCGGAGACAGGCAGCAGCACCCCGGACAGCAGCAGAAGCGGCAGGAGCACGGCGTTCATCAGCGCCGGGAACGCGGCCTCGCTCTTGAGAACCATCGCCAGTGCGTACGATCCCGAGGACAGCGTGATGGCCAGGACCGCGGCGATCGCCAGGCTGAGCAGCAGCCCGGTCGGTGAGACGTCGACGTCGAAGACGAGCAGCGTCACCAGCACGATCAGCACGGACTGCGCGGTGGCCTGCACGGCCTGGGCCAGGACCTTGCCGAACAGCAGGGCGGCCCTGCTCGCGGGCGTGCCGCGGAAGCGGTCGACGACGCCGACCCGGTACTCGGTGAGCAGTCCCACCCCGGCGAAGGAGCCGCTGAACAGTGCCGTCTGGACGATGAGGGCCGGGGTGAGGACCTCCCAGGCGCCGCCGGGCGGGAACCCGGGGGTGTGGTCGACCACGGACACCATGAGGGGTCCGAAGAGGAACAGGTACAAAAGCGGCTGCATGATCCCGATGAGCAGCCAGGTCGGGCTGCGCAGCGCGAGCTTCATGTCCCGCACGAAGATCAGTTGGGTGTCACGCAGCATGGGCGGCCTCCCTGGCCTCAGGCGCGGGGTCGCCGTCCCGCAGGGAGCGTCCGGTCAGGCTGAGGAACACGTCGTCGAGGGTGGGCCGGTTGACCTTGACCGAGGCCATGGTGATCCCCCGGCCGTCGAGGGTGCGCAGCAGTTCCGGCAGGGCGGCGTCGCCGCGGGGCACCCGGAAGCGCACCGTGTCGCCGTCGACGCTCACCTCGCTCGCGCCGGTCAGCCGCCCGGCGACGTCGGCCGCCTCCGCGACCTGGTCGGTCACCTCGATGGTGATCGCGTCGCCGGCGACCCGGGCCTTGAGTGCGTCGGGGGTTCCCTCGGCGACGATCGTGCCGTGGTCGGTGACGAGGATCCGGTCGCACAGCGCGTCGGCCTCGTCGAGGTAGTGCGTGGTGAGGAAGACGGTCGTGCCCTGCTCGGAGCGCAGGCGGCGGACGTGGTCCCAGAGGTTGGCCCGGCTCTGCGGATCGAGCCCGGTGGTGGGCTCGTCAAGGAAGACGAGCGTCGGTTCGTGGACCAGTCCGAGAGCGATGTCGAGCCGGCGGCGCTGACCGCCGGAGAGCGTCTTGACGGGGCGCTGGTCCAGGCCGGCGAGGTCGAGCCGCTCGGCGAGCAGGGCCCCGCGCCGTCTGGCCTCGGACCGGGACAGGCCATAGAGCCGGGCCTGGAGTTCGATCTCCTCGGCGACCCTGGACTCGGGCCAGGTGGCGCCGCCCTGGTGGACGCAGCCGATCCTGCGCCGGACGCCCTGGGGGTCCGTCAGCAGGTCGCAGCCGGCCACGGTTCCGGTTCCGCCGGTGGGGCGCAGCAGGGTCGTGAGCATCCGTAAGGTCGTGGTCTTGCCCGCTCCGTTGGGGCCGAGGAATCCGACCACCTCCCCGGGCGCCACGTCGAAGTCGATTCCCTTGACCGCTTCGACACTTTGGCCGCGCACGGTGAACCGGCGGGCGAGCCCTCGTACTGTGATCATGAAGTCCTTCTCTCGGCCCGGTGGTCGTCCGGTCGACTCGCGGCGTCCGGCCGGGATGCCGGCTCCGGGGCGCGGCTCGTCAGGACTGGCCATCGGCCGCCGCCTGGTACGCGGCGAGGCGCTCTTGTGCCTCGGCCATGTCGTCGGCGGTCGGGGCGTCGTCCTGGGTGAGCTTGACGCGCCAGTAGCCGCTGAAGTCGATCGCGCGCTTGTCGAGCCCCCGGTCGTCGACCAGGTGGCGCCGCAGGGTCCGGACGACGCCTGCCTCGCCGGCCAGCCAGGCGAAGGGGCGCCCGGGCGGGAACTCGGCTTTGCGGACGGCCTCGATCAGGGCTTCGCTGCGGCCGGCCGGGGTTCCGTCGCGGTGCAGCCAGTGCAGGGTGACGTCGCCCGCCGTGCGGAGGGTCTGCTGCTCGGCGCGGTCGGCGACCTCGATGTAGACCTGGGCGCGGGTCCGCTCGGGCAGGGTCTCCAGCAGGGTGCCGATGGCCGGCAGTGCCGTCTCGTCGCCGGCGAGCAGCAGCCAGTCGGCGGAGACGATCGAGTCCGTCAGGGAGACCGGTCCGGCGTAGAGGGCGGAGGGGCCGACCATGCCGAGCCGGTCGCCGGGGCGGGCGGAGTCGGCCCAGGCGCCGGCCGGGCCGCTGTCGCCGTGCAGTACGAAGTCGACCGCGACGGTGTTCGTCCCGGGCACGCGCCGGCGCAGGGTGAAGCTGCGCATCCAGGGCCGCTCGTCCTCCGGAATGGCCAGAAATGCCTGGTACCAGCCCGTCGCGTCGTCGCTCTGCTCCGGCAGGACGGGGCGTTCCTGGCCGGGCCGGGGGAAGCAGAGCTTGAGCTGCTGGTCCGGGGTCAGGCCGACGGAGTCGTCGAGGTGGTCGGCCTCGAACGTCACGCGAGCCATCCGCGGAGTGATGCGTGTGATGTCGGTGACCTGGATGAACGTGACGGGTAGCTCTGCCATCGAAAACCTTCCACGAACGTACGGGCATACCGGGGCGGGCGGACGCCCAGCTGGTATCCTTACAGCGTAAAGAGATGCGTTCGCGAGGTTACTTTATGCAGTAAGGAGTTGCAAGGTGGTTGTTTTCGCCGGACAGGGCGATGCCCGCCGATCCATGTCCCTGCTCTGGCGATCGGCCGAAGCGGGTGGGCCTGCTCCCAAACCCGGGCCCAAACCCGGACTCGACGTGGAGACGATCGCGGCCGCGGGTGTCGCGGTGGCGGACGAACAGGGAATGGCGGCCCTGTCCATGCGGGCGGTCGGGACCCGGCTCGGGCGGACCGCCATGGCGCTCTACACGTACGTGCCGAGCAAGAGTGAACTGGTCGACCTCATGCACGACCGGGTGCTGGCCGAACTGCCCACGGAGTACGACACGAGCGAGGGTTGGCGCCCGGCGATCACCGCCTGGGCCGACGACACGTGGGCGTTCTATCTGCGCCACCCCTGGGTGCTCCAGGTCTCGCAGGCCCGTCCCGTACTGGGGCCGAACGAGTACGCGCGACTGGAGACGGTGGTGCGGATCCTGGCCGGAATCGGCCTGGAACCCCTGCACGTCAGACGGGTCATCGCGGTGTTGATGCAGTTCGTGCGGGGTGTGGCCCTGGTCGCGACGGAACACCGGCAGGCGGCGCCGGAGACCGGGGTGCCCGATGAGGAGTGGTGGGCGCAGCGGTCCGCTCTGATGGCGGAGTTCGCGCCGGACTTCACCGAACGCTTCCCCGCCCTCGCCGCCCTGGAGTCGACCGCGAGTCTCGCCGCCATGACCGAGACGGAGGCGGGCTGCGCCGCGTCACCCATGGAGCAGGAGGCGAGGGAGGCGTTCCGGGTGGGCCTGGCCCTGATCCTCGACGGTGTCGAGGCGGCGACGCGGGCGGACTCCGACCGCACGCTCCACGCCTCGGCCGACACCCCCTGACGGGGTCGTGGGGGGGGGGGGGGGGGGGGGGGGGGGGGGGGGGGGCGGGGGGGCCGGCCCCCCCCCCGCGCCAGGTGCACGAGCCGTAGGTACGGGGGGAACCCCGGCTCAGTGCGACGGCCGATGACCAGTCGGCTCACTCAGTACTGCGCCGCGCGCTCCAGAAACGTCACACCCCGAGCGAAGAAATCTTCCGCGAACCACAAAATCGCAGGTCAGGCGGTGTTGCGAGGGAGAGGGTGGCGTGGGTCGGACGTGCGGTGCGGGCCGGAGGGCGAGAGGACCGAGGCACGGCCGGGGGCGCCCGGGTCACCGGAACGGGCGGGCCGGCCGTGGCGGGCCAGGGCTACGACGGAGGGGGCGGGGGCGACGGGAGCGGTGGCGGCGGGCAGGGGAACCGCGGCGCGGGGGCGCCGGTTGTCGGCGCCGTGGTGGCGCACCTCGCCTCCACCGTGCCGGCGGCCCTCGCCGTGTCCCTTGCCGGGGTGACCGTCCTCGTCACCGCCCCGGCCGTCCCCTTTGTCGCCTTTGTCGCCGCCCCGGCCTCCGCTCCCGCCTTTGCCGTGGCCTTTGTCTCCGTTCCCGTCCGTGTCCTTGCCCTTGCCCGGGTCGCTCCCGCCGCCGGTGTTCGGGCCGCCCTTGTCGCCGTTCGTGGAGCCGGGCAAGGGACCACCGGCGGCCAGGACGGCCTTGCAGTACCTGGTCACGCGCGCGGAGCCGCCCGCCAGGTCCTCCAGCGCGCGCTTGCGGGCGCCGCCCGGGTCCCTGCCGTTCAGCAGGTCACGGCAGGCGGTGGCGGCGGCCTTCCAGCCGGTACCGGGGTCGCCGGAGGGGCCGCCGGACCCGGAGGCCGCGCTCGACTGCGTGTCGTCGTCCGGCCGGGCGGCCTCGCCGCCGGGCGTGCCCGCGCCGCCGCCCGGGGTGCCCGGCACGAGGCCAGGGGTGGCCGGCGGGGAGGCGGAGTCGAGCGGCCGCTCGGAGGTCTCGGCGGTGACGGACGTGGTCGGGGCGGGGTGTCCGTCGCCGAACGGCGTGGGCAGCACCCCGCTGCCCGCGGCCACGGCGACCCCGCCGAGCGTGCCCACGGCCACGACGGCCGCGAGCGCCAGGCGCACCGGGCGGGCCCAGGGGGGTCGCCGGGCAGGGATTCCGGTACGGCCGGGGCCGCCGATGCGGACCAGGCCGGCGTCTCGGCCGTCGGCGCGCACGCCGGGGCGGCCGTCGGCGAAGGCGGCGGCGGTGCGCTCGGCCTCGGCCGCCTCGCGGGCCTTGCGGAACGCGGCCAGGGCGCCCTGCTCACCAGGCAGTTCAGCGGAGGCCGGCGCCGCCTGCGCGGAGAGCGCGCCGAGCGCTCGCGAGAGGCGTTCGGCCTGGTCACGGCCGCGCGGATCGACGGCTTCCAGCGGCTCACCGCGCAGCAGACGCTCTGCCGTCGCACGGTCCAGCCACTTGTTGTGCTCGTCGGCCATCACATGTCCTTCTGCGTCCGCGCACGCGTATGCGTCACAGTTGCGGACGTCACCGCGCGACCGCGCGGTTCTCGCTGAGGTGGCAGCGCGTCGAGGGCGCCCACCGATTCCGGATCGTCGCCGAGCAGCTCCGCGAGCCGCTTCAGGCCCCGGTGCGCGGCGGTGCGTACCGCTCCCGCGCGCTTGCCGAGCGTCTCGGCCGCGGTCTTGGCGTCCAGCCCCACCACCACCCGCAGCACCACGGCCTCGGCCTGGTCCTGCGGGAGCCTCGCTATGAGGGAGAGGGCTCTGTCGGTGGCCAGGGCCTCGATGGCCTCGCCGGCCGTGTCGGACTCGGCGGGCCGGCCGGTCAGTTCGGTCTCGTCGCCGCCTATGGCGGGGCGGCGGCCGCGCATGCGTATGTGGTCCAGGGCGCGGTTGCGGGCGATCCGGGCGGCCCAGCCGCGGAACCGGTCGGCGTCGCCGCTGAACCGGTCGAGGTCCCGGGCGATCTGGAGCCAGGCCTCGGAGGCGACGTCCTCGGCGTCCGGGTCTCCGACGAGCGTGCGGACGTACCCGAGCAGTCGCGGCTGCACCGAGCGGTACACCGCGCGGAACGCGGTCTCGTCACCGTCCTGTGCTGCGCGTACTGCGGCGGTCAGCTCCGCGTCGTCCCCCAGCACCGCACTCCCTTTACGCCTGTCTTCGGTCGGCGCGAAAGGCACGTTACGGCGTGAAACCGCGCCTCGTCCACGTCTGTAGAAGATGCAACTAACTCGTGACCAGGTGCGAGTGTGCGCAGGGTGAGGTCGCCGCGCGGCCGGGATGTGACAGAAAACGCACTCATGGCGCTGAACAAGATACGGGCCGTGCACGGTCCGTACGCGCGACGGCCGGGGCCTCTCCTGTGGGGGGTGGCGGCCCCGGCCGTTGCCCAGCGGGGCGCGGCCCCGTGGTCGGCGCGTCCCCGGTCGCGGCCGGCGTGGCCGGTGTCCTGCCACGGGAATCGCTTTCCTCCCGGACTTTCAGGAGCGCCAGTCGTCCCGTGCCCGCCTTCGGGCCGGGGTCCGGTGCGCCCCCGCGTCCCGGGCGGCACGGAAGGCCGCCATGGCCCGGCGTTCCGCGTCACGGCCGAAATCGGGATCGGGGTCGGGGTCGGCGCCGCCCGCGCGCAGAGCGGCACCGAACCGCGCCTCGAACTCGCTGGGCGTCGGGCCCGCCGGCCTCCACATCTCCGCTTTCCTCGTGGTCGGGTCGTCGCCGTTCACCGCGCCTCCCCGGGTGTTCCGGGGCCCGCGTCCGGCACGCCCTCGTCCGCCGCGTCGGCCGGGCCGAGCTGCCGGGCCAGCCGGCGCAGCCCGCGGTAGGCGGCCGTACGGACCGCGCCGGGGCGCTTGCCGAGGACTCGCGCGGCGGCCGGACCGTCGAGGCCGACGACCACCCGCAGCAGCACGGCCTCGGCCTGGTCCCGCGGCAGCGCGCGCACCAGCGCGAGCGCCCGCTCGGTGGACAGGGACTCCAGCGCCTGGTCGTGGGTGCTGTGCCGGCCGGGCAGTTCCAGCGCGACCTGGTCCAGCGGGGCCGCCCGGGGCCGGGCCCGGCGGCGGCGCAGATGGTCCAGGGCGCGGTGCCGGGCGATGGTCGCGGTCCAGCCGCGGAAGCCGGCGCCGTCGCCCCGGAAGCGGCCGAGGTCGCGGGCGATCTCCAGCCAGGCCTCGGAGGCAACGTCCTCCGCGTCCTCGCCGACCAGGCCCCGCAGATACCCGAGCAGGGCGGGCTGCACGATCCGGTAGGCCACCGCGAAGGCGATCTCGTCGCCCTCCTGGGCCCGCGCGACGGCCGCGCCCAGTTCCCCGTCCCGCGGCTGCGGGCGGCGGTGTTCCCCTCCCTCGCCCAAGACCGTCCTCGTTCGTACCGAGTCCATGGCCACCGCGTGGCGCGTCCCCCACGGTGCGACACGCTTCGGCCGTGTCCCCGCCCTCCACGGTCATCAGCGCCGGACCTGACGGAAGTGTCACAGCGTCCACGCCCCACACCGGCGCGTACCGACGGCTCCGCGCGGTGGAGGCGGGACGCCTCGGCGCCGTGCGGTGGCCGCCCCGGCTCGGCGCGGGGCGGGCGGTGGCGCTCCGGCTCAACGCCGGGCGGTGGCGTCCCGGCAGAGGAGGCGCAGTGAGCCGTGGCCGCCGAAGCAGCGGCGCGCCTCGTCGACGGGGTCCCACAGGCGGCCGTCGGGGGTGCGTACCCAGTGCTCGCTGCCGGTCACCCACCACTCGGCGCCGGTGTGCCGGACGATCACCTCGCCGGCGTAGGCGCCGAAGGAGCGCAGCGTGCTCTCCACGGCGGCGTACGGCGGCCCCTCGCGTCGTATCTCCTCGATGATCCGGTCCACCCGCCACAGGCTCTGCGCGGAGTAGTCGAGCCGTATCCGCGCTCCCTCGCGCATGGTCGCGACCGCGTCCGCCGCCCACCGCACGGGCTTCGCCGCGGCGCGCGGCCTGGTCTCCTGCTGTGCTGTCACGTACTGGGCTGTCACATAGGGAAAAGCGAGCCCGGCGGGGTTCGCGTCACCGTGATCCGGGGCGTTTGGCCAACCCTCGCAGGACCGGCCCACGTCCACCGCACGACGGTCACAGGACCCGCGCGGCCACGAGGTTTGCCACCCCCGGCCCCCTGGGAACGCCCCCTATCCCTGCCGGGCCCGGCGGGAGACCACCGCGCGCAGCACCCGGCGGCCCTCGACCGAGACGTCCAGGGCGCCGCGCAGGCCGTGCGCGCCGTGGCCGGCCAGGAGTTCCAGGACGGCTACCTGGCGGCGCAGTTCGGCGGCGACGAGCGGGGACGGCTCCCGCGGGCCGCCCGTGCGCCCGGGGCCTGGGGCGTCGTCGTCCCCGAGGGCGTCCGCGGCGGGGTCGAGCAGGTGGTGGACGCGGAGGGAGGCGGCCGAGCAGGCGTCGGCCCAGGCCCGTACCGCCTCGGCGGTGCGTTCGGCCGGGGCGGCGTCCAGCATGTGGCGGACCAGCCGGGCGGCCTCGTCCTCGGCGGGCGGGGCGGCACCGAGCGCGGCGCGGGCCTTGTCCAGGCCGGCGCCCCAGTCGGAGCCGTCGGCGAGGGCGGCCCACAGCGGACGCAGCAGTTCGTCGTCGACGCCGAGCAGGGGCAGACACCGATCCGAACAAGCCAGTCCGCTGGCGGCCAAGCCGCGCTCGTCGGCCTGTGCGATCAGTTCCACCAGGCTCATGAAAGCCTCCCTCGCCAGGGCGCCGCCGGTACGGAGCCCGCACTTCCCCTTACTGCGTGCGACGGCCCGGGAGTGTCACAGCCGGAGGTTTTCGGCCAAGAGCAGGGGTCGGGGCGGGGTTCCGCCGACGCCGTCCCCCCACGCGGTCGCCGGGCGCCGCTCAGCCCAGCCGGTCCGCCAGCTTGCGGAAGTCGGTCCAGCTCAGCGCGGGCTTGCCCGGATCCCACAGCTTCTGCACGGTGGCCCGCAGCGGCATCCGGATACCGGCGGCGACCTGGTCCTGTGTCTGCGCGTCGGGGAAGTCGCCCCACACCGCGAACGTGCCGCCGAGGATCTGTCCGTCGTAGCGCGCCGGCACGGCGGTCGTGCCGCGCACCACCCGCGGGCTCCACTGCTCGTAGATGCGCCGTCCCGTCGGGTACACGAAGGTCTGCGGCTGCCCGAGCACGTAGTAGAGGAACTCGTCGTTGTAGTTGATCACCTTTCGTCCGGCGCCCAGATACTCCTCCGGCGGCCGGGCGCCGATCTCCTTGCCGGTCCAGTAGGCGACCTGGAGGCCCTTGGCCGGCCGCACGGAGGTGTTCCGGAAGAAGCCGTCGTTCCACACCCGGATGGTCCTGTGGTGGGCGCCGACGGTGGCGGCACGGTCGTTCAGCCAGCCGGTGGTCAGGTCGGCGACGGTGCCCCCGGATCCGTAGGCCCGGCGCGCGGCGGCGGCCAGCTGCGGATACGAGGCCTGCGGATCCTTGACGGTCAGCGCCTGGTACTCGTCGCCGCCGAGGTTCCACTGTTCGCCGGGGAAGAGCCCGGCGTACTCGTTCAGCAGGTCGTCGACGATCTTCGCGGAGGCGGGCTTGGAGATGTCGATCGCGCCCCTCGTCGCCACCCCGCCGGCGTTGCGCAGCTGGAGGTCCGGATGGGCGGCGATGACCGCGCCCAGGTGCCCCGGCGAGTCGATCTCGGGGACGACGGTGATGTGCCGGCCGGCCGCCAGGTCCACGATCTTCTTGACCTGCGCCTTGGTCAGATGGTCCTTGGAGACGATCTCCGGGTGGCCGGCGGACTCGATCCGGAACGCCTGGTCGTCGGAGAAGTGCAGTCCCAGCTCGTTGTACTTCAGATCCCCCAGCTCGCGTATCCGGTCCTCGATCCAGGCCTCGGTGTACGGCTTGCGGGCGATGTCCAGCATGAAGCCGCGCCGGGGCTTGGCGGGCTCGTCGCGGACGACCCCCTCCGGGGCGGTGCCGCCGCCGTGCACCTCCTGTTTCAGCGTGCGGGTGCCGTAGAAGACGCCCGCCTCGCCCGGCCCGCTGATGTCGACCCGTCCGCCGCGGACGGTCATCGTGTACGACTCCTGGTTCCCGCCGCCCCCGAGCGCGAGCCGTACGTCGCCGTCCCGTACGTCGTCCTTCCTCCCGGCGTAGGCGAGGCCCAGCTCCCCCGCTATCAGCCGCCCCTCGTCGGCCAGGCGGGCGTCGCCCACCACCACCCGCTCGCCGTGCCGCGGCCGCCAGCCGGGGCCGCGCGCCGCGGTGTGCGAACGCACCGCGGGTATGGTCCGCGGCGCCTGGGAGAGCGGATAGGACCGGCTCGGCGAGGGACTCGCCGAGCCGGTCCGCCCGGTGCCGGCCTCGGGGATCCGGTCGGAGGACCGCCGCGCGTCCGCGTCCCGGCGTCCGCCGTCCCCGTCCGTCCAGGCCCACACGCCGACGCCCGTGCCGAGCGCGACGGCCCCGACGATCGCGGCGGCGACGGCCGCGCGCTTCCGCTTCACCTGCTGCGCCGAGCCACGACGCCTGTGCTGGGTCACCCAGCCAACGTACGACCGATCGCCGCTCCATTCGTTATCCGAGCGTTCCGAAACCGGCCCGTCCGAGTGAAATTCAGGCATCACGGGGGCACACAGTGACCACTCTCGATAACCTGACGACACATCTTTCACAGGAACCCCGGCCACTTCACACGTGACGCGAGGACCCACGCTGCGCGCCCACCGCCTTCCGGATCTCCCCCGGCCCCTCGACGCCTTCAACACCGCCCCGGCCGACGAGGCCCGCGCTCTCCTGCTGCACTGTCTGCACAGCGCGCGCTGGTCCCACCGGCTCGCGGACCACCGGCCCTACCCCGATCTGGGCGCGCTGCTCGCGGCCGCCGACGAGGCGGCGTACGACCTGGCCCCGGCGGACCTGTCCGAGGCCCTGGTGGGCGAGTCGCTGCCCGAGCTGCCCGCGGACACCTACTCGGCGGCCCATATGGCCCTGGGCGCGGCCCACGCGGCCTACGAGGCGCGTTTCGGGCACGCGTTCGTCATCTATCTGGGGGACGCCCCGCCGGACGAGGCGCTCGACCGCGTCCTCGAGGCCATCCGATCACGATTGGCGAACGATCCGGAGGAGGAGCGGGTCATGGCCGCGGAGGAGCTGCGGCGCCTCGCGCGGGGCCGGCTGGAGGAGCTCCTGTCGGCCACAGGGAACCGCGCGACCAGCCACAACGCGCCCGCGGCCGGAAAATGACGGCGAAACCACCACGAACGCCGCGTCTGTAGCCCGTCCGGTGCCACTTTGATCACACAGGTAGGCCCCCCGTAAGGCACGGCGCGGCGCCTCGCTACGATGCTGGGGGCCGGTGGACCGTACCCGGCCGGGCCCGACCGACAGTGCGCATCCATTTTGCTTACGCGTGGCGGACGGCCCTAGTCCCCGCTCCCGGAGGGTCTTCCGTGCCGGCTGGAACGCTGTACCGCGGCCGGGAAGGAATGTGGTCCTGGGTGGCTCACCGAGTCACCGGCGTCCTCATTT
This sequence comes from Streptomyces sp. NPDC051452, assembly GCF_044454765.1. Taxonomy (NCBI): domain Bacteria; kingdom Bacillati; phylum Actinomycetota; class Actinomycetes; order Kitasatosporales; family Streptomycetaceae; genus Streptomyces; species Streptomyces sp. NPDC051452. The sequence goes on from NZ_JBITEB010000014.1 coordinate 102,290, forward strand.
TCTTCTTCCTGTTCGTCCATGTCCTGGACACCGCTCTCGTGCGTGTCTCCCCCGAGGACTACGACAAGGTCGTAGCCACGTACAAGACGCCGATCGTGGCGCTGCTGGAGTACGGCCTCGTCGCCGCCATCCTCTTCCACGCGCTCAACGGCCTGCGCGTCATCGCCGTCGACTTCTGGTCGAAGGGCCCGCGCTACCAGAAGCAGATGTTCTGGTCCGTCATCGTCGTCTGGGTCGTCCTGATGGGCGGGGCGCTCTACCCCGTCCTCGGCCACGCCGCTCGTGTTCTGTTCGGGAGCTGACGCCCATGTCCACGACTGAATCCACCGCTTCCGGCGTCGGCCCCGTCGAGGGCGCCCCCGTCTACACCGTCGACAACCCGGCCCCGCTGATCGAGGCGCCGCGCATGCGGACCAGGAAGTCCCCGCGGTCGACCCGCGGGAACTTCGAGATGGCGGCCTGGCTGTTCATGCGCCTGTCCGGCATCGTGCTGGTCGTCCTCGTCATCGGTCACCTGCTGATCCAGCTCGTGCTGGACGGCGGCGTCTCCAAGATCGGCTTCGCCTTCGTGGCCGGCCGCTGGGCGTCCCCGTTCTGGCAGGTCTGGGATCTGCTGATGCTGTGGCTGGCGATGCTGCACGGTGCCAACGGCCTGCGCACGGTCATCAACGACTACGCCGAGCGGGCGAACACCCGGCTGTGGCTCAAGGGCCTGCTCTACACCGCCACGGTGTTCACCATCCTGCTGGGCACGCTGGTGATCTTCACCTTCGACCCGAACATCCGCTAGGCACGGGGCTGCGAGAATCATGAAGATCCACAAGTACGACACCGTCATCGTCGGCGCCGGTGGCGCGGGCATGCGCGCCGCCATCGAGTCGACGAAGCGCAGCCGCACCGCCGTGCTGACCAAGCTCTACCCCACTCGCTCCCACACGGGCGCCGCGCAGGGCGGCATGGCCGCCGCGCTGGCCAACGTGGAGGAGGACAACTGGGAGTGGCACACCTTCGACACGGTCAAGGGCGGTGACTACCTGGTCGACCAGGACGCCGCCGAGATCCTGGCGAAGGAGGCCATCGACGCCGTCCTCGACCTGGAGAAGATGGGCCTGCCGTTCAACCGGACGCCGGACGGCACCATCGACCAGCGCCGCTTCGGCGGCCACTCGCGCAACCACGGCGAGGCCCCGGTCCGCCGGTCCTGCTACGCCGCGGACCGCACCGGCCACATGATCCTTCAGACGCTGTACCAGAACTGTGTGAAGGAGGGCGTGGAGTTCTTCAACGAGTTCTACGTCCTGGACCAGCTGATCACCGAGGTCGACGGCGTCAAGAAGTCGGCCGGTGTGGTGGCGTACGAGCTGGCCACCGGCGAGATCCACGTCTTCCAGGCGAAGGCCGTGATCTACGCCTCCGGCGGCACCGGCAAGTTCTTCAAGGTGACGTCGAACGCGCACACGCTGACCGGTGACGGCCAGGCCGCCGTCTACCGCCGCGGGCTGCCGCTGGAGGACATGGAGTTCTTCCAGTTCCACCCGACCGGCATCTGGCGCATGGGCATCCTGCTCACCGAGGGTGCCCGTGGTGAGGGCGGCATCCTGCGCAACAAGGACGGCGAGCGCTTCATGGAGAAGTACGCGCCGGTCATGAAGGACCTCGCCTCCCGTGACGTGGTCTCGCGCTCCATCTACACGGAGATCCGCGAGGGCCGCGGCTGCGGCCCCGAGGGCGACCACGTCTACCTGGACCTCACCCACCTGCCGCCGGAGCAGCTGGACGCCAAGCTCCCGGACATCACCGAGTTCGCGCGCACCTACCTCGGTATCGAGCCGTACACCGACCCGATCCCGATCCAGCCGACCGCGCACTACGCGATGGGCGGCATCCCGACGAACGTCGAGGGTGAGGTCCTGGCGGACAACACCACCGTCGTCCCGGGTCTGTACGCGGCCGGCGAGGTCGCCTGCGTGTCGGTGCACGGCGCCAACCGCCTCGGCACCAACTCGCTGCTGGACATCAACGTCTTCGGCCGGCGGGCGGGCATCGCCGCCGCCGAGTACTCCCGGACGGCCGACTTCGTCGAGCTGCCGGAGAACCCGCAGGCGCAGGTCGTCGAGCAGATCGAGCGGCTGCGCAACTCCACCGGCAACGAGCGGGTGGCGGTCCTGCGCCGCGAGCTGCAGGAGACCATGGACGCCAACGTCATGGTGTTCCGCACCGAGCAGACGATCAAGACGGCCGTCGAGAAGATCGCCGAGCTGCGCGAGCGCTACCTCAACGTCGCGATCCAGGACAAGGGCAGGCGGTTCAACACGGACCTGCTGGAGGCGATCGAGCTGGGCAACCTGCTCGATCTGGCCGAGGTCATGGCGGTGTCCGCCCTCGCCCGCAAGGAGTCCCGCGGCGGTCACTACCGCGAGGACTACCCGAACCGCGACGACGTCAACTTCATGCGCCACACCATGGCGTACCGCGAGGTCGGCGCCGACGGCTCGGAAACCGTCCGTCTCGACTACAAGCCGGTCGTCCAGACCCGCTACCAGCCGATGGAGCGTAAGTACTGATGGCTACCCCTGTTCTGGACAAGGCGGACGCGGCCGGCCAGCCCGAGCCCGGCTTCGCCGACTCCCCCTACATCACGGTCACCTTCCGGGTCCGCCGGTTCAACCCGGAGGTCTCGGCGGAGGCCACCTGGGAAGACTTCCAGCTGGAGATCGACCCCAAGGAGCGTGTCCTCGACGGTCTCCACAAGATCAAGTGGGACATCGACGGCACCCTCACCTTCCGCCGCTCGTGCGCGCACGGCATCTGCGGCTCGGACGCGATGCGGATCAACGGCAAGAACCGCCTCGCCTGCAAGACGCTGATCAAGGACATCAACCCCGAGAAGCCGATCACGGTCGAGCCCATAAAGGGCCTGACGGTGCTGAAGGACCTCGTGGTCGACATGGAGCCGTTCTTCCAGGCGTACCGCGACGTGATGCCCTTCCTCATCACGAAGGACACCAACGAGCCGACGCGCGAGCGCCTGCAGTCCGCCGAGGACCGCGAGCGCTTCGACGACACCACGAAGTGCATCCTGTGCGCCGCCTGCACGTCCTCGTGCCCGGTGTTCTGGAACGACGGCCAGTACTTCGGGCCGGCCGCGATCGTGAACGCCCACCGCTTCATCTTCGACTCGCGTGACGAGGCCGGGGAGCAGCGCCTGGAGATCCTCAACGACCGCGACGGCGTGTGGCGTTGCCGTACGACCTTCAACTGCACGGACGCCTGCCCGCGCGGTATCGAGGTCACCAAGGCGATCCAGGAAGTCAAGCGCGCCCTGATCACGCGCCGCTTCTGACCCCACCGCAGCACGCCCGAGGGCCCCGCTTCCTGCCGGAAGCGGGGCCCTCGGGCTGTCCGGCCGGGTCAGCCGCGCAGGATGTTGCCCTGCTTGTCGGTGCGGTCGTTGCTGGTGAGGAACAGGATGCCGTCGATCAGGGCCCACAGGCCGAGGCCGCCGCAGGTGAAGAGCTGGGCGAGGGCGACGCCCGTCGAGCCGACGTAGAAGCGGCCGGCGCCGAAGCTGCCGAGGAAGAGCTGCAGGATGCCGGCGACGATCTTCGACTTGTCGGAGTACGGGCGGCCCAGCGGGTCGACGCCGTAGGGGGCCTGCGGGGTGGGGACGGACATGTGTGTGCTCCTGTGGTGCCTGAAAGACGGGAGTGAGGAGCCCCGGGGACGGGGTGCTCCGGTGTGCGTGCAGGGGAGAGCCCGACACGGCACACGGCCGCCGTCCCCCCGCACCGGCGAGCATAGGGAAGGCAAAGAGGGGAAACAGCCACGGATGGCCGATTGTTCGTCTTCCGTGATCATCCGCGGCGGGCACCGCGCGGCGCCGCCGAGTCAGCCGACGAGGTTGCGAACGACCGTCCAGGCGACGGCGGTCGCCAGGACGGCCACCTGGACCATGCGGCCCATCCGGGGGCGCCAGGCGCGTCCGTGCAGCCCCTCCCAGGTCCAACGCCCCCACAGGGCCAGCGCGAAGGGGGCGGCGAGCAGCAGGGCGCGGTTGTCCAGCCAGGCCTGGCCGAGGTGACCGTGCATCAGGTCGTAGACCATGCGGGTGCCGCCGCAGGCCGGGCAGAGCAGGCCGGTGACCAGGTGGAAGGGGCACCGCGGCAGGAGCTGTCCGGGCTGGTGGGGATCGGTGCCGTAGAGGAGGGCCAGCCCCGCCGCACCCGCGACCAGCACCGCGGCGGGCGCGGTCGCGGGATGGAGCGGGCGGGGCCGGCCCCACGCGTCAGCCACGCAGGATCCGGCCCTGTCCGTCGGTCTGACTGTCGCTGACCAGCAGCATGATGCCGTCGATGAGCGCCCAGATGCCGAAGCCGCCGCAGGTGAACAGCTGGGCCAGGCCCATGCCGACGCTGCCCATGTAGAACCGGCCCACGCCGAGGGTGCCGAGGGTCAGCTGGAGCACACCGGCGACTATCTTCGACTTGTCGGAGTAGGGCCGCCCGTAGGGGTCGTAGCCGTAGGGGGCGTTGGGGTCGCCGGTGTAGGTCCCGGGCGGCGGCGGGTAGCCGCCGGGCCCGGCGTAACCGCCGGGCGGATAGCCGCCCTGGGGGTAGCCGCCGGGCGCGGCGAAGCCGCCCTGGGGGTAGCCGCCCTGAGGGGCGCCCTGCGGGGCGCCCTGCGGGGGAGCGCCCGCGGGGTAGCCGGGAGGCTGGGGGTAGCCGTATCCGGGCTGGGGCGGCTGCTGCGGCTGTTCGGTCACGGTGGTTCTCCGGTGGCCTATACGGGACGGATGTGTCTGACCGCCGGATGGCCGGATTTACGGTGTACGACGGCGAAGGCACATCTTGCCGGAGATCAACCGCGCCTGAGAAGTCGTTTCGGGCGCGGACCGGGCACACGTCACCGACAATGTCCGGTTCCGGTAGAGACGGCACCTAATGTGATGGCATGTCAGATGACCAGTCTTACGAGCTGCTCGGCTTCGACAACGTACTGCTGCCCGTCGGCGACCTCGACGAGGCGGTCGGATTCTACGAGCGGGCCGGGTTCACCGTGGGGTTCCGGTTCGACGAGGCCGGGATCGCGCTGCTGAAGGTCGGCGGGGAGACGCCGGGGATCCTGTTGCGCGCCGAGGAGGCCATGGGGCACCGGCCGCCGCCCTGGCCGTCGACGCGCCTGTGGCTGGAGGTGCCCGACGCGCGGGTGGCGGCGCGCGAGCTGGCCGCCGCGGGCATCGAGCCCCTGGACGAGGTGTTCCCGACGGCCACCGGCTGGACGGTGGAGATCGCCGACCCGTGGGGGAACGTCGTCGGCTTCACGGACTACAGCAAACGCCCGGCACTGGGCCGTAGGGCCTGACCGACTCCCCCGCCCCCACGACACCGAATGCGCCCTCCGCGCCCGGCCGCGCCACTCGTTAGGCTCTTCTACCGTGCCCGCGAAGAACGACGGTCCCGATGCGGCCGGCCCCCAGAGCAAGTCCGAGCAGACCCGCGCGCTGATCCTGGAGACCGCGATGCGGTTGTTCCAGGAGCACGGGTACGACAAGACGACCATGCGGGCCATCGCCAGGGAGGCCGGGGTCTCCGTGGGCAACGCCTACTACTACTTCGCGGGCAAGGAACACCTGATCCAGGGGTTCTACGACCGGATCGCCGCCGAGCACCAGGCGGCGGTCCGCGAGGTCCTGGACCGGGAGACCGACCTGGAGGCGCGGCTGGCCGGCGTGCTGACGGCGTGGCTGGACATCGCCAGGCCGTACCACGAGTTCGCCGTGCAGTTCTTCAAGAACGCCGCCGACCCCGACAGCCCGCTCAGCCCCTTCTCCCCGGAGAGCGAGCACGCCCGCGAGCAGGCCATCAGCGTGCACCGCGAGGTGCTGGCCGGCTCCCGGTCCAAGGTCGCGCCGGAATTGCGGGACATCCTGCCGGAGTTGCTGTGGCTCTCGCAGATGGGGCTGGTCCTCTACTGGGTCTTCGACCGCACGGAGGGACGGGAGCGCAGCTACCGGCTGGCGCGGCGCGGGGCCCGGCTGACCGCGCGCGGGATCGCCCTGGCCCGGTTCCGGGTGCTGCGCCCGCTCGTCCTGGAGATCCACGAACTGTTCACGGACTTCCTGCCGGGCATGACCAAGGCGCTGCCCGATCCGGGGCGCAAGGGGGCCGACTGATCAGATCCACTCCAGCCGCCACAGCCGGAACACGCCCGTGCCGTCCGTCAGGTACTGGCCGCCGCCCACGTCCTCGGTGCCGACCACGTACTCCTTGCGCTGCCACAGCGGGATCAGCGGCACGTCCCGGGCCACGTCCTGTTGGAGGTCGCGGAAGTCGCCCGAGATCTCGCTGCGGTCGGCGAACTGACGACTGTTCAGGACCAGATGGTCGACGGTCTTGTTGCTGTAGCCGGTGCTCATCGTGGAGCCGGTGCCGACGAGCGGGGCGCCGAAGGTGTCCGGGTCGGGATAGTCGGCCACCCAGCCGACGGCCCAGGCGTCCATCTTCCCCGCGGCCCAGCGCTTCTGGAAGTCGGTCCACTCGTAACCCTTGACGTCGACCTTGAACAGGCCGTCGACCTCCAGCTGCTTCTTCAGGGCCGCCGCCTCCTCCGCGCCGGCGCCGCGGCCGATGCCGTAGCCGAAGGTGAAGCGCACCGGCAGGCTCACCCCGGCCTCGGTGAGCAGCTCGCGCGCCTTCCTGGGGTTCTGCGTGGGGTAGTCGTCGAAGAACGACGTGGTGTGGCCGGTGATGCCGGTCGGGATCAGCGAGTACAGCGGGTCGACCGTGCCCTGGTAGACCGTCGCGGCCAGCTTCTCGCGGTTGACCAGCCAGGCCATCGCGCGGCGCACCAGCACGTCGTGGAGCGGGGAGCCGGCCCGGGTGTCCAGGTACAGGTTGCGGGTCTCGGCGCTGTCGGACTCGGTGACCCGCATCGAGGGGTCGCTCGGGTTCAGCCGTGAGAGCACCCCCGGCGGCAGCGTCCGGGTGGCGACGTCGACCTTCCTGGCCTTCCAGGCGCTGTCGAGCCGCTGGGAGTCGGCGTAGTAGCGCAGCTCGACCGGGCGGCCGGTGCCGCTCAGGTAGCCCTTGTAGCGCGCGTTCGGCGACAGGTCGGCCTTCTGGTCCTTGGTGTAGCCCGTCAGCGTGTACGGGCCCGTGCCGTCGACGGCGGAGTCGGTGCGCAGTGTGGTGGTCGGGTACGTGGTCCTGTCCACGATCGAGCCGGCGCCCGTGGCGACCTTCAGCGGGAAGGTGGCGTCCGGCGACGACAGGTGGAAGGTCACGGTCCGGGCGTTGTCGGCGGTCACCGAGCCGAGCGTGTCGAACAGGGAGGCCGGCCCGACATCCGAGTCGATCTTCTTGACGCGGTCGAACGAGTACTTCACGTCCTCGGCCGTCATCGCCCGCCCGCTCGGGAAGCTGATGCCCTCCCGCAGGGTGCACCGGTACGTCTTCAGCCCGCTGCCCTCGAACCCGCAGCTCTTCGCCGCGTCCGGCACCGGTTCGACCCCGCCCGGCTCGAACGTGAGCAGCGACTGGAAGACGTTGCTGAACAGTGCCCAGGAACCGGCGTCGTAGGCACCCGCCGGGTCGAGCGCGGTGACGGCGTCCGTCGTACCGACGGTGATCGTCCTGTTCTTGTCCTCCTGCGACGGCAGCAGTTGCCAGCCGCCGATCCCCACGACCGCGAGCACGAGCAGCGTCACGAGAATCCGCATGCGAACAGATCGCATGGTGCCCTCCCCAGGCCCCTGGAGGCCCTACCCCTGGCCAGCACAACGGCCACTCCCCTCAGTGGCGCGGCTCACCTAACCACACCCGTTTCGCCTGGGGGAGGGCTTTCCGACCAGATGGGCAAGAACTTACCGGTGCCGTCACCCGTGGGAGGCCGTCGGCCGCAGGGGCCGCTATGACGTACGGCGCAGTGCGCGCAGTCCGCGCAACCCGATGACGCCGACGACCGTCCCCAATACGAAGGAGACGACCGCCAGCAGCAGGTGCACCCAGAAGTACGCGGTCGGGTGACCGGCGTCGAAGGCGAGCCCGCTGCTGTCCTTGACCAGGTTCTTTACGAAAGTGACCCAGATGACCCAGCTCCACACCCCGAAGGCGAGCAGGAACCAGGAGACCGGGCGGCTGAGCTTCATGTCTCCAGTATCGCCGTCCCGTGTGCGGTTCCGTGTCGGGGGTGGGGTGGCGGGTGGGCCTTCGGATCACCGCGCGGGTACGTTCTCGGTCGTGCCCGTTGCCAAGAACACCGGCCGGCGATCCCTGCTGGTCACCTCCGCCGTACTGCTGTCGCTGTCCGTCACCGCGCCCGCCGCGCTCGCCGCCCCGATCCCCCCGACCAGCCCGGCGAGCCCGACGGCCACCCCGCCGGCCCGGATGTCGTCCGTGGGCGGCGCCCGGCTCGGACTGCCCGGCACCCAGGTCGCCCTCGCCCCCGGCGTGCCGGTGCTGCCCAAGGACCTCACCGCCCGTTCGTGGATCGTCTCCGACGCGGAGTCCGGCGAGGTGCTCGCGGCGCACAACGCGCACTGGCGGCTGCCGCCCGCGAGCACCCTGAAGATGCTGTTCGCGGACACCGTGCTGCCTCGGTTCCCCAAGGACACCCGGCACAAGGTGGTGCCGTCCGACCTCGCGGGCATGGGCGCCGGCTCCAGCGTCGTCGGGATAAAGGCCGGCGGCACCTACACCGTCCACGACCTGTGGCTCGGGGTCTTCCTGCGCTCGGGCAACGACGCCGTGCACGTGCTGTCCCGGATGTACGGCGGCATCGACCAGACCGTGCGGGACATGCGGACGCACGCCGAGGACCTGCGGGCCCTGGACACCCGGGTGGTCTCCCCCGACGGCTACGACGAGCCGGGGCAGGTGTCGTCCGCGTACGACCTGACGCTGTTCGCCCGCTCGGGACTGCAGAAGAAGGACTTCCGCGACTACTGCTCGACGGTCCGGGCGCCCTTCGGGGCGAGCGAGATCCAGAACACCAACCGGCTGCTGAGCGGCGACAGCGACGTCCCCGTCTACCCGGGCATCGCGGGGGTGAAGAACGGCAACACCACCAACGCGGGCGCCACCTTCACCGGGGTCGCCGAGCGCAACGGCAAGGTGCTGCTGGTCACGGTGATGCACCCGGAGAAGCGCGAGCACAACGAGGTGTACAAGGAGGCCGCGAAGCTGCTCGACTGGGGTTTCCAGGCGGCCGGCAAGGTCGCCCCGGTGGGCGAGCTGGTGCCGCCGAAGAGCGCCACGGCGGGCAGCGCGGCGCCGAGCCCCGGGGCGTCCGCCGGACAGGCGGCCCGGACAAGCGGCGGTTCGGGTGCGGGGCCGGTGGCCAGTGCCACCGCCCGGTCCGGTGGCGTCGGTATCGCCCTGGCCGTCGCCGGGGGGCTGCTGGTGCTGCTCGGGGGCGGGGCGTTCCTGGTCAACCGCCGGTGGCCGCTGCCGGACCTGATGCGCCGTCGGCCGCGCCCCTGAGTTCCACCTCCTTGCTCTGGGTGGCTGTCCAGGAGGCGCAGAAGAGGACGAGTTTCGCCGTGAAGTTGATCCACAGCAGCAGCGCCACGGGGACCCCGAAGGCGCCGTACATGCTCTTCGCGGCGACTCCCTGGATGTAGCCGCTGAGCAGCAGCTTCAGCACTTCGAAGCCGACCGCGCCGAGCAGCGCGGCCACCAGCAGGCGGCGGCGCTGCGGCTCCACGCCGGGCAGCAGCGTCAGCACGTAGAGCAGGACGAGGAAGTCGGCGAGCACGGCGACCGCGAACGCGATGACCTGGAGCAGCAGGGTGCCCCAGCCGTGTTCCTGCAGGCCGATCTGCCGGGACAGCCAGCCGACGGCCGCCGAGGCCAGCGTGGACGCGGCGAGCGTGACCAGCAGGGCGCCGCCGAGGCCTAGGAGGATGCCGGCGTCCTTGGCCTTGGCGAGGATCGGGTTCTCCTCGCGGTCGGGCAGTTCCCAGACCGCGCGCAGACAGTCCCGGGTCTGGCCGACCCAGCCGATGCCCGTGAACAGCAGCGCGGCCCCGGCGATGACGCCGACGGTGCCGGCGTTCTGCACCAGGGAGCTGATGTCCAACTGCTGGGCGAGGCCCGGGAACTGGTCGGCGATGCGGTGCTCGACGGTCTTCTGCCGGGAGGGGCTCAGCGTGGCGGCGGTGATCGCGGCGGCCACGGTGAGCAGCGGGAACAGCGCGATGAAGCTGACGAACGTCACGGCGGCGGCCAGCCGGGTCCACTTCACCCGGTCCAGCCGTTCGTAGCTGCGCCACGCGTGGGTGGTCATCAACCGGGCGATGATCGGCCCGATGCCCGGCAGCCTCTTCAGCCAGTCCATGATCCGAACCTGCCCCCGCCCGGCTCCTCCACACCGCTGAAATGACGTCAATATCAGGGGACATCCCATTAATCACCCGTTTTCAGGAGGTCAATGGATGTTTTGTACCTAATCGGCCCCATAGGGACGATACGGTCACCGGCATGTCTGGAGACACCGTTGCCGTCACCGGCTGGGGACGCACGGCCCCCACCGTCGCCCGCCTCATCCGCCCGCGCAGCTACGAGGAGGCCGCGGCGGCCGTCCGCGACTGCGGCGCGCGCGGCGCGGTCGCCCGGGGGCTCGGCCGCGCGCACGGCGACGCGGCGCAGAACGCCGGCGGAGCCGTCCTCGACATGACGGGCCTGGACCGCGTGCACGTGGTCGACGCGAGCGAGGGCATCGTGCTGTGCGACGCCGGTGTCACCCTGCACCGGCTGATGGACGTACTGCTCCCGCTCGGCTGGTTCCCGCCGGTCACCCCCGCCACCCGCCAGATGACCGTCGGCGGGGCGATCGGGGCCGACGTCCACGGCAGGAACCACCACGTCAGCGGCTCCTTCGCCCGGCATGTGCTCTCCCTCGAACTGCTCACCGCCGACGGCGAGGTCCGCACCGTCAGCCCCGGCACCCCGCTGTTCGAGGCGACCGCCGGCGGCATGGGCCTGACCGGCGTCATCCTGACGGCCACCTTCCGGCTGCTCGCGGTGGAGTCGTCGTATCTGACCGTCGACACCGAACGCGTCGCGAACCTCGACGATCTGCTGGCCCGCATGGCCTCGGGCGACCACCGCTACCGGTACGCGTCCGCCCGGATCGACCCGCGGGCCCGGGGCGCGGCGACCGGTCGCGCCGTCCTCACCCGTGGCGACCACACGCCCCTCGACGCCCTCGGCGCCGGCGCACGCGCCCGGCGGCGCACGCTCTCCTTCCACCCCCGCCGGTTGCCGGCCGCCCCCGCCTTCGTCCCCGAGGGTCTGCTCGGCCCGGCCGCCACCGCACTGGTCAACGAACTCTGGTACCGCACGGCACCCCGCGCGCGCACCGGTGAGATCCGGCGCCTGTCCGCGTTCTTCCACCCCCTGGACGGCGTGCCCCACTGGAACCGGCTCTACGGCCGCGGCGGCTTCGTGCGCTACCAGTTCGCCGTCGGCCACGGCCGGGAGGACACGCTGCGCCGCATCGTGCGACGCCTCGCCGACCGGCGCTGTCCGGCCCTGCCGGCCGTCCTGGAACGGCTCGGGGAGGCCGGCCCCGGCTGGCTCTCCTTCCCCGTGCCGGGCTGGAGCCTGGCCCTGGACATCCCGGCCACGCTGCCCGGCCTCGCCGCGTTCCTCGACGGACTCGACGAGGAGGTCGCGGCGGCCGGCGGGCGCGTCTGCCTCGCCAGGGACTCCCGGCTGCGGCCGGAACTGCTCGCCGCCATGTACCCGCGCGTGGCCGACTTCCGGGACCTGCGCGCCCGGCTCGACCCGCGCGGGGTGTTCGTCTCCGACCTCGCCCGCCGACTCGACCTCTAGCCTCTAGGAGCTGCCGTGAAGGACGCCTTCGGCCTCCCCCAGTCCCTGCTCGTCCTCGGCGGAACGTCCGGGATCGCGCTGGCCACCGCGCGCCGGCTGATCGCCCGCCGCACCCGCACGGTGTGGCTGGCGGGTCGACCCTCCCCCGCCCTCGACCAGGCCGCCGAGAGCCTGCGCGCGCTCGGCGCCGACGTCCGCACCGTCGCCTTCGACGCCCTCGACCCCGAGTCCCACGAGACGGCCCTCGGCAAGGTCTTCGCCGAGGGCGACATCGACCTGGTGCTGCTCGCCTTCGGCATCCACGGCGACCAGGCGCACGACGAACGCGACCCGGTGCGCGCGGTGCGGGTCGCCCAGACCAACTACACCGGGGCCGTCTCCGCCGGTCTGGTCAGCGCCCGCGCCCTGCAGACCCAGGGCCACGGCTCCCTGGTGGTCCTCTCCTCCGTCGCCGGCGAACGGGCCCGCCGCGCCGACTTCATCTACGGCTCCAGCAAGGCGGGGCTCGACTCCTTCGCCCAGGGCCTCGGCGACGCCCTGTACGGCACCGGGGTGCACGTCATGGTCGTACGCCCCGGCACCGTCCGTACGCCGGTGCCGGCCGGGCGGCGCCGGGATCCGCTCGCCACCACCCCGGAGGCGGTCGCCTCGGCGGTGGAAGCGGGGCTGCGCCGGCGCGCGGAGACGGTGTGGGTGCCCGGCACGCTCCGCCTGGTGATGGCGGCGCTGCGGCACGCGCCGCGGCCGCTGTTCCGCAGGCTGCCGTTCTGACGGCGGCCCGGTGGGGCCCGGGAGCCCGCGCGGGCTACAGGCTGGCGATGGTGCCGCGCCCGACGTCGGCGTGACCGGGCTGCGGCGGCACCACGGATCCGCCGAACGCGTACTCCCGCAGCTTGCGCCACACCCCGTCGGGCCCCTGCTCGTAGAGCGCGAAGCCGGTGCACGGCCACTCGGCGTCGAAGCCCGCCAGCTCCTCGAAGGCCCGGTCCATCGCCGCGTCGTCGATGCCGTGCGCGACGGTGACGTGCGGGTGGTACGGGAACTGCAGTTCGCGCGCCACCGGCCCGGAGGCGTCACGCACCCGCTGCTGGAGCCAGGCGCACGCCTCGGCGCCCTGGACGACTTGGACGTAGACGACCGGGGACAGGGGCCGGAAGGTGCCCGTGCCGGACAGCCGCATCGGGAACGGCCGGGCGGCCGCGGCGACCGCGGCGAGATGCGCGTCGACGGCCGGCAGGTCGGCCCCCTCGACCTCGGTCGGCGGGAGCAGGGTGACGTGCGTGGGGATGCCGTGAGCCGCGGCGTCGCCGAAGCCCGCGCGCCGCTCCTGGAGCAGGCTGCCGTGAGGCTCCGGGACCGCGATCGAAACGCCGATCGTTACGGTCCCCACGTCGTCTCCTTCGTCACGTCTGTTGTGTTCTCAGTCGTCCGGGTATCGACTGTACGACCACGGCCGTCTCCAAGGCAGGCGCAACCGAAGTGATGTGCAGCGCTCTGTTCCCGGGACGTGTGTGCGGTCGTACGCCTCAGTGCTTCGCGGGCAGGAAGCCGACCCGGTCATACGCCTGCGCGAGGGTCTCGGCGGCGACCGCGCGAGCCTTCTCCGCGCCCTTGGCCAGGATCGAGTCGAGGGTCTCGGAGTCGTCCAGATACTGCTGGGTGCGCTCGCGGAACGGCGTCACGAACTCGACCATGATCTCGGCGAGGTCCGTCTTGAGCGCGCCGTAGCCCTTGCCCTCGTACTTCGCCTCCAGCTCGGCGATGGTCTCGCCGGTGAGCGTCGAGTAGATGGTGAGCAGGTTGCTGACGCCCGGCTTGCTCTCGGTGTCGAAGCGGATGACGGTGTCGGTGTCGGTGACCGCGCTGCGGACCTTCTTCGCCGTCGTCCTCGGCTCGTCGAGCAGGTTGATCAGGCCCTTCGGCGTGGACGCCGACTTGCTCATCTTGATCGACGGGTCCTGCAGGTCGTAGATCTTCGCCGTCTCCTTGAGGATGTACGGCTTCGGGACGGTGAAGGTCGGGCCGAACCGGCCGTTGAACCGCTCGGCGAGGTCACGGGTCAGCTCGATGTGCTGACGCTGGTCCTCGCCGACCGGCACCTCGTTGGCCTGGTACAGCAGGATGTCGGCGACCTGCAGAACCGGGTACGTGAACAGGCCGACGGAGGCCCGGTCGGCGCCCTGCTTGGCGGACTTGTCCTTGAACTGGGTCATGCGGGAGGCCTCGCCGAAGCCGGTGAGGCAGTTCATGACCCAGGCGAGCTGGGCGTGCTCCGGCACGTGGCTCTGCACGAAGAGCGTGCAGCGGTCCGGGTCCAGGCCCGCCGCCAGCAGCTGGGCGGCGGCGAGCCTGGTGTTGGCGCGCAGTTCGCGGGGGTCCTGCGGGACCGTGATCGCGTGCAGGTCGACGACCATGTAGAACGCGTCGTGGGACTCCTGCAGGGCCACCCACTGGCGGACGGCGCCCAGGTAGTTGCCGAGGTGGAACGAGCCGGCGGTGGGCTGGATTCCGGAGAGCACGCGAGGTCGGTCAGTCGCCATGCTCACCATTGTCTCAGAGGGTGCGGGGGTGATCGGTCTCCGAGGGTCAGCCGAGGTCGATCTCCGGGTACAGCGGGAAGCCCGCCACCAGGTCGGTCGCCCGCTGGGAGATCTCCCGCGCGATCTTCCCGTCCAGGACGTGCTGGGCCTTGGACGGCACCCCCGACTTGGTGGTGCCGGCCTCGGTCGTGGTCAGGACGCGGTCGATGAGCCCGGCGACCTCGTCCATCTCGGCGGTGCCCAGGCCGCGGGTGGTCAGCGCGGGGGTGCCGATGCGGATGCCGGAGGTGTACCAGGCGCCGTTGGGGTCGGCGGGGATGGCGTTGCGGTTGGTGACGATGCCGGACTCCAGCAGGGCGGACTCGGCCTGGCGGCCGGTGAGCCCATAGGAGGTGGCGACGTCGATCAGGTTGAGGTGGTTGTCGGTGCCGCCGGTGACGAGGGTGGCGCCGCGCCGTGTCAGGCCCTCGGCGAGCGCGCGGGAGTTGTCGACGACGCGCCGGGCGTAGTCCTGGAAGTCGGGCCGGCGGGCCTCGGCGAGGGCGACCGCCTTCGCGGCCATGACGTGCGGGAGCGGGCCGCCGAGGACCATCGGGCAACCGCGGTCGACCTGATCCTTGAGGGAGTCGTCGCACAGGACCATGCCGCCGCGCGGGCCGCGCAGCGACTTGTGGGTGGTCGTGGTGACGATCTGGGCGTGCGGTACCGGGTCGAAGTCGCCGGTGAGGACCTTGCCGGCGACGAGACCCGCGAAGTGGGCCATGTCGACCATCAGGGTCGCCCCGACCTCGTCGGCGATCTCGCGCATGATCCGGAAGTTCACGAGCCGGGGGTAGGCCGAGTAGCCGCCGACGATGATCAGCGGCTTGAACTCGCGGGCCTGGGCGCGCAGGGCCTCGTAGTCGATCAGGCCGGTGACCGGGTCGGTGCCGTAGGAGCGCTGGTCGAACATCTTGCCGGAGATGTTCGGGCGGAAGCCGTGGGTGAGGTGGCCGCCGGCGTCCAGGGACATGCCGAGCAGGCGCTGGTTGCCGAAGGCCTGGCGCAGCTCCGCCCAGTCGGCCTCGGTCAGGTCGTTGACCTGGCGGACACCGGTCTTCTCCAGGAAGGGGGCCTCGACCCGGTCGGCGAGGACGGCCCAGAAGGCGACGAGGTTGGCGTCGATACCGGAGTGCGGCTGGACGTAGGCGTGCCGGGCCCCGAAGAGTTCGCGGGCGTGCTCGGCGGCCAGGGACTCCACGGTGTCGACGTTGCGGCAGCCGGCGTAGAAGCGGCGGCCGACGGTGCCCTCGGCGTACTTGTCGCTGAACCAGTTGCCCATCGCCAGCAGGGTGGCCGGCGAGGCGTAGTTCTCGGAGGCGATCAGCTTGAGCATCTCGCGCTGGTCGGCGACTTCCTGGCCGATGGCGTCCGCGATACGCGGTTCCACCGCGCGGACGACGTCGAGGGCGGCGCGGAAGGCCGTGGACTCGGTGGAGAGGGGCTGCTGCTCTGGCATGGGGACCTCCGGACGGTGGACGGGCAGCGTTCACGTTCGGCCCAGGCGCACGGCACTGTTTTCCCGCTCGGGCCGCTCCCCGATGGTCCGTCCCATCCCAGCGCGCCAGTCACGGCCCGTCGGCCAGCCTACCGGGCACGCCGACCGGGACAGCTGCGGCGTCCACCATCCGAGCGACCGCGGAGCCCTAGAGGATCACGTGGGGCAGGAAGCGGGCGTACGCGTCGGTGATCAGGCCGGCCGACTCGCGGATGCCGAGGCCCGCCGGCTCGTCGCGGACGACCCAGGCGCCGAGGACGACGTGGTTGCCGTCGAAGGCGGGCAGCGGGGCGAGCCGCTGGTAGCAGCAGGCCTCGTCGCGCAGGACCGGCGGCCGTCCGGGCGGGTGCACGGTGACGCCCTCGCCCTCGCGGCCGAGCAGGGGCTTGGCGACATAGCCGGACGATCCGGCCAGTTCGCGGGGGCCGTCGAGGTAGGCGGGCAGGAGGTTGGGGTGGCCGGGGTACAGCTCCCACAGGACCGCCAGCAGCGCCTTGTTGCTGAGCAGCATCTTCCAGGCGGGTTCGATCCACAGGGTGCTGCCGGTGCCGCCGCCGTTGTCGAGGGTGTCCAGGACGTGCCCGGCGAAGGCGTCGGTGGTGAGCCACTCCCAGGGGTAGAGCTTGAACAGGGCGCGGATGAAACGCAGTTGGTTGTCGACGAAGCGGCCGGAGAGGCTGTCCCAGCCGATCTCCTCCATGGAGAGCCAGTCGGTGTCGAGGCCGGCCTGCTCGGCGGTCTCCTTCAGATAGGCGACCGTCATCAGGTCCTCGCCGAGTTCGTCGGCCGAGGAGTGCGCGAAGTGCAGGGGACTTCCCGGGGGCAGCAGGGCGGCCTGTGCGCGCCAGGCGTCGACCAGGCGCTCGTGCAGGGAGTTCCACTGGTCGGCGCCGGGGAAGCGGTCCTCCATCCAGAACCACTGCGGCGAGGCGGCCTCGACCAGCGAGGTCGGGGTGTCGGCGTTGTACTCCAGCAGCTTGGCCGGGCCGGTGCCGTCGTAGCGCAGGTCGAAGCGCCCGTAGACGGACGGGAGTTCGGCGCGGCGCCGCCAGGCCTCGGTGACCGCCTCGGCCACCCGCGGGTCGGTGATGCCGAGGTCGCCGAGGCGGTCCTTCGCCACGAGGTGCTCGGCGGCCGCGAGGCACATGCGGTGCAGTTCCGCGACGGTCTCCTCCAGCGCCTCGACCTCGTCGAGGGAGAAGACGTAGTAGGCGCTCTCGTCCCAGTAGGGGCGCAGGGAGCCGTCGGGCTGGCGGGTGAGCGGATAGACGAGTCCCTGCTCCTCGACGACGCGCTGCCAGTCGGGGCGGGGTGTGATCGTACGGCGTTCCATGCGAGGTCCTCCGGTCAGCCGCCGGAGCCTCCCTTACCGCCGCCGAAGCCGCCGCGGTGGACACCGCCGCCGCCCGAGCCGCCGGAGCCCTTGTGGGGCTTGGAGAAGGAACCGCTGTCGACCCGGCCGCCCTTCCTGCTGCCGCCGTAGTACCAGACGCCGTGCGTCGAGGACGTGGTGGACTTGCAGTACTTGTCGGAGACGACCTTGTAGCCCTTGCCGTAGGTGTAGCTGTCGCGGTCCACGCAGCGCTTGTCCGGGTCGGAGGAGCAGGCGGTCAGGGCGGCGGCCAGCAGGCCCATGCCGCCGAGGACGACCGTGCCGGAGCGCAGCCGCCTGGCCGCCGGTGACTGTCCTGTGGTCATGTCTGGTGTCTCCCCCCGTGGCCGCACCGGCCGGAACCGTTCGCTGTCGGGCCAGCCTAGAGATCGCGGGGTCCGCCCGTACAGGCGGCCCCCGCGATCCGCCCTTCGCCTAGAGTCACTTCGTGTTGTTCGGAATGATGTGCGCCTTGGGCGCGGCGGTCTGCTTCGGCACCGCGACGGTGTTGCAGGCGGTGGCCACCCGCGAGGTGGGCACGGACGGGGGCGGTGGGGACGCGGCGCTGTTGCTGCGCGCGCTGCGGCAGTGGCGGTACATCGCCGGGCTGGCGCTGGACGGGCTGGGCTTCCTGCTGCAGATCGCGGCGTTGCGGTCGGTGCCGATCTACGCGGTGGGCGCGGCGCTGGCGGCCAGCCTCGCGGTGACGGCCGTGGTGGCGGCGCGGCTGCTGCGGGTGCGGCTGAGCGGGCTGGAGTGGGGCGCCGTCGGCGTGGTCTGCGCGGGTCTGGCGATGCTCGCACTGGCCTCGGGCACGGAAGGGGACCGGGAGGCGCCGGACTGGCTCGGGTACACGATGGTGGCCGTGGCCGTGGGCGTGCTGCTGCTCGGCGGGGTCGGCGGGCGCCTGTCCGGCCGGACCCGGGCGTTGCTCCTGGGGCTCGGCGCCGGGTTCGGGTTCGGGGTGGTGGAGGTGTCGGTACGGCTCATCGACTCGCTGCGGCCGGCCGATCTGCTGGCCAACCCGGCGACGTACGCGCTGCTGCTGGGCGGTGGTGCCGCGTTCCTGCTGCTGACCTCGGCCCTGCAACGCGGCTCCGTGACGACGGCGACGGCCGGGATAGTGATCGGGGAGACGATCGGGCCGGCCGCGGTGGGCGTGGTGTGGCTCGGCGACCGGACCCGGGAGGGCCTGGCCTGGCTCGCGGTCCTGGGCTTCCTGGTGGCGGTGGCGGGCGCCCTGCTGCTGGCCCGCTTCGGTGAGGCGCCGGCGGAGGGGGGCGCGGGCTCGGCGGTGCAGGGGTGAGTGGTGAGCGCGGCCGGGCCGGGGAGGCCGGCATCGGTGCCGGTGGTCAGGGGAGCACTCGGCACAGGGCCTCCAGGGTGGCCGCCCACGCGCTGTCCGGTGGTGTCGCGTAGCCCACGACCAGCGCGTCCACCGCTTCGGTGATCGCCTCCGGATGGCGGTGGAAGGCCAGTCCGTGCAACGCCAGTCCCTGCCAGGCCGCGGCCTGTACCACCGGCTGTTCCATGCCCGCCGGCAGCCGCAGCACCGCGTGCAGCCCCGCGGCGATCCCGGTGACCCGTACCCCGGGCGCGCGGTCGGCCACGGCCGCGGTGAGGGCGTCGCGGCGGCGCCGGTAGCGCAGTCGCGAGGAGCGCACATGCCGGTCGTAGGCGCCGCAGGTGAGGAACTCGGCGAGGGTGAGCTGTTCCAGCACGCTGACGGTCTCCATGCCGCCCTTGGCCGCGAGGGCCTCCTCGGCGAGGGCCGGCGGCAGCACCATCCAGCCCAGCCGCAGTCCGGGGGCGAGGGCCTTGCTGGCGGTGCCGAGGTAGACGACGCGGTCGGGGTCGAGGCCCTGGAGCGCTCCGACGGGCTGGCGGTCGTAGCGGAACTCGCCGTCGTAGTCGTCCTCCAGGACCAGTCCGCCGGTGCGCCGGGCCCAGTCGACGACGGCCGCCCGCCGGTCGGGGTGCAGGGCCGTGCCCATCGGGAACTGGTGGGCCGGGGTCAGCAGGACGGCGCCTTCCGTGGTCAACGCGCCCGGATCGGTGCCCAGTTCGTCGTAGGGCAGGGCGCGCGTGGCGAGGCCCGACTCCCGCAGCCGGGCCCAGTACGCGTCGAGCCCGTACGCCTCGACCGCCACCGTCCGCGCTCCCCGGGCCGCGAGTACGGGTCCGAGGACGCGCAGGGCGTGTGCGAAACCGGAGGTGATCAGGACGGTGTCCGGGTCGGCGCGGACGCCTCGGGCGCGGGCGAGGTAGCCGGCGAGGGCGGCCCGCAGTGCGGGAAGGCCGCGCGGGTCCCCGTATCCGAGGCTGTCGTGGGGGGCGGCGGCCAGGGCTCGGCGGGCGGCCTTGAGCCATGCGGCGCGCGGGAAGGAGGCGAGGTCGGGGCTGCCCGGGACGAGGCTGTGGGCCGGGCGCGGCGGTTCCCGGCGGTGGGGTGCCGCGCCGGTGCCGGCGGGCGGGACGACGGCCCGGTCGGTCACCCGGGTGCCGGAGCCCTGCCGGGCGGTGAGCCAGCCCTCGGCGACCAGGTCGCCGTAGGCCTCGGCCACGGTGTTGCGGGCGATGCCGAGGTCGGCGGCGAGCGAGCGGGAGGACGGCAACCGGGTGCCCGGGGCCAGGCGTCCGGTGCGCACGGCGTCGCGCAGCGCGTCGGTCAGGCCCCGGCGCAGTCCGCCCGGGCCGGCCGGTTCGAGATGCAGGTCGACCCCGAAAGTGGCCCACTTTTCCGCCATGGAAATGGACCATACTCCCGGGCCGCACGAAACCTAGGGTCGATTCCATGAGCACTGCACAGGAAACCCCCCGATACGCGACCGAGCAGGCCCCGCGGCTGGCCTGGGCCCAGCAGGCGCCCGAGGTCTACAAGGCGATGGTCCGCCTGGACGCCGCCGCCGGCCAGGGTCTGGACCCGACGCTCCGCGAGCTGGTCAAGATCCGTGTCTCGCAGATCAACCACTGCGCCTTCTGCCTCGACATGCACACCAAGGACGCGCTCGCCGCCGGTGAGAGCGTGGAACGGATCGTGCAGCTCGCCGCGTGGGAGGAGTCCCGGCACTTCTACACGGAACGGGAGCTCGCGGCGCTGGAGCTGACCGAGGCGGTCACCGTCCTGACGGACGGGTTCGTGCCGGACGAGGTGTACGAACGGGCCGCCAAGCACTTCGAGGAGGCCGAACTGGCCCAGCTGATCGCCTCGATCACGGTGATCAACGCCTGGAACCGGTTCGGTGTGACCACCCGGATGACCCCGGGCCACTACCGGCCGGGACAGCACAAGTAGGCCGCCGGCCGCGTACGGCCCGAGCGGGCCGTACGCGGGTGGTGGGCCGGGGGCGCGGGCCGGTCAGGACAGCCATCGCTTCCACACGTCGGGGTGGCTGTCCGCCCACTTCTTCGCCGCGTCCTGCGGGCTCAGCTTCTGATCGGCGATCATCAGCGAGACCTCGTTCTGGTCCTCGGTGGTCCACCGGAACTTCTTCAGGAAGGCGGCCGCCTTCCCGCCGGACCTCGCGAAGTCCGCGTTGAGGAACTTCTTCAGCGGGGTGTGCGGGTAGGCGCAGGCGACCTTCGCCGCGTCCGCGTCGCAGCCCTCCTTGTACGGCGGCAGCTTCACCTCCGTCATGGGGACCTTCTTCGACAGCCACTGGGGCGTGTACCAGTAGGTCAGGAAGGGCTTCTTCTCCTTGGCGAACTGCTTCATCTGGGTGATCTGCGCCGCCTCGGAGCCGGCGAAGACCACCTGGTAGTCCAGCTTCAGATTGGCCACCAGCGCCTTGTCGTTGGTGACGTAGGACGGGGAGCCGTCCATCAGCTGGCCCTTGCCGCCGCTCTCCGCGGTGTGGAACAGCGAGGCGTACTTGTTCAGGTTCCGCCAGTCGGTGATGTCGGGGTGCTGCCTGGCCAGATAGGTCGGCACGAACCAGCCGATGTGGCCGGTCACCCCGAGTTCGCCGGCGTCGGCGATCGTCTTCTTGTCCTCGACGTACCGCTTCTCCTGGTCGGGGTGGCCCCAGTCCTCCATGAGGGCGTCGACCCGGCCCTGGCTGAGCGCGTCCCAGGCCGGCACCTCGTCGACCTGCACGGTGTCGACGCGGTAGCCGAGCTTGTGCTCCAGGATGTACTGCGCGACGGCCACGTTGGACTGCGCGCCCACCCAGGACTGCACGGACAGGGTGACGGTCTTCGAACCCCGCGCGTTGGCGAACGGGCTGGCCTGCTTGGTCATGTCGGCGGCGCCGCAGCCGGTGGTCAGCCCCAGTGCGGCGACCGCGGCGGTGACCAGGGCGGTGGTACGGAATCGCATGTCAGGCTCCCTTCCTCGCGCGGCGGTCCGTCGGCTGGGTCACCCGGTCGAGCATCAGGCCCAGGCAGACGATGGCCGCGCCGGCCACCAGTCCGGTCGCCAGGTCGCCCTGGGCGAGGCCGAACACCACGTTGTAGCCGAGCGCGCCACCGCCGACGAGACCGCCGACGACGACCACGGCGAGCACGAGCACCACGCACTGGTTGACGGCGAGCAGCAGGGCGCGCCGGGCCAGCGGCAGTTGGACCTGCCGCAACTGCTGGGCGCTGGTGGCACCCAGCGAGCGCGCCGCCTCCAGGGCGCCCGGGTCGACCTGGCGCAGTCCCTGGCTGACGATGCGTATGACGGCGGGCAGGGCGTAGATCACGGCGGCAGCGGCGGCGGGGGCGCGGCCCACGCCGAACAGCGCCACGACCGGGATCAGGTACACGAACTGCGGCATGGTCTGGCAGACGTCGAGCACCGGGCGCAGAATCCGCTCGCACCGGGCGCTGCGGGCCGCGGCGACGGCGGTGCCGAAGCCGATCACCAGGGTGACGGCCACCGCGGCCAGCACCTGCGAGAGGGTGTCCAGGGACGGCTTCCACACTCCGAGCACGCCGATCGCGGCCATGGCCAGCGTCGCGGTGAGCGCGGTGCGCCAGGTGCCGATCAGCCAGGACACCGCGGCGACGATCAGGAGCAGTCCCCACCAGGGCAGCCACTGCAGACCGTCCCGGATCGGGTCCAGCACCCAGGTGGTGAAGTGGGCCGCCCAGTCGGCGGTGCCGCCGACGACGGGGACCCCGCTGTAGAGGTGGTCGACCATCCAGTCCTTGGCGGTGTTCACGGGCGCGGCGATGTCCGCGACCCAGGCGCCCGGCCAGGTCAGGGTGTCCGTGAGCCGGCCGATCAGGACCACGGCGGCCGTCACGGCGGCCGGCACGTACCAGCGGGCAGCCGTGTGCCCCGCGGCGGGCTCGGTTCCGGCGCCCAGGCGTTCGCCGACGGCGGCGGTGACGCGGTCGAGCACGATGGCGAGCAGCACGATGGGGATGCCGGCCGCCAGCGCGGCGCCGACGTCGACGGAGGCCAGCGCCTGGTAGACGCGGTCACCCAGGCCGCCGGCGCCGATCATGGAGGCGATCACGGCCATGGACAGCGCCATCATGATCGTCTGGTTGACGCCCAGCATGAGCTCCTTGCGGGCGAGCGGCAGCCGGGCGGTCAGCAGCCGCTGCCGGAAGGTGGCGCCGAGCGACTCCACCGCTTCCATCACCCCGGCGTCGGCGGCACGCAGGCCGAGCGAGGTCAGCCGCGCCATGGGCGGTGCCGCGTACACGACGGTGGCGAGGACGGCCGCGGGGACGCCGATGCCGAAGACCAGGACGACGGGCAGCAGATAGGCGAAGGCCGGGAGCACCTGCATGGTGTCCAGCACGGGGCGCAGGGCCCGGTCGAGGCGGTCGGACAGTCCGGCGGCGAGTCCGAGGAGCATGCCGAGGAGTACGGAGGCGAGGACGGCGACGACCATGAGCGCGAGGGTCTGCATGGTCGGCACCCACATGCCGAGGGCGCCGCACGCCAGGAAGGCGACGGCGGTGCCGGCGGCGAGGCGGACGCCGGCCACGCGCCAGGCGACTAGGGCGCCGAACACCGTGACGCCGATCCAGCCCCCGGCGAGGAGGGTCAGGTAGACCGCGCGGACGGAGAGGACGACCGCGTCGCTGATGTAGCCGAAGAAGTACAGGAACAGCGGGTGGCTGTCCCGGTTGTCGATGACCCAGTCGCTGGCGGTGGCGAGGGGTTTGGTGAGGTCGACGGTGAGGGCGTGCGGCCAGGTGGCGCCGGGCCATCTGGTGGCGGCCCAGGGGGCGAGGACGGCGGCGACCAGCGCGAGCAGGAGGAGCTTGCCGACGGCCCGGTTCTTCAGCAGGCGGGGGGCGCCGGCGGCGGAGCCGGGGACGGAGAGCGTGGCCATCAGATCACCTCCGGACTGGTGCGCGGCGGAGGCGGGGATGCCTGTCCGCGCCGCCGCCCGGCCGCCGCGGTCCGCGCACCGGACGCTCCCTGGGGTATCTCGGCCGCGGGGGCCGGGTCGGGGACAGCGGCCTCGGGGGCCGGGTCGGCGGTGGGGGCGGCTGCCGGGGTGGGGCCGGTGGTGGTGGGCGTGCCGGTGGGCGTGCCGGTGGGACCGTCCGGGGTGGTGCCCGGCCGGGGGCCGGGTGTGTCGGCCGTTCCCGCGACCACGCCCAGCAGGGCGTCGGAGTCCACGACGCCCAGGCACCGGCCCGCTTCCACGACCCGGGCCGCGGCGCCCGAGCGGGCCACCGCCTCGATCGCCTCGGCGACCGTGGCCTCGGGTCGGACCGCCGGGCCGGTGGCCGTGTCCGCCGGGGACGCGGGGCGCATCGCCGTACGGACCGTCATCACCTGTTCACGCGGTACGTCCCGGACGAACTCGCGCACGTAGTCGTCGGCGGGGGAACCGACGATCTCCTCGGGGGTGCCGAGCTGGACGACCCGCCCGTCGCGCATCAGGGCGATCCGGTCGCCGAGCTTGAGGGCTTCGGAGAGGTCGTGGGTGATGAAGACCATCGTGCGGCCCTCCTCGTGGTGCAGGCGGACCACCTCTTCCTGCATGTCGCGCCGGATGAGCGGGTCGAGGGCGCTGAACGGTTCGTCGAACAGCAGCACCTCGGGGTCCACGGCCAGGGCGCGGGCCAGGCCCACCCGCTGGCGCTGGCCGCCGGAGAGCTGGCCGGGCCGGCGCTTCTCCATGCCTTCGAGGCCGACCTTGGCGACGACCTCGGCGGCCCGCTCGCGCCGCTCGGACCTGCCGACGCCCTGGATCTCCAGGCCGTAGGCGACGTTGTCGAGGACCGTGCGGTGCGGGAGCAGACCGAAGTGCTGGAAGACCATGGCGGCGCGGTGCCGGCGCAGTTCGCGCAGGCGGCCCTTGTCCATCGCGCGGACGTCCTCGCCGTCGATGGCGATCGTGCCGGCCGTCGGCTCGATCAGCCGGGTCAGACAGCGTACGAGGGTGGACTTGCCGGAGCCGGACAGGCCCATCACGACGAAGACCTCGCCCTTGCGGACGTCGAAGGAGACATCGCGGACGGCGGCGGTGCAGCCGGTGCGGGCGCGCAGTTCGGCGGCGTCGAGGCCGTCGAGCGAGGGGTCGGCGGGGATGCGGTCGGCCTTGGGGCCGAACACCTTCCACAGGCCGTCCACGGAGAAGACGGGGGTGTCGGTGGGGGGCTTGCGCGTGGGGACGGTGAGAGTCATCGGGACTCGCCTCCGATCAGGTCGACGGCCTTCTCCCCGACCATGAGCACTCCGATCATCGGGTTCACGGCGGGCATGGTCGGGAAGACGGAGGCGTCGGCGATGCGGATGCCGGACAGGCCGCGCACGCGCAGCTGCGGGTCGACCACGGCCAGCGCGTCGTCGGCGGCGCCCATCTTGCAGGTGCCGGCGGGGTGGTAGACGGTGTGCGCGACCTTGCGGGCGTACTCGCTCAGTTCGGTGTCGCCGACGATCTCGGGGCCGGGGCAGACCTCGCGCCTGAGCCAGCCGGCCAGCGGCTCGGTCCGGGCGATCTCACGGGCGATGCGGATGCCGTCGACGAGGGTGCGGGCGTCGTAGTCGTCCTCGTCGGTGAAGTAGCGGAAGTCCAGGGCGGGCTTCACGGACGGGTCGGCGCTGGTCAGGAACAGCCGGCCGCGGCTCCTGGGCTTGGGGATGTTGGGGGTCATCGAGACGCCGTACGCGGGGCGTTCGTAGCCGAGGCGCTCGGGGTTGTCCGTGAACGGGATCTGGTAGAAGTGGAACATCAGGTCCGGGCCCGGCTGTTCGGGGTCGCGGCGCACGAACAGACCGGCGTCGGAGTCCATCGCGGAGTTCTCCGGGATCGGGCCGTTCGTCTCCCACACGATCACCGACTCGGGGTGGTCGAGCAGGTTCTCGCCGACGCCCGGCAGGTCGTGCGCGACCGGGATGCCGAGTGCCTCCAGCTCCGCGCGCGGGCCGATGCCCGAGTGCAGCAGCAGGCGCGGGGAATCGACGGCACCCGCGCACAGGACGACCTCGTTGCGGGCCCGCACGAGCAGTTCCTCGCCGTCCTTGGTGCGCACGTGGACGCCCTCGGCGCGGGTGCCGTTCAGCTCCAGCCGGTACGCCCAGGTCTCCAGGAAGAGGTGGAGGTTCGGACGCTCGTCCATCACCGGGTGCAGATAGGCGACGGAGGCGGAGGAGCGCTTGTTGTCCTCCGGGTGGTAGGCGAGGTCGAAGAAGCCGACGCCCTCCGTGAAGGGCTTGCGGTTGAACCCCTCGACCCGGGGCACCCCGAGCGCCGTCTCGGCGGCGTCGACGAAGTCGCGCGCGATGGCGTTGCGGTCCTTCTCGTCGACGGAGACGATGTTGTTCTTCAGGCGCGCGAAGTAGGCCTCCATGGGGACGG
Source organism: Streptomyces sp. NPDC051452 (assembly GCF_044454765.1). Taxonomy (NCBI): domain Bacteria; kingdom Bacillati; phylum Actinomycetota; class Actinomycetes; order Kitasatosporales; family Streptomycetaceae; genus Streptomyces; species Streptomyces sp. NPDC051452. The sequence goes on from NZ_JBITEB010000014.1 coordinate 128,332, forward strand.
CGCCCCAGCCCTCGGCGCCGGCCTCCTCCCACTCGTCCCAGTCGGAGGGGAGCGGCTTGAAGGAGATGAGGGTGTTGTGCGAGGAGCAGCCGCCCAGGACGCGGGCCCGGCTGTGCCGGATGTGGGAGTTGCCGCGCGGCTGTTCGGTGGTCGGGTAGTCGTAGTCGAGTTCGCCGCCGAGCAGGCCCATCCAGCGGCGCAGGGTGAGGACGTCGTCGCGGCCCACGTCGCTCGGGCCGCCCTCGATGACGGCGACGGTGACGTCCGGGTTCTCGGTGAGGCGGGAGGCGATGACGGAGCCTGCGGTGCCGCCGCCGACGACGACGTAGTCGAATTCGTGGGTGTGATCCGGCATGGGCTGGTTACTCCTGCGGGGTGGGAGGACGTGTGGAGGGTCGCGGCGGGTTCGCCGGCTGGGCGAGTGGGCGCTCAGCCGGCGAACCAGCGCACCGGCTTCGGCGCGAGGTTCTGGTAGACGTGCTTGGACTCGCGGTACTCGGCGAGTCCGGCGGGGCCCAGTTCGCGGCCGGTGCCGCTCTTGCCGAACCCGCCCCACTCCGCCTGCGGCAGATAGGGGTGGAAGTCGTTGATCCAGACGGTGCCGTGCCGCAGTCGGCCGGCGACCCGGCGGGCGCGACCGGCGTCGGTGGTCCACACGGCGCCGGCGAGGCCGTACTCGGTGTCGTTGGCGAGACGGACGGCCTCGTCCTCGGTCTGGAAGGTCTCGACGGTGAGGACGGGTCCGAAGACCTCTTCCCGGACGACCTTCATCTCGCGGTGGCAGGCGTCGAGGATCGTCGGCTCGTAGAACCAGCCCGACTCGGGGCGCTGCGCCGACGGTTCCGGCCGCTTGCCGCCGCAGCGCAGCACCGCGCCCTCGGCCAGCGCGGACGCGACGTACGCCTCGACCTTGGCGCGCTGCTGCTCGGAGACGAGCGGGCCGCACTCGACGCCGTCCTCGGTGCCGCGGCCGAGCCTGATCCGCTGGGCGCGGCGGGCGAGTTCGGTGACGAAGCGGTCGCGGACCGACTCCTCGACGATGAGGCGCGCGCCGGCCGAGCAGACCTGGCCGCTGTGGATGAAGGCGGCGTTGAGGGCCTGGTCGACGGCGGTGTCGAAGTCCTCCTCGGTGGCGCAGGCGTCGGCGAAGACCACGTTGGGGTTCTTGCCGCCGAGTTCGAGGGCGACCTTCTTCACGCTCGGGGCGGCCGCCTGGGCGACCTTGGTGCCGCTGGCCAGGCCGCCGGTGAAGGAGACCAGGTCGACGCCGGGGTGGTCGGCGAGCCGGGCGCCGACGGTGTGGCCGGGACCGGTGACGATGTTGGCGACCCCGGCGGGCAGCCCGGCCTCGATCAGCAGCTCGATCAGCGCGATGGTGGTCAGCGGGGTGATCTCGCTCGGCTTGACCACGAAGGTGTTGCCGGCCGCCAGGGCCGGGGCGATCTTCCAACTGGCCTGCAGGAGGGGGTAGTTCCAGGGGGTGATCAGCGCGCAGACGCCGACCGGTTCGTGTACGACGACGCTGTGGATGTCGGGCGAGCCGGCGTCGACCACTCGGCCCGGGGCCTCGGCGGCCACCAGGTCGGCGAAGTAGCGGAAGGCGTCGGCGACACAGTCGATGTCGACGCGGCCCTCTTCGACGGTCTTGCCGGCGTCGCGACTCTCCAGCAGGCCGAGTTCCTCGCGGTCGCGCACCAGGAGGTCGGCGACGCGGCGCAGCAGCGCGGCGCGCTCGGCGACCGGGGTGTGGGGCCAGGGGCCGTGGTCGAAGGCCTGCCGGGCGGCGGCCACCGCCCGCTCCGCGTCCTTCTCGTCACCCTCGGCGACCACGGCGAACGGCCGGGCGTCCGCCGGGTCGAGGATCTCGCGCGTCGCGCCTGAGCTCGCCAGGAGCCACTCGCCGCCCGCGTGGATGGTCGCCCCGCCCTGTCGTTCCGTTCTGTGCGCCATGATCCGTGTAGCCTTCCGTTCCTGGTCCGTACCCCTGCGTTACGAGGTTGTCACTCTCGGGGACCGTGGCCACCTGCCCGACTCTGCGGATTGCATGCGCAATGGGTGGCCGAAAGTGCGCGGCGTCACTGAAAATACGGTCGAAATGGCGCCGAAAAGGGACAAGAGTGGGTGACTGAGGAAGGGCCGGCGTACGCGGGGTCGGCGTCATGGCGCGGATGCCAGGCGAAACCCACCCGCATCGCGGGCGGGGACAGCGGCACGTCGGAGGCGAGCGGGCGCTCCCACCGGCCGATCATGCCGATGAGGCCGGTCTCAAGCAGCGGCTCGGGCCGCGCTGTCCGCCGCGCCGGGAGACGAGGAGGCGCCCTGCCTCCCCGGCGAAGCGCTCGCGCCTCAACTCCCCGCTGAGCAGATGGTGTCCGGCCCCCCGCCCACCAGGCGGGTCTCGGCTCGGGCCTCGGCACCACCGCACGCGGGTGAGGCGGGCGGAGCCGGCACCCGGCACGGCCCCAGCGGATCCAAGCGGTCCCGTGGCCCGGCGGCTCCAGCGAGGAGCCGGCAAGGCTGGGCCGAAACGCGCGTGGGCCCCGCTCCGGACGGAAACCGGAGCGGGGCCCACGCGGGCGTCACGGCGTCAGCGCCGAGGACTCCCTCAGATGAGGCCGAGGGCGCGAACCGCCTCGCGCTCCTCCTCGAGCTCCTTGACGGAGGCGTCGATCCGGGCGCGGGAGAACTCGTTGATGTCCAGGCCCTGGACGATCTCGTACGTGCCGCCCTTGGTGGTGACCGGGAAGGAGGAGATCAGGCCCTCCGGGACGCCGTAGGAGCCGTCCGACGGGATACCCATGGAGGTCCAGTCGCCGTCGGCGGTGCCGTTGACCCAGGTGTGGACGTGGTCGATGGCGGCGTTGGCGGCGGAGGCGGCCGACGAGGCGCCACGGGCCTCGATGATCGCGGCACCGCGCTTGGCGACGGTCGGGATGAAGTCCTCGGCCAGCCACTTCTCGTCGCCGACGGCCTCGGCGGCGTTCTTGCCGGCGACCGTGGCGTGGAAGATGTCCGGGTACTGGGTGGCGGAGTGGTTGCCCCAGATGGTCAGACGCTTGATGTCGGCGACCGCGGTGCCCGTCTTCTTCGCGAGCTGGGTCAGCGCGCGGTTGTGGTCCAGCCGGGTCATCGCGGTGAAGCGCTCGGCCGGGACGTCGGGGGCGGCGGCCTGCGCGATGAGCGCGTTGGTGTTGGCCGGGTTGCCGACGACGAGGACCTTGATGTCGTCCGCCGCGTGGTCGTTGATGGCCTTGCCCTGCGGCTTGAAGATGCCGCCGTTGGCCTCCAGCAGGTCACCGCGCTCCATGCCCTTGGTGCGGGGCCGGGCGCCCACGAGGAGCGCCACGTTGGCGCCGTCGAAGGCCACGTTCGGGTCGTCGGAGATCTCGATGCCCTGCAGCAGCGGGAAGGCGCAGTCGTCCAGCTCCATGGCCGTGCCCTCGGCGGCCTTCAGCGCGGGGGTGATCTCCAGCAGGCGCAGCTTGACCGGCACGTCCGCGCCGAGCAGCTGGCCGGAGGCGATGCGGAAGAGCAGGGCGTAACCGATCTGGCCGGCCGCGCCGGTGACGGTGACGTTCACGGGAGTGCGGGTCATGGCGTTCTCCGTATGACAGCTGGCGGTGGGGCGTCCCTGCCCCGGGCGGATGATCGATCTCTTGGCGTCAAGAGAGATCCAGCGGTCAGGCTATCGCGCATCCGGCATGCGAGACGTCCGGGGCCGTGTGGCTCACCCCACAAGGGGATCACCGGTGGCACGAGCCGGGGACCGCCGGGCGGGAACGGCGGCCGTCCGTCCGCGAGAGGGGGACGGAGACGGCCACCGCGAGGGGATACCGGATCGCCGGACTCCCGTGGGGGTACGGTCCGCGTGCCCGGCGACGGGGACGCCATGCGTCCCCGGCCGCGAATTCCACCCGCTACTTCGTGCAGCCCGTCTGACCGGCCGCCAGGGTGGCGCAGGCCTCGGCCCGCGCCGCGTCCTTCACGGCGATCATCGGGGTGTACGCGATGGTGTCGTCCACGGAGGTGAGCGTTCCCGTCTGCCGGGCCCTGCCCGCCGTCACCACCACCCGGTCGCCCGCCACGGCACCGGTGATACGGCCCCACGCCGTGCCGCAGGTCTTGCTGTAGCGGACCTCCAGGATGGCGGTGCCGACGGTGACGGACTTGGCCGTGGTGACCAGATCGCCGCTGCATCCCATGGTTTCGGCGTCCTTGCCGTCACAGGCGGAACCGGCGCACTTCACGCCCGGGGGCAGGCTCACCCGGGGATGGGCGCTCGCGGCGGAGGACTTGGCGTCGCCCCCGTCCTTGTCGGCGCCGCCCTGGTAGTGGACGTAGAGGACGGCGGCGATGACGAGGAGCGTGCCGACCAGGCCCGCGAAGAACATCGTCAGCCGCTGCCCCACGCCGGACTCCGGGGTGGGGACAGCGGCGGCCACGGGGCCGGCGGTGCCGCCGGGCGGGGTGGCGGTACGGGCGGTGCCGCCGGGCGGCGTCGGGGTACGGGGGATGCCGCCGGGCTGGGTCGGGGTACGGGAGATGCCGCCGGGCGGCGTCGGGGTACGGGCGGTACCGCCAGGCGGGGTCGAGGGCCGCATCCCCGCGCCATTGCCACCGAGCCCGGGACCGGGGGGCCAGGCACTGGGCCAGGCAGCGCCACCGCCACCGGCTCGGGCTCCGGTTCGGGTTCCGGTCGTGCCTCCGGCTCCGGTCTTGCCACCGGCTGTGCCACCGGCACCGGTTCCGGCGGATGCGCCGGAACCGGCGGGGGCTTGGGCGTCGGCAGCGGCTTGGACGTCGGCAGGCGTTCCGGCTGCCACGCCGGAGCCCGCACCCGCACCCGCACCGGGGCGCGCGCTCGCCGGGGAGGGGCCGCGATATCCGGCCAGTCCCCAGGAGTTGACGCCGGAGGTCGCGCCTCGCGCAGGGCCCGCGTCCTCGGCAGACCCACGGCCCTCGACGTCGGTCTCCGCGCGGTCCCCGCCGTCGGCGGACCCCCGCCCGGCATCGTCGGCCGACGTACGGCCCTCGCCGTCGGCGCCCTTGTCCTCACCCGTCGCCGGGCCGGAAGTGGCCGGACGGGTGGCCGTGGGGCCGGCCGTCGCCGGAGTCGTGGTGGGGGTGATGGGGGTGGTGGCAACCGGCGGACCGTCGGTCGTCGGGGCCACCGGCACCGACCGCCCGGGTTCCGCACGCGGCCGCGAGCCGCCAGGCGCCCCACTCGCGCGGTCGTTCAGCGGCTCCGCCCCGCTCCAGGCACGTTCGGCGATCTCCCACAGGGCGACGAGGGGGAGCGGGTCGGTGCCGGTGGCCTCGGCCAGCGCGACCGCCGCCCCCTTGGGCGCGAGAAGCCGGCCGCCCAGATACCGCTCCCACGACGCCTTGGCATACCCCGTGCGGTCGGCCAGTACCGCGACGCTCAGGCCGCTGTGGTCCACCAGGTGCCGCATCCGGCCGGTGAACTCCGCGAGCCGCGGGTCCAGATCCTCGGGCAACGCCTTCCAACGTGGCATCGCTACCCCCCACTTCCCCCGATCGGTGCTGTCGTACGCGCGCGCTGCCCCCGAGCCGCCCCCGCGTTCCGGTGATGCGCCGCACAAGGATCCCAGCTTCCCGTGGCGAGGGCGCACGGGAAGGGGCACGTGGGGCGGCGCGCGCGGACACCGTAACGGAACAGCCACCTCCGCACCACAGCGGGGGGACCCACGCTGAGCAGGGGCTTTCCCGGCCGCCGGGTGACGGCATCCGGTGGTGGCGGTAAGGCGGTTCGGTCAGGAGGCGGAGGCGGGCGCGGGGCCGTGGTGCCGGGAACGGGAGACGCCGGTGGCTCGTGCCCCCCCGGGGGGGGAGGCACGGGCCACCGGCGCCGCGACCGCTACTTGTCGACCGTGAAGTGCAGGGTGTCCTTCAGGAAGGGAATCTCCAGCAACGGATGCGGCTGGGCCATCAGCGACAGCAGCACGATCGCCAGGCCGAGGATTCCGTAGGTGACGATGTCGGTGAAGCGGGAGCGGACGGCGAGCATGCCGACGCCGGGCAGTGTCCAGCGCATCGCCGAGGCGGCCAGCAGGGCGACGCCGACCAGCAGGGTGCCGTAGCGGAACACGTCGAGCGCGGTCATCAGCAGGCCGATCGCGACCGCCGACAGCACGGCCAGCATGGGCCACTGCCGGGCGGGCGCCGGGGCGTCCCGGGGCGCGGCCCGGCCGCCGCCCTCGGGGCGCGCGGTGTCCCTGGTGAACAGGGGGAAACGGCGGGTGGTCCGCCGCGGGCGGCCCGTCGCGTCGGGGGCGCTGATCGCGTCGCGGACCGTCGGTTCCGCGGGTCCGCGGGAGTGGTCAGCCGGCACTGCGCTCCGCCGCCTCGACCACGTTGACCAGCAGCTGAGCCCGGGTCATCGGGCCGACACCGCCGGGGTTCGGAGAGATCCAGCCGGCCACCTCGAACACGTCGGGGTGGACGTCGCCGACGATCTTGCCCTCGGCGTTGCGGGAGACGCCGACGTCCAGGACGGCCGCGCCCGGCTTGACGTCCTCGGCGCGGATCAGGTGCGGGAAACCGGCGGCCGCGACGATGATGTCGGCGCGCTTGAGGTGCGCGGGCAGATCACGGGTGCCGGTGTGGCACTGGGTGACGGTGGCGTTCTCGCTGCGCCGGGTGAGCAGCAGCGGCATCGGGCGGCCGATGGTCACGCCCCGGCCGACGACGACGACCTCGGCGCCCTTGATCTCCACGCCGTGGGCCCGCAGCAGGGAGAGGATGCCGTTGGGGGTGCAGGGCAGCGGGGCGGGCTCGTTCAGGACGAGCCGGCCGAGGTTCATCGGGTGCAGCCCGTCCGCGTCCTTGGCCGGGTCCATCAGCTCCAGGATGCGGTTCTCGTCGATGCCCTTGGGCAGCGGAAGCTGGACGATGTAGCCGGTGCAGGCCGGGTCGTCGTTCAGCTCGCGTACGACCGCCTCGATCTCCTCCTGCGTGGCCGTGGCGGGCAGCTCGCGCTGGATGGAGGCGATGCCGACCTGCGCGCAGTCGCGGTGCTTGCCCGCGACGTACTTCTGACTGCCGGGGTCGTCCCCGACCAGGATCGTGCCGAGGCCGGGCGTGACGCCCCTCTCCTTCAGCGCCGCCACGCGGGCGGTCAGATCGGACTTGATCGCGGCTGCGGTGGCCTTGCCATCGAGAATCTGGGCGGTCATGGCCCCATCCTCCCGGATGACCCGCCCCGGGTTCCAATCCGGGTGGCCGGCCCCATGATCGGCGAGGTTGCTCTTGCACAACACATCGGGGTTCCGGCTGGACAAGCGCGAGCCCGCTGAAGAACGATGAACACACAGTGCCGCGGGCAGTGCCGGGGGGACGGACCGCATCTGTACGACTCTCTCCTCCGAACCGTGCTCCGCGTCGTCCCCGCACTTGAGCAACGGAGGAGCCCCATCATGAGTTTCGGCGACCCGAACAACCCCTACGGCCCGCCGCCGCCCCAGCAGCAGGCCGCTCCCGGCTACGGCTACCCGCAGGCCCCGCAGCCGGGTTACGGCTACCCGCAGGCGCCGCCCATGGGGCCGTACGGCGAGGCCGTGCCGCAGACCATGCCAGGCACCGTCGGCGCGGCACGCGTGATGCTGTGGGTGATCGCCGGTCTGCAGGTCATCGGCATCGCCTTGTTCGCGTTCAGCGCCGTCAAGGTGAGCTCCGCGCGGGACGACGGCACGCTGAAGGACGACGCCTCCTTCCAGCGGTTCGCCGACTACTCGACGGGCCTGCTGTGGGGCATCACGCTGTTCGCGCTCGCCTGGGCGGTGTTCACCGTCGTCCTGGCACTGAAGTTCAACAGCGGCGGCAACGGCGTCCGCGTCGCGGCACTGGTCTACGGCGTCATCACCGCGATCCTCGGCCTGTACCCGTTCGTCATCGTGGGTCTCGTCCACACGGTGCTGGGCATCCTGATCGCCTGCTTCGTCGGCGGCTCGGCCGGCTCGGCCTGGTTCCAGCGCCCCCGCTACGGGGCCGCGCCGTCGCAGTACTGATCCGCACCCACCCCAAGGGCCGTGTCCATCCCCATGGTTGGGGGGACACGGCCCTTGGGGTTCACGTCTCAGTGGAAGAAGTGGCGCGTGCCCGTGAAGTACATGGTCACGCCGGCCTTCTTCGCGGCCTCGACGACCTGCTCGTCACGGATCGAGCCGCCCGGCTGGACGATCGCCCGGACACCCGCGTCGATGAGGATCTGCGGGCCGTCGGGGAAGGGGAAGAACGCGTCCGAGGCCGCGTACGAGCCCCGGGCCCGCTCCTCGCCGGCCCGTTCGACGGCCAGCTTGCAGGAGTCGACGCGGTTGACCTGACCCATGCCGACACCGACCGAGGCGCCGTCCCTCGCGAGCAGGATCGCGTTGGACTTCACCGCGCGGCACGCCCTCCAGGCGAACGCCAGCTGCGCCAGCTCCTCGGGGGCGAGCGCCTCGCCGCTGGCCAGCGTCCAGTGGGCGGGGTCGTCGCCGTCGGCCTGGAGGCGGTCGGCGACCTGGAGCAGCGCGCCGCCGTCGATCGGCTTGACCTCGACGCTCTGCGCCGGGCCGTCGGGGCAGCGCAGCACCCGGATGTTCTTCTTCTTGCCGAGGGCCTCCAGCGCACCCGGCTCGTAGTCGGGCGCGACGATGACCTCGGTGAAGATGTCGGCGACCTGCTCCGCCATCTCCTTGCTGACCGGCCGGTTGACCGCGATCACACCGCCGTACGCGGAGACCGGGTCGCAGGCGTGCGCCTTGCGGTGCGCCTCGGCGACGTCGGCGGCGACCGCGATGCCGCAGGGGTTGGCGTGCTTGATGATCGCCACGCACGGCTCGTCGTGGTCGTACGCGGCACGGCGGGCGGCGTCCGTGTCCGTGTAGTTGTTGTACGACATCTCCTTGCCGTGCAGCTGCTCGGCCGCCGCGAGACCGCCCTCGCCGGAGGTGTAGAGGGCCGCGGGCTGGTGCGGGTTCTCGCCGTAGCGCAGGGTGTGCGCGCGCTCCAGGGCGGTGCCGAGGAAGTCGGGGAACGTGCTCGCGGCGACGTCGCCGTCGGACGCGGTGTCGGCCGGGGCGTAGGCGGAGGCGAACCAGGAGGCGACGGCGAGGTCGTACTCCGCGGTGTGCCGGAAGGCCTCGGCGGCCAGGCGCTTGCGGGCGGCGAGGTCGAAGCCGCCGTCCCGCACCGCGGCGAGGACGTCGGCGTACCGCTCGGGGCTGGTCACCACGGCCACCGACGGGTGGTTCTTGGCGGCGGCGCGGACCATGGAGGGGCCGCCGATGTCGATCTGCTCCACGCACTCGTCGGGCGAGGCGCCGGAGGCGACGGTCGCCCGGAACGGGTAGAGGTTGACGACGACCAGGTCGAACGGCTCCACGCCCAGGTCGGCGAGCTGCTCGCGGTGGCTGTCGAGGCGCAGGTCGGCGAGGATCCCCGCGTGCACCTTCGGGTGCAGGGTCTTCACCCGGCCGTCCAGGCACTCGGGGAAGCCGGTCAGCTCCTCGACCTTGGTCACGGGGACGCCGGCGGCGGCGATCCGGCCGGCCGTGGACCCGGTGGAGACGAGCTCGACACCGGCCTCGTGCAGCCCGCGCGCGAGGTCCTCCAGACCGGTCTTGTCGTAGACGCTGACGAGCGCGCGACGGATGGCCCGCTTGTTGCTCTCGGCGGTCACTGGATAACTACCTTTCGTCCCTCAATGCGATAGCCGTTGCGGGCGAGCCGCCCCACGACCTCGACGAGCAGCCTTCGCTCGACGTCCTTGATGCGCTCGTGCAGCGCGCTCTCGTCGTCCTCGTCCCGGACCTCGACCACGCCCTGCGCGATGATCGGCCCGGTGTCGACGCCGTCGTCGACGAAGTGGACGGTGCAGCCGGTGACCCTGACGCCGTACGCGAGCGCGTCCCGCACGCCGTGGGCCCCGGGGAAACTGGGCAGCAGCGCCGGGTGGGTGTTCACGAACCGCCCGCCGAACCGCGCCAGGAACTCCTTGCCGACGACCTTCATGAACCCGGCCGAGACCACGAGGTCGGGCTCGTACCCGGCCACGGTCTCGGCGAGGGCGGCGTCCCACTCCTCGCGGGTGGCGTGGTCCCTGACCTTCCGTACGAAGGTCGGCAGTCCGGCCCGCTCGGCGCGGGCGAGCCCCTCGATGCCGTCGCGGTCGGCCCCGACGGCGACGATCCGAGCGCCGTACGACCCGGCTCCGGCGCGCTCGATCTCGTCCAGGAGCGCCTGCAGGTTGGTGCCGGATCCGGAGACCAGCACGACGAGGCGCTTGACCGCTGGGCCTGCGGGGGTGGCGGCCACGGTGGGGCCCTTTCTCGGGGTGGCGATGGGTCCGGCCGGCGGTTGTGCGTTCATACCAATGCTTCGCGCCCCGTTATACGGGGAAGTCTACGAAGCGGCCGACCGTCAGCAACGATACCGGCACCGCGGACGGCCCCCATGGGACGGGGGCGTGGCCGGAAGGTAGCGTTCGCAGGGAATCGAGAAGGGGCAGCCTCGGGAACGCGGTCGTCGTGCGGTGCGTTCACGTGGTGGAAGCTCACGTCGGACAGCCGTAGTCACCAAGGGGAAGACGCTCTTTTGATGCCCGATCGCAGCCTGCGACTCCTCACGTTCCCGCCACGCGACGCCCAGGGGGCCGAGCGCGGCGCCGTGCTGCTGCGGGAGCGGCCGGCCTCACCGCCCGAGGCACCCCGCGGCGGCCGGGACGGCGACGGGCGGGGCGGTCGGCCGCAGGACGACAACCCGTTCGCGCCCCCGCCCGAGGGCACCCCGGACAGCCCGTGGCGGCCCCGCCCCACCGAAAGCCCCTCGGGGCAAGGCCAGGGCCATGGCCCCGGCTCGGAGGGAAGTTCCGGCTCCGGCTCCGGGGGCCACTCCCCGTGGGGCAGCCAGTGGAGCGACCACCAGCCCGGTCGCTCGTCCGGCGGTTTCGGCGAGCGGCCCGGCGGTGCCCCCCAGGGACCGGGCGGTCCGGCCGGCCCCGGTATGCGCTGGGACCCGACCGACCCCGCCCAGCGGCGCGCCCGCTACGCCCTGCTCTCGGGCATGTGGTCGGTCTTCTTCGTCCTGTTCAGCTGGCCGTACGTGGCCCTGCTGCTGGGCGCGCTGGCCCTGTACTGGGGCGTCAGCGCGCTGCGTGCCAAGCCGCGTGCCGCGTCCCCGGACACCCCGGCGGCGCCCGGCGTCCGGCCCCAGACGACGGCGGCGATCGGCGGCCTGGTAACGGCTTCCCTGGCCCTGGTCCTGGTCGCCTCGACCTTCACCGTCCAGCTGGTCTACCGCGACTACTACACCTGCGTCGGCGACGCCCTCACCCACGAGGCCAAGCAGTCCTGCGACACCCTCCTGCCGAAGGAACTGCGCGGAGTACTGGGCGTCAACGACAGCTGAGGCTCTCGGGGCGGGGGAAAGGGGGCCTGGGGGTCAGGGAGTCTGCGGGTCCTTCGGGGCCGGGTCGTGGGTGGTTGGCGGGGGCGTGCCGGGGGTGTGCGGAGGATCGTCGTCCCGCGTCGGTGAGCCGTCCTGGGGGGCCTCGGGGTCGGGCTCGGAGGAGGCGCGGGTGGCCTTTGCGAGGGCTGCCCAGCGGGAGGCTCGGTCGAGTTCGTCGTGCCATCCCGGGGCGAACGGGTCGTCGGCGGGGAGGAAGTCGTACAGCTCCTCCTCGGCCGCCCCGGGTGCGAGGTCCGGTCGGGCGAGGACCTTGCCCCTGCCGAGGCCGCCCTTGCCCTTCGCGGACCTGGGGGTGGCGCCGGCGGCCTCCGGCGACATGAGCGTGCCCTTGGAGTCGTCGTCCCCCTCCTCGGCGCCCTCGGACTCGGCCTCCTCCAGCCCGGCGTCCTTCTCCGTGTCGGTGACGGCGCCCTTCCCCGTCGTCGCCGGCTCCGTGCCCGCCCCGGCGTCCGCTCCCTGCACCTCCTCAGGCTTCCCGGCGAGCCACCACCGCGTCCCGGGACCGCTCCCGGAGTCCGCCGCGGACACCCCCGCCTCCTCGGGCGCCCGCGCCGGGGCGGCCTCACCCGTAGCCGTCTTTCTCCCCGGCTCAGTGCCCTGCGCCGGGATCGTGTCGGGCCGTGCCCGCCGGCCCCGCAGTCGCCAGGCCCGTCCGCCCAGTGCCACCGGCAGCGCGAAGACGGCCGTCCAGGCCCCGGCCGCGCCGCCCGTCCGCCACCACACCGGGCCGAAGCGGGCCAGCGCCGCCACGCCCAGCGGGCCTCCGGCCAGATCCGCCAGCAGGGCCAGGACCATCGCGCAGACCGCCGCCGTCAGCAGGACCACCCCGGCGGTGCGCCCGGCCGACCAGCCCGACCGCGGCGCCTCCCCCGCCTCCCGCCGCCCTCCGGCCGCCCGCGCCACGAACCAGCCCGCCGTCACCGCGGCCGTCAGCGGCACCAGCCCCGCCGCCCAGTTCGGCTCCGTCCCGGCGCCCGGCTGCGGCACCGCCGCCAGCAGCGGGAACGGCGGCAACAGAGGGGCCGGATCGGAGGCGAACGGATACACCAGGTGCCCTGAGCCGAGGACGAACCCGGGTCCGAGGGCGTAGGAGGCGGCCCACACCGCCGCGTTGGGGATCAGGGCCACGCCGAGCAGCAACACGGCGAGCCGCCCCGTCCACCCCTCCGTCAGCTGCAGGAACGACGCCCGGGCCGCCTCGCCGTGCCACACCAGCGACACCCCGGTCAGCAGCGCCCCGCCGCCGAAGAGCACCGCCGTCGCGGCACCGGCCGCCCGAACGGCCGTACCCAGGTACGCCCGTGCCTCCGGGCGCAACACCAGTCGCCGCCCGACCAGTCGCCGCACCGGACCGGACAACGCCGCCGGTGCGCCCGGCGCCGCCGCGCGCCACGGCCGGACGGGCAGCCTCCACCAGGGGGTACGGCGGTACGCCGCCCACGTCCCGGCCCCCGCCGCGGCCACCGCCACCACCGGCAGACACACCGTCACCCAGAGCCACGCGGGCCGCATTTGGCCGCCGGCGCAGTACAGCGCGGCCGCGCCGCCGACGCCGAGGTAGCCGAGGACGACGCCCGTCCACGCCGTGAGCGCCGGTACCGGCGGTGGCCCCTCGGGATCCGTGGAGACGTCCGACGCCTCGCGCGCCGCCCGGTACAGCAGCCACACCGGTAGGGCGAGCAGCAGCAGCGGGGTCACACCCACCGGCAGCGGTGCCCCGGAGAGCGTGTCGGTGCGGACCAGTTGGACCCCGTGCCCGAGCAGCCACAGCGCGGCGGCGACGTGCAGCGCCCCGCCCGGCCCGCTGTCCGGGTACGGCGAGCTGATCCACATCGCCAGCACGAGCACGGCGAGCGAGCCGAGCCCGAGCCCGGCCGCGACCGCGCCACCGAGGAGGCTCGCGGCCAGTCCGGGCGAACGGTCGCGCACGCGGGCCAGCAGAGGCGACAACGACGGTCGGCGAGCGGTCATCTGAGTCACGGTCGCCATGGTCCCAACGACACGCGCTTTCCCGTCGTAACGAGCGAACCTCCGAAGTGTCGCCCAATATGTGTTTATGTTCTTTTTCGTACGAAAGGGTGCATGGTGACGACCCAGAGCTCTGCCCCGCTGACACTGCCACTGCCGACGGAACGCCGACGCCTGCGGGTGTCCCACTCGCTGACGCAGACTCAGCTCGCGGCGCGGCTCGGCGTCAGCCGCGCCACCGTACGCGCGTGGGAGTCCGGCCGCCGTATCCCCGAGGGAAGCGACGGCGCGGCGTACGCGCGGCTGCTGTCCTCACTCGCCCGGCCGACGGCCCCCCGGGAATCCGCGGGGACGGCGAGCGGCTCCGGCGCCGACGCCGGCTCCGATCCGGCGGGCGCGCGGCCCGAGCCGCTGACGCCCGCTCAGGCCTTCGACGCGCTGTACGCGTTCTGCGCACCGGCCCTCGTACGGCAGACCTATCTGCTCACCGGCCGCCGGGACCTGGCCCGCGAGGTCGTCGAGCAGGCCTTCCAGCTGGCCTGGCAGCGCTGGCCCGAGGTGGCCCAGGACCGGGATCCGGCCGGCTGGGTGCGGGCGATGGCGTACGACTGCGCGCTCTCCCCCTGGCACCGCTTCCGGCCCCGGTACCGGCACCCCGAACCCCCGCCGGCCGACCCGGCCGACCGTGCCCTGCTGGACGCGCTGCTCACGCTCCCGCCGACGTACCGGCGCACGCTCGTCCTCTACGACGGCGTCGGCCTCGATCTTCCCGAGACGGCCGCGGAGACGGAGGCCAGCACTCCGGCCGCCGCCAATCGGCTGACCCACGCCCGCGAGGTGGTGGCCTCGTGCCTGCCGGAGCTGGCCGACCCCGCCGAACTCCACCGCCGGCTGCTCGAACTGGCCTCCACGGAGCGCGTGCAGGCGGCCCAGCCGAAGGTGGTGCGGACCGTCGGCGAACGCCGCAACGTCTTCTGGACCCGCGCGGCCATCGCCTTCACGGTGACGATCATCGGCGCGACCACACTGACGCTGCGCACCGCCCCGACGCACTACGAGGCGCCGGTCGCCCCGGCGCAGGCGGTACGCGGGGTGCCACCCCGGCCGGCACTGGGCCCCCTGTCCCGGGAGGAACTGGCCCTGCGGGCGAAGCTGCGACGCTCGGAATCGAGCGGACCGCACAGACTGGCGCCGGAACTGCCCTGACCCGGGCGGGGACGAGCGCGGGAATGGCGGTGGGCCCGTCCCCGACCGGGAACGGGCCCACCGACGCTCGGCCGACGTGGCGTCAGCCGGCGAGGATCTCCCGGGCCAGCTTCGCCGTCTCGGTCGGCGTCTTGCCGACCTTGACGCCGGCGGCCTCGAGGGCCTCCTTCTTCGCCTGGGCGGTGCCGGACGAACCGGAGACGATGGCACCGGCGTGGCCCATCGTCTTGCCCTCGGGCGCGGTGAAGCCCGCGACGTAACCGACGACCGGCTTGGTCACGTTCTCGGCGATGAACGCGGCCGCACGCTCCTCGGCGTCACCACCGATCTCACCGATCATCACGATCAGGTCGGTGTCGGGGTCGGCCTGGAACGCGGCGAGGGCGTCGATGTGGGTGGTGCCGATGATCGGGTCGCCACCGATGCCGACGGCCGTCGAGAAGCCGATGTCACGCAGCTCGTACATCATCTGGTACGTCAGCGTGCCGGACTTCGAGACCAGGCCGATGCGGCCCGGCTTCGTGATGTCGCCCGGGATGATGCCGACGTTCGACTGGCCCGGGGTGATGATGCCGGGGCAGTTCGGGCCGATGATGCGGGTCTTGTTGCCCTTCTTGCCGGCGTACGCCCAGAAGGAGGCCGTGTCGTGCACGGCGATGCCCTCGGTGATCACGACGGCCAGCGGGATCTCGGCGTCGATCGCCTCGACGACCGCGTCCTTGGTGAACTTCTCCGGCACGAAGATGACGGAGACGTCGGCGCCGGTCTTCTCTACGGCTTCCTTGACGGTGCCGAAGACGGGTACCTCGGTGCCGTCGAAGTCCACGGTCTGACCCGCCTTGCGCGGGTTCACACCGCCCACGACGTTGGTGCCGTCGCCGAGCATGAGCTTGGTGTGCTTCATGCCGGTGGCGCCGGTCATGCCCTGGACGATGACCTTGCTGTCCTTGTTGAGCCAGATAGCCATGGTGGTTTGAGTCCTCGTCCTCGTGCTTACTTGGCGGCGGCCAGCTCGGCGGCCTTGTCGGCCGCGCCGTCCATGGTGTCGACGCGCTGCACCAGCGGGTGGTTGGCGTCCGTGAGGATCTTCCGACCCAGCTCGGCGTTGTTGCCGTCGAGGCGGACGACGAGCGGCTTCTCGACCTTCTCGCCACGGTCCTCGAGGAGCTTCAGGGCCTGCACGATGCCGTTGGCGACCTCGTCGCAGGCGGTGATGCCACCGAAGACGTTGACGAAGACGGACTTGACGTCCGGGTCGCCCAGGATGATCTCCAGGCCGTTGGCCATGACCTGGGCGGAGGCGCCGCCACCGATGTCCAGGAAGTTGGCCGGCTTGACGCCGCCGTGCTTCTCACCGGCGTACGCCACGACGTCCAGGGTGCTCATGACGAGCCCGGCGCCGTTGCCGATGATGCCGACCTCGCCCTCGAGCTTGACGTAGTTGAGGTTCTTCTCCTTGGCGGCGGCCTCGAGCGGGTTGGCCGCGGCCTTGTCGTGGAGCTCCTCGTACTCGGGGTGACGGAACTCGGCGTTCTCGTCGAGCGACACCTTGCCGTCGAGGGCGAGGACGTCACCGGAGGCGACCTTCGCGAGCGGGTTGACCTCGACGAGGAGGGCGTCCGACTTGATGAAGGTGTCCCACAGCTTGATCAGGACGTTGACGACCTTGTCCGCGACCTCGGCCGGGAACTTGGCGGCCTCGACGATCTCGCGGGCCTTGGCCTCGTCCACGCCGTCGATGGCGTCGATCGCGATCTTGGCGACGGCCTCCGGTCGGGTGGCCGCCACCTCCTCGATCTCCATGCCGCCCTCGACGGAGGCGATGGAGAGGAAGGTGCGGTTGGCACGGTCGAGGAGGAAGGAGACGTAGTACTCCTCGACGATCTCCGGAGCGGTCTCGGCGATCATCACCTTGTGGACCGTGTGGCCCTTGATGTCCATGCCGAGGATGTCCGTCGCCCGGGCGACGGCCTCGTCCGCGGAGGCGGCCAGCTTGACGCCACCGGCCTTGCCACGACCACCGACCTTCACCTGCGCCTTGACGACGGACTTGCCGCCCAGTCGCTCGGTGATCTCGCGCGCCGCCTCAGGCGTGTCGATGACTTCACCGGCCAGCACCGGTACATCGTGCTTGGCGAAGAGGTCCCTCGCCTGGTACTCGAACAGGTCCACGCGCTTCCGTCCCTATCAGTGATCTCGCGGTTCGTTGGATGCGTGGGCGTGCCGCGAAGGGCAACGTGACGTCCGCATGGGTCACAAGGGATGCGCACACGGTGTCCGAGCGCGCGGCATGTCCGTCTCGCAGGTTATCGCTGCTTGCGGGGGGCCTCTAAATCGCGGGTCACACCTGAGCGGTGATACCTGTCACATGATGCCAAAATTGCTGGCACGGCGTGCCGCCGCATGGGTGGCTCCGGGCAGTGTGCGAGGCCCCACCGGACTGGGGTGGGCCCGGTGAGGCCTCTGGAACGGCCCCGGATCGCCGGGGCCGGGGCGGTCGACCCCCCACCCCGATGGGGGACCACACGCCCGTCCCACGGGGGTCGGGCCGGACGGTCCGACGGCGTTCGGCCGTCCGGGCCGTGCGCCCCGCGGGAGTCTGTCGCGCACCGGCCCCGCCCTGGGCCGAGGGTCCACCGGCGCCCCGCGGTGGGCGGACGGGTCCGCCCCGGCCCGGCCGGGCGCTGGCTCCGCGCCCTAGCCGGGGCAGACCCGTCCACCCCGCTGCCGGGAGGTCGTACGGAGGCGGGACGGGGACTGCGCGCGGAGACGGGACGGGGACTGCGCACGGGGCTGGGCGAGCGCCTCGGTACGGCGCCGGGTGTGGAAGGCCGGCTGTCGGGGCGGAGCGTGGGCTGCCACCGTGGACGGCACCGGCACCGGCACCGGCACCGGGCGCACGAGCGTCGAGGGCGTCCTCTCGGCCGCGTGTGGCCGTTTCCCCCACAGGCCCCCGGGCATCGGCAGCCGCCCCGCCATCGCCGCCCGTCGCGGCACACGCCACCCGGCCGCCGTACGAAGGACGCGCACAGCGGTACCGGACGATGCGGCGGACACGGTCAAGGGACGCGGCTTCCTCGGGTCGGCGCGGGTGGCGACGATCCTCGCACGGTCGGCCCGAGGGAGCGCAAGCCCTTGTTACCGATTAGTAGTCGTGTCCGGTATCGGCAGTGGCCGCTTCTCCAGCGCCGCCGCCATCACCTCCGGGAACAGGTCGGGCGTGCAGGCGAAGGCGGGTGCGCCGAGCGCGGCCAGCGCCGCCGCGTGCTCCCTGTCGTACGCGGGCGCGCCTTCGTCCGACAGGGCGAGCAGTGCCACGAACTGCACCCCGGCCGCCTTCATCGCCGCCACCCGCTTGAGCATCTCGTCGCGGATACCGCCCTCGTACAGGTCGCTGATCAGCACGACAACCGTCTCGGCGGGCCGGGTGATCTGCGACTGGCAGTACGCCAGCGCCCGGTTGATGTCCGTGCCGCCACCGAGCTGGGTGCCGAAGAGGACGTCCACCGGGTCGTCCAGCTGGTCGGTGAGGTCGACCACCGCCGTGTCGAACACGACCAGCCGGGTGCTGATCGACCGCATGGAGGCGAGGACCGCCCCGAACACGGACGCGTAGACGACGGACGCCGCCATCGACCCGGACTGGTCGATGCACAGGACGACTTCCTTCTTCACGCTGCGGGCGGCCCGCCCGTAGCCGATGAGCCGTTCCGGCACGACCGCGCGGTACTCGGGCAGGTAGTGCTTGAGGTTGGCCGCGATGGTGCGGTTCCAGTCGATGTCGTGATGGCGCGGCCGGCTGACCCGCGCGCTGCGGTCCAGGGCCCCGGTGAGGGTGGCCCGGGTCCGGGTCGCGAGCCGCTTCTCCACGTCCTCGACCACCTTGCGTACGACCGCGCGGGCGGTCTCCCTGGTCGTCTCCGGCATCGCCTTGTTCAGCGAGAGCAGGGTGCCGACCAGGTGCACGTCGGCCTCGACCGCCTCCAGCATCTCCGGCTCCAGCAGCAGCGAGGAGAGCCCGAGCCGCTCGATGGCGTCGCGTTGCATGACCTGCACGACGGAGGACGGGAAGTAGGTGCGGATGTCCCCGAGCCAGCGCGCCACGGTCGGCGCCGAGGCGCCCAGCCCCGCCGAACGGTCCCGCCCGGTCCGCTGCCCGCCCCCCCTGCCGTACAGCGCGGCGAGTGCACCGTCCATCGCCGCGTCCCGGCCCGACAGCGCGCATCCGGTGCCGTCGGCCTGGTCGCCGCCGAGCACCAGCCGCCAGCGCCGCAGCCGCTCCCGGGCCGGGTCGTGCGTGTCCGTCGACGGTGACTCGCTCGTCATCCGTCCCGTCATCTGCCCACCCCCGCGAGGTTGTCGTCGTCGCTCGTGACGTGCCCGGCGTCCAGGCCGAGCAGCAGGCGCAGCACCGGCAGCACGGCGTCGGCCCGCCCGGTGTCCGGTTCGGCGGCGAAGCCGGGCGTCACGGCCTCCCGGCCGCCGGCTCCCGGGCGTTCTCCCGGCCCACGCCGGACCAGCTCGCCGAGGGTTCTGCGGACCCCCGGCTCATAGGCCGCGAACGTGCGCCGCAGCAGCGGCAGGACGTCCGTGAACGCCTCGGCCGGCACCCCCGTCAGCCAGGTGTCGACCAGGCCGAGCAACCGTTCGTCGTGCACCAGCAGCAGGCCGCCTCCGCCGCCGACGAAACCCTCCACCCAGGCTGCCGCATCGGCCGGCGGCGTCCCCGGCGACAGCGCGAGCCCCATCAGCCGTGCCGCCTCGTCGGCGTCCAGCGCGCCGTCGTCGAGCAGCAGCCGGACGGCCCTGCCCCGGACGACACCGGGCGCGCTCTCGCGCACGGCGAGCCCGCGCAGGACGTCCCGCCAGCGGACCCGCAGGTCCTCGTGAGCGGCGGCGGCCGCGCCTCCTGCCCCGGCCGTGCCCGGCACACCCCACCGGCCACGGCTGGGCGCACCGGCGGCACCGGCCCTTCCCGCGTCCCCGGCCGGGGCACCGGCCAGGGTCTCCGCCAGCAGCCCGACCGCCGTGTGCACGGCGTCCACATGGCCGCGCATCTCCTGCGCCGCGTCCGCGTCGAGGCTCGCGCAGGCCGGGGGCAGGCCGACGAAGATCCGCTCGGCGAGCCCGGCCGCGACCCCGGTCAGCGCGCCGGTGTCGGTGCCGCGCACATCGCCGTAGCGCAGCGAGCGGACCAGCGCGGGCAGCGCCTGTGCCAGGTGGCCGACGTCCGTGTCCAGGGCCGCCCGGTCGGCGAGCACCCGCATGACGACGGGCAGCGCGTCCGGCAGGCCGGCCAGCAGGCACTGCTCGGCGAGGGCGGTGACATCGGCGAGGGCGCGTGCTGCGGTCGCGTCCGCCTCGGCCTTCGCCTGTGCCGCGGCGAGCACGGTCGTCCCCCATATGCCCGCCTCGGCGACCCGTACGGACAGCTCCGGCTCCCAGCGCAGCCGCCAGGTCTCCCGGAAGGTGCCCGTACTCCCCGGTGAGGCGGTCGGTTCGCCCCAGCGGACGCCGAGCAGCCGCAGCCGGTGCAGCAGTCTGCTGCGGCCCGCGTCGGTGTCACCGCGCAGGTCCAGCTGAAGCTCGCGCTCCAGCGCCTCGGGCTTGAGCCGCAGCGAGCGCTGGCGCCGGGTCAGGTCCCGCTGCAACGGCACCGCCGGAGCCGACTCGGGGACCTCGCCCAGGACGTCCCCGACCACCAGCCGGTCGTGCACCAGCGCCAGCGGCACGTCCGAGCCGTCGCACATCACCGCACGCACCGCGTCGGTCAGCTCGCCCAGGCCGGGCAGCGGGCGCCCGCGCATCGCCGCCAGGGTCTCGGCGAGCCGCACGGCCTCGATGACGTGAGCCGAGGAGACGATCCGGTCCTCCTCGCGCAGCAGCCCGGCCACCTTGGTCAGCCAGCGTTCGACCGGCCGGTCCGGTGCCCGGAACAGGTGCCCGTACCATCCCGGCGAGTCGATGCCGGCACCGTATCCGCTGGACCGGGCCAGCCGGCGGTGTGTCCAGGGCACCCAGGTCAGGTCCGCCTTGACCCTCGGCAGCCCCCTGAGCAGCGCCCGGTCGGCGGCGACGGTGGTCCTCTCGCGCAGCGCGGGCACGTGCCAGGCGCCGCACACCACGGCCACCGCGTCCCCGAACTCCCTGCGGGCGTCCCGCAGCCGGAGACGCATGTGTGCCTCCCGGACGGCGTCCCGGGAATGCCCGCCGTCACCGAACCGCTCGCGCAGCGCCCCCATGGCCTCCGCCAGCGCGGCGAACGGGGCGAAGGGGGCGAAGGACTCCGGCCCGCCCGGCCCCCGATGCTCGACGACGTCCTCCCACCACCGCTCGGGATCGTCGTACCCGGCGGTCTCGGCGAGCACGGCGAGGGGATCGACCCGGATTCGCTCCCCGTCGGCGCCGCGGGCCTCGCCGGCACCCTCGGGAGTGACCTTGGTGGGGGCCGGGGTGGGCTCGGTGTGGTCCGTCTCCTCCGTCTCCCCCGTCTCCTCCTTCCGCTCTTTCTCCCAGGCCAGCGTGTGCGTGGCCGGCAGGTCGATGAAGCGGGCCGGGACGCCGTGCTCCAGGGCCCAGCGGATGGCCACCCATTCGGGGCTGAACTCGGCGAACGGCCAGAAGGCCGAGCGGCCGGGTTCGTCCACGGCGTGGGCGAGCAGGGCGACCGGCGGCCGCAGCTCCGGGTCGGCGGCCAGCGGGATCAGCACGTCGGCCTCGGGCGGCCCCTCGATCAGGACCGCGTCCGGACGGGCGGCGTCCAGTGCGGCCCGCACCGCCCGCGCGGAACCGGGACCGTGGTGCCGCACACCGAGCAGCAGCGGCCCGGAATCGCAGGCCGTGTTCCGGCCGGAGTCGCTCATACGCTCACCTCCCTGCAGGCTCGATAGAAGTCCGTCCAGCCCTCGCGCTCGCGGACGACGGTCTCCAGGTACTCCTGCCAGACCACCCGGTCGGCCGCCGGATCACGGACGACGGCGCCGAGGATGCCCGCGGCGATGTCCCCGGGCCGCAGCACGCCGTCGCCGAAGTGCGCGGCCAGTGCCAGGCCGTTGGTGACGACGGAGATGGCCTCCGCCGTGGACAGGGTGCCGCTCGGCGACTTCACCTTCGTCCGTCCGTCGGCGGTGACGCCGCCCCGCAGCTCACGGAAGACGGTCACGACCCGGCGGATCTCCTCGATGCCTTCCGGCACGGCCGGCAGGTCGAGGGAGCGGCCGATCTGCTCCACGCGGCGCGTGACGATGTCGACCTCGGCGTCGGGGCTCTCCGGCAGCGGCAGCACCACGGTGTTGAAGCGGCGGCGCAGCGCGCTGGACAGGTCGTTGACGCCCCGGTCGCGGTCGTTGGCGGTGGCGATGAGGTTGAAGCCGCGGACCGCCTGGACCTCCTCGCCCAGCTCCGGGACGGGCAGTGTCTTCTCGGACAGGATCGTGATCAGCGTGTCCTGCACGTCGGCCGGTATGCGGGTGAGTTCCTCCACGCGGGCGGTCATCCCCTCGGCCATCGCGCGCATGACGGGACTGGGCACGAGGGCGTCACGGCTCGGGCCGTGCGCGAGCAGCCGCGCGTAGTTCCAGCCGTAGCGGATCGCCTCCTCCGGGGTGCCGGCGGTGCCCTGCACGAGCAGGGTCGAGTCACCGCTGACGGCGGCGGCGAGATGCTCCGACACCCAGGTCTTGGCGGTGCCGGGCACGCCGAGCAGGAGCAGGGCGCGGTCGGTGGCGAGCGTGGTGACGGCGACCTCGACGATCCGCCGCGGCCCCACGTACTTGGGTGTGATCACCGTGCCGTCCGGCAGGGTGCCGCCGAGCAGATACGTCGCCACCGCCCACGGCGACAGCTTCCAGCGGGCCGGCCGCGGACGGTCGTCCTGCGCGGCCAGCGCGGCGAGTTCGGCGGCGAAGGCGTGTTCGGCGTGCGGCCGCAGCACCTGCGCGGCCTCCCCGCCGCTCGGTTCGACGGTCGTCGGGTGCGCGGACACTGACCGCGCTGACTGCACGGACTGCACGGACTGCACGGACACAGACATGGCTGAGGCCCCCTCCAGCTCGGCCGGTTCGAATCTGACTCCACCGTGCACCACGCCACTGACAATCGCCCTGACCTGCACGAACGCGCTCGCCGGGCCCGTTGTCAGTGGGGGGACCTACCGTCGGTGACATGACTGAGCAGGGGGTGCGCTGGACCGCGGATCAGGTGCTGGCACTGGCGCCTGACGTCGCGTCACGCAAGGCGGGGAGCAAGCTCGGTACGGCCGGGCCGTGGTCCGAGACGGGGAGCGGAGAGGGGACGGTGTGGGGGCTGTGCAAGGGCAGCGGCAGCAGGCCGTACCAGACGGTGGTGGACCTCGTCGGCGGGTCGGGTCCGGCGTACAAGTGCAGTTGCCCGAGCCGCAAGTTCCCGTGCAAGCACGCGCTCGGGCTGCTTCTGCTGTGGGCGGGCGACGACGGCTCGGTGCCGTCGCCCGCGCAGCCGCCGGAGTGGGCCGGTCAGTGGCTTTCCGGCAGACGGGGCCGGACAGCGGGCGAGCGGGCGCCGGCCCGGGAGGCTTCTGCGACCGGGCCCGCGGATCCGGAGGCCGCTCGGCGGCGGGCCGAGCGCCGCGCCGAGCGGGTCACGGCGGGCACCACCGAGTTGGAGCAGCGCCTGGCCGACCTGCTGCGCGGCGGCCTGTCCTCGGCCGAGCAGTCGGGATACGGCCTGTGGGACGAGATGGCGGCCCGGATGGTCGACGCCCAGGCCCCCGGACTGGCCTCACGCATAAGGGAGCTGGGGGCGATCCCGGCGTCGGGTGCGGGCTGGCCGGCCCGGCTGCTGGAGGAGTGCGCGCTGCTGCACCTTCTCGACCAGGCGTGGTTGCGCCGTGACGGGCTGCCGGACGCCCTCGCGGCCACGGTCCGCTCCCGGCTCGGCCTGCCCGCCTCGCCGGACGGCCCATGGGTGCGCGACCGCTGGCTGGTGCTCGCCCAGTACGACACGGTGGATCCGAAACTGACGACGCGCCGGATATGGCTGCACGGCGCCGAGTCGGGACGGAACAGGCTGCTCCTCTCCTATGGCGCGGCCGGCCGGGCCCCCGAACTGGCGCTGCCGACCGGCCTGGTCGTGGACGCGGAACTGTCCGTCCACCCGGGCGCCGGTCAGTCACGGGCCACGCTGGGCGAGCGTTTCGCCCCGCCTGCCCCGGCCACCTTCCGGCCCCCGGGTGTGACCACGGCCGAGGCGGTCGCGGGGTACGGCGAGGCCCTGCGCGACGATCCCTGGCTGGAGTCGGTCCCGGCGACCCTGGACCGGGTGGTACCGGTCCCGGACGGTGACTGGTGGCAGCTGGCCGACGCCGACACGGACGCGGCGCTGCCGCTGTCCCGGGGCGCCCGTGTCCGCTCCGGCCTGTGGCGTCTGGTGGCCGTGTCCGGGGGCGCCCCGGTGAAGGTCTTCGGCGAGTGCGGTCACCGTGGCTTCACCCCGCTCACGGTCTGGCCGCAGGGAGCGGGCGAGGCGGTGGCGCTGTGCTGAGCCGGCCGTCCTTGATTGGCATCGGACACGTCCGGGGCCGGGTCGGCCACCGGCCCACCGGACAGCGCACGAGTCACATCGACCGCACCGCCCCACAGCCCGAGCGCCGTATCGATGACCGCACCTCTCCACCCAAGCAGCGCTCCGGTGACCACACCCCACGGCCCGAGCACCGCGCCGGCCGCCGCACCCCGCCGTCCTGGCACCGCTCCGGCCACTCCGGCCACTCCAGCCACCTCAACCGACGGCCACTCGGGCACGGCTTTCCGAAGGGACGGACATGAACGCGACCCCAGCCCCGACCCCAGCCCCGACAGCTCAGGCGGACCCGTCCCGGATTCCCCCGGCACCCCCCGCCGCGCCCTGGGAGGACCTCGTCACCAACGCCCTGCTGGGCACCGACCGGCGTCCTCCGGCACAGGGCGCGCCCGGCCGGGCGGCTCCCGTCACCCTGCTGGACGCGGCCGCCGTGGCGACCGTACGGCGGCGCGCCGGGCTGCGGCCGGGGCGGGCGGCGCGGCGGCCGGAACGGGCCCCCGAGGATCCGCGCCCGGCGCTGCCTCCGGCGGCGGCTCGCAGACTCGCGCTGCTGCTGGCCGACCGTTCCGGCGGCACGTCGGGCGGCCGGCGCGGCAGCTCCCCCGACCTCACGGAGCTGCTCCCGCAGTGGCTCGCGGCCGCGGACGCGCACGGGTACGCGGCGCCCCCGCAGACACTGCCCGCGCTGCTGGACGCGGCCCGGGGCCGTACGGACCTGCGTCCGGCGGCGCTGGCGTTCGCGGGTCCCCGCGCGCTGTGGCTGGCCCGGCTGAACCCGGACTGGCGGTTCGCCCTGCGCGCGGCCCCCGGCGGCGGGACGGCACTGCCCACCCCCGACGACCCCGAAGCGGTGCGGCGGTTGTGGCGGGAAGGACTGTTCGCCGAGCGGGTGGCCCTGCTGGGGCTGTCGCGCTCCCGTACGCCCGCACTCGCCCGTGATCTGCTGGCCTCGACCTGGGCGACGGAACGGGCCGAGGACCGGCTGATGTTCCTCGACTCGCTGCGCGTGGGCCTGTCCGCCGAGGACGAGCCTTTCCTGGAGCGGGCATTGGGCGATCGCAGCCGCAACGTCCGGGCGATGGCGGCCGAGTTGCTGTCGACGCTGCCGGACTCGGCGCTCGGCGCGCGCATGGCCGTACGGGCCGCCGCGTGTGTGGCCTTGGACCGCACGGGGGACGCGCCGACGATCGTGGTGGAGGCGCCACCGGAGTGCGACTCCGGCATGGAGCGGGACGGTGTGGTGGCCAAACCGCCCGCCGGCCGTGGGGAACGGTCTTGGTGGCTGGGGCAGTTGGTGGAGGCCGCGCCGCTCGGCACCTGGCCGCAGCGGCTGGGTGGCCGAAGTGCGCGGGAGATCGTGGCGCTGCCGGTGGCGGACGGCTGGCAGGGCGAGCTGCACGCGGCCTGGTGCCGGGCAGCGGTGCGACAGGGGGACGCCGATTGGTCCAGGGCCTTGCTCGGTGTGCCGTCGGCGCCGGAGGCGGGCGGGCCGGGGGCGGTCTCCCTGGCGGAGCGGGCCAAGCTGCTGGCCGCGCTGGATGCGGCGGAACGGGCCGAGTGGGTGGGCGGATTCATCGCGGCCCACGGCCTTTCGGAGGCCTTCCAGCTGCTCGGCGTGTGCGCGGTGCCCTGGGCCGCGCCGCTCGGCCGGGCGGTCGTGGACGCCCTCAACATCGCCAGGGACGCGGGGAACTACCCGTGGAGCTTCAGCGGGGTGATGGGGCTTGCGGAGCGCTGCCTCGACCCGGCGGAGACCGGCCGGCTGGAGGCGCTGCTGGCGAGACCCGACGAGCGGGAGGACGCGGCGCCCGGCGCCGGCGGGTACTGGGCGGAGGCCTTCCAGCGGCTGGTCACCACGCTGCGGCTGCGGGCGGACATGGCGGCGGAGCTCGGCCCCACACCACCGGGCCGACCGCCGCGGGAACCCGCCGGGTGACCACCGGCGCCCGGCCGACCGCCACAGGGACCCGCTCGGCGGCCGCGGGCGCCCGCCCGATCACGGCAGGCGCCGCCCGCGGGCACTGTTGAGACGTACGGGAACACTTGTTCGGCGGGCGCGGACGGCCGCCACCCAGCCATGGTGGACGGCCGGGCCGTCACTCGCCGTCGTGGACGACCGGCCGACGCTCAGCCTCCGGACGCGGCCGGCTGGTGGACGTTCTCCCGGACCCACTCCACGATCGAGGTGGTCGTCGCCCCGGGTGTGAAGATCTCCGCGACACCCTTCGCCTTCAGGGGCGGGATGTCCTCCTCCGGGATGATGCCGCCGCCGAAGACGAGGATGTCCTCGGCCTCCCGCTCCTTCAGCAGCGCGATCACCGCGGCGAACAACGTGTTGTGCGCCCCGGAGAGGACGGACAGCCCGATCGCGTCGGCGTCCTCCTGGATCGCGGTGTCGACGATCTGCTCCGGCGTCTGATGGAGCCCGGTGTAGATGACCTCCATACCGGCGTCGCGCAGGGCACGCGCGATGACCTTGGCCCCGCGATCGTGGCCATCGAGCCCCGGCTTGGCCACCACCACGCGGATCGGACCGGCTGCCACACCCATCACTGCCTCCATCAGACGACCACGGAAGCGATCGCTTCCGCCCGTAACGACAAGTACCGCACTCGTGGCGCGGGCCGCCACCCGTCGTGAAGTGAACGAACGTTATCTCCAGCATCCCGCAAGCGGCAGTTTTACGGGACGCCGCGAGGGGGAAATCACATGGTGGGACATGAGGGCACACGGGGGCCGAGCCGTTTCCCGGTGTGCCGACGGGAGGTCGGCCATGAAGGTCAACGGGCTGTCGCCACTCTTCCTCCCGCTATGCCGCCTTCTGTGGCCCGGCAGGCTGGCCGGCCTGTCCATGACGCTGCTGAAGGCGACGGCCCTGGAGGCGGCCATCCTGGCCGGTCACCTCCTGCTCTACCCGACAGGCCTCATCCAGGAGCGTCGCGCCGCCCCGGGTGGTGCGCCGTCCGCCGCCGACGGCACCCTCGCCCTGCCGGTCCGGCCCGGCGCCCCCGTCGTCCTGCTGCACGGCTTCATCGACAACCGCTCGGTGTTCGTGCTGCTGCGCCGAAGCCTCGTCCAGCACGGCAGACAGCGGGTGGAGTCACTCAACTACTCTCCGTTGACCTGCGACATCCGCATCGCCGCGGAGCTGCTCGGCCGGCATGTCGAGGAGATCTGCGAGCGCACGGGCAGTGCGCGGATCGACATCGTGGGGCACAGCCTCGGGGGGCTGATCGCCCGCTACTACGTGCAGTGTCTGGGCGGGGACCTTCGGGTGCGCACGCTCGTCACCCTCGGCACCCCGCACTCCGGGACCCGGGTGGCGCCACTGGCCAACGCGCACCCGATCGTGCGGCAGATGCGGCCCGGCTCGGAGGTGATCGAGGAGCTGGCCCGGCCCGCGCCCGGCTGCCGTACCCGCTTCGTCAGCTTCTGGAGCGACCTGGACTCCGTGATGGTTCCGCTGGAGACGGCCTGTCTGGAGCACCCCGACCTCGACACCCAGAACGTTCGGGTGACCGGCATCGGCCATCTCGCGATGCCCGTGCACCCCGCCGTGGCGGCGGGGATACGCGAGGCTCTCGACGCCACGCACCCCGGCGACCAGCAGACCGGCGGCCTGACGGTGGCCTGACGGTGGCATGACGGCGACCTGTGGCGGTATGACGCCCGGGGACTGACGGCGGTGCGTGGGGCCGGAGGAGCCGCATGGGGCGCGGCACAGCCGTCCCAGAGGTAACTCACCGTCACCTGACATCGAACACTCTTCGAACACAAAGCCAAACTCGCGTCCGGCGCCCCCGAAACACGGCCGAATGCCCGTTTCCGGCCCACACGAAACCAGTCGAAGATTGTCGCGCCCGCATACCGCCGGGTACAGTCGCCGCACTGCTCTGGCAGCCCCTGTTGTCGAGGCGAAAGAGAAGTTGGTGAACGACCGTCACCCGTCGGGGACCATGACCACCCCGGCCCCGGCTTCCGACGCCTCAGACCTGCACTACGCGCCGTACGGCACACCGGAGGTCCCCTACGACGACCTCACCACGTACGGCGGCTATGACGCCACCGGTTTCGCGGGCGATGCGAGCGCCACCACGGCCTTCGACAGCGACCCCCTGTTCGGCAGCCTGCCGGGTACCGGGCAGCACACCGGCGCGTACGACACCACGCACTGGCAGACAGGCACCGCGCAGACCCAGGACCAGGACCCGTACGCGGCACAGCACCACCCTGGCTACGACTCCGGCGCGTACGACACCACCGCCTGGGCCTTCCCCGCGCAGACGACCGGGAACGACGTGAGCGGGCAATGGGACGCCGGTGCCTGGCTCCAGCCCGACCGGTCCGCCGGCGCCGACCCCACTCAGCAGTGGCAGTGGGGCACCCAGACCTTCGACACCGGCGCGTACGACGCCACCCAGTGGAACTCCGCCGGCCAGGCCGCGCCCCAGCAGGACGAGCAGGTCGGCGAACCCTTCGACCAACAGCCCACCGCCACCTTCGAGCAGGTCGGCGAGGCGTCCCACACCGCTGATCTCGAGCAGACCGGCGACTCGTCCGAGCCCGCGGCCACCGGTGAACTGCCCGTCGTGCGGAGTCTGCTGGAGGGCCAGGAAGAGGTCACTCCGGCGTCCGCGCCCCGCGCGCGCTCCAGGCGTCGTACGCCCGCCAAGCGCTCCGCCCTGTTCACCGTCGCCGTGCCCTCGGTCTGTGTAATGGGTGTCGCCGGGATCGCGGCCGCCTCGGTCGGCGCCCTGGCCGACGACGCCCCCTCGGACACCACCGCCAGCGCCGCCGAGGGGCACGCGGTGCAGCCGTCGGTCGCCAACAGCCAGCTGGACAAGCAGCTCAAGACGCTCTCCGCCGGGGCCCACGACTTCGCCGACCGGGCGAGCCGCACACAGGAGCGCATCGACCTCAAGACACAGCAGGCACTGGAGAAGAAGAAGGCCGCCGCGGAGGCCGCGCTCAAGGAACGGCTGCGCCCCAAGTTCGTGCTGCCGGTCGCGCAGCGGGGCCTGAGCGCCTACTTCGGCCAGGCCGGCGTGAACTGGATGTCGGTGCACACCGGCATCGACTTCCCCGTCTCCTACGGCACCACGGTGATGGCCGCCACCGACGGCACGGTCACCAC
The DNA here is from genome assembly GCF_044454765.1 of Streptomyces sp. NPDC051452. Lineage (NCBI taxonomy): Bacteria > Bacillati > Actinomycetota > Actinomycetes > Kitasatosporales > Streptomycetaceae > Streptomyces > Streptomyces sp. NPDC051452. The sequence continues at coordinate 157,667 of NZ_JBITEB010000014.1, forward strand.
CAAGTGGAACAGCGCCTACGGCAACATGCTGATCCTGACGGCGAAGGACGGCACGGAGACCTGGTACTGCCACCTCTCCAGCTACCGCGTGGCCTCCGGTACCAGCGTCAAGGCCGGCCAGCCGGTCGCCTACTCCGGCAACTCCGGCAACTCCACCGGCCCGCACCTGCACTTCGAGGTACGCCCGGCGGGCGGAGCGGCCGTGGACCCGCTGCCCTGGCTGCGCAGCCACGGGCTGGACCCGACCTGAGCCCGCGCGGAGCCGGGCCCCGCCGAACCGGCGGGGCCCACCCCGTCCACTGCCTGGTCCCCCGCTCCGCCAAGAGCTTCGGCTAGAGCTTCTCCACCGGGGCGTAGCGCAGCAGCAGCCGCTTCGGCTTGGTGTCACCGAAGTCGACCGTGGCCTCCGCGTTCGCGCCCGTGCCCTTCACCCCGACCACCGTGCCTAGCCCGAACTGGTCGTGGGTGACCCGGTCCCCCACGGCCAGGGCGACCACCGGCTTCTCCGCGCCGCGCCGCGTGGCGAACCCGGACGCCCCCGACGCCGAGGACCGCGAACGACTGGAGGACAGCGAGGCCGCGATGCCCGAAGCCGGCCCGGAGGACACCGGCGCGGCCGCACCCGTGCGCTTCCACTCCAGATGCGTGCCCGGGATTTCCTCCAGGAAGCGGGAGGGCGGGTTGTACGACGGCTGGCCCCAGGCGCTGCGCATCGTCGACCTCGTGAGGTACAGCCGCTCGCGCGCGCGTGTGATGCCGACGTACGCCAGGCGCCGCTCCTCCTCCAGCTCCTTGGTCTGACCGAGGGCGCGCATGTGCGGGAAGACGCCGTCCTCCATGCCGGTCAGGAAGACGACCGGGAACTCCAGGCCCTTGGCGGTGTGCAGGGTCATCAGCGTGATGACGCCGTCGCCGTCCTCCTCGTCGGGGATCTGGTCGGAGTCGGCGACCAGGGCGACCTGCTCCAGGAAGTCGGCCAGCGTGCCCTGCTCGCCCTCTTCCCGCTCCTGCTCGAACTCCAGGGCCACGGCCGCGAGTTCCTGCAGGTTCTCGATGCGGGTCTCGTCCTGGGGGTCGGTGGAGTTCTGCAACTCGGCCAGGTACCCGGTGCGTTCGAGTATGGCCTCCAGGACGGTCGCCGGCCCGGCGCCGGACTCGACGACCGTGCGCAGGTCCTCCATGAGCGTGTTGAACCGCTTGACCGCGTTGGTGGAACGCGCGGCCATGCCGTACGCCTCGTCGACGCGCTTCAGGGCCTGCGGGAAGCTGATCTTCTCGCGCTGGGAGAGGGCGTCGATCATCGCCTCCGCGCGCTCGCCGATGCCCCGCTTGGGCACGTTGAGGATGCGGCGCAGCGGCACCGTGTCCTCGGGGTTGGCGAGCACACGCAGGTAGGCGAGGACGTCCCGGACCTCCTTGCGCTCGTAGAAGCGGACGCCGCCGACGACCTTGTAGGGCAGGCCGACGCGGATGAAGACCTCTTCGAAGACACGGGACTGGGCGTTGGTGCGGTAGAAGACGGCGACATCGCCGGCCCTGGCCTCGCCGGCGTCCGTGAGGCGGTCTATCTCCTCCGCGACGAACTGGGCCTCGTCGTGCTCGGTGTCGGCGACGTACCCGGTGATCAGCGCGCCCTGGCCGGCGTTGGTCCACAGGTTCTTCGGGCGCCGGGACTCGTTGCGCTCGATGACCGCGTTGGCCGCCGACAGGATGGTCTGCGAGGAGCGGTAGTTCTGCTCCAGCAGGATCGTCGTCGCGCTGGGGTAGTCCTCCTCGAACTGGAGGATGTTGCGGATCGTCGCGCCCCGGAAGGCGTAGATCGACTGGTCCGCGTCACCCACGACGCACAGCTCGGCGGGCGGCAGGTCGTCCTCGCGGGGCGGGGTGTCGACGTCCCCGGCGGCGCGCTCGCCCGTGCCGACGAGTTCCCGCACGAGGGCGTACTGGGCGTGGTTGGTGTCCTGGTACTCGTCGACCAGGACGTGCCGGAAGCGGCGGCGGTAGTGGTCCGCGACGTCCGGGAAGGCCCGCAGCAGGTTGACCGTCGTCATGATCAGGTCGTCGAAGTCGAGCGCGTTCGCCTCGCGCAGCCGGGACTGGTACAGCGCGTAGGCCTGGGCGAGGGTCTTCTCGAATCCGTCGGTGGCCTGACCGGCGAAGTCCTCCTCGTCGATCAGCTCGTTCTTCAGGTTGCTGATCTTGGCGCTGAAGGACTTGGGCGGGAAGCGCTTGGGGTCGAGGTCCAGGTCGCGGCAGACCAGGGCCATCAGGCGCTTGCTGTCGGCGGCGTCGTAGATCGAGAAGGAGGACGTGAAGCCGAGCTTCTTCGACTCGCGCCGCAGGATCCGCACACACGCGCTGTGGAAGGTCATCACCCACATCGCGTTCGCCCGCGGTCCCACGAGCTGCTCGACGCGCTCCTTCATCTCGCCCGCGGCCTTGTTGGTGAAGGTGATCGCGAGGATCTGGCCCGGGTGCACGGCGCGCTCGGCGAGCAGGTAGGCGATGCGGTGGGTGAGCACACGCGTCTTGCCGGAACCGGCGCCCGCGACGATGAGCAGCGGGGAGCCGGCGTGCACGACCGCGGCGCGCTGGTTGTCGTTCAGCCCCGCCAGCAGGGCCGCCGCGTCGAGGGCGGGGCGCGGGGCGCCGTCGCGGTAGTAGGCGTCCCGGTCCGGCGGCGCGTCGAACTTCCCGCCGAACAGATCGTCCGGAAGCGGCTCCGGAGCGTGCTCGTCCTCGGGGGGCGGCGGGGGCTCCTCCGCGTGCCCGCGAGGGGGCTGGAGGTCCGCCAGGAAGCTGTCGTCAAAGAGGCTGCTCATCGCTCTCCGAGTCTAGGGCGCCCCACCGACAACCGGTCGCCGTCCCTCGAACCCGGTCCCGCGAGCGGGGCCACCGCCGGGATGTGCCCCGGGGCGCCGGTCAGCGCCCCACCAGGCACGATCTTTTCCTCACCCTGTGGAAGCGGCCGGTGACACCGGTGTGAAAGTGCCCTCAGGTCACGGAAATGTATCGGACATACCTCGCACCAACCTTCACAGAAGTCACACGAGTTGGTTAGGTTTCCCTCAGGCCGCACGACCCCTCTCCGGCGAACCTCGCCGGGCCGCGCGGCCTCCGCCGAGTCCGGCGCGCCCCGCACGGTGCCCGGAGCCGGGGACCCACCGATCCTGGGGTGAATCGGCCGACTCCCGCCCGGGACGACGCCGTAGGGCAACCCTTCCGAACCACCCGCCCGAACCCGACAGCTAACCCGGTAGGCGGCATGTTGGAAGGAGTCGCCTCCCTTGGCGTCGCACCGCAAGCCGCGCCCCGGCGGCACCCGTGGACCGGGCCTTCATGGCTCCGCCCTCGCCACCGCCGCCGTCACCTCCGTGGCCGTCCTGTCCCAGACGGCCGAGGCCGTGTCCGCCGACGACGGCAGGCCGAGCCTGGAGGAGATCGAGAAGAAGATCGACGAGCTGTACCGCCTGGCCGACCCGCCACCGGAGGAAGAACCGGCGGCCCGGCACCGGGCGCGCGCCGACGAGACCCGTCAGGCGGAGGCCCGGCGCGCGGCGCGGCTCGCCAAGGCCCGCGAGGCCCGGGATCCGTTCCCGCCCGCCCCGGACGTGGCCGCCTCGCTGCTCGCCGAGTATCCCCAGGACCACTTCGCCCAGAACAGGGTGATGAACCGGCTCGCCTCGCGCGTGAAGGACGCGGCCGAGCGGGGCAGAAACGCCAGGAGTCCCCGGACGCCGGACGCCGGGCACTACGACGTGCAGGCCGCCAAGGCGGCGATCCAGTACAAGCTCGCCACCGCGCGCGAGCTGCTGTCCCGGCTCACCTCCCAGGCGGACTCCCGGCAGACCACCCCCGACCACCCGACCTCGCTCACCGGCCGGGACACCCTCGGCCGACCGGACACCTTCGGCGGGGCGGGCACCTTGGGTGGGGCGGGCACCTTGGGTGGGGCGCACACCTTGGGTGGGGCGCACGTTTTGGGTGGGGCGCACGTTTTGGGTGGGTCGGATGCTCTCAGTGGGTCGGATGCCTTCGGGCGGTTCCATGGCCGGCCGGACACCCCGGGTGGGTCGGACACCTTCGGCGGGTCGCACACCTTCGCCGAGTCGGAGGCCCTCGGCGGTCCTGACACCTTCGGCCGGCCCCACCCACACGGCCGGCCGGATACCCTCGGCGGGTTGGACACCTTCGGTGGGTCCGACACCTTCGGCGGGTCGCACACGCTCAGTGGGTCGCACACCTTCGGCGGATCGGATGCCCTCGGGGTGCCGTGGTCGGCGACGCGAGACCCGCAGGCAGCACTCGACCGGCCGCAGTCGGAGGCAACCGCTCCGGGGCCGATCGCACCAGTGACGACCGCACCAGTGACGACCGCTCCGGGGCCGATCGCGTCAGGGTCGGTCACCCCGGGGTCGATCGCCCCGGGAACGACCGCCGCTGCGCCGACCACGTCGGCGGCGCCCCTCCCGGCGGCGCACATGTCCCCGGGCTCGCAGCAGGCCACGAAGGCGGGGAAGGCGGTCGCCTTCGCCCGGGCCCAGCTCGGCAAGCCGTATGTGAGCGGCGCCAGTGGACCGGGCTCGTACGACTGCTCCGGCCTCACCCAGGCCGCCTGGAAGGCCGCCGGAGTCACCCTGCCGCGTTCCGCCCAGGCCCAGGCAGCGGCGGGAGCTCCGGTCCCGCTCGCCGACGCCCGCGCTGGTGACCTGGTCTTCTTCCACGCCGACGGCAGCCACGTCGGCCTCTGCACGGGCAACGGGATGATGATCCACGCCCCGAGGCCCGGCGGGTACGTCCGCGAGGCGCCGGTCGACCTCTCCGGAGGGTCGGTCATCCACAGCGTGGTGCGGCCGGCCTGACCGTTCTTCTCGCGGATCCCCTCGCGGATATCCGTCACGGGCCGCGCGTCCCGCCCATCGGTTCGCGCGTCCCGTCTTCCCGGATCGCGGGGCCCCACCGCCCGGAGCGCGCAGTGCCCCTGTCCGGACCTACGGACCCCGTCGTCGTCACCCCTCACACGCGCGTGCCGGTTGTTTGCGCCCCACGCGCGCGTGCCCTGCGCGGCCGGAGGCGCGCGGCTGCCTAGCATCGGGCGCATGCCCGCCGACCCGAGCCCCCTGACGTGGTGGGCCGAACGTCCTCCCGCGGCCGGGGCCGCGGTGATGGCGACCGCCATCGTGTCGGTGGGTCTGCGTCTGGCCGGCGCCGAGACGCTCTCCCTGGTGGCGCTGACAGTGGCCGCAGTCTCCTGGCTGGCGCTGGCGGCCGACTTCGTGCTGCGCCTGGTCCGTGAACGGCGCCGGTGGATGGCCGAGGCGCGGAGCACGGAGGCACTGAACGCCGTAGCCGCTACGACCGTGCTGGGCACCGGGATCTCGATGCTGGGCCGGCAGACACCCGCGGAGGCCTTGCTGGCGCTCGCGGCGCTGCTGTGGCCCGTGTTGCTCGTCCTCGCCCTGCGGCACTGGGAGCGGCGCATGCCGGGAGCGGTGTTCCTGTGTTGTGTGGCCACACAGGGGCTCGCCGTGCTGGCGGCCACGCTGGGCGCCGCCGAGAGGACGGCATGGCTCGCGCACACGGCGCTGGTGCTGTTCTGGCTTGGCCTGCTGCTCTACGGCCTCGCCCTGACACGCTTCGACCCCCGGCAGACGCTGGAGGGCGCCGGGGACCACTGGATCGCGGGCGGGGCACTGGCGATCTCCGCGCTGGCCGGGGCCCGGTTGCTCGCCGCCGACAGCGGGCGGCTGTATCTGTGGGACGACGACGACAGCGACGTCCTGCGTACCGCGACGGTCGTACTGCTTGTCCTGAGCCTGGCCGGGTACCTCGTGCTCGTGGCGGCCGAGGCGGCCCGGCCGCGCCCCGGCTACGACATGCGGCGGTGGGCGACGGTGTTCCCGATGGGCATGACGGCGGCGGCCACGCTGTCCGTCGCGGCCGCCCTGGACACCCCCTGGCTCAGGGTGCCGGGGCAGGTGCTGGTGTGGATCGCGGTGGCGGCGTGGCTGGCGGCCGCCCTGGGCGCGGTGCTCGCGCTCCGCGCCGGTGCCGAGACGGGCTGACCGTCAGGTCCACAGGACGGCGATGAAGATGTTCGCCACGGTCAGCAGGCCGACGAGACCGAAGAGCCCCTTGTCGACCCGCTCCTCGTCACGCTTCACGTAGACCAGTCCGAGGATCACGATCAGCAGCGCCAGCTTCACACCGATCTTGACGCTGTTGACGTGGTGGTCGTCCGCCTGGTTGAGGCCGACCAGGGCCACGCCGGTGACCAGCATGGTCAGCGCGCCGTGCAGCATGCCCGGCACGAACCGGGCCGTGCCCTGGCCCATCGCCTTCATCTGCGTGAGGAAACCGCCGAGCAGCGCGGCGATGCCGATGATGTGCAGGCCGACGAAAAGATGGATGAGTACGTCCATGATGCGGGAGCCTAGCCAGGCGGTTTCGGCCTCGCGTGAGCGGGCTCGCCGATGCCACTCCCGCCGGTGCCTCTCGGCGGTCACCCCACTGCATATATGCGTTGCATAGCACCCCACGGCTCCCTCCCGTCCCGCTTTCGGCGCTTCGATCAACACGCTGCGTGAAGACGGCGACTCCGCCCGGAGAAAACGGTCACAAAGAGTCAGCTCGCGGTCCGTCGAAGCCACTTCCGAACAGCGCGTTACCTGCTTGTCACCGAACGGCCTAACGTCCTCCCCCAGGTGACCGGCTTCCCACCGCCGCCCGGGTCAGGAGCGGCAGTCGGCCACTCCCGCCGAGAAAGGCCCGGCGGTGGCCCACTCCCCCGTGCGGGCCCCGCCGGGTACGCCGACCGCTCGGCGCGACGAGTCCTAGGAAGGGACGTGAAGGTCCAGGTGGCAGCCCACCGAAAGCCCCGGCAGCGCCCGCTCGGCGGCCAGACGGCCCGTACGGCCGCCACCCTCGCCCTGGCGGGCGCGGCCACCGCCGCGGCTTTCGAGGGGACGGGACATGCCGATCCGCAGCTGACGCCGGCCCAGGTGAAGGACAGGGTCGACAGGTTGTACCAGGAGGCAGAGGTAGCCACCGACAAGTACGACGGGGCCCGGGAGAAGGCCGACGCGGCCCAGCGACGGATGAGGACGCTCCAGGACCAGGCCGCCCGCAAGCAGGAGAAACTCAACTCCGCCCGGGACGCCCTGGGTTCGGTCGCGGCGGCACAGTACCGCGACGGCGCCGTCGACCCGGCCTGGCAGCTGGCCCTGTCCAGCGACCCCGATCGCTATCTGGAGGGCGCCGCGCTCGCGGAACGGGTCGGCGACCGGCAAGCCGCCGCCGTCTCACAGGTGCGCGAACGGATGCGGGAGATCGAGCGGCTGCGCGGCGCCGCCCGAGTCGAGCTGAGGTCCCTGCGCTCGCGGCAGGCGGAGCTGAAGCAGCGGAAGAAGACCATCACCGGCAAGCTGGACGAGGCCCGCCGTCTGCTGGCCCGGCTCACCCCCCGACAGCGGACCGAGGTCACCGGCAGCGCCGACACCCCCGCCGGGCACGTCTCCAGGGCGGCCTCCGACGCCCGGGAGACCCTGGACCCGACCGGACCCGCCCCCGCCTCCAACGGACGCGCGGCGGCGGCCCTGTCCTACGCCTACGCCAAGCTCGGCAGCCCCTATGTGTGGGGCGCGACCGGCCCGAACGCCTTCGACTGCTCCGGCCTGGTCCAGGCCGCCTACCGCTCCGCCGGCATCTCCCTGCCCCGCACCACCTACGCCCAGATCAACGCCGGCCGGCGCGTCTCCCGCTCCGAACTTCAGCCCGGCGACCTGGTGTTCTTCTACTCCGGCATCAGCCACGTCGGGCTCTACGTCGGAAACGGCCAGATGATCCACGCCCCGAACCCGTCGGCACCGGTCCGGCTGGCCCCGATCGACCAGATGCCGTTCGCCGGGGCGACCCGGGTGGCGTGAGGGCCGGCACCCACGGGGTCAGACCAGTCGGCGGGCCGTCGCCCAGCGGGTCAGTTCGTGACGGTTGGACAGCTGGAGCTTGCGCAGGACCGCCGAGACATGCGACTCGACCGTCTTGACCGAGATGAACAGTTGCTTGGCGATCTCCTTGTACGCGTAGCCGCGGGCGATCAGACGCAGCACCTCGCGCTCGCGCTGGGTGAGGCGGTCCATGTCCTCGTCCACGGGCGGGGCGTCGGTGGAGGCGAAGGCGTCGAGTACGAACCCGGCCAGCCTCGGGGAGAAGACGGCGTCACCCTCCTGCACCCGGAAGATCGAGTCGACCAGATCGGTGCCGGTGATGGTCTTGGTGACATAGCCGCGGGCGCCGCCACGGATCACACCGATCACGTCCTCGGCCGCGTCCGACACGGACAGCGCGAGGAAGCGCACGGGCCGCTCGGCGTCGCCCATCAACGCCACGCAGCGCCGCAGCACCTCGACACCGCCGCCACCCGGCAGATGGACGTCGAGGAGGACCACCTCGGGCCGGGTCGCGGTGATCACCGAGACCGCCTGGTCGACGTCCGCGGCCTCACCGACCACCTCGACGCCGGTCTGCTCGGTCTGGCCGATCTCGGCCTGCACGCCGGTGCGGAACATCCGGTGGTCGTCCACGAGCACCACCCGGACGTGCCGCCCGACCGCGCCGCCGCCGGCGGGCCGGCCGGACTGGGCCGCCTCCGCCGCTCCAGTCGTGCCGTTCGTCTCGGTCGCGTCGCTCATGACGTCTTCTCCACCCTCTCCATCTCCAGCTCGACCTCCGTGCCGCCGCCCGGCACCGCCCGCAGCCGGGCCGTGCCGCCGTTGCGCTCCATACGGCCGATGATCGATTCTCTGACGCCCATGCGGTCGGCTGGTATCGAGTCGAGGTCGAAGCCGGGACCGCGGTCGCGCACCGACACGAAGACCGTCTTCCCCTCGACTTCGGCATAGACCTGTACCGCCCCGCCGTCGCCACCGTACTTGGCGGCGTTGACCATCGCCTCACGCGCGGCCTGCATCTGGGCACCGGTCCTGTCGTCCAGCGGACAGTCTCCGACCACGACGACCTCGATCGGCACGCCGTGCTTGTCCTCCACCTCGGCCGCGTTGCGCCGCACCGCCTCGGCGACCGTGTCCGGTTCCTCGGTCTCGTCCCTGCCGGTCCCCTCGGGTTTGTACAGCCAGGTACGCAGGTCGCGTTCCTGGGCCCGGGCGAGGCGGCGCACCTCGGAGGCGTTTTCGGCGTTGCGCTGGATCAGGGTGAGGGTGTGCAGCACGGAGTCGTGGACGTGGGCGGCGACCTCTGCCCTCTCCTGGGCGCGGATGCGCATCAGCCGTTCCTCGGACAGGTCCTGCGTCATGCGGACCAGGTAGGGGCCGGCGAGCAGGGTGATCCCGACGAGGACGGCCAGCGCGGCCTGCAGGACGGCACCCAGGTGGGCGGCCGAGCCCTGCATGACGAAGATGGCGGAGACACCGGCCGTGACGAGAAGGACTCCGCCGGCCGTGCGGACCAGGGTGAGGGTGCGACGACGGCGGCCGACCTCGGCCCAGCGGGCCCGGCGGGCGTTGTCGGCCTGCCGCCAGACCAGGGCCACACCGGCCGCGACGAGTACGGCGGGCAGGAGATAGGCCTTGGCCGCGCTGCCCAGGTTGACGCTGCCCACGAAGACCACGGACACGATGACCATGAGCAGCAGCGCGAGGATCTGTCCCCGGTCCGGCTTGCGGGCCACCAGTTTGCGCCGGCCCTCCGGCGAGGTCTCCGTGCCGACCAGCGTCGGCGTCTTCTGCTCGCCGACGCCGCCGATGCCGAGGGGGACGAAGAACCAGAACGCCGCGTACAGCAGCGCACCGAGTCCGTCGGCCATGAACAGGCCGACGAAGGCCAGCCGCACCCAGATGACGGGCAGCCCGAGATGCCCGGCGAGGCCCCGCGCCACTCCGCCGAGCCAGCGTCCGTCGCTGCTGCGGTAGAGCTTGCGCGGCGGCCGCGGGTCGTCGAGTGGCAGGCTTGCGGCTTCGGGCATGGCAACGATGGTCACACGACCGGCGGGGCAGGGCATCAGGGTCGGTCCCCGAGACGCCCCTGATCTTCGACAGGGTCGGCTCGGGGAGCGGGGGACCAGGGGCTCCGCCGGTGTCCGAACCGTTCCCCGCCTCGCCTCAGGGCCGAATTCAGGGTTCGCCCAGGGTCGACCCGACTCCCGTCGCGACGTCCCGGCCGTCACCATGGACGCATGACGGATCACGAGCACGCCGCGACGGGTCCGGGACCCGGCACCGGCCCACGCCCGGCCCCGGGCACCGGGCCGACGGATGCCGCGCCCGCCGCGACGGAGAAGTCGGGAGCGGCTGGCCCGGACACCGGCGCCGGCCCCCGGGCCGGCGGCCGCACCACGCACACCGGGACCGGTGCCTGGACCAGCGCCGAGACCAGCATCGGCGGCCACATCGGCACCACCGAGCCGGAGCACAGCGCCGCCGAGGCACCCGCCCGGTTCCGGCGCGACCGCCGGCACAAGGTGGTCGCGGGCGTGTGCGCGGGGCTCGGCCGGCAGACCGACATGGACCCGGTGATCTTCCGCATCACCCTGGCCGTGCTGTCGGCGACCGGCGGCATCGGCCTCATCTTCTACGGCTTCGCCTGGCTGCTGGTGCCGTACGAGGACGAGGAGGAGAACGAGGTCCGCAAGCTGCTGACCGGCCGGGTCGACGGCCATGCACTGGCCGCCGTTCTCTTCGCCCTGGTGGGCTGCGGCACCTTCCTGACCATGCTGAGAAACGGCGGCGTGCTGACGTTCGCCGTGGTGCTCTCGCTGCTGCTCGCGGGCGCCGGGTACTGGTCGCGGCGTCGCGACGCCGGCGATCCCGACCCGCTCGCCGCACAGGCCGCCGCCGACGCCCCGCCGGAGGCCCAGGCACCACCGGTGATCACCTACTACCCGTCCTGGTGGCGGGACCCCATAGTCAAGGACGGCACCCATGTCGGTGGCACCGGCTATCTGTGGGGGCCGGGCGACGCCCGCCGACCCGACCCGGTCTCCGCCCTCGACGTCGGGGTGGCCACGCCGTGGACCTACCACGGTGCCGCACAGCCATCGCGCCCCGCGCCGCCGAGACAGCGCGGCCCACGCTGGATCGGTGGCCGGCTGTTCCTGCTGGCCCTGCTGGCGGCCGGCCTGGGTACCGGGCTGACGTGGGAGACACATCCCCTGGGCACCAGTCTGCAGACCGGGCTGGCCTGCGCGCTGGCGGTCTTCGGCCTGGGCATCGCGCTCAGCGCCTTCCTCGGGCGTACGGGAGCGGGGACGGTGTTCCTGGCCATCGTCACGGCGGGTCTGCTCGCCGGGGCGTCGGCCATGCCCAAGGACATCAGCACGGACTGGCAGGACACGTCCTGGAAGCCAGTCGCGGCGGCGCAAGTGCGCTCCGCCTACGAACTCGGCACCGGGCGGGGCACGCTGGATCTGACCCGGGTCCGTCCCGCCGAGGGCCAGAAGATCTCCACCAGTGTCCACGTGGGCGCGGGACGGCTGAAGGTGGTCGTGCCGGCGGAGGCGACCGTGCGCATGAGCATCGATGTGGGAGTGGGCGACATCCGGTTGCCCGGGGACAACAGAGAGGACGTCGACGTGCAGCCGGGGAGACACGAGGACGTGACGCTGGCGCCGGCCAAGGGCACGAAGGCGGCCGGCACGCTGGACCTCACGCTCGAGGTCGGTGCGGGAGAGGTGGAGGTCAGTCGTGCTGCGTCATGAGTTCCAGCCGGGGAGGCTGATCGCGGGGCTCTTCCTGACCGCCGCCGGTGTCGTGTGCGCCGGGGACGCGGGCGGCCTGTGGGAGACACCGTGGTTCGCGATCGTCCCGCTCGTCGTGGGCGGCCTGTGCCTGGCCGGCGTCACGGCCGCGCTGACCCGTGGGATACGCGGACGGGGTGGTGCGGAGGGCGGCTCCTGAAACCGGGCTCGGTCCGGCGGCGGGTTCCGGCGCGGACCCACCTGCGCGCCCCGTCCCCGCACTGGGCGGGCGCTCGCGTCTCCCCCGCTTGCCCGTACGTGTCCGGAGTCGGCAGCTCAGTGCCCGGAGTCGACGGCTCAGGTTCCGTAGCCGTAGCCGCCGGGCCGGTGCCGGCGTCGTGAGCGCCAGGCCGCGTCCACGGACAGGTAGGGGGTGCCGGCGAGGATCAGGGGCAGCCAGGCCATCAGGTAGGCGAGGTCGTTGCCGTAGTAGTACGGGGTCGTCGCCCAGCTGACCGTCAGCCACAGGCTGAGGGAGATCAGGGCGCCGCCGAGCGCGGCCAGTCGGCCGAGTAGACCGAGCAGCATGCCGATGCCGACGGCCAGTTCACCGAGGGCGATGACGTAGCCGAAGCCGACGGGGCTCTTGAGGGCCATGTCGATCAGGGCGGGGATGGCGGCGGAGCCACGGGCCGCCCGCATGGTGTCACCGATCGAGCCGGCGCCACCGGACCTCAGGAAGGCGCTGTCCGTGAGCTTGTCCAGACCGGCGTAGACGTAGGTGATGCCGAGGAAGAGGCGCAGGGGCAGCAGGGCGTATCGAGAGGCGGTGTCCCGCCGGCCGCGGCGGCCTTCCAGCCGGGTGACATGCGTGTCCGTCCGAATACCGTGAGTCATCGAGCCAGCCACCTCTCGCCTGCCTTACCGCCCCGCACCTGACGATACGTACGACGAGTAGGGCGCGTTCAATCCTCTTCCCGATGATTTTCCGGATTTCGGGTCTACATGCGAACTGTGGGGGTGGGTCAGTGAGGGTGAAATGGATGCTCATCGGATTCCGGCCGCGGTCGACGGGCGAGGGGGTCAGGGCCCGTCGGGCCCTCACCGCTCAGCGGTCCACCGCGCGCCCGCCCCGCCGGTTCCCCGGTCCCCTCTCGTTTCTTCGACTCTTTCGCCTCCGCCACCTCCGCCACCTCCGCCACCTTCACCGTCTCCGCCGCATCCGTCTCCCGGTCGGGTCACTCCGTCACCTCGACGGCGTATCGGTTGGTGGCCACACCGGCCGCGGTGACCACCTGGACCTCCACCGTGCCGGGCTCGACGTCGGCGGGGACGGGCACGGTGAGGACGGCGTCGGTGGGGTTGCGGAAGCCCCCTGCGACGGGCACGAGCGGTACGTGGACGTCGACCGCGCCGATGCGCACGACGGTGCGCGCGAGCCGGTCGGCGCTCTGCGCGCCGGGCGGGACGAAGCCGGTGCCGCGGATCTCGATGTCGTCGCCGGTGCGCAGCGGTCCGTCCAGGTCACCGGGTTCACGGGCGCGGACCACGGAGAGGATGACCGGCCGGCCGCCCTCGGCGTACTTGCCGGCCAGATAGGTCGCGGCCGAGATCAGCACGATGACGCCGAGCCCCCAGGGCAGGTCGGGCAGCTGGTCGGGGCGGCGGGCGAGTCGTACGGCGGCGAACAGCAGGGCGACGGCACTGATGGCGACGTACTGAATGTCGGCGAAGGCGCCGCGGCCGGAGTCGTCCGTGAGCAGGTCGGCGGCGCGCGGCCGGTGGGCGGGCACCTTCTGCAGCCGCTGGGCGAGGATGCGCAGGCCCACCACCCGGCGGACCAGGACGGCGATGGCGCACACCACGCAGAGCACGGTCACCACGCCCGCGCCGCGCGCGAGGTCGAGCCCCGAGATCAGGGCGTCGCGCTCGGCGTGGTCGGAGGCGGCGGCCAGCCGGGCGGCCAGCAGCAGGACCGCGTAGACGACGAACAGCACCCAGGAGGCGGCCACCGTGCGGGAGGTGGACATCCGGTTGTCCTCGCCGATCACCGGCGCGAGCGCCCCGCCGCGCGCGCGGTGGAGCCGGCAGGCGGCGGTCAGCGCGCCGGCGACGACGAGCGCGGCGAGCAGGGCGGCGGTGCGGGCGTCGGTCCAGCCCGGGCCGATCGCGGTGAGCGCCTGGGCGAGCAGCAGAGCGGTCACCGCACCCCACACCGCGCACAGCGTCCGCAGCCACAGCCGTGCGAGCCACGCCTCGCCCTCCGCGCGGCCGCGCTCGGCGACGGCCTCCGCGCGCTGGGTCAGCTCCTCGGAGACCCACTGCCGGGATGCCGAGGCCGAGTGCGCCACGGCCGCCGGCAGGCCCCGCCCGGCGGCGAACTCGTCACGCCGGTGCAGGAACGCGGCGACGGCCCGCCGGTGCCCTTCCCTGGCGCCGTGCGGACAGTCCCCACAGGTGCAGCCGCCCCCGTGGACCCCTTCGGGGCCCATGCCCCCTCTCGCTTCCTGCACCGCCACGCCCGACGCCTGCCTTCCCCACGACCTTCCGCTGCGGCCGGCACCCGTGTCAGGCGCGCCGAGGCCGCGCAACTCCCCGGTGACGACAGCGAATTGTGCCCTACCCCGGGCCCTCGGGGGGTGCGGGAGCGAGTAACCGCGGGTGAAGCCGGGGCCGCCGTGTTGACCGGGCTGCGAGGATTTCCGTACGGCCGAGACCCTCCGGCCGGAAGGGGTGGTCGCCGACGAGGAGTTCCAGCTGACCGAGGCGGTCGTGCTCAGGGGGTTCAGCTGAGCAGGTCGGGTTCGCCGCGGCTGATGTCCTGCCACAGCGGCTGGTAGTTGATCCAGGCCACCAGGTCTCCGCCGAGCTGTTCGCGGGTGGCGACGGCCTGTTTGTGGTCGATGAGGATCGGGCGTCCGGCGGCCCGGGCCATCAGCTGGACCTGGCAGGAGCGTTCCATGGACAGGAACCACCAGGCGGCCGCGTCCACCGAGTCGCCGACGGTGAGCAGTCCGTGGTTGCGCAGGACCAGGGCCTTGCGGGAGCCGAGCGCGGCCGCGATCCGGCGGCCCTCCTCGGCGTCGACGGTGACCCCGGTGTAGGCGTCGTAGAGCGCGACGTCCTCGTAGAAGGCGCAGCTCTCCTGGGTGATGGGGTCGATGAGGTCGCCGAGCGCTGCGACGGCGCGGCCGTGCACGGAGTGGCAGTGGGCGACGGCGACGACGTCCGGGCGGGCGTCGTGGACCTGGGCGTGCACGGTGAACGCGGCCTGGTTGACGTGGTAGCGGCCCTCGACGACCTGCCCGTCCTGGTTGGCGAGGACGAGGTCGCCGACGGTGACGTGCTTGAACGGCATGCCGAACGGGTTGACCCAGAAGCAGTCGGTGAATTCGGGGTCGCGGGCGGTGATGTGTCCGGACACCCCGTCCTCGAAGCCGTTGCGGCCGAAGATGCGCAGGGCTCCGGCGAGCCGCTCCTTGCGGTGCCGGCGTTCGTCCTCGACCGAGTCGTGCATCGGCGGCATGGCGAACCGCAGCTGGTCGGTGGGCAGCGGCAGGGGCGGGGTGGGCCCGTGCATAGGTCCTCCAGCGTGGGAATTGCTGTACGGCCCGGAAGTTACCCCCGGCCAGGGCAAAAAGGCAGAGCTGTGTTGTAAAGATGCGGTACGCAGCGGAAACACGACAGAGGTTGTCGGGATTGCCGGTCAGACTGCCCGCATGACGCATGTGAACTGGGCGGCGTTCACCGCCGCCGAACCCGCGCTGGCGGCGACCGTGGAGCGGCGTTTCGGCGCCTTCAGGCACCACGTCCTCGCCACGCTCCGCAAGGACGGCTCGCCGCGCACCTCCGGGATGGAGGCCGACTTCCGCGACGGCGGGCTGTGGTTCGGCATGATGCCGGACTCGCTGAAAGCCCTCGATCTGCGCCGCGATCCACGCTTCGCGCTCCAGGCGAACCCGGGCGAGGGCACCGGGGCGGCCGATGGCGATGGGGACGTGCGGATCAGCGGGCGGGCGTACGAGGTGGAGGAGGGGCCGACCAAGGCCTGGTACGTGAAAGAGGTGGAACCGCCGCAGCCGTTCCACCTCTTCCGTACAGAGCTGACGGAGGTCGTGAGGACCCGCGTCGAGGACGAGAAGTACCTCGTCCTGGAGATCTGGAAGCCCGGTGAGCCCCTGCGCACCATCAGGCGCGCGTAGGGACTACTCCCACTCGATGGTGCCCGGGGGCTTCGAGGTGACGTCGAGGACGACCCGGTTGACGTCACGGACCTCGTTGGTGATGCGGGTCGAGATCTTCGCGAGGACGTCGTACGGCAGCCGGGACCAGTCGGCGGTCATGGCGTCCTCGGAGGAGACCGGGCGCAGGACGATCGGGTGGCCGTAGGTGCGGCCGTCGCCCTGGACGCCGACCGAGCGGACGTCGGCGAGCAGGACCACCGGGCACTGCCAGATGTCGCGGTCCAGGCCGGCCGCGGTCAGCTCCTCGCGGGCGATGGCGTCGGCGTCACGGAGCAGGTCCAGCCGCTCCTTGGTGACCTCGCCGACGATACGGATACCGAGGCCGGGGCCCGGGAAAGGCTGGCGCTGGACGATCTCGTCCGGCAGGCCCAGCTCCTGGCCGACCATCCGGACCTCGTCCTTGAACAGCTTGCGCAGCGGCTCGATCAGCTGGAACTCGAGGTCCTCGGGGAGGCCGCCGACGTTGTGGTGCGACTTGATGTTGGCGGTGCCGGTGCCGCCGCCGGACTCGACGACGTCCGGGTACAGGGTGCCCTGGACCAGGAACTCCACGGCCGGGCCCTCGTCGGCGATGATCTCGGCCTGCGCCTGCTCGAAGACGCGGATGAACTCGCGGCCGATGATCTTCCGCTTCTCCTCGGGGTCGCTGACGCCCTTGAGCGCGGTGAGGAAGCGCTCCTCGGCGTCCACGACGACCAGCTTGACGCCGGTCGCGGCCACGAAGTCCTTCTCGACCTGCTCGGTCTCACCCTTGCGCATCAGGCCGTGGTCGACGTACACACAGGTCAGCTGGTCGCCGATGGCGCGCGCCACGAGGGCGGCGGCCACGGCGGAGTCCACGCCGCCGGACAGACCGCAGATGGCGCGCTTGTCGCCGACCTGCTCACGGATCGCGGCGACCTGCTCGTCGATGACATTGTCGGTGGTCCAGTCCGGCTTCAGGCCGGCACCGCGGTACAGGAAGTGCTCCAGCACCTGCTGGCCGTGCGTGGAGTGCATGACCTCGGGGTGGTACTGGACGCCGTAGAGCTTCTTCTCGTCGTTCTCGAACGCGGCGACCGGCACGACGTCGGTGGAGGCCGTGACCGAGAAACCCTCGGGAGCGGCGGAGCAGGCGTCGCCGTGCGACATCCACACGTGCTGCTCGTCCGGGGTGCCCTCGAAGAGGGTGGAGGAGTTCTTGGAGACGTGCAGATCGGTGCGGCCGTACTCGCGGGCGCCGGTGTTGTCGACGGTGCCGCCGAGGACCTGGGCCATCAGCTGGAAGCCGTAGCACATGCCGAAGACGGGGACGCCGGCCTCGAAGATCGCGCCGTCGAGGCGGGGGGCGCCCTCCTCGTAGACGGACGAGGGACCTCCGGAGAGGATGATCGCGGCGGGGTTCTTGGCGAGCATCTCCTGGACCGGCATGGTGCTCGGCACGATCTCGCTGTAGACCCGCGCCTCGCGGACGCGACGGGCGATGAGCTGGGCGTACTGCGCGCCGAAGTCGACGACCAGGACGGTGTCGGGGGCGGCGGCAGACTGAGTCGCTGATGACACGGGGTGCCTTCCGGCGGTGGGGCGGGGGTCTGTGCTTCCGATTCTAACGGGGCGGGCGCTCCGGCCCCGACCAGCGCCCGGCGCCCCCGTGCCATACTGGCCGCATGCTCAAGCACTCGACCTTCGTCTTTACCTATGGCACCGGGCCCGCCGGCTGCCATGGTCGTGCTGCTTGAGCCGAACGCCAAGCACTTACCAGGCGCCCCGGGCCGACAAGGCCCGGGGCGCCTGTCGTTTTCCGGGTTCTGCCGTTCCAGGGCCTCCCCCTCCCGATCGAGGAGCCCGACATGACCACGACCACCCCGAAATCCGCCACGGCCTGCGAAGCCGCCCCCACCGCGCAGGCGCCCACCGCGCAGGCGCCCACCGCCCCGGAGGCGGCCGCCATCACCGCGCAGGCGACCATCGCCGGCGCCCGTGAACGCATCGACGTGCTCGACGACCGGATCATCGGCCTCGTCCAGGAGCGGATGGCCGTCTCCGCCGTCGTCCAGCAGGCCCGGATCGCCTCCGGCGGCCGGCGGGTGAACCTGTCCCGCGAGATGGAGATCCTCGGCCGCTACCGCGACGCCCTCGGCAGGCCGGGCACGTCCCTCGCCATGACCCTGCTGGAGCTGTGCCGGGGTCGCATCTGAGTTCGGTCCCGTTCTCACCCGTACGGCGCGTGACCGGCCCGCGTACCGCTTCGTTGGGGTGGGTGTCCGTGCCAGCCAGGGGCGGGCCCGACAGAACCACGCGTGGCTCACCGGAGCGATGAGGCGTACGGGTCATGCCGTGCGCCGTGGGACCTCGCTCCGGAGAAATGACCGGTCGGCAGGGGACAGCAGCCCGGTCATCCAAGAGAACGGTCGGCTCCGGGGACGCCCGGGGCCGGCCGGCGGAAAACTGCACAGACGCAAGCCCCCCACGGCACACCCAAGCGGCGCACCGCGCTCCGGCCCCTCGTCCCGGTGGCGCCGCTCCCCGGCACCGGCGCTGCCCCGACGTCGGTGCCGACCGGAAGAAGGGCCCCGCGGTCTCTGCGTCCCGCGGGGCCCTTCGCCGTGTCCGTCCGGCGGGGCCCTTCGCCGTGCCCGTCCCGCGCTCCGGCCGTTGCCCGGCTGGCCCCGCATCCGGTCGTGTGACCTATTCCACACGAGGGATCGGCGGGATCGCGGCAACCCTTCACGCTTTTCGCTGATCAAACCTGCGGGATCAAGAAACGGTAAGAGGTACCTGCCTTCGGAGGGGGAGGCAGGTACCTCGGCCCGCGGCCCCCCTTCCGAAGGCGGCCCCAGGCCCCGCTCCCGAAGCAGCCCCGCTCCGTCGAGGCCCTACTGCTTCGGTGGCACCGCGGGTATCCCGAGGAACGGCAGCCGCAGGGCGCCGAAGGCGTCCGCCGGGACCGCCGGGGCCTGCGGCTCCACCGGCTTCAGCCGCTCGTACGCCGCTCCGGGCACCGGACGCGGATCCGCCTCACCCTTGTTGGGCCAGAAGGACATCGCCCGCTCGGCCTGCGCGGTGATCGTCAGCGAGGGGTTCACCCCCAGGTTCGCCGAGACGGCGGAGCCGTCCACGACCGAGATGCCCGGGTGGCCGTAGAGCCGGTGGTACGGGTCGATCACGCCGGTCTCCGGGGAGGCGCCGATGGGACAGCCGCCGAGGAAGTGCGCGGTGAGCGGGGTACCCATCAGCTCCCCGACGTTGCTGCCGGCGAAGCCGTTGATCTCGGCGGCGAGCGCGGAGGCGGCCTGGGTGGCGGCCTTGATCTGCTTGGGGTTCGGCGCGCCGTGCCCCTGCCGGGCGGTCAGCAGGCCCTTGCCGAGGCCGCCGGGCTTCAGATACGTCGTAAGAGAGTTGTCCAGCGACTGCATCACCAGGCCGATGATGGTCCGCTCCGACCAGCGCCGGTTGGACAGCGAGCGGGCCACCAGCAGCGGATGCCGGGCGGCGTTCGCCAGCCAGGCCAGCGCCCGGGAGGAGCCCTCGGCGTAGGGCACCTGGAGGATCGACAGGCCGCCCATGGAGTTGGAGCCCTTGCCGTAGCGGACGGGTTCGATGTGGGTGTTCGCGTCCGGGTGGACCGAGGACGTGATGGCCACCCCGCGCGTGAAGTCGGCCCGCGGCTCGCCGGTCGCCTTGTGGTAGCGGCGGTTGTCGGTCTGCGCGCCGACCAGCGCCTCGGAGTTGGTGCGGGTCAGTTCGCCGAGCCGCCGCGACAGGTGGGGCAGCCGGCCGCTCGCCTTCATGCGGTGCAGCAGGGTCTGGGTGCCGTAGGTGCCGGCCGCGAGGACGACCCGGCGCGCGGTGAAGATCCGGCCCTCGCCCTTCTTCTTCCGGTCCGTGGGCAGGGTCGCCACCGCGTACCCGCCGCGCGAGTCGTCCGTGACCGACACGACCGTCGTCATCGGGTGGACCACCGCGCCCGCCTTCTCGGCGAGGTAGAGGTAGTTCTCGTTGAGGGTGTTCTTCGCGCCGTGCCGGCAGCCGGTCATACACTCGCCGCACTCGGTGCACGCGTTCCGCGACGGGCCGGCGCCGCCGAAGTACGGGTCCGCGACCTGCCCGCCGGGCTTGGCCTTCGCCGTACCGTCGGCGTCCTGGCCGTCGCCGAAGAAGACGCCGACCGGGGCGAGGTGGAAGGTGTCGCCGACGCCCATCCGCTGTGCCGCCGCCTTCAGGTGCACGTCGGAGGGGGTCATGGTCGGGTTGAGCCGGACACCGAGCATGCGCCGTGCCTGGTCGTAGTACGGCCGCAGCTCCTCCTCCCAGTCCGTGACGTCCTTCCACTGCGGGTCCTCGAAGAAGGCCTTCGGCGGTATGTAGAGGGTGTTGGCGTAGTTCAGCGAACCGCCGCCGACCCCCGCGCCGGCCAGCACCATCACATTGCCCAGCAGATGGATGCGCTGGATGCCGAACATGCCGAGCCGGGGGGCCCAGAGGTAGTTCCTGAGGTCCCAGGAGTTCTTCGGCAGGGACGCGCGGGTGAAGCGGCGGCCCGCCTCCAGGACGCCTACCTTGTAGCCCTTCTCGGTCAGGCGCAGGGCGGAGACCGATCCGCCGAAGCCCGATCCGACGATGAGGACGTCGTAGTCGTAAGCGTCCTGGGGCACGGGTGTCTCCTCGTCGAGTGTCGCGTGCGGGTCGTCAGTGTTCGATCGCGCGGCTCCCGGTCCGGGGTCGGTTACCGGAACCGGAAGCCGCCCGGGTGGGTTACCGGAACCGGAACGCCTTCATCAGGCGGAGACTGCGGCTCATGAAGGCGGCGTACTTCTCGTCGTCCATGCCCAGCGAGGGCGCCATCGGCAGCAGGCGCTGCCGGGCCACCGTCTGGGCCTCGGTGTACTTGAGGATGCCCTCGGAGCCGTGGCGGCGGCCGAGGCCGGAGTCCTTCATGCCGCCCATCGGGGACTGGACGCTGCCGTAGGCGGGGGCGTAGCCCTCGTTGACGTTGACCGTGCCGGTGCGCAGACGGGAGGCGATGTCCAGGCCGCGGCGGGCGTTCTTCGTCCACACGGACGCGTTCAGGCCGTACGGCGTGGCGTTGGCGCGCTCGACGGCCTCGTCCTCGTCGCGGAAGCGGTAGACCGAGACGACCGGTCCGAAGGTCTCCTCCTCGCACACGGCCATGGAGTCCTCGACGCCGTCGAGGATGGTGGGCTCGAAGAAGTAGGGGCCGATGTCGGGCCGGGCCGTGCCGCCCGCGAGCACCTTCGCGCCCTTGGCGCCGGCCTCCCGGACATGCCGTTCGACGGTCTCGAGCTGGCGTGCTCCGACCAGCGAGCCCATGTCGGCGCCGTAGACGAGGGAGTTGCCGAGCCGCATGGCCCTGGTGCGGGCGGCGAAGCGTGCCAGGAAGGCGTCGGCGACCGACTCGTGGACGTACAGCCGCTCGATGGAGATGCAGAGCTGGCCGGCCGAGGAGAAGCAGGCGCGGACGGCGCCGGCGGCGGCCTTCTCGATGTCGGCGTCGTCCAGCACCAGCATGGCGTTCTTGCCGCCGAGTTCGAGGGAGACGCCGATCAGGCGGGCGGCCGCGCCCTGGGCGACCTCGCGGCCGGTGCGGGTGGAACCGGTGAACGAGACGTAGTCGGCGTGCCGGACCAGCTCCGGGCCGACGACCGGGCCCTCGCCGAGGACGACTTGGAAGACACCTTCGGGCAGTCCGGCCTCGATCAGCAGGTCACGGGCCCACAGGGCGGTGAGGCAGGTCTCCGTGTCCGGCTTCATCACCACCGCGTTGCCCGCGACGAAGGCGGGCAACGCGTCGCCGACGGACAGCTCCAGCGGGTAGTTCCAGGGCGCGATCTGGCCCACGACCCCGCGCGGATGGCGCAGTTCGACGGTCTTGGTGAGGGTCGGTACGGCACCGGCGTGCCGCTTCGGGCGCAGATAGGCGGCGGCACGGCGGCCGTAGTGGCGGGCCGCGATGGCGACGGCCTGGACCTCCTCGTGCGCGTGCAGCCGGGCCTTGCCGGTCTCGAGCTGGACGAGGTCGAGGACCTCGGCCTGCCGCTCCAGCAGCAGATCGTGGAAGCGCAGCAGGACGGCCGCCCGCCGGCGGACCGGGATCTTCTCCCAGACGGTCTGCGCGGCCCGGGCCGCGTCGAAGGCCGCGCGCACGTCCTCGGGGGTGGACTCGGGCAGGTCGGCCAGTTTCTCGCCGGTGAACGGGGTGTGGTTGGCGGTACGGCCGGAGCCGACGACGCCCTTGACGAGCCGGGCCACCAGTTCCGGGGTGACCACGTCGGCGGCGGTGCGGGCGCCCTCGGGGGCGGGCGCGAGGGGGTTGGTACCGGCGATGTCCGGGGCCTGCGTGTCCGTCATGACGCGCAGGGTATGCCGGTACGGAAGCTTTGTGTACCCGTCGGTAACGGGGATTCACCGACCTCGCACACGGTGCCAGTGATCACTGGCAGTGAATGTGCTGATCAGGGCGTTGACTCGCCGATGCGTTCGACGATCATTCCGTCCCCGGTTTTTTCGCGAGCAGCAGGCCGAGAGCGGCCAGCGGGGTACGGCGCGATGGGCCGGGGAGCGGCCCCCGATCGGCCCCGGACTCCGGCTGCGGTTCCGGCTCCGCGTCCGGCTCCGAGTCCGGTTCCGAGTCCGGTTCCGGCTCCGGCTTCTGCTCCGGGGCGGTGGTTCGTTCGGGGGGCAGGCCCAGGTACGTGCGCAGTGCCGCCTCGGTCTCCCGGGCGTCGGGCCGCGCCTCGGGGTCGTCGGCGTGCAGCCGGTCCAGCAGGGGGCCGAGCGGACCGGGGACCTCCGCGCCGAGGGCGGCCCGGAGCAGCGCCCCGAGGGACCACAGGTCGGAGGCCGGGCCGGCGCCGGGTCCCGCCGCCCGCTCCGGGGCCACGAACCCGGCGGGCGTGTCCCCCGCGTGGCCGTCGCCGATCCCGAAGTCCGTCAGGACGACCCGGCCGGTGCCGGATTCCAGCAGGACGTTGGCCGGATGGACGTCCCGGTGCACGATGCCGACGGCGTGGGCGGCGCGCAGTGCGCCGAGCACGGCGAGTCCGACGCGGGCGGCCTCGGCGCCCGGGAGGGGGCCGCGCCGGAGGGCCGCGTGCAGGGACTCGCCCTCCACCAGCTCCATGACGATCCAGGGAGTCGCCGCCTCGGTGACGACGTCGAACACCGTGACGGCGCTCGGGTGGCGGACCCGGGTGGCGACGCGGGCCTCCCGGAAGAGCCGGTGCGCCAGGCGCCCGCTGTCCTCGTCGTCGGCCGGGTCGCCGGGCAACAAGGGCTCTTTGAGAGCGACTTGACTTTGCGTCTGTTCGTCCAGGGCGCGCCAGACGGTTCCGGCCGGGCCGGAGCCGAGGCGTCCGGTCAGCCGGTAGCGCCCACCGATCAGACGTCCGTCGAGCGGGTGTTCGCCGTCTTCGGTCATGGCACATGAGTACCGTGCGCACCATGCCGTTGTCGAAGCGGGCGGTCGGACGGCCTCGGCATCCGGCGCGCCGATCGGGCCGCGCCAGGTCGGCCGCCGGCGCCGGCCGTGGCGTCGGCCATCGCCACCGGAGGTGTCGTCTGTCGGGGCGTCAGTCGTCGGTTTCGTCGTCGTCGTCGGCGTCCGGGACCGCGAAGGTGTCGATCGCCACGTCGAAGTACTCCCGCGCCTGGCGCCCCTCGCCCACCGGCGCCGACACCCACACGTCGTACATCCGCCCGGCCTCCTCCCAGCACAGGTCGTAGGTGTGCCGGGGGCCCTCCGAGGCGCTGAATCCGTCCCAGGTGAACTCCCACAGCGCGGCCGGGTGCCCGTCGTGTGTCGTCGCGGTGACCCGGCCCTCGCGGTAGCCGGGATTGGCGCTCGGGCCCCGGGCGGCCGAGCGGTCCATCACCGCCCGCGGCCCTCCCGGCTGGGCCGCGGTGATCTTGACGCCGATGCGGAAGGTCTCCCAAGGGGACATGTAGAAGACGCGGTCGCCCCGCGGGCTGCGGATGAAGTCGTCCGGAACCGCGAGCAGGAACCCCGCCGGATCCTGGGCGGTGCGGTAACCCTCGGGCGTGCCGGGTCTGTCGGCGGCGGGCCCGGCGCCGGGCGGCCGCGTCCCGGTGGGCCACGGCTGACCGTCGGACGCCGGCCGGCGTGACGTGCCGTCGGACCGGTGGGGCCGGCCGTCGGCCGGGTGTGACGTGCCGTCGGTCCGCGCCGGGCCGGTGCTCGCGCCGGTGCCGGATGCCGGACTCGTCGCCGTGCCGCCCGGCGTGCCGCCGCCCCCGTGCCCGCCCCGGTGCAGCAGCAGCGCCGCCGACACGCCGGCTCCGGTCAGCGCGGCGACGAGCAGGGCCGCGACCAGCACCGCGCGCGGGGACGGCCGCCCGGGGGACTGCGCCGACACCCGGGACGCGAGGGACGCGAGCAGGCCGTCGTGCGCGATGTCCGGCCGGGTCGGGGTGTAGGGCGCCGGGTCCTGGCGGTGCGGCCGGCCTCCGGGCAGCGCGGGCCGGTGGGCGTGGCCCGTGTCGGCCCCCGGGCCGCTCTGGCGCGTCCCGCCGAACCTGGGCAGACGGACACCGCCGTGCGGGCCCGTCGTGGCGGACTCGCCCGGCGCGGGCGGTGTGTGACCGGTGCTCAGATAGGTCCGCAGCATGCGCTCGCCGTCCGCCGCGCTCAGCCGCCGGTCCGGGTCGCGCTCCAGCAGCCCCCGTACGACGGGCAGCAGCGGCCCGGCCTGCTCGGGCGGGCGGATCTCGTCGGCGACGACGGCGTGCAGGATGCCGCCGAGCGAGTCGCGCCGGAAGGGCGACTCGCCGCTGAGCGCGGTGCACAGCAGTGCGCCCAGCGACCACAGGTCGGACTCCGGGCCGGTGCGCAGCCCGGCCATCCGCTCGGGCGCGGTGTACTCCGGTGAGCCGACGAAGGAGCCGGTCTCGGTCAGCGTGGTGGCGCCCGCGACCTGCGCGATACCGAAGTCGGTGAGCACGACCCGGTCGGTGCCGGATTCGAGCAGGACGTTGGCGGGCTTGATGTCGCGGTGCAGCACCCCCGCCTCGTGCGCCGTGCGCACCGCGCTCAGCAGGGCGACGCCGATCCGCGCGGCCTCGGCGGCGTCGACGGGGCCCTGCCGGGCGATCCGGTCGGCGAGTGATCCGCCGTCCACCAACTCCATGACGAGATAGGGTCGTTCATCCTGCTCCACCACGTCGTGCACGACGATGATGTGCGGGTGGTGTAACTGGGCGACCGCGCGGGCCTCGCGGAAGGTCCGGTCACGCCGGCGGCGCGCGTCGTCCTCCGGGAGCGAGTCGTCCGGGAGGAGTTCCTTGACCGCCACGCCGCGGCCGAGCACCTGATCGCTCGCCCGCCATACGACGCCCATGCCGCCGCGCCCGATGCGTTCCTCCAGGCGGTAACGGCCCGCGATCACCCGGAAATCGGCGCCCTCGGTCCCCATGAGCCCATCATGCCGCACCGGACCCACACACTCCGGGGCGCCGATCGGCCAAGCGGGGTGCCCTGCCTGCCATTTTCAGCCGTCTCGGTGGTCCGGGGCGCCCGGAGAAGGGCCCTGCGGGTGTCCCGGACGTCAGGCGGTCCCGGTCTCAGGGTGTACCCGGTCGGCTCAACCCTCGTCCGGCTGCTGCCAGCTCTGCAGCACCCACTTGAACTGTTCGCTGGTGGTGGTCCAGTCCTGCTCCGGCGTCGACATGTAGATGGCGTACTCGGTGCCCTGGCGCGAGAAGTAGGTCTCCTCGACGGCGTGCCGGGGTCCGGCGACGTACGGCGCGTCCTTCTTCAGCGCGGTCCAGGTGTACTCCCACCGCGAGGCCTTGCGGTCGCGGTAGACGTTCCCCGCCAGGGTCACGCGCCGGTAGTCGACCAGCCGCTGCAACTGCTGTTCGAGGTCCTCCTGGTGCCGGGTGGCGTCGGCGAAGTCGGGTGAGCTGTCGATGGAGATGCGGACGAAGTGCTTGCCCTGGTCGGGCGTGTAGTCGATCTGCTTGAGGTCGCCCTGGATGCCGTACACCTTGCGCTTCCAGCCCTTGGGCAGGGAGAGGCTGAAGCCCAGCGGGTCCTGGTGGGTCTGCCAGCCTGCGGGGCCGGCGCCCGGCCGGCCCGAGGTGCCGTGGCCGCTCTCGGCGTTCGCCTGGGCGGAGTCCCCGCCGCCGCGCGACGTGGTGTCCTGCCGTAGGCCGTCCCACTGCCGGAACGCGATCGCCCCGGCGGCGCCGAGCACGGCCGCGACGGCGACGACGAGCGCGAGGGTGCGCAGCCGGCGCCGGGGCCGGGACCGGCGCGGCGAGCGCGTCCCGCCCGACGGTCCCCCGCTCGACGGCCCGCCGGCCGCAGGGCCCGCGCCCACCGGTCCCGCGCCCGCCGGTCCCATCGCCGTCGGACCCACCGCCGTCGGACCGGTCCCGGAAGGGTTGCCGCCCATCGTCCCCGTCGTGCCCTGGCCGGGCGGGAGCGTTCCCGTGCCGTAACCGGACGCGCCCGGGGCGCCCGCGCCGGGGCCGGGCGCCCCGGTGAAACCTCCCGTGTGCACACCCGAGGTCTGCGTCGGCACGAAGGCCTGCGCGGCGCTCGGACGGCGGCCCTCCGCCGCCTCGGCGAGCATCTGCTCCGCCTCCTCCGCACCCGGCCGCTGGGCCGGTTCCTTGCGCAGCAGGGCGGCGATGACCGGCCCGAGCGGACCGGCGTGGCGCGGCTCGTCCGCCGTCTCCTCGACGACCGCCTGCATGGTGCTCAGCGGGGAGGTGCGACGGAACGGCGAGCGCCCCTCGACGGCCGTGTACAGCGTGGCGCCGAGCGCCCACAGGTCCGAGGAGGGGCCGGGGTCGTGGCCGCGCACCCGCTCGGGCGCCAGGTAGTCGACCGAGCCGACGACCTCTCCGGTCCGGGTGATGGTGGTGTCGCCCTCGATCTGGGCGATGCCGAAGTCCGTGAGCAGCACCCGGCCGTCCTGGCCGAGCAGGACGTTGCCGGGCTTGACGTCCCGGTGCAGTACGCCGGCGGAGTGCGCGGCGCGCAGCGCCCGCAGCACCCACATGCCGATGCGCGCGGCCTCCTGGGGCTCCACGCGTCCGCGCTCCTTGACCGCGTCGGCCAGCGAGCTGCCCTCGACCAGCTCCATCACGATCCACGGGCGGCCGTCGTGTTCGAGGACGTCGTGCACGGTGACCACGGCGGAGTGGTTGATGCGCGCGGCCGCCCGGGCCTCGGCCCGGGTGCGGGCCAGCAGTACGCCCCGGTCGCTGTCGGAGACGTAGAGGGCGGCGGTCAACTCCTTGACGGCGACCGTCCGGTGCAGCACCTCGTCGTGGGCGCGCCACACCCGGCCCATGCCGCCGCTGCCGATCGAGTCGGCGAGCCGGTAGCGGCCCGCTACGAGCAGGCCCTGCATCTGATTCACGTTGCCCCGCAATGCTCTTGACAGGGTCAGACTAAGTACAGGCCTTCCCTGTGGGAACAAGCGGGGTACCAAGGTGACAGTCCTGTGACGCTCACCCCGGTCGACCCGTGTAGCGGTAGGTGGCGGTGGCCTGCTCGTACAGCCGTGTGACCTCGTCGCGTTCGGCCTCGGGGCCCCGGACCTGGACGATGTGGTAGCGGCCGTTCAGCAGGATCGCCATGTTGCGCACGAACAGGTCGCGCCCCTGGCCGTCGGTCCAGGTGAACTGCCCCTCGGCCATGGTGCGTCCGCCCACCTCTATGGTGCGCAGTCCGGTGGCGGTGGCCCAGCTGGAGCCGCGGTACGGCTGGAGTTCGGGTTCCTTGTCCCGCTGGTAGGCCATCGGATCGCTGCCGTAGGACGAGGCGGCGTCCCGTCCGGGTACGAGGATCAGCTCGAAGTTCCCGTGTGCGTACACCACCTGGCCGTCGCCGTCGCGGCCCGTGCGGGCCCAGCCCTTGGCGACGGCGACCTGGAAGCCGTCGGGGTCCTTGCGCAGGGTGAAGCCGTCGGCGACGGAGGGGTCGCCGCCGGTCTGTGTCTCGGTGGCGGGCGCGGACGCGGCGGGGCCGCCGCCCGCGGTGCCGTCCCCGGACGGGGGCTGCACCGACCGGGAGGGCGCCGGGCTCGCCTGTCCCGCGCTGCCCGTCCGGTCGCCGCCGTCCTTCCGCCCGGGCATGAACAGCACGGCGTAGGCGATCGCGCCGGCCAGCAGGAGCAGGACCAGCAGGAGCAGGGTGCGGCCCAGGCTGTGCGGTGAACCGCCCTCCTCCCGGGAGCGCTTGTGCCGGCCGTGCGGATGGTTCGCGGGCAGTCGGGCGCGGCGCCGCCGCACCAGCTCGCCGCGGCGCCGGACGATCGGCAGCCGGCTCGGGTCGGCGGGCGGGACGGGGACGACATGGATGCCGGCGTCCGGCTCGGGTGCCGACCGCACCAGCGAGCGCAGCCAGCCGCCCAGTTCCTCGAAGTCCAGCCGGTCGGTGGGGTCCTGACGCAGCAGCGACTCCACGACCGGCCTGAGCGGTCCGCACTCCTCGGCGAACGCGGGCGGCTCGGCGCACACCAACTGCACCAGTTCGGCCGTCGAGTCCTCCGGGTACGGCGCGTGCCCCTGGACCGCCCGGAACAACAGCGCGCCCAGCGCCCACAGATCGGTGGCCGGCCCGATCGGCGCCGCCAGCTGCCAGTTCTCGTGTACGGGTCCGGCCTGTTCCGGCGACCATCGCTCGGTCACCGGGCCGACGACGGTCATCCGCACCTGCCGGGCCCGCTCGGCGGCCAGCGCGGTGGCGGGACCACGGCGTACGGCCCCCACGCCGCCGGGCGCGTCCCAGTCGCCGGCCGGCGGTGCGGGCTGGGCCGGGGGCTGGGCGGCGAGGGCGCCGCCCGGGTCGCCGGGGGCGACGTCGGAGCGGGCCGGGGCGGTGTCCGGCCGGCGGGGCGCGGGAGGCTGTCCGGCGCGGGGCGCCGCGAGTCCCGCTCGCCGTGGCTCCTCGACGGGGCGCGGGGAGGCGCCGTGCCAGGGCGGCCCCTGGACGCCGTAGGGGTCGGCTATCCGGGCGGGCGGGGTGCCCCCGCCCGGTCCGGCGGGGTACGGCGGCTGCCCGGCGTCCTCGCCCCGGCCGGCGTCGGCGGGCGGCCGGGCGGCGGGCAGGGCGGCGCGCCCGTTCTGCTGGGCCTCCTGGACCCGGGCGGCGGCTCGGGCACCCGCGCGGTAGGCGGCGATGGCTCCGGCCCGGGCGGCGCGGATGTCCGTCCCGCTCTCCAGCGCCCGCTGTCCCGCCGTACCGGGGGCACCGCTCGCGCCGGGCACCGCGTGCGCCTCCGGCGCCGGCAGTCCGCCGGCCGCCCGGGCCTGGATCGCGGCCCGGCGCGCGGCCTCGGGATCGACGTCCGCGTCCGGGGCGGCGCCGGCCGGTCCGGCGAGCGCCGGGCCCCGTGGGCCGTCCCCGTGTCCTGCCCCGGCCGTCGGCTCGACGCCTCGGGGCTCCCGGGCGCCGGGGAGGCCCGGGGGGCGCGCGATGCCGGAGGGGCCGGGGGAGGCCTCGGGACCCGCGAGGCTCTGTCCGAAGGCGTCCTGGGCGGGCATGTCCTGGGCGGGAACGGGGTCGTACCCGCAGAGCGCCTCCTCCGCCGCGCCGATGGCGAGACCGGTCAGCATCACCCGCCCGTCGTCGCAGACGAGCACCGTGCGGGCGGTGACGTTGCGGTGGACCCAGCCGTGGGCGTGCAGCACCCGCAGCGCCATGAGCACGTCGGAGGCGACCTCGGCCGCCCGGTACGGCGTCAGCGGCCGCTCGGCGAGCAGCGCGGCCAGCGGACGCGCGGCCACCAGTTCGCTGACGACCCACAGCGAGCCGCCCTCGGCGAACACGTCGAAGACCTGGTCCAGGCGTGGATGGTCCGGGATGCGGGCCGCCGCCTGCACGGCCTCGACGGCGCGCCGCACGGCGGGGTCGGCGGGGCGCCGGGTGGCGTCGCGTGCCGTGGGCGCCTGGCGGCCGCCGCGCGCGCGGGCCGTGAAGCCCTCGGGCAGCCCCTCCGCGTCGAGCACCTCGGCCTCGACGATCTCCGGCAACGGCACCTGCCGGACGAGCACCTCCTGGCCGCTGTAGGTGTCGAAGGCGCGGGTCTCGGTGAGTTCGTACTCGTCGGAGGGCGGCACCGGCAGGCGGTACCGGTCGGCGAGCACCCGACCCGCGTAGTCGTCCACTTTGCCTCCCCCGGGCGCCCGGTTGGTCACATCCGTTCGTCGCACGATCCGTTTCGCCCAGGCGTCCGGCTGCGTACGGTCCGCAACCATTCACGATACGTGCCGGAGGCAACCCGCATTGAGAGGATGCCGGATTATCACGGACCAAACCGGGCTCCGGCGCCTATGACTTGGGCTTGAAGGACTCCGTCAGCGTCTTCCAGGTGTCCTTGCGCAGCGCGCTGTCCCACTTCGCGGCCTTCGCGGTGTACATCAGCCCGTAACCGAGATGGTCGCCGGCCACGAACCCCCGGTCGATGCTGCGGTACTTGGTGCCGTCCGCGACGTAGGTGAACTCCCAGTCGGCCGTGTTCCAGCCGCGGTAGTCCACCTTCTCTATGCGGATCCTCTGGTACTGGGAGCGGACCATGCTCCGCTCCTGGTTCTGCCAGTCCGCGACCGGGTCGTGCTTGGGCGAGCTGGTCCATCCGACCAGCAGCTTCTGCCCGTCCGGCCCGGTGTAGCGGTCGCCGGCGTCGGAGGAGGTCGTGAACTTCCATCCGTCGGGCAGGCCGATCGAGTAGCCCTGGCCGCTCTTGCGGGTCGAGCGCGCCGGTGCGCTGCCGCCGCCCTTGGAGCCGGAGGAGTGCCCGGAGCCGGAGGAGTCCCCGGAGGCGGAGTCGTCGGCGGAGGGGGTGGAGCCCGGGCCGGTCGCCTTGTCCGACCCCGAACCGGTGCTCGCGCTCGCCGAGTTCGAGCCGTCCGTCCGCGCGCCGCCGCCCTTGCCGCCCGCGCCGCCGGTGTGCTTGTCCTCCTTGGTGGAGGCCTTGGCGCTGGACGCGGCCCCGGTGTTCTTGCCGCCGTCGCCGCCGCCCAGCGTGAGGGCCAGCACCGTACCGAGGACAGCCAGGGCGACGACGACGGCGATGATCACCAGCGTCCGCTTGGGCACCACGTCGGTCAGCGGCGCCCTCGGCGCCGGCCGCGGCCGCAGGTCGAGGTCCGGCGGCGGTACCACCGGCCAGCCCGAACCCGACTTTCCCGCATCGGCGTTCGGCGTCGAAGCGGAACCGGTTGCCGCGCCCTTGGGCCGCCCCCCGGATCCGGCACCCGCGGGCCCGGCACCCGTGGCGCCCGATCCCTTGCCAAGGGAGACCTGGCCGGCGGGGGCCGCTCCCGTCGCTGCCGTGCCCGCCGATCCCTTCGCCACAGGCGCGGAGGAGGCGGGTCGCGCGCCGCCGGTGGCCGCACCGCCCGAGCCCGCCGCGGCACCGGTGCCCGCCGCGCCGCCGGCATCCGGGGCGGTCCGGCCGCTTCCGCTCTTCGTCCGCGCGGTGGTCGCCGCGCCGGCCGCCTTGCGCATCGAACGCAGGGCCCCGCGCAGTTTCTCCCCGGCCTCCTCGCCCCGCCTGCCCTCGGGCGAACCGGGCTGGGAGGGCAGCGGAACCACGCGCGTGGCGTCCATCGGCTCCGGTTCGGGCGCGTGGATCACCGCGTTGAGCATGGCCCGGGCACCGGCGTCGTCGAGCCGCTGGGCCGCGTCCTTGGTGAGCAGGCCGTAGATGACGTCCCGGAGCGGACCGGCGTTCCTGGGCTCCTCCAGGGGCTCGGTCATCACCGCGGTGAGCGTGGCGATCGCCGATCCCTTGTCGTACGGCGGCGTGCCCTCGACCGCCGCGTACAGCAGTCCGCCCAGCGACCACAGGTCGGCCGCCGGGCCGGGCTTGTGGCCGCGGGCGCGTTCGGGCGAGATGTAGGAGGGGGCGCCGACCAGCATGCCGGTGGAGGTGATGGACGGGTCGCCCTCGACCTGCGCGATGCCGAAGTCGGTGAGCACGACCCGGCCGTCCTCGGCGATGAGCACGTTGGACGGCTTCACGTCACGGTGCAGGATGCCCTCACGGTGCGCCGAGCGCAGCACGTCGAGGATGGCGAGACCCACCTCGGCGGCCCGCCGGGGCCGCAGCAGGCCGTCCTCGCGGATGACCTCGGCGAGGGACTTGCCCTCCACCAACTCCATGACGATCCAGGGCCGGTCGTCCTCCTCGACCACGTCGAAGACCGTCACCGCGCTGTTGTTGCGGATCCGGGCGATCGCCTTCGCCTCGCGCAGGGTGCGCGTGATCAGGCGCCGCTTCTCCTCCTCGTCGATGTTGGTCGGGAATCGCAGTTCCTTGACGGCGACCGTCCGGCCGAGGGTCTCGTCCTCGGCCCGCCAGACCGTGCCCATGCCGCCGCGGCCCAGCACGTCTCCCAGCCGGTACCGCCCGGCGAGGAGACGCCCCTCGTTCTTGCCCTGACGAGTCTCCTGACGGGATGTTCCCGCCCGCTCCGCCTCCGACATGCGTCCCCTCATACAACCCGCCCTGACAGAGCCTTCATTGTCTCTCACCCGACAAGTGGGCGACGCCCAGGGTGCCTCTGGCCCCGGCCAGCGCCCCACCGACCCCGGCCCCCTCTGAAGTGGGCGTTCCGCTTACCGGGATGATGGGTCGCAAGAGGGGAGGAACCGACCGCGCCCGCACCCGGTTCACGGGACATGGACCCCACTCCCCCCTCGTCGGTGGACCGGTGTCTCACCGAAACCGTCCGCCCCATCACGCCCCTGACCCCACTTCAGGCATCACCCCCCGTCAGGTGAGCGGCACGATGTCCGGCGCTCCCAGCCGCGCCGCGTCGGCCGTCAGATCGTCCGGCTGGAGCTGGGACTCCCGCTCGGCCTCCACGCGCTTGTCGTAGTGGGCGACCTCGCGATCGATCTGGTCCTGGTCCCAGCCGAGGACCGGCGCCATCAGCTCGGCCGCCTCCCTGGCGCTGCGAGTACCCCGGTCGAAGGTTTCTATGGAGATG
Source organism: Streptomyces sp. NPDC051452 (assembly GCF_044454765.1). NCBI lineage: Bacteria > Bacillati > Actinomycetota > Actinomycetes > Kitasatosporales > Streptomycetaceae > Streptomyces > Streptomyces sp. NPDC051452. The sequence continues at coordinate 190,568 of NZ_JBITEB010000014.1, forward strand.
CGAGTGCGGCGGGTGAGGACGTCGTCCAGGTGCCGGGCGCCCTCGTGCGAGGCGGCGTAGACCACTTCGGCGCGCAGATAGTCGTCGGCCGCGTGCAGCGGCTCGCCGAGGGTGGGGTCGGCGGCGATCAGGTCCAGGACCTGGTCGGCCATCGAGCCGTACCGGTTCAGGAGGTGTTCCACCCGGACGACGTGCAGTCCGGTGCGGGCGGCTATGCGGGCGCGCGCGTTCCACAGCGCCTGGTAGCCCTCGGCGCCGAGCAGCGGGGTCTCCTCCGTCACGCAGTCGGCGACGCGCATGTCGAGTCCGTGCACCGCCTCGTCGACGGCGTCCTTCGCCATCACCCGGTAGGTCGTGTACTTGCCGCCGGCCACGACCACCAGCCCCGGCGCCGGATGGGCGACCGTGTGCTCGCGGGAGAGCTTGCTGGTGGCGTCGGACTCGCCGGCCAGCAGCGGCCGCAGGCCCGCGTACACCCCCTGCACGTCGTCGCGGCTCAGCGGCACGGAGAGCACCGAGTTGACGTGCTCCAGCAGGTAGTCGATGTCGGCGCTGGACGCGGCGGGGTGGGCCTTGTCCAGGTCCCACTCGGTGTCCGTGGTGCCGATGATCCAGTGCCGGCCCCAGGGGATGACGAACAGGACGGACTTCTCGGTGCGCAGGATCAGGCCGGTGGTGGAGTGGATGCGGTCCTTCGGTACGACCAGGTGGATGCCCTTGGAGGCGCGGACGTGGAACTGGCCGCGCTCGCCCACCATGGCCTGTGTGTCGTCGGTCCACACGCCGGTGGCGTTGACGACCTGCTGGGCCCGGACCTCGTACTCCCCGCCGCCCTCCACGTCCTGCACCCGGGCGCCTACGACCCGCTCGCCCTCGCGCAGAAACCCCGTGACACGCGCGCGGTTGGCCACCTTCGCGCCGTAGGACGCCGCCGTGCGCACCAGGGTGGCGACGAAGCGGGCGTCGTCCACCTGGGCGTCGTAGTACTGCAGGGCGCCGACGAGGGCGTCCTTGCGCAGGCAGGGGGCCACGCGCAGGGCGTGGCGGCGGGAGAGATGGCGGTGCATGGGCAGTCCCCGGCCGTGGCCGCGGGCCATGGACATCGCGTCGTACAGCGCGACGCCCGAGCCCGCGTACAGCCGCTCCCAGCCCTTGTGCTCCAGCGGGTAGAGGAAGGCGACCGGCTTGACCAGGTGCGGGGCGAGCCGCTCCAGGAGCAGGCCGCGCTCCTTGAGGGCCTCGCGGACCAGCGCGAAGTCGAGCATCTCCAGATAGCGCAGGCCACCGTGGATGAGCTTGCTGGACCGGCTGGAGGTGCCGGACGCCCAGTCACGGGCCTCGACCAGACCGGTGGACAGACCGCGGGTGACCGCGTCCAGCGCGGTGCCGGCTCCGACCACTCCGCCGCCGACCACCAGCACGTCCAGTTCACGCTCGGCCATCGCCGCCAGTGCCTCGGCGCGCTGCTCCGGCCCCAGAGTCGCTGTCCTCACCGCTGCCTCCCGCTGTCGCAGACCCGCTCGCGTCGGCCGCACCCGGTGGGCGAAGCCCGGTTCATCCCCTCCTCATGCCCAAATTCTGACGGGGTCGGCCGACTTCAGCCACCACGGGCTCCCACCCTGTGGACAACTCGCCGCACAACCCTTGGAAGACACACGAACACAATCACACATAACGGTCATATTTGTACCTAGTCTGACATCGCACTCGCTCATCCTGTGCACAGCGGTTGCGCACCTGTCCCGCTTCGGCTACTGGGAAGGACGGCCCACGCATGCCCGCAGACCTCGCCGTCATCGGACTCGGCCCCTACGGCTTGCCGCTCGCCCAGGCTGCCGTCGCCGCAGGCATCCACACCGTCGGCTACGCCACCGGTCCCGAGGTGGGCTCGCTCAGCCCCGCCGAGCTGCGCCGGATGCACGCCGCGGGTTTCCGGCCCGGCACCGACCCGGCCCAACTCGGCCGGGTGCGCACCGCGGTGATCTGCGCGCCGACCCCGCGCGGCGCCGACGGCACACTCGACCTCGGCCAGGTGGAGGCCGCCGCCCGCGCGCTGGCCGAGCGGCTCCGCCCGCACACCACGGTCATCCTGGAGTCACCCGTGCTGCCCGGCACGACGGAGGAGTTCCTGCGGCCCCTGCTGGAGGAGGGCTCGGGGCTGCGGGCGGGCCGCGACTTCCACCTCGCCTACTCCCCCAGCCGGGTCGACCCCGGCAACCGCGACCACACCCCGGCCAACACCCCCAAGGTCATCGGCGGTCTCACCCCCGCGTGCACCGAGTCGGCCGCCGCGTTCTACGGACGGCTCACCGACAAGGTGGTACGCGCGCGTGGGCTGCGCGAGGCGGAGGCGGTGCAGCTGCTGGAGACGAACTTCCGGCACGTCAACATCGCGCTGGTCAACGAGATGGCCGTCCTCTGTCACGAGCTGGGCGTGGACCTGTGGGACGTCATCCGCTGCGCGGAGACCAAGCCCTTCGGCTTCCAGGCGTTCCGGCCGGGCCCGGGCGTCGGCGGTCACGCCGTCCCACAGGACATGACCGGACACGCCACCCGCACCCTGCGCATCGTGGAGCTGGCCCAGCAGGTCAACCACCGCATGCCCCGCTATGTCGTCCAGCGCGCCGCCACGCTGCTCAACGAGCACGGCAAGTCCGCCCGCGGCGCCCGCGTCCTGCTCCTCGGCGTCACCTACAAGGCCGACCTCGCCGACCAGCAGGGCACGCCCGCGCAGGAACTCGCCATCCGGCTGATGGAACTGGGCGCCACCGTGAGCTACCACGACCCGTACGTGCCCGCCTGGAACGTCCTGGACCGCCCGGTCCCGCGCGCGGACTCCCTGTACGAGGCGGCCGCCGACGCCGACCTGACGATCCTGCTCCAGCAGCACCGCACGTACGACCTCCAGGGCCTGTCGGTGAAGGCCCAGCTGCTGCTGGACACGCGGGGGGCGACGCCGACGGGGGCCGCACACCGGCTGTAGGTGCGGCACACCGGCTCACCCACGCGCGGCGACGGCTCCCGGCCCCGCGCTCACGACATGCCGCCACGACACGCGGTCACGACACGCGGTCACGACACGCGGTCACGATCCGAGAACGGTCGTACGCGGAAAGCGGTCACGGGCGCAGAAAACCGGCGTGGCGCTGTCGTACCCGGCTGTTAGTCTCCCCCGGACTCGCCGCCCCCGTGTGCGTGCGGGTCTTTCCGTTCTCGTCTTCAGCCGTGCTCCACCTCGGGGGAATTCCTGTCATGAGCCAGTCAGCTCCACCGCCTCAGCCGCCGCAGTCCGGTCCGGTCGACGGCAACCCGTACGCCCAGCAGGCGCCGGCCGCCGCGCCGGGGGTGCCCCACCCCGCACAGCCGGGCGCCTTCGCGCCGCCCGTCCCGCCCCCGCCGGTGCGGAACAACCTCGTCCTCGGTCTGCTCGCCGCGGTCGCGGCCGCCGTGGTGGTCGGCGCCCTCTACGGCCTCGTCATCGGCGCCACCAAGCACGAGATCGGCTGGGCGGCGGTCGGCGTCGGCTTCGTCATCGGTCTCGCGGCCGGCAAGGCGGGCGGCCGCAATCCCGCCCTCGCGGTCGTCGGCGCCGTCCTCGCGCTCGGCTCGGTCTACCTCGGTCAGCTGGTCGGCGAGGCCATGATCATCGCCGATCACTTCCACCTGGGCTTCAACGAGGTGTTCTTCCAGCACCTCGGCACGGTCCAGGACGTCTGGAAGGAGGACGCCGACCCGATGACCTTCGTCTTCTTCGTCATCGCCGCGCTCGCCGCGTTCTCCGGCGCCAGGAAGGCCGCCCGGTAGCGACGCGCCCACACGGGAAAGGGCCCGGTCACCGCCGTGGTGACCGGGCCCTCGCGCGTCGTGGGAGGGGTCAGCGCCGGTGCTGGCTGTCCGCGACCGTCACCTCGACCCGCTGGAACTCCTTGAGTTCGCTGTAGCCGGTCGTGGCCATCGCCCGGCGCAGGGCGCCGAAGACGTTCATCGAGCCGTCGGGGGTGTGGGACGGGCCGGTGAGGATCTCCTCGAGCGTGCCGACCGTGCCGAGGTCGACCTTCTTGCCGCGGGGCAGCTCCTCGTTGACCGCCTCCATGCCCCAGTGGTGGCCCTTGCCGGGGGCGTCGGTGCCACGGGCGAGCGGGGAGCCCATCATGACCGCGTCGGCGCCGCAGGCGATCGCCTTGGGCAGGTCGCCGGACCAGCCGACACCGCCGTCGGCGATCACGTGCACGTACCGGCCGCCGGACTCGTCCATGTAGTCACGGCGGGCCGCGGCCACGTCGGCGACGGCCGTGGCCATCGGGACCTGGATGCCCAGCACGTTGCGGGTGGTGTGCGCGGCGCCGCCGCCGAAGCCGACGAGGACGCCGGCCGCGCCGGTGCGCATCAGGTGCAGGGCGGCGGTGTACGTGGCGCAGCCGCCGACGATGACCGGGACGTCCAGCTCGTAGATGAACTGCTTCAGGTTCAGCGGCTCGTGCGAGGACGAGACGTGCTCCGCCGAGACCGTCGTACCGCGGATGACGAAGATGTCCACGCCGGCGTCGACGACCGCCTTGGAGAACTGCGCGGTGCGCTGCGGGGAGAGCGCGGCCGCCGTGACCACGCCGGAGTCGCGCACCTCCTTGATGCGGGCGCCGATCAGCTCCTCCTTGATGGGGGCGGAGTAGATCTCCTGCAGCCGCCGGGTCGCCGCCTCGGACGGCAGTTCGGCGATCTCGTCGAGCAGCGGCTGCGGGTCCTCGTACCGCGTCCACAGGCCTTCGAGGTTGAGCACGCCGAGGCCGCCCAGCTCGCCGATGCGGATGGCGGTGGCCGGGGAGACGACGGAGTCCATCGGAGCGGCCAGGAAGGGCAGCTCGAAGCGGTAGGCGTCGATCTGCCAGGCGATCGAGACCTCCTTCGGGTCCCGCGTACGGCGGCTGGGGACGACGGCGATGTCGTCGAAGGCGTACGCCCGGCGGCCGCGCTTGCCGCGCCCGATCTCGATCTCAGTCACGTCTGTGGCCTTTCCCTATGCGTTGCAGCGCCTTCCAGTATCGCCGACGGGCGCGACGACGGCGGCCCCGGATGTCCCGGGACCGCCGTGGCAGGGCCGTCACGCGTGCGCGTGCGTCACTTCTTGCTGCTGTAGTTCGGCGCCTCGACCGTCATCTGGATGTCGTGCGGGTGGCTCTCCTTCAGACCCGCCGAGGTGATGCGCACGAAGCGGCCGTTGGCCTGGAGGGCGGGCACCGTCGAGCCGCCGACGTAGAACATCGACTGACGCAGACCGCCGACCAGCTGGTGGACCACGGAGGACAGCGGGCCGCGGTAGGGCACCTGGCCCTCGATGCCCTCGGGGATCAGCTGCTCGTCGGAGGCGACGCCCTCCTGGAAGTAGCGGTCCTTGGAGAACGACCGGCGGTCGCCGCGGGTCTGCATGGCACCGAGCGAGCCCATGCCGCGGTAGGACTTGAACTGCTTGCCGTTGATGAACAGCAGCTCGCCCGGGGACTCCTCGCAGCCTGCGAGGAGCGAGCCGAGCATCACCGTGTCGGCGCCCGCGACCAGGGCCTTGGCGATGTCGCCCGAGTACTGCAGACCACCGTCGCCGATCACCGGGACGCCGGCCTCCTTGGCGGCGAGCGCGGCCTCGTAGATCGCGGTGACCTGCGGGACGCCGACGCCGGCGACCACGCGGGTGGTGCAGATGGAACCGGGGCCGACACCGACCTTGATGCCGTCGGCGCCCGCGTCGACCAGGGCCTTGGCGCCGTCGCGCGTGGCGATGTTGCCGCCGATGACGTCGACGCCGGAGGAGTTCGACTTGATCTTGGCGATCATGTCGCCGACCAGACGGGAGTGGCCGTGCGCGGTGTCGACGACGATGAAGTCGGCGCCGGCCTCGATCAGCGCCTGGGCGCGCTCGAAGGCGTCACCGGCCACGCCGACGGCCGCACCGACCAGCAGACGGCCCTCGGCGTCCTTGGCCGCGTTCGGGTACTTCTCCGCCTTGACGAAGTCCTTGACGGTGATCAGGCCCTTGAGGACGTTCTCGTCGTCGACCAGCGGAAGCTTCTCGATCTTGTGCTTGCGCAGCAGCTCCATGGCCTCGGGGCCGGAGATGCCGACCTTGCCCGTGACCAGCGGCATCGGGGTCATGACCTCGTGCACCCGGCGGCTTCGGTCGCTCTCGAAGGCCATGTCACGGTTGGTGACGATGCCGAGGAGCCTCTTGTCGGCGCCGGTCACCGGGACGCCGCTGATGCGGAACTTGGCGCACAGCGCGTCGGCCTCGGCGAGGGTGGCGTCCGGGTGGATGGTGATGGGGTCGGCGACCATGCCGGACTCGGAGCGCTTCACCAGGTCGACCTGGTTGGCCTGGTCCTCGATGGAGAGGTTGCGGTGCAACACGCCGACGCCGCCCTGGCGGGCCATCGCGATCGCCATGCGGGACTCGGTCACCTTGTCCATGGCGGCGGACAGCAGCGGGATGTTGACCCGCACGTTCTTCGAGACGTACGAGGCGGTGTCGATCTCGTCGGGTGCCATGTCCGACGAGCCCGGCAGCAGCAGCACGTCGTCGTAGGTCAGCCCGAGTGTCGCGAATTTTCCGGGCACTCCGTCGACGTTGGCAGTCATGACACCTTCCCCAAATGGCCTTGCTCGGTGCGGATGTCCATGCTAACGGGAAGCATCGCCAGCAAATTCCACGGTGCCGGGCTACTTCAGGCTTCGTATGTTCGTACGGAAATACGGCCGACCCCGTTCACGCGGCGCGGCGGTCGCGGGCGCCGTGGGGCGACCGGCACCGGCCCGGCGCCCGCGAACTGCGCCGTTGCGGCCCGTCACCGTCGCGACGGGAAGCGGTCCGCGCGCCGGCCCGGCCTACTGTTCGGCGAGGGCGCGCAGGCGGCTCAGCGCCCTGTGCTGCGCGACCCGTACCGCCCCGGGTGACATTCCCAACATCTGCCCGGTCTCCTCCGCGGTCAAGCCCACGGCGATGCGCAGCAGCAGCAGTTCGCGCTGGTTCTCGGGGAGGTTGGCCAGCAGCTTCTTGGCCCATTCGGCGTCGCTGCTGAGCAGGGCGCGTTCCTCGGGGCCGAGGGAGTCGTCCGGTCGCTCCGGCATCTCGTCCGAGGGGACGGCCGTGGAGCCGGGGTGGCGCATGGCGGCGCGTTGCAGGTCGGCGACCTTGTGGGAGGCGATGGCGAAGACGAACGCCTCGAAGGGGCGGCCGGTGTCGCGGTAGCGCGGCAGGGCCAGCAGGACCGCCACACAGACCTCCTGGGCGAGGTCCTCGACGAAATGGCGCGCGTCACCGGGAAGCCGGGACAACCGGGTGCGGCAATAGCGCAGCGCCAGCGGATGGACATGGGCGAGCAGATCGTGAGTGGCCTGCTCGTCCCCGTCGACGGCACGATGCACGAGAGCGCCGAACGCCCCAGGGGCCTTGCCCGCCTCGTCGTCGCGCATCGGACCATGGTGCACTGCGGCCGTCCGGTCCGTCGCATCGTGCTGGTGGTTGTGCACCGAAGCGTTATGAGCAGGTGCGCCGGCACTCATCCCCTGCGCCCTCCCCTTCCGCTCGACCAACTCGTCCCCGAGAGACTCCACACCTCAAGGATGCGGCATCCGCGCCGAAACGAGCAGCACGCGTCCGGCGGGCCGCCTTGCGCAGCGGCCGCCGGCACGTCCGGCGAGGTCGGGCGGCCGGCGTCCGCGCGACCGGTGCGCGTACGCCCCGGCAGCCGCCCGGCGCCCCCGCCACAGGCGTCTCCACCAGGTGCGGGCCCGGGACTTGACCGGTGTCGCGCCGGACACCGCGACCGCCGCCCGCGCGGCCGCGCGCCGCGACGGGACGCCCGGCGCTCCGGGCCTGGACGTGACTCATGACTCGTCGGAAACCGGGGTCGGTCCGGCCGGTGCGGCGGGCCCGCACCACGCCCGCGGTCTCACACGAGACCGGGCGGACCGGCCCACTCGGCCGACGGCGTACCGCGTCTGCCGAGGGCGCGCCGGGGACGGCCCGGTCACGACCGCCCGTCCGCGCCGCCGGGCGGCCTCGCGTCCTCGCGGGTCGAAACGCGAACCGCCCGGGCGCCGCCGCACCGTCCGGGCACCGCCGCAGAGGAAGGCGGAACCGTTTCCGGCACCGGGGTCGCCGCCCGGCGCGGTCCGGTCCCGCCCGCCCCGCAGGGCTGCGCATGTCCTAGCGGACCAGTCCCCAGCGGAAGCCGAGCGCCACCGCGTGGGCCCGGTCGGAGGCGCCGAGCTTCTTGAACAGGCGCCGGGCGTGGGTCTTGACCGTGTCCTCGGAGAGGAACAGCTCGCGACCGATCTCGGCGTTGGAGCGGCCGTGGCTCATGCCCTCGAGGACCTGGATCTCACGCGCGGTGAGCGTGGGTGCGGCGCCCATCTCGGCCGAGCGCAGCCGGCGGGGGGCCAGCCGCCAGGTCGGGTCGGCCAGCGCCTGCGTCACCGTGGCCCGCAGCTCCGCGCGCGAGGCGTCCTTGTGCAGATAGCCCCGGGCACCGGCGGCGACCGCCAGGGCCACGCCGTCGAGGTCCTCGGCGACGGTGAGCATGATGATGCGGGCGCCCGGGTCGGCGGAGAGCAATCGGCGGACGGTCTCGACGCCGCCCAGGCCGGGCATGCGTACATCCATCAGGATGAGGTCGGAGCGGTCGGCGCCCCAGCGGCGGAGGACTTCCTCGCCGTTGGCCGCCGTCGTCACACGCTCGACGCCGGGCACGGTCGCGACCGCGCGGCGGAGCGCCTCTCGGGCAAGCGGGGAGTCGTCGCAGACGAGGACGGATGTCATGACCGCCCTCCGCAGCTGATGCGCGTCACCTTGAGCCTCCAGGCTGGTACGGAATCGTCACCTGTGCGGTCGACCGTCTCGGACGCCTGCCCGAGCGCTTGTGTTTTCAACCGCCTCCGCACTCTCAACGACGGTCACTCGAAAGAGTTACGGGGCCGTGTGCCGTCTTCGGCACTCTATGTGAGGGCTTCGACACGGTGGAGACATGCCCGTGGGACTTTCAACTTTTCATCACAACCAATGCCCCATTTAGCCCTTTTTCTTCCCGTTTCGCAGTGTCCGGGGCTAGATTCGCAATGAGTCATATTTTCATCTCCTTAGACCGGAGATGTACGGTCGATGGCACCGTATCCGCCCAGAACGGCTACAAGGGGTCACGTAATGGCAGATTTCTCCCGCCTTCCCGGACCGAACGCGGACCTGTGGGACTGGCAGCTGCTGGCTGCCTGCCGCGGCGTGGACAGCTCGCTCTTCTTTCACCCTGAGGGCGAGCGCGGGGCGGCTCGGAGCGCTCGCGAGAACTCGGCCAAGGAGGTCTGCATGAGGTGCCCGGTCCGTGCGGAGTGCGCGGCGCACGCGTTGGCGGTGCGCGAGCCCTACGGAGTCTGGGGCGGCCTGACCGAGGACGAGCGTGAGGAGCTGATGGGACGGGCCCGGAACCGCCTGGTGTCGGCGACGACCACCGGCGGGGGCGGCGTCCCCGATCATTAATTACTGAAGGAACGTTTCTGCACCCACGGCCCCCGGGTGCGCAACTCCCCCTTGGGCGCGCCCTGCGCGTGCCCACGACTCTGAGGTGACCGCCTCGGAGGCCGTTCCTACGAACGCCCGGCCGCCCGCGCCGCCCGGGCCAGCTGCTCCAGCGTCGCTCCCACGGTCGGCACCTGGGCCAGGTCGGGCAGGGTGAGAGCGACGATCTCCCGCCGTACCGCCGGCTCCAGCGCCACTGCCCGTACACCCCTCGGCCGCACCGACTCCACCGCGAGCTGCGGCAGTACGGCGACTCCGAGACCCGCGCCGACCAGGCCGACGACCGCGGGGTAGTCGTCGGTCGCGAAGTCGATGCGCGGGGTGAAACCGGCCCCTTCGCAGACCTGCACGAGCTGCCCTCGGCAGCGCGGGCAGCCCGCGATCCAGGGCTCCTGGGCCAGTTCTCCGATGGCGACGCTCTCGGCGCGGGCGAGCCGGTGCCGCTCGGGCACCAGCGCCACCAGGCGGTCGGTCAGCAGGGGCCGTACGACCAGGTCGTCCCAGTCCTCGGCGACCGCCGCGCCCTCGTAGCGGAAGGCGAGGGCCAGGTCGCAGTCCCCCTCGCGCAGCAGCTCGACGGACTTCGGGGGCTCGGCCTCCTCCAGGGAGACCCGGGTGCCCGGGTGGGCGGCGCGCAGGGCGGCCAGGGCCGTGGGGACCAGGGTGGAGCTGCCGCTGGGGAAGGAGACCAGCCGGACCCGGCCGGCCCGCAGGCCCGCGATGGCGGCGACCTCCTCCTCGGCGGCGGTGAGCCCGGCGAGGATGCCGGAGGCGTGCCGGACCAGGGCTTCGCCGGCCTGGGTCAGCCGCATCTCGCGGCCCGCGCGGACCAGCAGCGGGGTGCCGACCGAGGCTTCCAGGGCCTTCATCTGCTGGCTGACGGCGGGCTGGGTGCAGCCCAGTTCGCGCCCCGCCGCCGAAAAGGAACCGGTGGTGGCGACGGCGCGCAGGACGCGGAGATGTCGGGCCTCGATCACCCCCCGAGCATAAGGGATGCTTGGAGAGGTCTACAGATATTCGCTCGACGCTTTGATTATGTTCCCGTACCGTTCCGGGCATGAAGCTTCTCTCCGTCAATATCGGCCGCCCGCGCCCGGTGCCGTACACGGACCAGGCCGAGGGCGTGACCGGCATCGACAAGAAGCCGGTCGACGGGCCGGTGCGGGTGACGGCGCCGGGGCCCAGAGGCGTCGGCGCGAGCGGGCTGGCCGGGGACGCGGTGTGCGACGTGCGGCACCACGGCGGCTACGACCAGGCGGTCTACGCGTACGCGCGCGAGGACCTCGACGAGTGGGAGCGCGAGCTCGGCCGCGCCCTGGCCAACGGCTGCTTCGGGGAGAACCTGACGACGGACGGGCTGGACGTCTCCGGCGCGCTGATCGGCGAGCGCTGGCGGGTCGGCCCCGAGGTGGTGCTGGAGGTGACCTCGGGGCGGATCCCGTGCCGTACGTTCCAGGGCCATCTGGGCGAGCGGGGATGGGTGAAGAGGTTCACCCGGAAGGGCGTGACCGGCGCCTACCTCCGGGTGATCGAACCGGGCGAGATCCGGACGGGCGATCCGGTCGAGATCGTGCACCGGCCGGAGCACGGGGTGACGGCGGCGATGCAGTTCCGCGCGGTCACCACCGAGCGGGAGCAGTTGCCGCGGCTGCTGGCGGCGGGCGACGCGTTGCACGCGGAGACACTGGCGGCGGCCCGCAAGTACGTGGAGATGTACGGGGCCTGAGCGGGCGTCGGCGCGGCCGTGACGGCGGTCGGCGCGGGCGGTGCGCCGTCGGCCCGGGTCACTACCCTTGGGCCATGACAACGGCTCTGATTACGGGATCGACCGCGGGGATCGGCGCCGCGTTCGCGCGGCGGCTGGCGGCGGACGGACACGACCTCGTCCTGGTGGCGCGCGACACCAAGCGGCTGCGCGAGCAGGCGACCGAACTGCACGACCGGCACGGCATCGAGGTGGAGGTGCTGACCGCCGACCTGTCCGAGGACAAGGGCATCGAGGCGGTGGCCGACCGGCTCGGTGACCGGAGGAGGCCGGTCGACCTGCTGGTCAACAACGCCGGTTTCGGCAACAAGGGCCGCTATCTGGACGTACCGATGCCGGATGAGCTGAAGATGCTCAAGGTGCACTGCGAGGCGGTGCTCCGGCTGACGTCGGCGGCGACCGCCGCGATGCGCGAGCGCGGGCGGGGCGGGGTGGTCAACGTCGCCTCGGTGGCCGCCTTCGTGCCCCGGGGCACCTATGGCGCGTCCAAGGCGTGGGTCGTGCAGTTCACGCAGGGCGCGGCGAAGGACCTGGCGGGCACCGGGGTGCGGCTGATGGCGCTGTGCCCGGGTTTCGTGCGCACCGAGTTCCACGAGCGGGCCGGGATGGGCACGGACAACATCCCCGGGTGGATGTGGCTGGACGCCGACAAGCTGGTCGCGGCGGCGCTGGCCGATCTGGCGCGCGGCAAGTCCCTGTCCGTCCCCGACCCGCGCTACAAGGCGCTGATGGGCCTGGTGAAGGTGACGCCCCGGGGGCTGATGGGCGGTCTCTCCTCCAGGACCGGCCGCAAGTACGGCCCCCAGTAGCGGCGCCGGCCGGGCGGCGGGGGGGCGCCGCCCGAGCGGAGGGCGGCCGTCCCGGAGGCGGCCCCGCCTCGCGCGGGGGTCACCGGGCGGCGCCGGTCCGGGCGGTGTCGCGGCGCGAACGGGCGCTCGCGGACAGGGCGAAGGCCCGGCACCGGGGCGGTGTCGGGCCTTCGCTCGGGAGCGTTCGGCTCAGTGGGAGTGGCCGTGGCCGTGGCCCGCGTCCGCCGGCTCCTCTTCCTTCTTCTCGACGACCAGGGTCTCGGTCGTGAGCAGCAGGGAGGCGATGGAGGCGGCGTTCTCCAGGGCCGAGCGGGTGACCTTGACCGGGTCGATGACGCCGGCCTTGATCAGGTCGCCGTACTCGCCGGTGGCGGCGTTGTAGCCCTGCCCCTTGTCCAGGTCCTTGACCTTGGACACGATGACGTAGCCCTCCTGGCCGGCGTTCTCGCCGATCCAGCGCAGCGGCTCGACCGCGGCGTTGCGGACGACCGCGACACCGGTGGCCTCGTCGCCGGTCTTGTCGAGGTTGCCCTCGAGGACCTTGGAGGCGTGCACCAGGGCGGAGCCACCACCGGAGACGATGCCCTCCTCGACCGCGGCGCGGGTCGCGGAGATGGCGTCCTCCAGACGGTGCTTCTTCTCCTTCAGCTCCACCTCGGTGGCGGCGCCGACCTTGATCACGCACACGCCGCCGGCCAGCTTCGCGAGGCGCTCCTGGAGCTTCTCGCGGTCCCAGTCGGAGTCCGTGTTCTCGATCTCGGCCTTGATCTGGGCGATGCGGCCCTGGACGGCCGCGGAGTCGCCGGCGCCGTCCACGATCGTGGTGTCGTCCTTGGTGACGGTGACGCGGCGGGCGGAGCCCAGCACGTCGAGACCGACCTGGTCGAGCTTGAGGCCGACCTCCTCGGAGATGACCGTGGCGCCGGTGAGGACCGCCATGTCCTCCAGCATCGCCTTGCGGCGGTCGCCGAAGCCGGGGGCCTTCACCGCGACGGCGTTGAAGGTGCCGCGGATCTTGTTGACGACCAGGGTCGACAGGGCCTCGCCCTCGACGTCCTCGGCGATGATCAGCAGCGGCTTGGACGCACCCGCCTGGATGACCTTCTCCAGCAGCGGCAGCAGGTCGGCGATCGCGCTGATCTTGCCCTGGGTGATCAGGATGTACGGGTCGTCGAGGACGGCCTCCATACGCTCCTGGTCGGTGACGAAGTAGGGCGACAGGTAGCCCTTGTCGAAGGCCATGCCCTCGGTGAAGTCCAGCTCCAGACCGAAGGTGTTGGACTCCTCGACGGTGATGACACCGTCCTTGCCGACCTTGTCCATCGCCTCGGCGATCAGCTCGCCGACCTGCTGGTCCTGGGCGGACAGCGCGGCCACGGCGGCGATGTCGGACTTCTCGTCGATCGGGCGGGCCGTGGCGAGCAGCTCCTCGCAGACGGCCTTGACGGCGGCGTCGATGCCCTTCTTCAGGGCGGCCGGGGAGGCGCCGGCGGCGACGTTGCGCAGGCCCTCGCGGACCAGCGCCTGGGCCAGCACGGTGGCGGTGGTGGTGCCGTCACCAGCGATGTCGTTGGTCTTGGTGGCCACCTCCTTCACCAGCTGGGCGCCGAGGTTCTCGAACGGGTCCTCGATCTCGACCTCGCGGGCGATCGTGACACCGTCGTTGGTGATGGTCGGGGCGCCGAACTTCTTGTCGATGACGACGTTGCGGCCGCGGGGGCCGATCGTCACCTTCACCGTGTCGGCCAGCTTGTTGACGCCGCGCTCGAGGGCGCGACGGGCGTCCTCGTCGAACTTCAGGATCTTCGCCATGACAGCGGGAGCCCTCTCGGGAATGTAGGGGTAAAAAGACACTGCGCCCCGGACGCCCGGCTTCTTTAACGGTCGCGGGGGGCCAGGGGCGCAGCTTCAGAGCAAAGGTCTGCTCGAGGTGGTGGCTACTTCTCGATGATCGCGAGCACGTCGCGAGCCGAGAGGACGAGGTACTCGTCGCCGTTGTACTTCACCTCGGTGCCGCCGTACTTGCTGTACAGGACGACGTCGCCGACCTTGACGTCGAGCGGAAGACGCTCGCCGTTCTCGAACCGGCCCGGGCCCACGGCGAGGACGGCACCCTCCTGGGGCTTCTCCTTCGCAGTGTCCGGGATGACCAGGCCAGAGGCCGTGGTCTGCTCGGCGTCCAGCGGCTGGACCACGATGCGGTCCTCGAGCGGCTTGATGGCAACCTTGGAGCTGGCGGTCGTCACGATCCGACCTCCCCCTTCGGAGATCTCACGGGGTTAACTGTCTGAGGTGGCGACCAGGTGGATCCGTCGTCGCGGGTGCCGGACCTGCCCGTCGCGTAGTTGGCACTCTCGACTGCCGAGTGCCAGAGCCGAGACTATGACTGCGATTAGCACTCGGTCAAGCGGAGTGCCAATGTCGTGCCGCGCGTCGGCCGGTTCCGGCCCGGTGCGGGCAGGCGCGGAGCGGTGCCGCGGGGGCCGGATCGCCCGCGCCGGTCCTACAGATAGTCCTCGAGCCGCCCGACCGTCAGCCCCCGGCGCTGCGCCCCGCGCAGGACCCCGGCCGTGCGTTCCCGCAGGTTCGGGCCGGTGGACTCGTCCGGGCCGACCAGGACGATGTCGCCGGGGGCGAGGTGGTGGTCGCCGCGGCTGAAGACGAGGTCGGCCGGGGTCATCGCGGCGCGCCACAGGACGACCGCGGAGATGCCGCAGCGGGCCGCCGCGCGCAGGGTGGTGGCGTCGTAGGCGCCGTAGGGCGGGCGGAAGAGGCGCGGGCGGACGCCCAGCCGGGAGGCGAGTCGGTCCTGCTGGCCGCAGATCTCCGCGCGCTGCCCGGCGTAGGGCTGCCCGGCGAGCGCGCGGTGGTCGAGGGTGTGGTTCTCGATGCCGGCGCCGAGTCCGTGCAGCCGGGCGAAGTGGCCGTAGCCGGGGCCGACGACGCTGTCGGTGAGGAACATGCTGACCGGCAGCCGCAGTTCGCGGACCATGTCGACGAAGCGGGGATCGCGCTCCGCGCCGTCGTCGTAGGTGAGGAAGACGACCGGGTCGCGGGTGGGGACGTGGTCCAGGACGCGGGGCAGGTGGTGGGCCGTCCCGTCCGGGGTGAGGCCGAGGGGCCGGGCGGCCGGGCGGGGCGGGCGGGGCAGGGGCTCGGTCAGGCCCCAGTGGCGGTAGTTGCGGTCGGGTGCGGGGCCGTGCGGGCGCACCCCTTCGGCCGCCTTCTTGCCGAGGCGTTCGATGGGGTCGACGGACTGGGCGCAGCCCGCTAGGAGGAGGGCCGCTGCGAGCGCCGCGGCCAGGCCCCGCGCCCGCGTCACAGGTAGTCCTCCAGGCGGGCCACGGCGTAGCCCTCGCGCGTGACCTTGTCCAGGAAGCGGCGCATGTCGTCGACCATCGTGCCGTCCCACTCGTCCCGGCCGCGGAAGTGGGTGAGGACGATGTCGCCGCGCCGCAGCTTCTGGTCGTCCTCGCGGTACTCCCAGTGGTCGACGTAGACCTCCTCGTTCCAGATCGGCGCGTACCGGATGCCGCAGGACTTGGCGGCGACCAGGGTGTCCTGGTTGTAGTTGCCGTAGGGCGGCCGGAAGACGGTCGGCGCCTTGCCGAACTGCTTCCTCATGATGTCCTGCATGCCGCAGATCTCGGTTTTCTGCTCCTCGTAGGACAGACCGGGCAGATAGGGGTGGTGCAGCGTGTGGTTGTTGAGGGTGTTGCCGTAGTCCCGCATCTTCCGGAAGTAGCCGTAGTCGTCCTTCACCAGGTAGTTGCTGAGGAAGGCGGTGTACGGGATCTTCAGCTCCCGCATCATGGCGAGGAACCGGGGGTCCTTCTCCGCGCCGTCGTCGATCGTGAGGAAGACGATCTTCTGCCGGGTGGGGATCGTGGTGAAGACCGGCGGCAGGTTCCAGTCCTCCTGGTGGTCCACCTCGAACCCGTCGCGGGCGGTGATCCTCGGCTTGGTCGCGGGCGGCCGCGGGGGCGTCAGCGGGACCTGGGCCAGCCCCCAGCGCCGGGCGGCGGCGACCAGGCGGGTGTGTTCGGCGGCCTGCCGGGCCTCGGGGCCCAGGGCCTGGGCGGGTTCGCCGGGGGCGGGCGCGGTGCGGGCCGCGCCGGGGCCGGCGCATCCGGAGAGAAGGGCGGCGGAGGCCAGCGCGGCGGCGCCGCAACCGAGGGTCAGCTTCCGGGACCGAGCACGGAAAGATGCCCTGTTTTTGTCATTTTGTACTACTGATCGCATGGTGCCGGATCCTTCCAAACACCGGCCCTGAACCCGGCCCGACACCGCCGCCGGAGGCACACCATCCACCGACTGGCCCACAATGAGCCGGTGAACGACCTCGCCCTCCTCCTCACCCCCGAAGGCCGCGCCCTCCTCGACGAGGTACGCGACACCGAGCCCGCACGGGAGCTGGCCGTGGCCACCCGGCTGCGCCGCGACCACCCGGCGGAACTGGTGTCGGCCGCGCTCGGCCAGGCCCGGCTGCGGCAGCGGGCGGCGGCCAAGTTCGGCGCCGAGGACGCCGGGCGGATGTTCTTCACGCCGAACGGGGTGGAGCAGTCGACGCGGACCAGCGTGGCCGCCTACCGGGCGCGGCGGCTGGCGGACCTGGGCGTGACCTCGGTCGCCGATCTGTGCTGCGGGATCGGCGGGGACGCGATAGCGCTGGCGCGGGCCGGGATCCGGGTGCTGGCCGTGGACCGGGACCCGCTCACGGCGGCGGCGGCGCGGGCGAACGCCGAGGCGCTCGGCCTGGCCGGTCTGATCGAGGTGCGCGAGGCCGACGTCACCGAGGTGGACACCGGCGGGTACGACGCGGTCTTCGTGGACCCTGCCCGGCGGGGCGGACGGGGCCGGATCTTCGACCCCGAGGCCTACTCGCCACCCCTGTCCTGGGCGCTCGGCGCGGCCCGTACGGCGCCCCGCGCGGCCCTGAAGATCGCCCCGGGCATCCCGCACGAGGCGGTGCCCGCCGAGGCCGAGGCGGAGTGGATCTCCGACGGCGGGGACGTGAAGGAGGCGGTGCTGTGGTTCGGCACCGGCGCGCCGGGCGCCGTCCGCGCCACGCTGCTGCCGGGCCCGCGCAGCCTGCTCGGCCGGGGGCTGCCCGATCCGGCCGAGCGGCCGGTGGGCCGGTATCTCTACGAACCCGACGGCGCCGTGATCCGGGCGCATCTGGTCGCCGAGGTGGCCGAGGAGGTCGGCGGCGGGCTCCTCGACGCGACGATCGCGTACGTCACCGCCGACGAGCTGCGGCCCGTGCCCTTCGCCACGGCCTACGAGATCACCGACCGGATGCCCTTCAACGTCAAGAAGCTCAAGGCCCTGCTGCGGGAGCGCGGGGTCGGTACGCTGACGGTGAAGAAGCGGGGCTCCGCGGTCGAGCCGGAGGAACTGCGCCGCAAGGTCAGGCCGCAGGGGCCGAACGCGGCGACCGTGTTCCTCACGCGGGTCGCCGGGGCGCCGACGATGCTGATCGGCGCGCCCGCACCGCCGGCGGCCGGGCAGCGCCGACAGATCGGGGACTGAGAAGCCTCAACACTCGGACTGCTCGGACTGCTCGGGCAGCTCGGGCAGCTCGGACTGCTCGGACTGCTCGGACTGCTCGGGCAGCTCGGGCAGCTCGGACTGCTCGGGCAGCGAGCGCAGTCTCTCCTCCAACAGGTCCCGGTCCCGCTCGTTGCGCGCCAGCGCCGCCGCCCGGACGAACTCCGCCCGCGCCTCGGCCGTACGGCCGAGGCGGGCCAGCAGGTCGCCCCGCACACTGGGCAGCAGATGGTAGTCGCGCAGGGCGGGGGCGGCGGCCAGGGCGTCCACCAGTGACAGGCCCGCGGCCGGGCCGTCGGCCATCGAGACGGCGACCGCCCGGTTCAGCTCCACCACCGGGGACGGGGACCGGGCCGCCAGCAGGCCGTACAGGGTGGCGATGGCGCGCCAGTCGGTCTCCTCGTAGGTGGCCGCGTGCGCGTGGCACGCGGCGATGGCCGCCTGGAGGGCGTAGGGGCCCGGGGCGCCGGAGGCGGTGGCGTCCGCGCGGGCGAGGGCCCTGACGCCGCGGGCGAGAAGCAGGCGGTCCCAGCGGCGGCGGTCCTGGTCCTTCAGCAGCACGGGCGTGCCGTCGGCCCCGGTGCGGGCGGCCGTCCGGGACGCCTGGAACTCCAGCAACGAGGCGAGACCGTGCACCTCGGGCTCCCCGGGCATCAGCGCGGACAGCACGCGGGCCAGGCGCAGGGCGTCCTCGCACAGCCCCGGGCGCAGCAGGTCCTCGCCGGCGGTGGCCGCGTAACCCTCGTTGAAGATCAGGTAGATGACGTCCAGGACGGAACCGAGGCGGGCCGCGCGGTCGGGTCCGTACGGCACCTCGAAGGCGACGTTCCGCGTGGCGAGCGTGCGCTTGGCGCGGACGATGCGCTGGGCGATCGTCGGCTCCGGGACCAGGAAGGCGCGGGCGATCTCGGCCGTGCTCAGGCCGCCGAGCAGGCGCAGGGTGAGCGCGGTGCGGGCCTCGGGGGACAGCGCCGGGTGGCAGGCGGTGAAGACGAGCCGCAGCAGGTCGTCGTCGATGTCGTCCGGGTCGGCGGGCTCCTCGGGCGGGGGCGCGGTGCCCAGGTCGCGGCCGATCTCGGCCAGTTTGCGGGCGTAGGTCTCGCGGCGCCGGACCAGGTCGACGGCCCGGTGCCGGGCGGTGGCCATGAGCCAGGCGCCGGGGTTGTCGGGCACGCCGTCCCGCGGCCACCGCTCCAGGGCGGCGACCAGGGCGTCCTGTGCCAGTTCCTCGGCGATGCCGACGTCCCGGACGATCCGGGCGACGCCGGCGATCACCCGGGGCGACTCCAGGCGGAAGACGGTCTCGATCGCGTGCGCCGCGGTGGGCTGTGGTTCCACAGCCCACCATGCAACACCCCCGGGGCGCCCGGGGCCAAAGGGACGCTCAGCCCTCGGCGATCTCCCGGACCTCGCAGGTCACCGTCCAGAAGTCCTCGTGGACCTGGAGGAACCGCTTGGTCCACTCCAGGGCCTCGGCCTTGTCCTTGCACTGCATGAGCGCATAGCCGCCGACGACCTCCTTGGACTCGGTGAAGGGTCCGTCCGTGACGGAGATCCTGCCCCCGTCCCAGGTCACGCGGGTGCCCTCGGCGGACGGGGTGAGTCCGGCGGTGTCGAGCATGACGCCGGCCTTGGTGATCTCCTCGATCAGCTCGCCCATCCGCCGCATCAGCTCCTCGCTGGGGCCCCCGGCGGGGGCGGAGGACTCGTCGATGCGCACGAGCGACAGATAGCGGGGCATGGTGACTCCTTCGGTCGGGTCGGCGGGGACGTTCTCCCCGCCGCTCACCCATGCGTCGAACGGGCGGGGCCGGGATCGACACGCTCGCCGGGATTTCCCGGAAGTTTTTCCGCGGGCCGTTCCGGCTCGGCTGCCGCGCGGCAGACGCGCATTGCCAGACAGGGCTCAGCGCAGCGAGGCCCACAGGGTGCCGGCCGCCGGTTGTCTCGCGATCACGCGGTCGGGGTCGGAGGGTGCCGTGACGACCGGCATCATCACCGTCTTCACCCGGTCGGCCGTCAGCCCCTCCAGGCTCCGGCCGAGGCCCATCAGCTCGGTGCCAGCTTCTGCTGCAGGCCTATGCGGCCGAGGTCGCTGCCGTCACCGATGCCGTGCCGGGTGCGGGCTTGTCAGGGGAAGCGGTGAGAGCCGGATTTCTCGCGGAATTCTCATCCCGCCCGCCCGCCTTCCTCGGCGCAGGGTTCGCCCCGAACGAGAAGAACCCGCCCCCGGGTGAGCGGGGACGGGTTCTCGATGGAGCGCCGGGCAGGCCTTGCACCTGCATTTCCCCGCAGGAAGCGGGGCGTCTTTCCTTGGACCACCAACGCACTGCGTCCGGACCGGAGTTCCGGCCGTTCGCGATGTGATGATCTTAGCGCAGTCGGGCCGGATTTCCCAACCTCAGTCGTCGGCCACCGACTCGAACCGCCAGCGGTGCACCGCGCGGCTCACCAACTCCGCTTCCGGTTCGGGCAGTTCGGGCAGCTCGGCGTCGTACGGCGCATCCCACCAGGTGATGACCAGCACCCGTTCCCCCGGCGCGCGGAGGATCTCGCGGCGCACCGGCCGCCGTGCGAGGGTCTGGCCGCGCGCCCAGCGCAGCAGCTCCTCGCCCCGCCCCTCGGCGGCCCGCGCCTCCCACATCAGGGCGACCGTCACGAGTACAGGTTCTCCTTGCCGACCTCGTGCACATGGTCGTGGCCGTGGTGGTGGCCGGGGACATGGGGATCGGTGACCGGCAGGGAGGAGTCGGCGGACAGGTCCCAGCCGGAGGCGGCCCGGTTGCGGGCGACCATCTCGGCGCCGAGCGCGGCCACCATCGCGCCGTTGTCCGTGCACAGCTTGGGGCGCGGCACGCGCAGCCGGATGCCGGCCGCCTCGCAGCGCTCCTGGGCGAGCGCGCGCAGCCGGGAGTTGGCCGCCACACCGCCGCCGATCATCAGATGGTCCACGCCCTCGTCCTTGCAGGCGCGGACGGCCTTGCGGGTCAGCACGTCGACGACGGCCTCCTGGAAGGAGGCGGCCACATCGCGGACCGGGACGTCCTCGCCGGCGGCACGCCGGGCCTCGATCCAGCGGGCGACGGCCGTCTTCAGGCCGGAGAAGGAGAAGTCGTAGGCGGGGTCGCGCGGGCCGGTCAGACCCCGTGGGAAGGCGATCGCCGCCGGGTCGCCCTCCTTGGCGTACCGGTCGATGACCGGGCCGCCCGGGAAGCCCAGGTTCAGCACCCGGGCGATCTTGTCGAAGGCCTCGCCTGCGGCGTCGTCGATGGTCTGGCCCATCGGGCGGACGTCGGAGGTGATGTCCGAGGACAGCAGCAGCGAGGAGTGGCCGCCGGACACCAGCAGGGCCATCGTCGGCTCGGGCAGCGGGCCGTGCTCCAGCTGGTCCACGCAGATGTGGGAGGCGAGGTGGTTGACGCCGTACAGGGGCTTGCCGAGCGCGTAGGCGTACGCCTTCGCCGCCGAGACGCCGACGAGGAGGGCGCCGGCGAGGCCCGGGCCGGCGGTGACCGCGATGCCGTCGAGGTCGCGGGCGTGGACGCCGGCCTCCTTCAGCGCACGGTCGATGGTCGGCACCATCGCCTCCAGGTGGGCCCGGGAGGCCACCTCGGGGACGACACCGCCGAACCGGGCGTGTTCGTCGACGCTGGAGGCGACGGCGTCCGCGAGCAGGGTCGTGCCCCGGACGACACCGACGCCGGTCTCGTCGCAGGAGGTCTCGATGCCGAGGACGAGGGGTTCGTCAGTCATTGTTGTCGGTTCCTTGTACGGGGGAGGCGCCAGCGGCCGGGCCGCCGTCGGACGCGGTGGCCAGGCGCATGACCAGGGCGTCCACATTGCCGGGCTGGTAGTAGCCGCGCCGGAAGCCGATGGGCTCGAAGCCGAAGCGCTCGTAGAGCTTCTGGGCGCGGACGTTGTCCACCCGGCACTCCAGCAGCACCTCGTGGCACTCGAACGCGGTCGCCGCGCGCAGCAGATCGGCGAGCAGGCGGCCGCCGAGGCCGGTGCCCTGGCGGTCACGGGCGACGGCGATGGTCTGGACGTCGGCCTGGTCGCCGGAGGCGACGAGGCCCGCGTAGCCGACGATACGGCCGTCGGCCACGGCCACGAGATAGCGCCTGCTGGCCTGCGGGCCCCGGGAGTGGGCCAGCTCGGACCAGAACATCCCCCGGGACCAGGTGTCCTCGGGGAACAGGTCCTTCTCCAGCTCCAGGACCGGGTCGATGTCCCACCAGCGCATCTCGCGCAGTTCGGGAGGTGCCGGCTGAGTCACTTGGGGGTGACCACCTTGTAGTTCTTGGGGACCTGGGCGTCGGGGCGGCGCAGGTACAGCGGCCGGGCCGCCGGCAGCTCCTCGCCCGCGGCGAGCCGTTCGGCGGCCAGCGCGGCGAGGGCGGCGGCGGAGACGTGCTGGGGCTCGTGCACGCTCGGGAACGTGTCCGGGTAGAGCAGCGCGCCCGCGCCGACCGCCGGGAGCCCAGCGACCCGCTCGGCGATGTCGGCCGGCCGGTCCACGGCCGGGTCGGTCAGCCGGATGCGGGAGTCGGCGTACGTCGCCCAGTAGACCTCCTTGCGCCGGGCGTCGGTCGCCACGACGAAGGGGCCTTCGGCGATGTCCGCGGCGTAGGCGAGGCCGTCCAGCGTGCACACGCCGTGCACCGGGACGCCGAGCGCCAGGCCGAAGGTGTCTGCGGTCATCAGACCGACCCGCAGGCCGGTGTAGGGGCCGGGGCCGACGCCGACGACGATCCCGGTGACCGCCTCCAGCCTCAGCCCGGCATCGGCGAGCACACGGTCGACGGACGGCAGCAGCAGCTCCCCGTGCCGGCGCGCGTCCACCCGGCTCGACGAGGCGATGACGTCCGCGCCGTCGTGCAGCGCGACGGTGACGGCGGGCGTTGCGGTATCCAGAGCGAGCAAGAGCACGCGAACAGCCTACGGCGCCCGCGCCGCCCGCATCGCCGTCCGGGTCGTACGGTCACCGGCTGCTACGGTCTGTACGAAGTACGACATATCGCACAAGGCAGGGGTGAGCGCACGTGGCAGGGACCAGCGCGGGGATCGTGGCCGGCCTTACCGCGGCGGCCCTCGGAGCGGTCGGCTTCCTCGCCTACCAGGCCCAGACCACCGTCCCGGCGAAGCTGGGCGGCAGCCCCGGACCGGGCGCCTCCGCCGCGGCGGCCGCCAGCAAGGCGCCCCGCGACCGGCACAACCCGACGGCCCTGCCCGGCGGGACCGGCGCGGGTGAACGGGTCGTGTACTCGGTGGACGACGACCGGGTCTGGCTGATCGACGCGCACGACCGGGTGCAGCGCACCTTCCCGGTGCGGCCGGGCAACCTCGACCCGCTGCCGGGCACGTACTGGGTCTCGTCCCGCTCGAACGCGGTCACCGGCAGCGACGGCGTGCCCATCGAGCACGTCGTGCGGTTCACCAGCGTGGACGGGGTGGCGGTCGGCTTCAGCGCGGCGGTGGGCGACGGCTCGCCCACCGCGGCCGACCCGGGCGTGAAGACCGGCGGCATCCGCGAGACGCGGGCCGACGGGAACCTGATGTGGCAGTTCGCGACGATCGGCGTACGCGTCGTCGTGATCCGCTGACGGGACGGTACGCCTAGGCGGCCGCGCGCCGCTCCTGCGGGACACCGGGCGCCTGGTGGCGGGATCCGGGCGCGTGACGGCGCGGTTCGGGGTCGCGGGGTGGGCGGGAGACGGCGTCCGCGGCCGCACACGACGCCAGCAGTTCGCGCATGGAGATCCCGGCGGGCACGGCAGGCCGGATGGGCTCCGTGGGGCGGGCAGCGGTCATGGACGCCTCCTGAGGTGCGGGGGGCGGGCGAAGTTAGGCACACCTAACTTCGGGCTGGCCACCATGTGACCACGCCCGGGGCGTCCAGCGCAATATGTTGCCGACGGCCTGTCGGAACGTCGGCCCGAGATCAGACCGCGAGGCTCTCCAGCCCGGCGTCGGACCACCGCCCGCCCAGTCCGGTCAGCGTGATGTGCCGTACCTCGTCGGTGGTGTCCCCGACGGCCCGGTGGATGACCACCTGGAGCCGATCGTCGGTCAGCTCCTCGACCTTGCCCTCGCCCCACTCGACGACGATCACCGAGTCGGGCAGGGAGACGTCGAGGTCGAGGTCCTCCATCTCGTCCAGGCCGCCGCCGAGCCGGTAGGCGTCCACGTGGACCAGGGGCGGACCGCCGCCCAGGGAGGGGTGCACACGGGCGATCACGAAGGTCGGCGAGGTGACCGCGCCGCGCACACCGAGCCCCTCGCCGAGCCCGCGGGTCAGCGTGGTCTTGCCCGCGCCGAGCTCACCGCTGAGCATCACCAGGTCGCCCGCGCGCAGCAGTACGGCCAGCCGCCGGCCCAGGTCCCGCATCTGCTCGGGTGAGGTGATCGTCAGCCGGGTCTCAGTGGGGCTGTGCTGTGCTGCTGGTGCTGCCGGATGTTCCATAGCCACTTACGGTAGCCCCTGCCGGCACGGCGCCCGCGCGGGTCAGCAGGTCGGCGAGGCGGTCGGTGACCACCTCCGGGTGCTCCAGCATCACCAGATGCCCGGCGTCCGGCACGAGCACCAGTTCGGCCTCCGGGAGGAGGTCTGCGATGGCTTCGCTGTGCTCGCTGGGGGTGACCAGGTCCCGCACGCCGGCCAGCACCAGCACGGGCATGTCCCGGAAGCAGGCCAGGGCGCCGGTCTTGTCGTGATCGGTGAAGGCCGGGTAGAACTCGGCGACCACGTCGATCGGCGTGGACTCGATCATGCGTTCCGCGAACCGCTCGATGGCCGGGTCGACGTCCCGCCCCGCGAACGAGTACCGCTTGATGATCCCGGCGAACAGGTCGGCGGTGGCCCTGCGCCCGCGCTCCACCAGCTCCGCCTGCTGACCGAGCGCCCTGAGCACCCCGGGCAGGATGCGGCGCACCGCGTTCACTCCGGCCACCGGTAGCCCGAAGTTGACCTCGCCGAGCCGCCCGGAGGACGTGCCGACGAAGGCGGTCGCGACGACCCGGTCCCGGATCAGCTCGGGGTACTGGGCGGCGAGGGCCATCATGGTCATCCCGCCCATGGAGTGGCCGACCAGCACCAGGGGGCCCTCGGGTGCGGCGGCGTCCAGGACGGCCTTCAGGTCGCGGCCGAGCTGGTCGATGGTGAGGGGCACCCGGTCCCGGGTCTGGGCCAGCCCCCGCCCGGAGCGTCCGTGGCTGCGCTGGTCCCAGTGCACGGTCCGTACCACCCCGCGCAGGGCGGCCCGCTGGAAGTGCCAGGAGTCCTGGCTGAGGCAGTAGCCGTGGCAGAAGACCACGGTGACCGGGGCGGGCGCCTTGCGGCCGAAGAGCCGGCGCCGGCGCGGGGAGACGTTCGGACCCGTGTCGGGCTCGGCCTCGTCGACCTCGTAGTACAGCTCGGTGCCGTCGTCGGCCCGTGCCACCGCCGGGGTGCCGCGCAGGGCGCCGTAGGGGCCGGCCGAGTCCAGCGCGAGGCGGGCCTTGCGCCGCATGCCGCGCCCCACCGTCATCCGCTCCACCGCGACGCCGGCCGCCGCGCCCGCGGCGAGCACGCCTATCGCGGCGCCGGCGATGCCGGTCGCCCGGCGCCAGCTCGCGGCCGCCTCCGCGGCAGAGGCCGCGGCCGCCGCGGCGACGACCTCCGCCACGGCCTCCGCGCTGCTCTCGCTCACGTACCGCTCCTCTTCGCCGTACTGCAGTTCGCCTGTGCGGGTGACTCGGATGGTGCCGGCGCGGTGCCCGGCACCCCCGTCACGGAGGTGGCCCGGCCGCCCCCGCACGGGTTACCCGAGATCTTTCCCTTTCACATAGACGCGCGGAACCCGGGTTCCGATGCGTGTGACGATCTCGTACGCGATGGTCCCGCAGGCCTGTGCCCAGTCCTCGGCGGTGGGCTCGCCGCGGTCGCCGGGACCGAACAGCACGGCCTCGCCGCCCACCGGCGGCTCGTCGCCGCCCAGATCGACCACGAACTGGTCCATGGCGACCCGGCCGGCCACCGTCCGCCACTTGCCGTCGACGAGCACCGGGCCGGTCCCGGAGGCGTGCCGCGGGATGCCGTCCGCGTAGCCGACCGGCACCAGGCCGAGGGTGGTCTCGCCGGGGGTGACGTAGTGGTGGCCGTAGCTGACGCCGTGTCCGCCGGGTACGCGCTTGACCAGGGCGAGCGAGGCGCTCAGCGTCATCACCGGGCGCAGCCCGAGGTCGGCCGGGGTGCCCAGCTCGGGTGCGGGCGAGATGCCGTACATCGCGATGCCGGTGCGGACGAGGTCGAAGTGGGCCTCGGGCAGGGTGAGCGTGGCCGGCGAGTTCGCGATGTGCCGCACCTCGGGGCGCACGCCCTGTTCCTCGGCGTACGCGAGCATCTCCCGGAACCGGTCGAGCTGGGCGGTGATGGAGGGGTGCCCGGGCTCGTCGGCGCAGGCGAAGTGGGACCACAGTCCGGTGATCCGGACCAGTCCGGCGCTCTCGGCGCGCAGGGCCTCGGCGACCAGTTCGGGCCAGTCGGCGGGCTGGCAGCCGTTGCGCCCGAGGCCGGTGTCGGCCTTGAGCTGCACCCGTGCGGGCCGCCCGGCGGCACGGGCGGCCGCCGCGACCTCCCGCAGCGCCCACAGGCCGCTCAGCGAGACGTCGATGTCGGCCTCGATCGCCTGCCGCCAGGGGCCGCCCGGCACCCAAAGCCAGCACAGCATGCGCCCGGGCAGGCCGGCCGCGCGCAGCGCGAGGGCCTCCTCGGGCGTGGCCGTGCCGAGCCAGCTCGCGCCCGCCTCGCGGGCCGCTCGGGCGCACGGCACCGCCCCGTGTCCGTATCCGTCGGACTTCACGACGGCCATCAGGGCCGCGCCCGCGGTACGGGCGCGCAGGGCCCGCACGTTGGCGCGCAGGGCGTCCAGGTCGATCTCGGCGCGGGCCCGCAGGGAGGCGGTCGGCACAGTTGCAGTCTCACTCATGGCGCCCCCAGTCTCTCAGAGGGCGCCACGGGCCCCGGGCGCCGTGTCGGATACCCGGCCGCCGGTCCGGCTCGACAGGGGGGCGGGCACCCGGGGTGCAGCCGGGTGCGGCCCGTGCGTGCCCGGTGGCGAAGCCCCTCGCGCCGGTCTTCGGCCGGCCGAGCGTGGAGCGGACAGCGCAGGGCCCGGCGGGTGGTTCTCAGCCGTTCACATTGCGCCAGGCGTCCGGGATGTGTGCCGCCACGTCATGGGACCCGGCCGGCGCCCCGTCGGCCGCGAACCGTCCGGCGAGCCCGTGCAGATAGGCCGCGACGCTTCCGGCGTCCGGTGCCCGCAGTCCGGCCGCCAGCAGCGAGCCCGCGAGTCCCGACAGCACGTCCCCGCTGCCGGCCGTGGCCAGCCAGGGGGTGCCGGTGGGGTTGACCCGGACCGGTCCGCCCGCGGGGTCGGCCACCAGCGTGGTCGATCCCTTCAGCAGCACGGTCGCCCGGTAGACCGCCGCCAGTTCGCGTACCGCGGCCAGGCGTGCCCCCTCGACCTCCTCCCGGCGCACCCCCAGCAGCGCTGCGGCCTCGCCGGCGTGAGGCGTCATCAGGGTGGGCGCCGTGCGGGCCCGTACGGTGTCCCGCTCGGCCAGCCGGAGGCCGTCGGCGTCGAGCAGTACGGGCACCTGCGCGTCCAGCACCTCGGCGACGGTCCGCGCGTCGTCCCCGGCGCCGGGTCCGACCACCCAGGCCTGCACCCGGCCGGCCTTGGCGGGTCCGGCGTCGGAGACGAGCGTCTCCGGGAAGCGCGCGAGGACGGCCTCCCCCGCCGGTCCGACGTACCGCACGGCTCCCGCCCCGCCCCGCAGGGCACCGGAGACGGCGAGCACGGCGGCGCCCGGATACCGGGCCGACCCGGCGGCGATCCCGACGACGCCACGCCGGTACTTGTCGCTCTCGGCGCCCGGCGCCGGCAGCAGCCGCGCCACGTCCGCGTGCTGCAAGGCCTCCAGCTCACCCTCGGCGGGCAGTTCCAGCCCGATGTCGACGAGCCGTACGACGCCGGCGTACTCCCGCGCCGGGTCGACCAGCAGCCCCGGCTTGTACGTCCCGAAGGTGACGGTGAGGTCCGCCCGGACGGCGTCCCCGGAAACCTCACCGGTGCCGGCCTCGACGCCGCTGGGCAGGTCCACCGCCACCACCGCGGCGCTCGACCGCTCGGCGGCCCACGCGAGGCGGGCGGCGTCGGGGCGCAGTCCGCCCTTGCCGCCGATCCCGACGATCCCGTCGACCACGAGGTCGGCCCGCCCGATCAGCTCCTCCGCCGCCTCGTCGGCGGCGACCGAGCCCCCGGCCCGCCGCAGAGCGTCCAGTCCGCCGGCGTGCGCCCGCTCGGGCGAGAGCAGGACGGCCGTGACCCCGGCCCCTCGCCGCGCCAGGCGCGCGCCCGCGTACAGCGCGTCGCCGCCGTTGTCGCCGCTGCCGACGAGCAGCACCACCCGGCTGCCGTACACCCGGCCGAGCAACTCGGCGCAGGCGGCGGCCAGCCCGGCGGCCGCCCGCAGCATGAGCGCGCCCTCCGGCAGCCGTGCCATCAGCGCCCGCTCGGCCGCCCTGACCGTCTCCACGTCATACGCAGTCCGCATGGCACCGAGTCTGCCCCGTCACCGCCGTCCGTCACACCCGGGCGCTCATCCCTCGGCGACCACCACGGCCGAGGCGACACCCGCGTCGTGACTCAGGGACACGTGCCAGGACCGCACGCCCAGTTCGGCCGCGCGCGCCGCGACGGTGCCCTTCACCCGCAGCCGGGGGCGGCCGTTGTCCTCGACGTACACCTCGGCGTCGGTCCAGAGCAGGCCGGGTGGCGCGCCCAGCGCCTTCGCCAGCGCCTCCTTGGCGGCGAACCGGGCCGCGAGCGAGGCGAACCCGCGTCGTTCCCCGCTGGGCAGCAGCAGTTCCCGTGCCACGAACAGCCGGTCGGCCAGCGCCGGCGTGCGTTCCAGCGACGCCCGGAACCGATCGATCTCGGCGACGTCGATCCCGACTCCGATGATGCTCATGGGCCGCAGCCTACGGTCGTGGCCGGGGGCCGGAGGGCGGGCCGGCACGTGCCGCCTACGCTCCGGACATGACATCGAAGGCCTATCTCTCCGACCTGTTCTCGCTGGACGGCCGCGTCGCCCTGGTGACCGGTGGCAGCTCCGGCATCGGCCGGGCCGTCGCCGGTGCGCTGGCGCGGGCCGGGGCGAGCGTGGTGATCGTGGCCCGGAACAAGGATCAACTCGCGCAGACGGTCGACGCGTTGACGGCCGACGGGTGCCGGGCGGCCTGGGTGAGCGGTGATCTGGGCACCCGGGCGGGGGTGCGTGCCGCCGCCGAGGAGGCGGCCGCGGTGTTCGGGGAGCCCGACATCCTCGTCAACTGCGCCGGGGTCAACCTCCGGCCGCCGATGGGCGAGCTGGACGAGGAGGTGTGGGACGCCACCATGGCGCTGAACCTGGAGGCGCCGTTCCTGCTGGGGCAGCGGTTCGGGCCGGGGATGGCCGAGCGCGGCTTCGGCCGGATCATCCACGTCACCTCCCAGCAGGCGCACCGGGCCTTCGTGCACAGCGGTGCCTACGGCGTCTCGAAGGGGGCG
Source organism: Streptomyces sp. NPDC051452 (assembly GCF_044454765.1). Classification (NCBI taxonomy): domain Bacteria; kingdom Bacillati; phylum Actinomycetota; class Actinomycetes; order Kitasatosporales; family Streptomycetaceae; genus Streptomyces; species Streptomyces sp. NPDC051452. The sequence continues at coordinate 219,839 of NZ_JBITEB010000014.1, forward strand.
CTGGAGTCGCTGGCCCGCTCCCAGGCCGAGGCGTGGTCCCGGCACGGCGTCACCTGCAACACGCTCGTCCCGGGGTTCGTGATGACGCCGCTGAACGCGCGGCTGTCGTCCGACCCCGAGCGGGTGGCGGCACTGGCCGCGCGCACGATGACCGGCCGCAACGGCCTCGCCGAGGACTTCGAGGGCGCGGCGGTCTTCCTGGCCGGCCCCGCCTCCGCATACGTCACCGGCCAGTCCCTCTTCGTCGACGGCGGCTTCTCCGTCCACTGAGGGGGAAGGGGCCAGGAGGAGGGCGGGGGGGGCGCCCTCCGGCTGCGGCATCGGCGACCGGGCGGGGCGCAGGCGCCTCGGCCGTCCGGGAGGACCAGGCCGGAGGATCCGATCGAAGCCGCACGGGCACCGAGGCGAGCGCCGAGAAGGCGCCGGCGACACACCGGCGGACGCCCGGCGGCAGCCGCGGGGGCACCCCGGGACGCCGTGGGGACGCCGCGGGGACGCCGAGGGCAGAACCAGGCAGGAGCCAGGCGGAAGCCCGGCGGAAGCCAAGCGGGAGCCGGACGGGAGCCGGACGGGGATGACGCGAGAGCCCGGCAGGAGCCGGGCGGAAGCCAGGCGGAAGCCAGGCGGCAGCCGGGCGGCAGCCGGGCGGAAGCCAAGCGGGAGCCGGGCGGAAGCCGGGCGGAAGCCTGGCGGAAGCCGGGCGGAAGCCTGGCGGGAGCCGGGCGGGAGCCGGGCGGGAGCCGGGCGGAAGCCGGGCGGAAGCCTGGCAGGAGCCGGGCGGAAGCCTGGCAGGGACGACGCGAGAGCCCGGCAGGAGCCGGACGGAAGCCAAGCGGGAGCCGGACAGGAGCCAGGCGGGAGCCGGACAGGAGCCAGGCGGGAGCCGGGCGGAAGCCTGGCGGGAGCCGGACAGGAGCCGGGCGGGAGCCGGGCGGAAGCCGGGCGGAAGCCTGACAGGAGCCAGGCGGGAGCCGGACAGGAGCCAGGCGGAAGCCGGACAGGAGCCAAGCCGGAGCCGGACAGGAGCCAAGCCGGAGCCGGACAGGAGCCAAGCCGGAGCCGGACAGGAGCCAAGCCGGAGCCGGGCGGAAGCCAAGCGGGAGCCGGACAGGAGCCAAGCCGGAGCCGGGCGAAAGCCGGACAGGAGCCGGGCGAAAGCCTGGCGGGAGCCGGGCGAAAGCCTGGCGGAAGCCCGGCAGGGGTGAAGCGAGAGCCCGGCAGGGGCCGGGCG
>NZ_JBITEB010000014.1:221168-231924 GCF_044454765.1 Streptomyces sp. NPDC051452
GGAAGCCCGGCAGGGGCCGGGCGGAAGCCCGGCAGGGGCCGGGCGGAAGCCCGGCAGGGGCCGGGCGGAAGCCCGGCAGGGGCCGGGCGGAAGCCCGGCAGGGGCCGGGCGGAAGCCGCCGGAAAGGCGCCGGGCCGGAACCTGAGGGCTGAGCCACCGGGCCGGAGCCCGAGGGGGCCGAGCCGACGCCGGGCCGGGGCCGGGCCGACGACGGGCCGGTGTCGGGCAGGGGGTGGGAGGAGGTTGCGCGGGGACCGCCGCACCCCCGTTGCCGGGGGGCGGGACGACGGCGGTCCCCGCGAGGGACGCGGGCCGGGTCAGGGCCGGGCTTGCGCGTCCGTGGCGCTTTCGGAGGTCCGGGAGCCGCTCCGGAGGTCCTTGGCGCCGTTCGCAGCCGGCCCGGGCGGGGAGCCTGCCCAGTGCCCATTGGCCTGGGTGGTGCTCCCTCTTCCCTGCCGACACCCACTACTGTGCCGGACCCGTGTTAAGCGGGTGCTGCGCGCACGTGACACCCTCGTACCACTTCCGGATCGCCTCGATCGGCCGAGGTCATCCGGGGTTCACCGGGTGTTCGCTACTTGGTGCCGCCCTTGGCCAGGAAGGCCAGCAGGTCCTGACGGCTGATCACACCGGTCGGCTTGCCCTCGACCAGGACGATCGCCGCGTCCGCCGAGCCCAGCACGGTCATCAGGTCACCGACCGGCTCGCCGGAGCCGACCTGCGGCAGCGGGGCGCACATGTGCTTCTCCAGCGGGTCCTCCAGGGACGCGCGCTTGCTGAACAGGGCGTCCAGCAGCTCCCGTTCCACCACCGAGCCGACGACCTCGGCGGCCATGACGTCCGGGTGACCGGCGCCCGGCTTGACGACGGGCATCTGCGAGACGCCGTACTCGCGCAGCACCTCGATGGCCTCGCCGACGGTCTCCTCGGGGTGCATGTGCACCAGGGACGGGATGGCGCCGTGCGCCTTGTCGCTCAGGACGTCGGCGACGCGGGCGCTGGGGCCCTCGTCCTCCAGGAAGCCGTAGTCGGCCATCCACTCGTCGTTGAAGATCTTGCTGAGGTAGCCGCGGCCGCTGTCCGGCAGCAGCACGACCACGACGTCGTCCGGGCCGAGCCGCTCGGCGACCCGCAGCGCGGCGACGACGGCCATGCCGCAGGAGCCGCCCACCAGCAGGCCCTCCTCCTTGGCGAGGCGACGGGTCATCTGGAAGGCGTCCTTGTCGGACACCGGGACGATCTCGTCGGCGACGGTGCGGTCGTAGGCGCTCGGCCAGAAGTCCTCGCCGACGCCCTCGATCAGGTACGGCCGTCCCGAACCGCCGGAGTACACCGACCCCTCGGGGTCGGCGCCGATGACCTTGACCCCGCCCTCGGAGGCGTCCTTCAGATAGCGGCCGGTGCCGGAGATGGTGCCGCCGGTGCCGACGCCCGCCACGAAGTGGGTGATCTTCCCCTCGGTCTGCTCCCACAGCTCGGGGCCGGTCGAGTGATAGTGCGAGAGCGGGTTGTTGGGGTTGGAGTACTGGTCGGGCTTCCAGGCGCCGGGCGTCTCACGCACCAGCCGGTCGGAGACGTTGTAGTACGAGTCGGGGTGCTCGGGGTCCACGGCGGTGGGGCAGACGACGACCTCGGCGCCGTAGGCCCGCAGCACGTTGATCTTGTCGGTGCTCACCTTGTCGGGGCACACGAAGATGCACTTGTACCCCTTCTGCTGGGCGACGATGGCCAGCCCCACACCGGTGTTCCCACTGGTCGGCTCGACGATGGTGCCGCCCGGCTTGAGTTCCCCGCTCTGCTCGGCGGCCTCGATCATGCGCAGGGCGATGCGGTCCTTCACGGAACCGCCCGGGTTGAAGTACTCCACCTTGGCCAGGACGGTCGCCTGGATGCCCTTGGTCACGTTGTTGAGCCGCACCAGCGGGGTGTCGCCGACGAGGCTGATCATCGAGTCGTGGAATCGCACCGTTGTCTCCGGTTGCTTGCAAAAACTGGTCGTTATGGGTGCCGCCAGCCTAAGGCCACGGGGTGACGCGGCGCGGGCGTTCACTGTCCGTTGAGATTGGCGCACGGGTTGTACGGGGCAAGGAGTGGATGGAGGGCTACGAGGAGGTGGCGGCGAGGCATGACGAGGATGTCGAGGGCGAGGGTGGCTCGGCGGATCGCGGCCGGAGCGGCGTACGGCGGTGGCGGGGTCGGGCTGGTGGGGGCGGCCGCCGTCGGCCTGCTGCTGACGGAACTGAGGCTGGCCCGGCGCCATGTGGGCAACGGCGGCGGGAGCCGGGTACCGGTGGCCGACGGCGTGTACGGGCACGCGTACGACATCCCGGGCGAGCCGCCTCTCCGGCTGGCCATGCTCGGCGACTCCACGGCCGCGGGGCAGGGCGTGCACCGTGCGGGCCAGACCCCGGGGGCGCTGCTGGCGTCGGGGCTGGCGGCGGTGGCGGAGCGGCCGGTGGAGCTGCGCAACGTCGCCCTGCCCGGGGCCCGGTCCGACGATCTGGACCGGCAGGTGGCGCTGGTGCTGTCGTCGCCGTGGCCCGTCCCGGACATCTGCGTGATCATGATCGGCGCGAACGACGTGACGCACCGGATGCCGCCGACCCGCTCGGTACGGCATCTGTCGACGACGGTACGGCGGCTGCGTACGGCCGGTGCGGAGGTGGTGGTCGGCACCTGCCCCGACCTCGGCACCATCGAGCCGGTGCAGCAGCCGCTGCGCTGGCTGGCGCGGCGGGCCTCGCGGCAGCTGGCGGCGGCCCAGACGATCGGGGCGGTGGAGCAGGGCGGGCGCACGGTGTCGCTCGGCGATCTGCTGGGCCCCGAGTTCGAGGCGAATCCGCGGGAGCTGTTCGGACCGGACAACTACCACCCCTCGGCGGAGGGGTACGCGACGGCCGCCATGGCCGTGCTGCCGACGGTGTGCGCGGCGCTGGGGCTGTGGCCGGCCGACGAGGAGCGCCCGGACGTGTCGCGTCGCGAGGGGTTCCTGCCGGTGGCGCGGGCGGCCGCCGAGGCCGCGTCCGAGGCCGGCACCGAGGTCACGGCGGCGATGCCGACGGGGCCCCGGGGGCCGTGGGCGCTGCTCAAGCGGAGGCGGCGGCGCCGGGTGCCCGAGGCGGAGCCCGCCCGCCCGTCGGTGTGAGTCCGCCCGTCCGTCGGTGTGAGCCCGCCCGTCCTCGCGGGCCCGCCGGTGTCGTTCGCCGCCGGTGTGACCCCCGCCCGTGCCACCTCGGGCAAGCAAGCGCTTAGTAAACTGCGGTCAGGGTCACACCGCGACACCAGTGACCCAGGCCATACGTACGGGTAACTTCCCACTCGGCCCTGCCCGAACAACTCCGTCCACTGGAGCCGTGATGCCCGAAGCCGTCATCGTCTCGACCGCCCGCTCCCCCATCGGCCGCGCCGTCAAGGGCTCTCTGAAGGACCTGCGTCCCGACGACCTGACGGCCACGATCATCCAGGCGGCCCTCGCCAAGATTCCCGAGCTGGACCCCCGGGACATCGACGACCTGATGCTCGGCTGCGGCCTGCCCGGGGGCGAGCAGGGCCACAACCTCGGCCGGATCGTCGCCGTACAGATGGGCATGGACCACCTGCCGGGCTGTACGGTCACCCGCTACTGCTCCTCCTCCCTGCAGACCTCGCGCATGGCACTGCACGCCATCAAGGCCGGCGAGGGCGACGTCTTCATCTCGGCCGGTGTCGAGACGGTCTCCCGGTTCGCCAAGGGCAGCTCCGACGGGCTCCCGGACACGCACAACCCGCTGTTCGCCGAGGCCGAGGCCCGGACCGCCACCGTCGCCCAGTCCGAGGGCTCCACCTGGCACGACCCGCGCGAGGACGGCCTGCTGCCCGACCCGTACATCGCGATGGGCCAGACGGCCGAGAACCTGGCCCGCGCCAAGGGCGTCACCCGCCAGGACATGGACGAGTTCGGCGTCCGCTCGCAGAACCTCGCCGAGGAAGCCATCAAGAAGGGCTTCTGGGAGCGCGAGATCACCCCGGTGACGCTGCCCGACGGCACGGTGGTCAGCAAGGACGACGGCCCGCGCGCCGGGGTCACACTGGAGGGCGTCCAGGGCCTCAAGCCGGTCTTCCGTCCGGACGGCCTGGTCACGGCCGGCAACTGCTGCGCGCTCAACGACGGCGCCGCCGCGCTCGTCATCATGTCCGACACCAAGGCCCGCGAGCTGGGTCTGACCCCGCTTGCCCGGATCGTCTCCACCGGCGTCTCCGGCCTCTCCCCGGAGATCATGGGCCTCGGCCCGGTCGAGGCGAGCAAGCAGGCGCTCGGACGCGCCGGCCTGACCATCGACGACATCGACCTGGTCGAGATCAACGAGGCCTTCGCGGCCCAGGTGATCCCCTCCTACCGGGAGCTGGGCATCGACCTCGACCGGCTGAACGTCAACGGCGGCGCCATCGCCGTCGGTCACCCCTTCGGCATGACGGGCGCGCGGATCACCGGCACGCTCATCAACTCGCTGCAGTGGCACGACAAGCAGTTCGGCCTGGAGACGATGTGCGTCGGCGGCGGCCAGGGCATGGCGATGGTCATCGAGCGCCTGAGCTGAGCGGATACCCGCAGGCCGTCCACCGTCCGTAGTGATTCGGCCACTTTGCGTCGGAGTGGGCCCGGATCCCCAGGAGTCCCCTGGGGTCTGGGCCTTTCCGTGATCCAATCTCCCCCAGGATGTGACCTATATCCCTCGCCGACCCCGTCTACGCAGGTCAGCGCGGTTCAGCCGGATTCCGTACCACCAAAGTCCTGTCCGTTTCGTGACGTTACGCACTGACAGCTGGTTAGTCCGCCCTTCAAGCTGATGTAGGAAGTCGGGGGTCGACTTTGAACCGGGAGTACGTCAGTGAGCGCCATGCCGATCGCTTTGCTGCTCACCACGGCCGCCACGGGCGCCGTGGGCGTCGCCGTCCTGCGCACCGTCCTGAAGCTGCGCCGGCAGATCGCGGAGCTGCAGGCGCAGCTCGCCGAGAACGACACCGCCACCATGCGCGCGCTGCTGCCGCACGCGCGCGGCCACGCCGACGCCGACCGGATACGGTCCGCCGTGGCCGAGGCGCTGGCGGAGGAGCGCGAGCGGGAGCTGGCGGAGGCGCGTGCCTTCTGGGCGGCGCAGGAGGCGCGTGACGCGTCCGACGCGCCGACCCTGCTGGGGCTGCCGGACGCCGATCTGTTCATGCCCCGGCAGTCCGACTTCGCGGGTCTGGAGCCGGTGTCCGAGCCGACCTCGGACGGCGACGAGTTCGCCGGGGAGTCCCCGGAGCTGGCCGCGGCCCGGCGCCGCCACCCCTCGCACCCGGACTTCGTCCCGGTGCAGTCGCCGGTCGTGAACGACCACGAGCGCACGGTCACCGCGCTGGAGCAGCTGGCCGCCGAGCGGATCGAACTCTCCGACGTCCGCCCGGGTCCGCTCGGCACCCTCGACGTCTACGTGTTCGCCGACGGCACCACCCTGTGTATGACGCCGGGCCACCGGGAGACGGCGGAGCGTCTGGCCGCGAGCCTGGAGTCGGGCGAGATGCCGTACCTGCTCGGCGGCTCGGGGATCTCCGGCGCCTACACGCTGACGTTCGCGTGCGGCGAGGAGACGGTCTACATCCTCGCCGACCGGGTCATCGCGTCCTTCTGAGTCACACGCCGGCGCGCCGGCGCGCCTCCTCCACCTGCCGCACCGCCTCGGCCACCTGGTCCTGGCTGCACAGCACCACGGCCAAGTCGTGGGCGGCGACCAGGATTTGGTCGGCCGCCGCGAACATCCCGGCATCCGGCATCTCCCGGGGATCGGTCCCCGGCTCCTCCACCCGCTGCGCCCACCGGGCGAACTCGCGGGCCAGGGCCAGCGCCTCGGCCGCCGCGCCGCGTTGCAGACGGCTCTGCGGCGCCGCCCGCAAACGGTCGGCGAAATGATCCACTGCTTCGGTCAAGGGCGTCGTATCAACCACGCGCCGAGCGTAACGCGCCGCACTGTTGCCAATACGCGAACGCTCAGGCACGGTGACGTGAAGGACCGGCTTACATCCCCTTTGCGTTCGGAGGCGCCGATGTCCCAAGTCTTCTCCGAGGAGACCCACCGCAATCTGCTCGCCCGCATCCCCCACTGCACCGGTCGTGAAGTCTCCGACTGGTTGCGCGCCGTCGAGGACGGCCCCGCCCTGTTCCGCTTCGAGGACAAGGTCAGCTGGCTCCGGCACGAGTACGACCTCGCGTACGGCCACGCGAAGGCGATCGTGCACGAGTACGACCTGAGGAGGGCGGCCCGCAAGCTGCTCTGAACTTGGAGGGGCCCCGGGCGGATCGCCCGGGGCCCCTCGTACGACCGGCTGGTGCTAGTCGTTGCTGCTGAAGATCGCCACCAGGCGCAGCATCTCCACGTAGATCCACACCAGGGTCATGGTGAGGCCGAACGCGGCCAGCCAGGACTCCTCGCGCGGGGCGCCGTAGGCGATGCCGTCCTCGATCTGCTTGAAGTCGAGGGTGAGGAAGAACGCGCCGAGCAGGATCGCGACGATGCCGACCAGGGCGCCGAGCGGGCCGAAGCTGCGCAGGCCGCCGTCCGGGGCCACCCCGAACGCGACCAGCAGCAGGTTGACCACCATGACCGCCATGAACGCCATCGCGATGGCGAGGCCGATGCGCGCGTAGCGGGCGGTGACGCGGATCCAGCCGGCCTTGTAGACCAGCAGTGTCGCGCCCGAGACGGCCATGGTGCCGAGCACCGCCTGGAACGGCGCCCCGCTCCAGCGGCTGTTGAACATCTCGCTGAGGACACCGAGGAAGACGCCCTCGAAGGCGGCGTACCCGAGGATCAGCGCGGGCACCGGGGTGCGCTTGAAGCTCTGGACCATGGCCAGGACGAACGCGATCAGCGCGGAGCCGACGGCGAGGCCGTAGCTGGTCGTCGAGACCGGCAGCAGCGCCCAGGCGAGGACGGCGCCGACGGCGACCGTGCCCAGCGTGAGGGCCGAGCGCGTGACGACGTCGTCCATCGTCATCCGGTCGGTGGTGACCGGGGCCTGCGGCGGGGCGCCCGCCTGCACGCCCTGCTGGGCGTAGGGGTTCTGCGCGTAGGGGTTCTGCGCGTACGGGTTGCCCTGGGCGTACCCGGCCTGCGGTGCGGTGTTGAAGCCGGCGTAGCCGTTGTCGCGGCTGAACCCCCGTCGCGAGAAGACCGGGTTACTGCTCCTCATTTCACTCCTCCATGGCCAGCCTTCGTGGCCTCGGCCTCAAGGGTAATGGATTGGCAAAGGATCGTCCGTCCTACCTGGGGAGGATCTTTCCCTCGTCGCGCTGGCCAACACGCTACGCGGACGGGTGATTCCCGGCCACGGGTGATCGCCTTCCATGACCAACCTGGGACCTGACCGTGAGAAACGCCGGGGTGCGCCGCGGCGCTCCCCAGGCGGCGCGCAGGACGCCGGAGACCTCCCCGAGGGTGGCGCCGGCGGCGAGGGCGGCACGCAGCGCGCCCGGGGTGCGGGCGTCCGCGGGGTGGGCGGCCGAGGTCCGCAGCACGGTGAGGGCCGCGTCCAGCCGGTCCTCGCAGCGCCAGGCCCGCAGCTTGGCCAGGCGCTCGGCCTGGGCGGCCTCGATCGTCCGGGTCGTGGGGACCGGCCGGCCGCACCGGGACGCCCGCCGGCGCGCAGACCGCGTGCAGCAGCGCCGTCAGCCGTTCGGCGTACCGCTCCGCCGGGAGGCCCGGCATCCGCGCGGGGTCCGGCGGCCGCAGCGCGATCCGCAGACGACACCGCGCGCCACCGGCCCGCTCCTCCATCACCAGGCACCACAGGGACGCCAGCGGCGCGGCTCCCGGCAGGTCGACGAGCAGGGTGGCGGTGACCCGGTCCAGGGCGAGGCCGCGCAGCAGGACCCGCATGTCGTCGACCGAGTCGATCGCCGCGCCCGCCTGGCCGACGGCACCGCGCGCGGCCGGATCGTCGCTGTCGTGGCCCAGACCGGTGGGGCGGTCGACACCGACCAGCAGGTGCCGCGCGCCCCGCTCGACCTGCTGCCGGTAGTGCGCGTTGCACTCACAGGCGGAGCCCCGCGCGAGGAACGCGGGCGTGGCCGCCGTCGCGGACGTCCTGAGTCCGAGGCGCATGGCTTCAGTAGCGGTAGTGGTCGGGCTTGTACGGACCCTCGACCTCGACACCGATGTACGCCGCCTGCTCCGGACGCAGCGTCGTCAGCTTCACACCCAACGCGTCCAGATGCAGCCGCGCCACCTTCTCGTCCAGATGCTTGGGCAACGTGTACACACCCACCGGATACTCGTCCGGCTTCGTGAACAACTCGATCTGGGCCAGCGTCTGATCCGCGAACGAGTTCGACATCACGAACGACGGATGACCCGTGGCATTGCCCAGGTTCAGCAACCGCCCCTCCGACAGCACGATGATCACCTTGCCGTCGGGAAACGTCCACGTGTGGACCTGGGGCTTGACCTCGTCCTTCACGATGCCCGGGATCGCGGCGAGACCCGCCATGTCGATCTCGTTGTCGAAGTGACCGATGTTCCCCACGATCGCCTGGTGCTTCATCCTGGCCATGTCCGAAGCCATGATGATGTCCTTGTTACCGGTCGTCGTGACGAAGATGTCGGCCTGGTCGACGACCTCGTCCAGCGTCGTGACCTGATAACCGTCCATCGCCGCCTGCAACGCGCAGATCGGGTCGATCTCCGTGACGATCACCCGAGCGCCCTGCCCACGCAGGGACTCCGCACACCCCTTGCCCACATCGCCATAACCGCACACGACCGCCGTCTTGCCACCGATCAGGACATCCGTGGCCCGGTTGATGCCGTCGATCAGCGAATGCCGGCAACCGTACTTGTTGTCGAACTTCGACTTCGTGACCGCATCGTTCACATTGATCGCCGGGAACAACAGCACACCATCACGCTGCATCTCATACAGCCGGTGCACCCCCGTCGTCGTCTCCTCGGTGACACCACGGATCTCGGAGGCGACGGCGGGCCAGTCGAAGGCGCCGTCCCGCAACAGGGCCCGTACGACGGCGAGTTCCTCGTTGTCCGCGGGAGGAAGCTCACCGGTCTTGTGGTATTCGACGCCCTTGTGGACCAGGAGCGTGGCGTCGCCGCCGTCGTCCAGGATCATGTTCGGGCCACCGGTGGGGCTGTCCGGCCAGGTCAGCGCCTGCTCGGTGCACCACCAGTACTCCTCCAGCGTCTCGCCCTTCCAGGCGAAGACCGGGATGCCGGCCGCCGCGATGGCGGCGGCCGCGTGGTCCTGGGTGGAGTAGATGTTGCAGGACGCCCAGCGGACGCGGGCGCCGAGAGCGACCAGGGTCTCGATGAGCACGGCGGTCTGCACGGTCATGTGCAGCGACCCGGTGATCCGGGCGCCGGCCAGCGGCTGCGCCTCGGCGTACTCCCTGCGGATCGCCATCAGGCCCGGCATCTCATGCTCGGCGAGGGTGATCTCCTTACGGCCGAACGCGGCCAGCGAGGGATCGGCGACCTTGAAGTCGGTGAATTCAGCTGACACGAGCGCTCCTTGAGCCGATGACGTCGCGGTGGATGTCCAGGGCCGCGGCGGATGAGTTGAGGGTGATGTAGTGCAGTCCCGGTGCGCCCTCGGCGAGCAGGCGCTCGGCCATGCGGGTGGCGTGCTCGACGCCGATGCGATGACCCGCGGCGGGGTCGTTCCGGGCGGCTTCCAACCGGTGGGCGAGGTCTTCGGGGAAGGCGGCGTCGCTCAGGGCGGCGAACCGGCGGATCTGGCGTACGTCGGTGGCGGGCATGATCTCGGGGATGATCGGGGTGTCGCAGCCGGCCGCCGCGACCCGGGTCCCGCAGCCGCAGATAGTCCTCCACGTCGAAGAACATCTGAGTGATCGCGTAGTCGGCGCCGGCCCGGCACTTGGCCACGAAGTGCCGGATGTCGTCCTCCCAGTCGGCCGAACGCGGGTGCCGCTCCGGGAAGGCCGCCACCCCGATCGTGAAGTCTCCGAGTGAGCGCACCAGTTCGACGAGTTGATACGCGTGGGTGAAGCCGTCCGGATGGGGGTGCCACGGCCCTCTCGGGTCACCGGGCGGATCGCCGCGCAGCACGAGGACGTCCCGGATCCCGGCGTCCGCGTAGGCGCCGATGATGTGCCGAAGCTCGGCTACCGAGTGCCCGACGGCCGTGAGGTGGGCGACCGGGCGCAGGGTGGTCTCCGCGGCGATCCGCCGGGTCACGGCGATGGTCCGGTCCCGCGAGGAGCCTCCGGCCCCGTAGGTGACGGAGACGAAGTCCGGGCGCAGTGCCTCCACCCGGCGGACCGTGTCCCACAGCGCACGTTCCCCGGCCCTGGTCTTCGGCGGGAAGAACTCGAAGGAGAAGGTGGGGAGTGAGGCGGGTGGATACGTCATGCGCGTCCTCCGGCGTTGAAGTAGCTCGCCTCCGGGTGGTGGACGACGATGGCGTCCGTGGACTGCTCCGGGTGCAGCTGGAACTCCTCGGACAGGTGGACGCCGATCCGCTCGGGCCGCAGCAGATGCGCGATCTTGGTGCGGTCCTCCAGATTCGGGCAGGCCGGATAGCCCAGCGAGTAGCGGCATCCCTGGTACTCCGTGCGCAGCATCCCGTCCAGGGCCGCCGGGTCATGGTCCGCGATCCCGAGTTCGGCGCGGACGCGGGCGTGCCAGTACTCGGCGAGTGCCTCGGCCAACTGCACGGACAGGCCGTGCAGTTCGAGGTAGTCGCGGTAGGCGTTGGCCTCGAAGAGCTT
>NZ_JBITEB010000015.1:0-223804 GCF_044454765.1 Streptomyces sp. NPDC051452
GCGCCTCACGGTGCCCGGCCGGCCCCCCCCGTCCCCCCCTCCCGGCGGCCCCCGGTGACTGGGCCCGGCCCCGCCGTCCACCCCGTGGTGCCCCGCCCCGGGGGGGCGCCCCCCCGGGGGGGGCCGCTCCACCCGGGCCGGGACACGGGCCTCCCGCAGGACCCGCTCCCGTGGCCTCCGCGCGGCGTCCGGGTCGTACTCGGCAGGGTCCGGATCGGGCGGCCGGACCCCCTTCACGGCCACACCGCGGGAGCTTGGTCGCGGCCACCGACAGCGACCGCACGGCCCCGCCTGCCGGGCGTCCACCGGGCATCCGGTGCGCCGCACGCGCGGTCACCGACCGGCCGGAGTCGTGCCCGCGGACCGACCGGAATGAGGCCTCGCGGTCTCTTGACGGCTCACACCGACTCTCGTACGTTGCACCCGCACTGACGTATTGAATCGTTTCAATCGAGGCCGCTCCACTGCCTTCCTGCTTCGCCCCCCGCGTGAAGGAGTACTCCGTTGGCCAGTCAGCCCCCTCCCGCCGCGTCCGGCTCGCCCGCGCCCGAAGACCGCGCCCCGCTCAGCCGCCGGCACTTCCTCGGCGCGGGTTCGGCGCTGGCCGCGGGCGCCCTCGCGGCGGGAGCCGTCGGCGCGCTCGCGGGCCGCGCCCAGGCCGCCGGCGGCACACCGCACGCCGCTCCCGTCGGTCTGTCGCCGGCCCGCTGGATCTGGTATCCGGAAGGCGATCCGCGCACCGACGCCCCCGCCGGACACCGGTACTTCCGCCGCGGACTCACCGTCGCCGCGGGCGAGGTGACGGACGCGCAGCTCGTCGTCACGGGTGACGACACGGTCGACGTCTGGCTCAACGGAAAACCTCTCGCGGCATCCCCCAGGGCCGCCCACTCCTGGCGCCAGGCCCTCTACGTGGACCTGCGCCCCGCCCTGGCGGCGGGCGCCAACACCCTCGCGCTGGCGAGCCGGAACCAGGGCGGCCCGGCCGGTGTCATCGCGCGCGTGCGGATCGTCACCTCGGGCGGCACGACCGAGGTCGTCACCGACGACGGCTGGTCGACGGCCAAAACGGTGTCCGACGGCTGGGAGCAGCCCGGCTCCGGCGACGACGGCTGGTCCGCCGCCCGGGACCTCGGCGCCTACGGAACGGCCCCCTGGGGCACCGATGTCGCCGCCCCCGACCTCGCGGCGGCATCGCCGCTGAGCGTGGCCGCCGGCACCGTGGAGCGCCGCACCGCTCCGCTGGGCGTCGGCTCCGCGCGGCCGCGGTTCGGCTGGAGACTGGACTCGACGGCACCGCAACAGCGGCAGGCCGGCTACCAGATCCAGGTCTCGTCGACCCCGGGCGGCACCGGGGACCTGTGGGACAGCGGCCGCGTCCCGTCCGACCGGCAGCTCGACGTCGCCTACGCCGGCGCCCGGCTGGCAAGCCTGACCCGCTACTTCTGGCGCGTGCGCGTCTGGGACACCCAGGGCCGGACGGGCTCGTGGAGCGCACCGGCCTGGTTCGAGACCGGGCTGCTGTCGGCGGACGACGAGTGGCGGGCCGCGTTCATCGGCCGGCCGCAGGGCCCGGACCTGTCGGGGGCGGCATGGATCTGGTACCCCGAGGGCGATCCGGCGGGCGGGCGTCCCGTCGAGACCCGCTACTTCCGGCGCACCTTCGCACTGAGCGGTGCGCCCGCCGGTGCGGCCCTGGTGGTCTCCGGGGACGACACGGCGGACGTCTGGGTCAACGGGACGTTGGTGAGCGCCTCGCCCCGGGTGACCGACTCGTGGAAGAGCGCCGCCCTGGTCGACGTCACGGCCCAGCTCACCGACGGCGCCAACACGATCGCGATCGCGAGCCGGAACTCCAGTCCGTCCCCGGCCGGGATGGTCGCCAAGCTGACGGTGGCGGGCGGCCCGACCGTGGTCAGCGACGCCTCGTGGAAGGCGTACCAGGACGCGCCGGCCGGCTGGCAGGCTCCCGGGTACGACGACGGGGACTGGCCGGCGGCGCGCGCGGTGGCGTCGTACGGTGCCGGCCCGTGGGGGTCCGGTGTGCGCGTCGTCCGGCCCGCGCCGCTGCTGCGCAAGGGCTTCACCGTGCGCGGGCCGGTGGCCTCGGCCCGGCTGCTCACGACCGCGCTCGGCCTCCACGAGACCCGGCTCAACGGCGCCAAGGTCGACGATCACGTGCTGGCCCCCGGCTGGACCGACTACACCAAACGCGTGCAGTACCAGGTCTTCGACGTCACCGCCCGGATCCGGCAGGGAGCCAACGCGCTCGGCGCCTGGCTGGGCAACGGCTGGTACTCGGGCAGTCTTGGCTTCGCCGGCAGCCGGCGCTACGGCACCCAGCCCTGGTACGCCGCCCAGCTGGTCATCACCTTCACCGACGGGACCACCCAGCGGATCCTGACGGACGGGGGCTGGAAGAGCGCGACGGGCGCGATCACGGCGGACGACCTGTACCAAGGCGAGACGTATGACGCCCGGCTGCACGTGGCCGGCTGGGACGGCGCCGACTTCGACGACGCCGGCTGGTCCGCCGCGGTCGTCCGCGACGGCGCCGCGCCCCACCTGGTGGCCCAGGTCGACGCGGGCGTGAGTGTCCAGCAGGAGTTCACTCCGGTGCGGATCACCCAGCCCGATCCCGGGGTGTGGATCTTCGACCTGGGGCAGAACTTCACCGGCTGGAACCGGATCGCGGTCCGTGGCGACGCCGGGACCACGGTCACCGTGCGGCACGGCGAGGTCCTCGACGCCGACGGCCGCCTCTACACCGCGAACCTGCGGTCCGCCCAGGCGACCGACCGGTTCACGCTCGCCGGCACCGGGGACGTGGAGACGTACGAGCCCCGGTTCACCGTCCACGGCTACCGCTATGTCGAACTCGGCGGTCTACCGGCCGACTTCAAGCCGGACGGCGGCACGGTGACCGGGCGCGCGGTGTGGACCGACGTCGCCCGGCCCGGCACGTTCCGCACCTCCGACGCGCTGGTCAACCAGCTTCAGTACAACATCGTGTGGGGTGAACGCGGCAACATGCTGTCGATCCCGACCGACTGCCCGCAGCGGGACGAGCGGCTGGGCTGGACCGGTGACATCGCCGCGTTCTGCGCGACGTCCACCTTCAATCTGGACACCCACGCCTTCCTCGCCAAGTTCGTCGACGATCTCACGGACGCCCAGCGGGCCGACGGCGCGTTCACCGACGTCGCGCCCGCGGTGATCGACGGTGCCGGGACGGCCGGCTGGGGCGACGCCGGAGCGATCGTCCCGTACACGCTGTGGCAGCGCTTCGGCGATCTCACGGTCGCCGACCGGCACTTCCCGGCGCTGGCGACATGGGTGGACTACCTGCGCGGCACCGCCGGCGGCGACCTCATCCGCGACCGGCAGACCTTCGGCGACTGGCTCAACGTCGCCGACGACACCGCGCGGGACATCGTCTGCACGGCCTACTTCGCCTGGTCCGCACGCCTGGTCTCGCGCATGGCCGCGGCCACGGGCCGTACGGCCGAGGCCACTTCGTACGGGCGGCTCGCCGACCAGGTGGCGGCGGCCTTCACCGCGCGCTTCGTCACGGGCGACGGCACCGTGCGCGGCGACACCCAGACCGGCTATGTGCTGGCCCTGGCCTTCGGGCTGCTCCCTGCCTCTCTCGTCCAGCCGGCCGCGGACAGGCTGGCCGCTCGGGTCGCCGCGGCCGACGGGCACCTCAGCGTGGGCTTCCTCGGCGTGGAGAACCTGCTGTCCGTGCTGGTCGAGCACGGCCACACCGACACCGCCTACCGCGTCCTGCTGCAACGCGGGTTCCCCGGCTGGGGTTACATGATCGACCACGGTGCCACCACGATCTGGGAGCGCTGGGACGGCATACGTGCCGACGGCTCGTTCAACGACCCGGGCATGAACTCCTTCAACCACTACGGGCTCGGTTCGGTCGGCGACTTCCTCTACCGGCACGTCGGCGGGCTCGCCCCGGCGAGCCCCGGCTATGCCTCGCTGCGCGTCGCGCCGCGGCCCGGCGGCGGCCTGACCTCGGCCGACACCACGTACGACACCCCCTACGGCACGGCGGCGAGCAGCTGGTCGATCGCCGGCACGCGCCTGACACTGCGGGTCACCGTGCCGGTCGGCACCTACGCCACCGTCACCGTGCCCACCTCGCGGGCGGAGTCGGTCGTCGCCCCCGAACAGGCCGTTCCCGCGGGCTCGGCGAGCTACCACCTGCCCGCCGGGAACCACACCTTCACGGCGGCACTCTGACGGCGCCCCGCCGCGCGTCCGCTCCGGGGGGGCACGGCTCCGGGGCCACGGCGGCGGTGTGTCAGGGCGCCGGGAGGAGCACTCCGGGGTTGAGGACACCGGCCGGGTCCAGGGCCGACTTGGCGGCGGCCAGCGCGGCGGCGAAGGGCGCGGGGCGCTGGCGGTCGTACCAGGGGCGGTGATCGCGTCCGACCGCGTGGTGGTGGGTGATGGTGCCGCCGTGCGCCTCGATCGCCTCCGACACGGCTGCCTTGATGTGATCCCACTGGGCCACGGTGCTCCCCCAGCGGCCGGGGGCGTACACGCCGAAGTAGGGTGCGGGGCCGTCGGGGTAGACATGGGTGAAACGGCAGGTGACCACCCCGGTTCCGGTGACCTCGCGGATGGCCGAGTGCGCCGCCTCGGTGACGGCCCGGTGGAGCGTCTCGAACCTGTCCCAGGTGCAGGCCGTCTCGAAGGTCTCGGCGATGACGGAGTGCCGGGCCAGGGCGTCGCGCTGGTAGGGCATCCGCAGGAACGACGAGCGCCAGGCGTCCGCTGCGGACACCCCGGCCGTCTCCCCACCGGGGTCACCGGCCAGGCCCCGGCCGGCCGGGGCGCGGTCGCCACCCTCGGCCCGGGTCTCGGAGGGCACGGCGGAGGGTCTTCCGCCGTGGTCGCGGCAGAGCTCCAGGGCCTGCTCCAGGCTGTGGCGCACCGGGTGGTCGGCCGACTCGAAGGCGAGGACGAGCATCCCGCCGCGCACGTCGACGCCCGCGTTGAGCAGGGACTCGGCCGCGTCGAGCAGCCGGCAGTTCGCCGGGTTCAGGCCGCTCTGCGCGACGGCCCGGGTGGCCGCCACCGCCGCCGCGTAGTCGTCGAACAGCACGGAGGCTCCGGCGCGCCGGCGGGGCCGCTCGCGCAGCCGCATCCATGCCTCGGTGATGATGCCGAGCGTTCCCTCGCTGCCCAGGAAGAGGCGGTCCGGTGACGGTCCGGCACCGGAGCCCGGCAGCCGGCGCGAGGCGCTCACCCCGCTCGGGGTGACCACGCGCATCGACTCGACGAGGTCGTCGATGTGGGTGTACAGCGTCGCGTAGTGGCCGCCCGCGCGTGTGGCGAGCCAGCCGCCGAGCGTGGAGAACTCGAAGGACTGCGGGAAGTGACGCAGGGTCAGTCCGTGGGGCTTGAGCTGGTTCTCCAGATGCGGGCCGAACACACCGGCCTGGATGCGCGCGGCGCGGCTGGTGTGGTCGATCTCCAGGACCTGGTCCATGCGCCCAAGGTCGACGGTGACCACGCCGGGGTGATCGTCGCACCGCGGTTCGACGCCGCCCACCACCGAGCTGCCGCCGCCGAACGGGACGACGGCGATGCCCTCGCGGGTGCACCAGTCGAGGAGGTCGGTCACCTCGCTCTCGTCGCGGGGCCGTGCGACGAGGTCCGGCACATGGCGCAGTTCCCCGCGCAGGTTGCGCACCACGTCCCGGAACGCCTTGCCGTGCGCGTGCGCGGCACGGTCGGCCGGGTCGGCGGAGCACAGTACGGCGAGCGAGGCGGGCGCGGCCACCCGGGGCCGGGGCAGGTCCAGCGCGGCGATGTCCGGGGGCTCGTGGTCGGTGAGGTCACCCGGCGCCAGCAGCCGTACGCGTGCCAACAGCGCCTGGAGTTCGGCCCCGCGCACCGCGTCCTCGACATTGCCCCATCCCCACCACGACCGCGTCATGACTTCGCGCCCCCTCATTTGACCGCCGGGTAACTTACCGCTCGGTCACATCGTGGGCTAGAGTGCGCCCATGGGCAAGGCCGGCACCAAAGGAGTCTCCCGGGCGGACCGGGAGCGTCAGATCGTCGACGTGGCCGTGGAGGAGTTCGGCAGAGACGGCTACGCGGGTGTCTCCGTCACCGCCGTGGCGCGGCGCGCGGGCATCTCCAAGCCGCTGATCTACAGCTACTTCGACTCCAAGGACGGGCTCTACCTGGCCTGCGTCCACCGGGTCGGCGGGCTGCTGGTGGACGCCGTGGCCGCCGCCGGGTCGCACAGCGGCTCACCCGATCACGCGCTGGACACCCTCGAGGCGATCTTCACGGCGGTCGAGCGGTGCCGGCACGCCTGGTCCGTCCTGTACGACCCGGCCCTGCCGCCGACCGGTGAGGCGCGCGACGCCGTCCACCTCTATCGCGGGCGCCTGGCCGCCATGGGTGCCGCGGGCGCCACCGGGCTGCTGGCCGGGACGGGGGACGGCGACCCGCTCGACCACCAACTCCTCAACCACGTCTGGCAGTACGCCGTCACCGCGGTGATGCGCTGGTGGTCGGAACACCCGGACCAGAGCGCGGCCGAGATGACGGCACGCTGTGGCCGCCTGCTGACCGCGCTGGGGCGCGGGATGACGAACGGGTACGACGCTCAGCGGACGCGCGCGACACCCGCGTAGAGACCGCTGCCCTCGGGGGCGGGAGCCGGGGTGCCCTTGAACCACTCGGTGGCGGTCACCAGGCCCGGCTCGACCAGGTCGAGGCCGTCGAAGAAGCGCAGGACACCGGCGCGGGTCCGGAAGCCCAGCTGTATGCCGCCCTTGGCGTACTCGGCCGTGACCCGTTCCGCCAGCTCCGGGTACAGGTCGGACGCGGCGTGCGACAGCACCAGGTAGCTGCCCGACGGCAGTTCGGCCAGCATGTTCCGCACCAGCTCGTGGGGGTTCTGGTCGTCGCCGATGAAGTGCATGAGCGCGATCAGGGACAGCGCGACCGGCCGGCTGAAGTCGAGGGTCTGCCGCGCGTGCGCGATGATCGCGGCCGGGTCGCGTACGTCCCCCTCGACGTAGTCCGTGACACCCTCCGGACGGCCCACGAGCAGGGCTTCCGCGTGCCGCAGCACGATGGGGTCGTTGTCGGTGTAGACGACCCGGGCCGTCGGCACGATCCCCTGGACGATCTGATGCAGGTTCGGTTCCGTGGGTATGCCCGTGCCGATGTCGAGGAACTGGTCGATGCCCTGTCCGGCGAGCCAGGCCACCGCACGGTGCATGAAGGCACGATTCTGCCGCGCGGCGGCACGGGCTTCCGCGGGGAGTCGCTCCCCGACCGCCTCGTCCACCGGGTAGTTGTCCTTGCCGCCGAGCAGCCAGTCGTAGACACGGGCGGGGTGGGCCGTGCTCGTGTCGATCTGCCGGGTGGTGGGCGTGCCAGACGTCATGGCGGGCTCCGTCGCGCGTCGTGTGACCGGTGAATTGCTGACGATCATCGAGTGTGGCACACCGATATCCCTCCACCGCAAGGCCGTTGGCGAATGCGTTCGCCGGCTCGCGACGGCACCGGCCCGGCGGGCGTCCGGCACGAGACCGAAGGTCGGCAGCGGCCGGCTCGGCCATTCGGATGGGACGCGCAGGGCCGGGGACGTGCCGGGTAAATACCTTCACGTGTACCTATGTACGGGTGCTGTTCGATGAACCCTAGCCGCGGATGACGTCTTCAACGCGGGCCACGACAACACGGTGGGCTCCAACGACTGACGCCGTCACCGGTCCGCGGCGCGGGTCGCCCCCCGCGCCGCGGGCCGTCGGCGCCGCGCACCGGTGGTGCCCGCCCGGTGACCGGGGCCGTGTTTGGCAAGCTGTGCCGCATGAACAGTGCTGGTGAGCGGGCGAGGGCGGCAAGGATCCTGGTCGTCGACGACGAACCCGAGGTGCGCTACGCCGTACAGGACGGCCTCGCGGTGGAGGGCTACGACGTGCGCGGGACGGAGGACGGACTCGGCGCGCTGGCCGCCGTCGCCGACTGGGAACCCGACGCCATGGTGCTCGACGTGATGCTGCCCGGCCTGGACGGGCTGGCGGTGTGCCGACGGCTCCGGGAACTGGGCGACCGCACACCGGTACTGGTCCTGACTGCCCTCGGTTCGGTGCGTGAACGGGTGGACGGCCTCGACGCGGGCGCCGACGACTACCTGGTCAAACCCTTCGCCCTGGACGAACTGGTGGCCCGCGTACGGGCATTGCTGCGCCGCTCCGGGTCCGCCGAACCCTCGGCCGGGACGGAGCTGTCCTTCGCCGATCTCGTCGTCGATCCGGTCACCCGCACCGGGCGGCGCGGCTCACGTGCCGTCGAGTTCAGCCGCACCGAGTTCTCGTTGCTGCAACTGCTGCTCCGCCATCCCGGTCAGGTGCTGCCGAGGAGCGTGATCCAGGAGCGCGTGTGGGGCTGCGACTTCGGCCCCGAGTCCAATTCGCTCGCCGTGTACGTCGGCTATCTGCGCCGCAAGCTGGAGGCCGGGGGCGAGCCCCGGCTGGTGCACACCGTGCACGGCGTCGGCTACCGGCTGGACCTGCCATGAGGCACGTGCCGTGGCGCCGGAGCGCCCGGTCCGGCCGGCGGCCGGAAGGCCGGTGGCCGCGCCGTCGGCTGCGCACCCGGCTGACTCTCGCGGCCTCGGCCGCCGTGGCGGTGGTCGTGGTCGGCGTCTGTGCCGCCGCGTTCCTGGTCATCCGTCACCAGCTGCTGCACCAGCTCGACCTGCACCTGACCCAGTCCGCGCGGCTGGCCGCCCAGCAGTACCGGCGGGATCCGCCGGGCGTCGTCCAGGGAGAGTGCCGGTACCTCGCCGCCCCGGCCTGCACCCAACTGGTCCCCGTCCGGCCCGGCGACGATCCCGCCCAGCCCTATCTGCTGCCCGTCACCGGCGCCACCCGCCAGGTCGCGGCCGGCACGCGCGGCCCGTACTACAGCGAACTCCGCCTCGCCGATCACCGCGCCCGTATGCTCACCACCCCACTGAACGCAGGCCGCGCCCTCCAGGTCGCGGTGCGCGCCGACACCGTCGACCAGGGGGTACGGCAGGCCGCCGGGCTGCTCGCCGCCGTCGGTGCGGCCGGCGTGATCCTGGCCGGTGTGCTGGGTTCGTGGGTCTCCCGCACGGGCCTCGCCCCCGTCGCCCGGCTGACCGCGACCGCCGAACGCATCACCGCCACCCGCGACGCCCGCCACCGCATCGAGCTGCCCACGGGACGAGCGCGTGGCGACGACGAGATCACCAGGCTCGCCGCCTCCTTCAACACGATGCTCGGGGAGCTGGAGAAGTCCGTGACCGCCCAACGCCGTCTGGTCGCCGACGCCTCCCATGAACTGCGCACCCCGCTCACCGCGCTGCGCACCAACGCCGACCTCCTCATCCGCTCCGGCCGGCTGACCGAGGCGCAGCGCGAGCGGGCGGCCACCGCGCTCGGCCGCCAGCTGCGTGAGGTCACCGTGCTGGTCAACGACCTGATCGAGCTGGCCCGCGAGGAGGAGCCGGACCCGCTCGTCGAGGAGGTCCACCTGGCGTCGGTCGTCGCCCACGGGGTGGACTCGGCCCGCGGCCACTGGCCTAACGTGTCCTTCCGCCTGCGGATCGCCCCCGACGCGCACACCGGGACGGTCTCCGGCGTACCCGCGCGGCTGTCCCGGCTGCTGTCGAGCCTCCTCGACAACGCGGCCAAGTTCAGTCCGCCGGACCGCCCCGTCGAGGTCACGCTGGAGCGTGCGGCGGGCTGTCTGGTCCTCGTGATCCGCGACCACGGGCCGGGTATCGCCGCGGAGGACCTGCCCTATGTCTTCGACCGCTTCTACCGTGCCCGCACGGCCCGCGCCCTGCCGGGCTCCGGACTGGGCCTGGCCATGGCCCGTCAGATCGCCCGCGCGCACGACGCCGACCTCACCGCGGAGCACGCGCCCGGCGGCGGAGCGCTCCTGCGGCTGCGCGTACCGGATTCCGCCGCACCCGACGGTCTCTCACAAGTCTCTTATCCCGGGTGACGACAGTGACGGACCATGAAGGCGAGGAAGATCAGGAAAACCAGGAAGAAGATCATCGCGGTGAGCGGAGCCCTCGCGGTGATCGGCGTGGTCGGCACGGCCACCGCGTTCGGCAGCGGCACCGGTGACCGTCAGCGCGTCGAGGCGCGCGCAGGCCGGGTGACCGTCCCCGTGGCCGGCGGACGCGCGGTGGTGGACACCGCGTCCCTGGCCGTACGTGCCCAGGCCGACGACGGCCGCGGCTGGCAGCTGTCCGCGCCCGCCGCCGACAGCCTCGGCCCCGCCGGGGAGGTGTCGGTGCGCGGGGCCGAGGCCATCTGGCGCTACCCGGCGACGGGGTTCACCGTCACGGCGTCCGCGCGCGACGGGCGGCTGGCGGTGTCGGTGCGCTCCGACCGCGAGGCCACCTTGAACTGGCCGGTGACCGGCGGCGACCCGGCCACCCGGGAGCTGCAGATACCGCGGGGCGAGGGCCTGTCGGTGCCGGTCGCCGACCGGTGGTGGAACTCGTCGAGGGCCGGGCTCGCCGGCTCGGAGGCGGGCATGACCGACGGTCTGACCATGCCGTTCTGGGGCACCACCCTCTCGGGACGGCATGGTTCGAGCTACATCGCCGAGTCCGACATCGGCAGCACGCTGAAGTTCGTCTCCGCCGGCGGCCGCCTGCGCACCGAGGCGCGGCACGCGTTCTCGCCGCGGGAGGACACCGAGGAATACAAGATCACCTTCGCGCTGACCGACGGCTCGCCGGTGGCCGCCGCGCGCGACTACCGTGGCTGGCTGACCGGCCACGGCGGCATCACCACCCTGCGCGAGAAGATCGCCCGGAACCCCGGGGTCGGCAAGCTGGTGGGCGCCTTCCACGCCTACACCTGGGGCCAGGCGCGGACCGTCGAGGGTGTACGCCGGCTGCGGGAACTCGGCATCGACCGGATGTGGCTCGGCTACGACGCCGACGATTCCCCCATGGACGCCGAGGCCACGAGCCTCGCCGAACGCTCCGGCTACCTCGTCGGGCCCTACGACTCCTGGGCCAACGCGCAGGATCCGGACTCGGCCGACTCACCGGTGTCGAAGTGGCCGGCCCCGGTGTGGCCGGACGCCTGTGTGCGGGACGCCGACGGCAAGCCGGTCACCGGTTTCGGCGGCCGTGGCTGCTATGTCAGTTCCGAGGCGCTGAGGCGGGCCGAGCCCTCGAAGCACTATCTCGCCGACCGTACCCGGCAGATGACCGCGAACGGTGCCGACAGCTACTTCCTCGACGTCGACGCCGCCGGCGAACTGTTCACCGACCACTCCCCCGCGCATCCGACGACCCAGGCGCGGGACCGCCGCAACCGGCTGGAGCGCATGGCACGGCTGTCCGGCGACCGGAAGCTGGTGCTCGGGTCGGAGAGCGCCGGTTCCTGGGCGAACCGCGTCGTGTCCTTCAGCCACGGTTCCGGCACCCCGGTCGCCGACGGACTGTGGAAGCTGGAGCGGGACCGGGCCACCTGGGGCGGTTACGCGCCCTACGGCGCGCCCGCGATCTACTTCAAGCCCGTCCACCTCCCGGACGACCTCGCCAAGGCGATGTACGACCCGGAGTACCGGGTGCCGCTCTACCAGACGGTGCTGCACGACTCGGTGATCAGCACCGAGCGCTGGGAGCTGTCGTGGTCGAAGCTGCCGGACCAGAGCCGCACCCGCGCTCTGCTGGCGATGCTGTACAACGTGCCGCTCAATCTGGTGCTCGACCAGTCCGAACTGGACCGGCACGGCAAGCGGATCGCCGGGTTGCAGAAGTACTTCGAGCCTTTGCACAAGGCGGCCGCCACCCTGCCGATGACCGACTTCCGCCGGCTGACGCGAGACCACCTGGTGCAGCGGACGACGTTCGGCGACGGCGCCCTGACCATGACCGCCAACTTCTCCACCGCGACGCACGACGGCCTGCCCGGCGGGTGTGTCGACGCGGTGGTCAAGGGCGGCAAGGCCCAGCGGCTGTGTCCGTCCGGTCTGTGAGGCCCCGGTCCGCCGCTCCCGGTGTGGTCCGGCGCGACCGGGGTGTCTGCCTGCCGACGCTCAGGGGCCGCGGCCATGGCGCCGGTACCGGGATGTGTCCCGGTACCGGCTCCGGGTGCGGGTGCGTGGGCGCGGGCCGGTAGGTCCCGGGCGGGGCGGCGCCCGGCGCGTCCCGTACGCGCGTCCGCTCCAGCCACTCCCGGTAGGCGGGTGCCTCCCGGGCCACCGCACCGTAGGCCTGCTCCAACTCGGGGTAGACGTCGTCCAGTTCGGCCTCGGTGCGGGCCGCCAGCAGCAGCCGTACGCCTATCGGGTCGCCCTCCAGGGGGCGGATCGCGAGGTCGGGCCGGGGATGGGCGGTGGGCTGGCTGACGGTGACCACCTCGCCCGTGGCGGCCAGCGAGTAGGCGGTGAGGTAGTCGCCGTGCAGCATCTCGGCCTCCAGGCCCGCCGCCCGCAGCACCCGGCACAGGGCGTCCCACTCGCCGTCGACGGTGGAGTCGACCATCCAGCGTTCCCCGGCCAGGTCGGCGAGCCGCACCTGCCGCCGGGAGGCCGCCGGGTGATCGGCGGCGAGCGTGACGAACTGCGGTTCCCGCTCCACGAGTACGCGCAGGCACAGGCCGGCCGGGATGCGCAGCGGACTGCCCTCGACCTCGTGCACGAAGGCCATGTCGAGCCGGCCCGCGGCCACCATGTCCAGCAGGGCGTTGGCGGACACGTTCATCTGCAACGTCGGTTCGACGCGCGGTATCCGGGTCCGCAGCAGACGCAGCCAGCCCGGGATGGCCCGGCTGGCCGTGGCGCCGATGCGCAGCTGGAACCCGTCGGCGGCCCGGGCGGCCGCCGCCCTGGTCTCGGTGACGATCGCCGCGAACTCCGCCATCATCGGCCTGGCCCGGCTCAGCACCGCCAGGCCCAGCGGGGTGGGCCGGCAGCCCGTGCGGCCGCGCACGAAGAGCTGGGCACCGAGCGCGTGCTCGATGCGCCGCAGCTGGGTGCTCAACGAGGGCTGCGCCAGGCCGAGTTCCCGTGCCGCCTTGTGCAGACTGCCGGTGTCGGCGATGGCGCAGAGGACGCGCAGATGCCTCACCTCGAGCTCCATGGGGGGAGCGTAGGGCGGCGGGCGGCACATCACCAGATGTTCAAGTTCCAACGAAAGTGGACGAGTCGGCCGCCGATAGCCCCGAGCTATCCCCGATTGCCATCATCCGCGGGCCCGTTGCCTGTCCGAGACTCACTGGCAACCGATCGTTCAACCCCACAGGACGAGCAGGAGCCCCCACATGACGCAGTTCCGTACGAGCAGCCGGCCGAAGAACCCCCGGAGACTTCTGGCCCTCGCGCTCGGCCTCGGTCTGGCCACCGCCGCGCTCGGCACCGCGAGCCCGGCGAGCGCCCGGAGCACCGACCAGGCCTACGCCCCCACGAGCGCCGTCGGTTACGTCGGCTCGGCCGCCAAGAGCGGCGACAAGGCGTTCTTCGACGCCGTGCTGAAGTCGGTCGCGAAGCGGCAGGCCGCCCAGCCCTCCCTGAAGGTGGTGACCGTCTACTACAACGCCTCCCAGGCGCCGAGCTTCCGCTCCCAGATATCGAGTGCGGCCTCGATCTGGAACAGCTCCGTGTCGAACGTCAAGCTCGCGGCGACGTCGGGTGGCGGCGACTTCTCCTACTACGAGGGCAGCGACCCGAGCGGGTCGTACGCGTCCACGAACGGCCACGGCAGCGGCTACATCTTCCTGGACTACGCGCAGAACCAGCAGTACGACTCGGTCCGGGTCGCCGCCCACGAGACCGGCCACGTGCTGGGACTGCCCGACCACTACAGCGGCCCGTGCAGCGAGCTGATGTCGGGCGGCGGACCCGGCCCGTCGTGCACCAACCGGTACCCGAACGCAACCGAGCGCTCCCGGGTCAACCAGCTGTGGGCGAACGGTCTCGCCAAGGCCGTCGCGCAGCTGAACAAGAAGGGCTGACCCCACGGGCGTGACGGGCTGACCTCCCCACAGCCCAGCCCGTCCGCACGGTACGGACCGCGGCGCCGACCCGCGGTCCGTACCGTTTCGCATAGTACTGACAGACTGTCAGATACGGCCCTGGGTAAGGCGGGTGAGCGGCCCGTACGTGTGCCGCTCGGCACGGCGGCCCATGGCGTACGACGCGGCGGTCAGCGCGGTCAGGCCCGCGCCCACACCGGCGGTGACCAGCTTGCGGTGGGCGACCACCGTCCAGGCCGTCTTCGCGGTGGAGGCGACCTGGCCCGAGGCCGTGATCACGGCACGGCGGCCCGATTCGACGCCCCGGGCCGCCGTGCGGGCGGCCGAACTCGCCGCCCCGGCCGCCCGCTCGGTGCCGGCCTTCGCGGCCGACATGGCGTCGTCGGTGGTCGTCACGGCCTCCTTCGCCGCACGGCCGGCCGGTGCCGTCGCCTTGCCCGCGGACCGCCGGGCCTTCGCCGCGGTCTCCTGTGCCGGTGCGGACTTCTGCCTCGTGTTGTTGTTGGACTCAGTCATGGAGTTCGCGTTGCCCGCACCCGACCGGGCAAACGTGCCGTTCCCCGCGCGGTCCGCCGGACGCCGGTCGCCCTCGGCTACGACCCTTACCGCCAGGCCGTGGTGACAGCCCGTCAGTAGCCCCCATGACCGGTGACGTCGACCAGGATTGAGCGCCGGCCGAGCCGAGCCGGCCGGGCGGCCGGGCTTCGCCTCACAGGCCCAGATCGACGGCCAGACAGGAGAAGGTCGACCAGGCCCCCTCCGCGTGGAAGGCATCCCTCGTCGGATCGCGCGGTGCGGACATCTTCTCCTCGACCAGATCCTCGTACCGGACGCGCTCGGGCAACGTGCCGAACCGCGCGCGACGCCCGGCCGCGGCGATGTCGTTGACGCTCTGACTCTCCATGCCCGCCAGATTCCCAAGTGGGTGCGTCACCTGTCAAGGCGGTGACGCGACAGTTCTCACACAGAGAAGCGGCCCCGGCGCCGGATCGGGGTCCGGACGGGGCCGCTTCATGTGCCGCGCGCGGCGTGCGAGTGGGGGCGGGGGACGCGCACCGGGTCAATCCTGGTCGACGTGTTCCCGCGTGATCTTGCGGTTGACCGCGTCGATGCCGAAGGTCGTCTTCTTCCAGTCGCCGTTCGTCACGACATCGACGGACCACTCGGGTGTGCCCCCGTGAGTGCCCTGGAGTTCGAGGGCCGTCACCGTGCCCTTGGTCTTGTCGGTGGCGGTCTGGGCGGCCTGCTGGGCGGTCACCGTGGCCTTCTTCAGCCGGTCCGCCAGCTTGGCCCTGTCGTCGTTGTCCTGCTCCGTCTCGGCCTGCGCCTGATCGGCCTTGCCGGTGACCGCGTCGACCCGGACGGTGTGGGCGGTCCCGTCCGCGGTGGCCACCTCGGCCTCCCAGCGGGGACCCTTGCTCCCGCCCTTCAGCTCGATCGAGACCAGCTTCGACGCCGACACCTTCGCCACGGCGGCGCTCAGCGCGTCCCCGTAGCCGACCTTGACCTTCTCGAGCAACGCCTTGCGCTCGGCCTGGTCCCGGGCGAGATTGCCCCCGCTCGCCGAAGCGGACGGGGGCATCGACATCGACATCGAGGCGGACGCGGAGGTCGGCGCCGAGGCGGACGGCGACATCGGTGCCAGCTCGGCCGCCTGGACCGCGGTGGCGCCCGCCGCATTGTCGTCCGCCCGGCCGCAGCCGGTGAGCAGGGCGCCCGCCGCGGTCGCGACACATATCAGGCCGACGCATCGCGCTACGGGAAGTGCGCACTCTGAAGTCGAATCGTCCCTTTTTGTGAGCATACGGACACGTTAAGTGAGGCGCATAGCCTCGGCCACTTGGACCAAGATCCGGCCGCGCGAGAGTGGTTCAGAGCTTGGCCGTGGCCTGCCGCGTCTGCACCAGCTCCGCGGCCTCCTCCTCCGTCTCCACGGAAGGCGGCGAGCCGGCCAGCGGCTTGTTGGCGGTCTCCTTCATGCACAGCACGGCGACGACTCCGACCACCGCCGCGGCCGTGGCGTAGTAGGCCGGCACGAGGTTGGTACCGAAGACGCTGATCAGGGCGGTGATCACCAGAGGTGTCGTCCCACCGAAGACCGAGGTGGAGAGGTTGTAGGCGACCGAGAGCGAGCCGTAGCGGACATGGGTGGGGAAGATCGCCGGCAGCGCCGCCGACATCGTGCCCAGCATCATCACCAGCGAGAGGCCCATCAGGAGGAGGCCGACGGTGATGAGGACGACACCGCCCTGGCGGATGAGGAGGAAGGACGGCAGCGAGAGGAAGAGGAAGCCGAGCATGCCCGCCATCAGCAGCGGCTTGCGCCCGAAGCGGTCCGAGAGCCGTCCGACCTGGTTGATGACGCACATCTGCACGACCATCACCACGAGCAGGATCAGCAGCCCGTGGTTGGTGCCGTAGCCCAGTTCGTCGGACAGATACGTCGGCATGTACGAGAGCAGCATGTAGTCGGTGATGTTGTACGCCGCGACGAGCGCGAGGCACAGCACCAGCGGCCGCCAGTAGTGGGTGAAGATCTTGCCGAGGTCGCCGGTGGCCGATGTCTCCACGGCGTCGGCGGCCTCGGTCGCCTTGGCCTGGCCGCCCTCCAGCTTCTGGAAGGCGGGCGTCTCGTCCAGCTTGAGCCGCAGATAGAGGCCGATCAGACCGAGCGGAGCCGCGACCAGGAACGGGATGCGCCAGCCCCACTGGAGCATCTGGTCCTCGCTGAAGACACTGGTGAGGACGACGACGAGGCCGGAGGCTCCGACATAGCCGGCGAGCGTGCCGATCTCCAGGAAGCTGCCGAAGAACCCGCGCCGCTTGTCCGGCGCGTACTCGGCGATGAAGGTCGAGGCGCCCCCGTATTCACCGCCGGTCGAGAAGCCCTGCACCAGCCGGAAGAAGATCAGCAGGGCCGGGGCCCACAGACCGATGGCGGAGTGCGACGGGATGAGGCCGATGGCGAAGGTGCCCACCGCCATCATGATCATGGTGATGGAGAGGATGCGCTTGCGGCCGACCTTGTCGCCGAGCGGCCCGAAGACCATGCCTCCCACGGGGCGCACCAGGAATGCCACCGCGAAGGTCGCGAAGGAGCTGAGCAGCTGGGCGGTGTCGTTCCCCGACGGGAAGAAGACCTTGCCGATCGTCGCCGCGAGATAGCTGTAGATGCCGAAGTCGTACCACTCCATCGCGTTACCGAGGGCGGCCGCCTTCGTGGCGCGCTTGACCGCCGCCTCGTCGGTCACGGTGATGTCGCTGCGGCGCAGCTTCGGGTTGCGTCGTCTCTCGTTCGCGCGGAACAGCACCCGATGGCGCTTGACTGCGGCGAGATCCAGCGACTCGTCGTTGTCGGTCGCCGCCATGATGAAGTTCCTTTCGCCGATCATTGTCTCGCTGCACACCTGCACAGTTCCGGCCACTCCAAACGGCCCCCTTCGCACGGCGTCGGTACGACTACCCGGGGTGACGACGACCGGCCCTCCACCGGTATCGGACGCCGCCGCGGTGTGTGTCCGCACCCCGTGGGGGAACTTGAGGACTCCGCCAGGTGAACCGTTCGGCGGACCGGCGGGCTGGAGGACCGGCGAACTGGCGGTCCGGGCCGGCGGTTTGGGCTGGCGGTCTGGTTGGGCGGCCTGGCGAAGGGAGCGCGGTGACAGCGTCGGCGGCAGCGGCGGGCGGGCGGAACACGGGCGGTCAGGAGGCCGGGTACGAGCCGGATCCGCAGCGGTGGCGGGCACTGTGGGTCACGCTGGTGGCCGGCTTCATGAGCCTGCTGGACGTGACGATCGTGGCGGTGGCCCTGCCGACCATCCAGCGCGACCTGCACGCCTCCCCGGCCCAGGTGCAGTGGGTGGTGTCCGGGTACGCCCTGACCTTCGCCCTCGCCCTGGTCACCGCCGGGCGCCTCGGCGACGCCCTGGACCGGCGCCGCATCTTCCTGCTGGCCCTCAGCGGTTTCGTGATTTTCAGCGCGGCCTGCGGAGCGGCCCCCGACATCACGCTGCTGGCGGTGGCCCGGCTCGCCCAGGGCCTGGCGGCGGGCTTCATGGCCCCCCAGAACTCGGCACTGATCCAGCAGATGTTCCGCGGCGCCGAGCGTGCCCGCGCCTTCGGCTTCTTCGGCGCGACCGTCGGTATCTCCTCGGCCGCCGGTCCCATCACCGGCGGCGCCATCCTCGCCCTGGCCTCCGGTCCCCAGGGCTGGCGGTGGATCTTCTACGTCAATGTCCCCATCGGCATCCTCGCCGTCCTCCTCGGCCGCCGGCTGCTCCCCCGCACCCGGCGCTCCGGCCGGGGGCAGGTGGACGTGCCCGGCATCCTGCTCCTCGGACTCGGTGTGCTGGCGATCATGTACCCGCTGGTCCAGGCGGACTCCGGCGGGATACGGCGGCTGTGGTGGCTGTTCCTCGTCGGCGCGGCGCTCCTCGTCGTCTTCGCCTGGTGGCAGCGCCGCCTGGTGGCCCGGGGGAGCCAGCCGCTGCTCGACCCGCGGCTGTTCAGCACCGTACGCGGCTATGCCGTGGGCGCTGGTGTGGGCACGCTGTACTTCATCGGCTTCAGCGGGGTCTGGCTGGTCTTCGCGCTCTTCTACCAACGCGGCCTCGGCTTCTCCCCGCTCCGGTCCGGCCTGGCCGTGACGCCGTTCGCGGTGGGTTCGGCCATCGCCGCCGTGGTCTCCGGACGGCTGGTGGAGCGCTTCGGCCGTCTGCTCACCGTGTGCGGTCTGACGGGCGTCATCCTGGGGCTGGGCGGTACCGCGCTGCTGCTGCGTCTGGCACCCCTGGGCATGGCGCCCTGGGTCGCCGCCCCGCTGTTGTTCCTCGGCGGCATCGGCGGTGGCTTCGTGGTCTCCCCCAACATCACCATGACCCTGCGGGACGTACCTGTGCACATGGCGGGCGCGGCGGGCGGTGCCCTGCAGACGGGGCAGCGGCTCGGGGCGGCGGTGGGCACAGCCGCGCTGCCCGGCCTGTTCTATGTGACCCTCGGCAGGAGCGACTATCGGGGGGCGCTCGTCACCGCGATCGGTGCCGGACTCGTCGGCATGGTGGCGTCCCTGGCCCTCGCCACGTTCGACTGGCAGCGTGACCGGCTGAAGCGCGGGCCGCACCAGAAGTGCCCGGACGAGGTCGCCAACAACCCGGTGCACGCCCGACACCCCTGACCGCCCCTCCGCGGGCCGCGCCGGCGGACGATCCACTGGACGGTCTCCTCGCCGTGCGGACCGCACCGGCCACGCGCGACGACGACCCGGAGGAGTCCTGGCCCCATGGGACTGCTCCCGGGACGCTGAGGCCGCCCCTCGGTTCGCGCCGGTGGCGGAATGCTCGCTTCTGCTTCGATGCCAGGCGGGGGTGTTGTCGGCCAAAGTGGATGAGGCGTCCTCGCCGCCCCGGGGGCGTGTGTCCGTGGGGACCGCGCTCGCCCTCGGCCCGCTCCGCGGCCCGGGCGGACGTCCGACGGCTCCCACATCCGGGCGTTGAAGGGGGCCCAAGACGGGACGAAGCCCCGTCGATCGGGGCCGGACTGGCAGCAAGCACCACCTGATTACGGACGCCACCGGCATCCCCCTCACCCGCCCGGCCCCGGCCCTCTCTCCGCGCCGTGCGCCCGCCCCTCCTGACCTTCCCGAGGCACACGCGCCACCGGTTGCCTGGCAGGCGCGTACCTGGGCACTCGGTGCCGGTGCGCGTCACATGGACGCGCGGCGGACGGGAGGCACGAGATGTCTGCGGAATCGGTCGGAAGCATCACACTCCCCTCCGGTGAGGAGATCACGGCGCCCGGGCAGGCACCTGGTACCCAGGCCAGTGCCACCTGGGCCGGCGTGACTCCGAGGCCCCGGACCACGGCACCCGGGATCCCGCGTTCCGGATCACCCGACCACGTTCGGGAGAACCGTGACGCGGCGGATCTCCACCTTCCCACCGAGGCGCTCGACGCCCTCGACCGGGCCTTTCCGCCGCCCAGCGGACCCACGTCCCCGGGCATGCTCTGAAGGAGTTGACAAGATGGCGCGCCCTCCGCTCGTCGTCGGAATGGGGGGTTCACTGCGCACCCCGTCGACCAGCCTCACCGCACTGTGTGTGGCGGTCGAGGGGGCGGCCGAAGCGGGCGCCCACACCCAGGTGATCGACCTCAAGCGGCTGGATCTTCCGTTCTACACGTCCGAGTACGGGATCCCTCCGTCCGCCCGCCGGCTCGCGGACACCGTTCAGGCCGCCGACGCCCTGCTGTGGAGCAGCCCGACGTACCACGGGTCGGTCAGCGGCGCGTTCAAGAACGCGGTGGACTGGCTCGCCCTCCTGGCCGACCACGACCCGCCCTACCTGAGCAACAAACCCGTGGGGCTGCTGACGACCGCCGGTGGAGTGCAGGGTCTGCAGGCGATCAACGCGATGGAGTTCATCGTCCGGTCGCTGCGCGGGTGGGCCGTACCGCTGGTGTTTGCGGTGCCGCGGTCCTCCCGGGCCTTCGATCACGACGGACACCTCACCGACCAGGCGGTTACGGACCAATTGCGCGGCCTCGGCGCGGAGGTGACCAGAGCGGCCCTGCAGTTCCGGGCGGAGGGAACGTGCGACTACGCGCAGGAGCGGCCGTCCGGGGCCGCGCGGGGCTGAGCCCGGCCCTCTCACGCAGGGACCGCCGGGGGGGGTGTCCTTCCTCAGGGCCCGGTCCGCTCCACGGTCCGCTCACCGCGCGCCACGGAGCGCCCGGGCGGGAAGTGCGGCAGCACGTGTTCGGCCAGTTCGTCGATCACGTCGGCGACCGGGCGGCGGCTGTGCTTGAAGTTGATCATCAGCTGGTCGATGCCGATGTCCTGCCATGCCCGCATCATCGCCAGGAACGACACCCGGCCCACCGAGAAGCCCTGGTGGATGCGCCGGGGCAGGGCCAGCGGGTCTTCGGTCAGGTCCAGATAGGTGGCCTGGGCATAGGGCTTGAACCCACCGCCGTCACCGCGGGTCAGCTCCCGCCACCGCTCGATGTTCTCGGCCTGCTGCTGGAGCGGCGGGGTGTAGTACAGCCAGCCGTCCGTGTTGTCGGCGATCCACCGGACGTCCTGCCTGCCCCGTCCCGTCATGAGTACGGGGATCCGCCGGTACACCGGCTTGGGCAGCAGATCGGTGCCGCGCATCCGGCCGAGCGGCGACTCCACGTGCGGGAAACGGTGCTCGAGGACGGCATGGAAGTACGCCAGCGACTGCCGGAACCTCTCGGCCCGGCCGTCCAGGTCCTGACCGAAGGCCGGAAACTCCAAGGGCCGGTCACCGGTGGCCACCCCAAGCAGGAGCCGCCCCCCTGACAGCTGGTCCACCGAGGCGGCCGCCTTGGCTGTGTGCAATGGGTGGCGCAGCGGCATGACGATGCTGGCGGTCCCCAGGGTGATCGAGGTGGTGCGGGCGCTGAGCTGCCCCAGGTACACCCACGGGTCGAAGACCTGCCCGGCGTCCCCGAAGCTCGGATCCAGCAGCGGCACGTCACGGACCCACACGGAGGCGAAGCCGGCCCGCTCGGCCTGCTGGATCCGCTCGATGTGCCCGGCCAGGGACGGTACGGGCCCGTCGAAGCCCTCCAGGGGCGTGATGGCGCCCACCGTCATCCTGCCGCCGGGATACGCTCTGGCCATGGCCGCGTGCTCGGAGAACGGCCGCTGGGCCCCGCCTTCGACGTCCACGGGTGCGCCAGCTGAGGGAACTGTCGGTTGTGCCATGCGATCCTCCGGCGATTTCATGCCGTGTCCGGGTCCGCATCGGACGCGTGCTGAGGTTGCGTAACCGGGGCCCCGTGCATCCTCTCGTCGACGCGGGGTCGGTAGTGCGGCCGGTGAACCGTCCACCCGGATCTGCCGGTCGGAGATGACCCTGGTAGTGGCTCCTTCTAGCCCGGGGCGCCGACGAGAGCCTCGAAGTCCTGGGGCAGCTGGGACATCACGTGGCGGAACTCTCCGTCACTGACCGCGTCCCTCAGGGTGCTGAGCTCGGCCCGTACGCCCTCGCGGGCCTCGTCCGGGCTCACCTCGGCTCGCCTGCTCACCCGGTTGATGAACTCGTCGAGTCCGAAGGGCTCGGCCTCCGGAGTGGGAGAGACCAGCGGTTCCTGCAGCGGCTTGGGCAGTTCGGACGCGAGATCCTCCGCCTCACCCCTGGTGAGCCGCTCGGCCAGGGTTTCCAGAGTGGCGCGGGTGAGGGGCTCCGCCTTCTCCGGGGGCACAGGGGCGCGCCGGGTGATGGTGTCGAGGAAGGTTTTATAGTCCATGAGCGGTCCTTCTCTGAAGCGCTGCAACTGCCTGGCGGTGGGGGTGGGGGGCCGAGTGAAGTAGGCCATTTCCATGCTCCGGATGGGAGCCACACCCTGCCTGCTCCCGGCGGGAGGAAAGGCAGCGGGCTCGATAGACCTCCGAGTACAAGTGCGGACGGCCGACCTCCGCCACCGCGAAGGCGACGGCCGAGCCCTGCACTGGGGCACTCACGGGGCGGTGCCAGACGCCGGCCTCGGTCCACTCGCCCAGGCGACGCCAACACGTCATGCCCGAGCCGAACCCAGATCCTGCGGGGTCGGCCGAGTCACCCCTCCAAGAGGGGTCCTAGGCGTCCGGGGCCTCGTCGCCGGGGTGGACGGTGAAGATCTGGTCGAGGCCGACGATGGACAGTACGCGCAGCAGCGCGGGCGGGACGGCGGTCAGAACGACGTCGGCGCCGGCGGCCTGGGCGTGCTGCCGGGCGGCCAGCAGCGCGGTGATGCCGGTGGAGTCGCAGAACTCCAGGCCGGCCAGATCGAGCGTCAGCCGCTGGCCGGGTGCCAGGTCCAGCAGTTGCGCCTGCCGGCGCAGGGCGGCGGCCT
Source organism: Streptomyces sp. NPDC051452 (assembly GCF_044454765.1). NCBI lineage: Bacteria > Bacillati > Actinomycetota > Actinomycetes > Kitasatosporales > Streptomycetaceae > Streptomyces > Streptomyces sp. NPDC051452. The sequence goes on from NZ_JBITEB010000015.1 coordinate 22,887, forward strand.
GGTCGTAGTCGAGTTCGCCGGCCACGTGCAGAACCGGTCCGGTGGCGGCGTCGCGGTGCGTGATGTTCAACGGGGTCATCGTGTGTGATTCGTTCCCGGGCGGATGGGGGCGGGCGTGGCGGGCACGCCCAGGGCGAGCAGGGCGGTGTCGTCGTCCAGGCCCTCGCCGAAACCGTCCAGCAGTCCGGTGAGCGCCTTGATCACCTCGCGGGGTGTCGCGGGTGCCCGGGCGGCGGCGAAGGCGAGCAGGGCCTCCTCGCCGTACAGGCTTTCCCGGGCGGGGCCCGTGCGGGCCTCGGTGAGCCCGTCGGTGTAGAGCAGGAGTGTGTCGCCGGGGGCCAGGGTGGTCCCGGCGGCGGTGAAGGGCGCGTCGGCCAGGACGCCGACGAGCAGTCCGCCGGGGGTGGTGAGGAAGTCGGCGCGGCCGTCGGCGCGCAGGATGAGAGCCGGGGGATGGCCACCGGACGCGAGACGCACCGTCGTACGTCCGTCGGGGCCGGGCTGCAGGATGCCGAAGACGCAGGTGCAGTACCGGGGATCGCCTCCGGCGGTGTACCGCTCGTGCAGGACGGCGTTCAGCGTGGTCAGCGCGGCGACGGGTTCGGGGTCGTGGTGGGCGGCGGCGCGCAGGGTGTAGCGGGTCAGCGAGGTGAGCGCGGCCGCCTGCGGGCCTTTGCCGCACACGTCGCCGAGGAAGAACGCCCAGGTGTTCGCGCCGACGGGGAACAGGTCGTAGAAGTCGCCTCCGAGCCGGTCCGGGGAAGCCGTGTGGTAGTGGACGGCCGCCTCCATCCCGGGCAGGTCCGGGAGGATGTCGGGGAGCAGGGACTTCTGCAGGACGGCGAGCGCGTCGGCGAGCCGCTTCCGGTCGGCCTCCGCCGTCCGGCGCGCCTCCTCGGCCGCGGCTCGCTCCCGTTCGGCCGCCGCCCGCTCCCGTTCGGCCTCGGCGCGGGCGCGTTCGGCCTGCTGACGGCGGCGCAGCAGTTCCATCTCGTAGGCGCGGCGGTCGGAGGCGTCCGACACCGTGGTCCGGATCAGCAGGGGCTGGCCCGCGCCGCCGTACTTGACCTGGGAGGAGAGCAGCACCGGCAGCCGTCCGCCCTCGGCGGTCCGCAGCTCCAGGGCGATGCCCCGCACCTCCCCTTGCATGCGCAGCAGCGGCGCGAAGTGGGTCTCGTGGTACAGCTTGCCGCCGACGGTCAGCAGGTCGGCGAAGCGCGTCCGTCCGACGACGCTCTCGCGTTCGAGGCCGAGCCAGTCCAGCAGCGTTTTGTTGATCTTGGCGATGGTGCCGTCCATCAGCGTGGAGAGGTAGCCGCAGGGAGCCGAGTCGTACAGGTCCTCGGCGCTGTCCTCCAGCATGGCGGTGAAGACTGCGTCCGTACCCGCCTCGTCACCGGTGCCGGTCGGCTCGGGGGTGCCGCCGGGACTGCTCATCATGACCGGTTCGCGAGGAAGTCCAGGATCTCCCGGGCCGTGGCCTCGGGAGCGCTCAGCTGGGGGCAGTGCCCGGTGGCGTCGAGGGTGACCAGACGGGAGTCGGGCACCGCGGCGTGCACGAAGGCGCCGACCTCACGAGGGGCGATGACGTCCTGGGCGCACTCCAGGATCAGCGTCGGCACGGCGACGCTCTTCAGATCGTCCCGGCTGTCGGTCAGGAAGGTGGTGCGGGCGAAGACGCGGGCGATGTCCGGGTCGGTGGCGCAGAAGCTGTTGGTGAGTTCCTGCCCCAGCTCGGGCCGGTCGGGGTTGCCCATGATGACCGGGGCCATCACGGAGGACCAGCCGAGGTAGTTCGACTCCAGCGAGGCCAGCAGTTCGTCGACGTCCTCCGCGCTGAAACCGCCGCGGTAGCCGTCGTCGTCGATGTAGCGGGGCGAGGGGCCCACCATCACCAGGGCGCCGATCCGCTCCGGCACGGCCCGCGCCGCCAGCACCCCGACCATGGCGCTGACCGAGTGCCCGACGAAGACCGCCCGTTCGAGGTCCAACTCCTCGCACACCTCGGCCGCGTCCCGGGCGTAGCCCTCCAGCGACGAGTACCGCTCCCTGCTCCAGGCCGACAGGTCCGAGCCGCCGGAGCCGACGTAGTCGAACAGCACGACGCGATGGCGCTCGGCCAACGCCGGCACGATCAGGCGCCACATGTTCTGGTCGCACCCGAACCCGTGCGCGAGCACCACCGCCGGGGCGTCCGCGGGGCCTGTGAGGGTGACGTTGTTCCGGCGCCGGATATCCATGACCGCCATGGTGCCATCGAGCGCGGGTCGGCCGGACACCGATCTCGATCATCGTCCTCGGGGCACGGCCGTTCCCCTCACGCCCGGGACGTCGTCGTCGCCTCCGCTCATGGTCCGGCGGACACGCCGTCGCTCTCCCGGTCCGAGCGCGGCCAGACGTAGGGCAGGTCGTCGGGCACACCGGGGAACTCGTCGCCGTAGGCGTCACGGTCCTTGCGGACGAGCGCCGACTGGTGGCTGCGGTGGAACGCCTCGTCACCGAGCCAGGGCGGCAGTTCCCCGGCCGCCGAGAGGGCCGGCTGGTCCCGGACCGGGGCCCCGGGGCGGCAGCCGGCGTAACCGGCGACCAGGGACGCCGCGCAGCTGTCCTGACGGCCCTGCTCCCGCCAGACCCGGCAGATCTCCAGGCCGTAGCGCACGAGGGCCTCCTCGTAACCGCGCCACATGCGTACGGCGGGATGGTGGCGCCAGCCGTAACCGGGGACGGTCAGACCGCGCAGGACCTGCAACGCCTCGACGCGTTGTTTTCCCAGGCGCCGGCGATCCAGGAGGAGGGCGCTGCGGCGGAAGTCGGGATCGGGCAGGAAGGTCTGCATGGTCGCGTTCCTCGGGTGGCGTGCCCCGTGTTCACTTCTTGCGCAGGGCGGACGGCTTGTGGACGGCCGTCCTGCCGGACTTGGCGCTGCGGACCTCGTACTGCGGCTCCTCGGGAGAGGCGTCCACCGTGCGGCCTGCGGCCTCCGTCCGGCGGGTGATCTTGCGCTCGACCTCTCCCTCGGTGGTCGATCCGTGGCTCTTCCAGGCCACCTCGTCGCCCTTCGCCAGCTTCTCGTCGGAGCTCTTGCGCTTCTTGTCGGCCATGGCTGTGTTCCTTTCGCGGATGCCGGCCGGCGGGATCCGGCCGGCGGGCCTCAGCTGTCGCCTCCCGTCGCCGCGCGGTCGGCCTCGCCCCCGGCGCCGAGCAGCCCAGTGGAGACGAGGGGTTCCTCGGCCTCCATCCGGCGCAGATCACGGCGTGAGACGCGCAGCACGACCGGGGGCAGAGCCGCGCGGACGGGCTGGACCAGCCGCAGCCAGGGCGGCGCGTAGACGGCCGTGCGGCGCCGCTCGACGCCGTCCACGAGCCGGGCGGCGACCGTGTCCGGCCGCGCCACCCGGCGGGCGGGCGCGGGCATGCCGGCGCGCAGTTCGCGCAGTACCGCGTGCCGGTCGGCGTCGCGCACCATGTCGGTGTCGGTCCAGTTGAGGTAGCCGATGCCCACGGCGACGCCTCGGTGGGCCACTTCGGCACGCAGGGAGTGCGCGAAGGCCTCCGCACCGGCCTTGGAGGCGCAGTAGGCGCTCATCAGGGGCGCTGCGCCGAGGGAGGCGAGGGAGGCGATCTGCAGGTAGTAGCCCGCCGTCGCGTACAGATCGGGCAGGAAGACCCGTGCCGTCAGGGCGCTGCCGGTGACGTTCACGTCGATCACCCGCCGCCAGTCGGCCGGGGCGGTGGCGTCGAGGGGGCCGCCCAGCGCCAGGCCCGCGTTGGCGATCACCACGGACGGGCTGCCGAGCCGTCGGCGCACCTCGTGCGCCGCCGCCCGCAGGGCCGGCAGGTCGGTCACGTCGACCTCGACGGCCAGGGCCGGCGTGGGCATCCGGGCGGCGGCGTCCTCCAGCAGGTCCTTCTCGTGGCCGAGCAGCGCCGGTCTGGCACCTCGCCGGGCGACCTCCCGGGCGAGCGCGGCGCCCAGCCCGCGGGCGGCACCGGTCACCACGACCGTACGGTTCCTCAAGGGGCTGCTGCCGGTCACGGGTGCGCCCTTTCTGCTCTTGCCCGCCGTTCCCGCCGCGGGACGGGGGTCTGGCCCGCCGTTCCCGCTGCGGGGCGTGAGCCGGGAGCGGCGAGTCGGGAGCCGGAGGCCGCCGATCCGGCGTGGCGCGCCCGCCACCCGGGGGTGGTCAGTCCTCCGTGGCGGGTGGGCGGGCGGTGTGGTCGGGGTGGGCGGCGGTGCGGCGGGCCTCCTTCATCTCCGCCTCGTAGAGGTGGCCCCGGCCCTGGGCGAGCGCGTCCACCACGCCACGCTCCAGCTCCTGGAACGGCCGGTAGTAGGTGTCGTCGTAGGCCTCGACGATCTGGAACGTCCAGTGGCCCGGGATGACGTTGCGGCCGAGGATCTCGCGCTCCACCTCGTCCGCCCACCGGGCGTGCCCGGCCTCGCGCAGGAGCCGCACCGTGCGATCCAGCTCCAGGTCGGCGCCGCCGGTGAGCTGGTGGAAGCTGTAGAGGTGCCCGCGGGCGCGTTCGGTGGTCTCCAGTGCCTTCGACAGCGACCCGAGGGCTTCGACGGTCTTGTCGTCGACACCGGGTGGGCGCCGGTGCCGGTGGTCGGGACCGTCCTGGTACTCACTCATGCCGCTCTCCGCTGTAGGCCCGGATGCCGGCCTTCGCGGGCCGGTGGACGTCGTCCGTACCCTTCTGTTCCCCGGAGGCAGGGCGCCCGGATGCGGCGTCGCCCGAACGGGTGACCTTGCGGCCGGTGCGGTCCCTGCGCGTCAGCAGGCGCTGGGCGCGGGCCAGCGCGGGCGCCCGGTGCGCGCGCAGTGCGGCGCGGGCGGCATTGGCCCCGGGGCCGCCGTGCACGCCACCGCCGGGGTGCGCCCCGGCGGAGGCGAGGAAGAGGCCGGCGACGGGGGTCTCCGGGCGCCCGGTGCCGGGTACCGGCCGGAAGACGAGCTGCTGGTGGATGTTGGTCGTGCCCCCGTTGATGGCACCCTCCAGGAGGTTCGCGTCCAGTGCCTGGAGGGTGGGCGGGGCGAGCACGCGGCGGGCGCGGACCCGGTCGCGGAAGCCCGGCGCGAACCGCTCGACCTGCCGCTCCACCCGGTCGGCCATGCGTTCCTGGTCCGCCGGGCCCCAGTCGCCGGTGATGCCCTCGTCGCCCGCGTCTCCCCGGATCTCACGCGGCACGTGTGTGTACGCCCAGGCCGACTCGGTGCCCCTGGGCGAGCGCGTGGGGTCCGAGGTGGTCATCTGCCCGAACAGCGCGAAGGGACGGTCGGGCACCTGGCGCATGGCGATCTGCGCGGCGAACCGGGTGAGCTCGTCCACGCCGTCGGCCAGGTGTACGGTGCCGGCCGTGCGGGCGGCCTCGGCCCGCCAGGGCACCGGGCCGTCGAGCGCCCAGTCGACCTTGAAGGTGGCGAAGTCCCACTGGAAACGCCGCAGGTCGTCCAGCAGCTGCGCGGGCAGGTGCTCGGCGCCGACGAGTTCGCGGTAGAGGGCGGGCACGGCCACGTCGGCCAGCACGGCCCGCGCCGCCGGAACCGTCTCCCCGCCGGCGGTCCGTACGCCCACGGCCCGCCCGTCGCGTACGGCGATCCGCTCCACCCGCTCGCCGCAGCGCAGCTCTCCGCCATGCGCCCGCAGGCGCCGTACCAGTGCCTCGGTCAGCGCGCCGGAGCCGCCGACGGGCACGGGGAAGCCGTACGTCTGTCCCAGCATCGACATCAGCCAGCCGAAGCCTCCGCTGCCCGCCGCCTCGGGGGCGAGGTCCGCGTGCAGGGCGTTGCCGGCCAGCAGCAGCCGGCCGCCCTCGCCGCGGAACTCCTCCTCCCCCATCCGGCGCACCGGAAGGATCAGGGTCCGTGCGGTCCGCAGACCGCCCGCGGCCCGCAGTGTCCGGGCCAGCCGGGCGGTGGCCCGGACCGGCGGGAAGGGGGTGAACAGGGCGTCGAGCAGATCCGGGCGCAGGGTCTGCCACAGGGCGAACAGGCGCCGCCAGGCCGCCCCGTCGCCGGGTGCGAACTCCTCCAGGGACGCGGCGGTGGCGTCGATACGCCGGTCCAGCACGGCGCACCGTCCGTCGCTCAGCGGATGCGCCAGCACCTGCGGGGCGTGGCTCCAGGCCAGCCCGTGGTCCCCCAGACGGAGGGCGGAGAGCACCGGGGAAGCGGCGGCCAGGGGGTAGAACGAGCTGAAGAGGTCGCTGACGAAGTCGGGGTCCACCCCCTGGTCGTGGCGGACGGCGCCCCCCGGTTCGGGCTGTTCCTCCAGCACCTGGACGCTCCATCCCGCGTCGGCGAGGATGTTGGCGGCGACCAGCCCGTTGGGTCCCGCGCCGATCACCACGGCGTCAGGCATGACCGGCCGCCTCCTCGCCTCGCGGCTGCCGGGCCCTGTCGCGCTCACCGTCCTCGCATAGCCTGGCGAGCCGGGCGAGCATGGTGCGGTGGCGCAGCTGGATCAGCACCTCGAATCCGCTGTTGTGCAGGGTGCCCCCGGCACCCTGGAGCGGGTGTTCGTCGACGATGACGAGACAGTGCCGGCCCCACTCCCGCAGCTCGATCGCGATACGGGCGGTGCCGAGGAATCCCGCGCGTGCCTCCAGTTCGAGGACGGACTTCTCCCGGCAACGCCGTACGACCGTCTCGTTTCCGAGGCTGAAGGGGCCCAGCCGGATCTCGTAGCCGATGGACGACCCCTCCTGCGGCCACTGGCCGCGCTTGGGCTCGGAGGACGCGGTTCCCACCACCCAGTCCCCGTAACGGGTGCCGTCGGCGAGGACGTCCCACACCACGTCGGGACTGGCTTTGATCAGTCGATGACGTACGGCCACCCGTACCTCCCGGTTGGTCGATCGGACGCGGAGCCCACGACGAGTGCCCTGGTCGCGGCGGCCCAACCATCCGGCACGCCCCGCCCGCGGCGGGTGCCGGGCGGGGCTGCGCGGCGGTGGGCGGCACGGTGGCGCACGGTGGCCGATCAGGACCGTGCGCGGCCGCAGGACTTCTCGTCCCGCCACCTCAGAACGCCGCCCGGACCTCCCCCACTTCCCGTCCCCCGCCCAGCAACGGCACGCGACCGACCCGGGTCACCACGGGTGCCGTCACTCCCATCAGACCGAGCGCGCGTGCCACCACGGGCCGCAGGGCTCGCGCGACACCGTCGTCGACCTTGAGGGCCAGGGCACGGCCGTCGGGCAGGGCGAGGGCCTGGACGGCTTCGGCGCCCACCTTCGACAGGACACCGGGCAGCTCGCGCATCAGCCAGGTGTCGTGGCGGCGGGTGCCCGCGACGTACTCGGGGTGGGCGCGCATGGCGTCGGCGACCCGTCGCTCGGGGGTGCCGGGCCCGGCCAGGACGAAACGGCGGAAGGCACGGGCGAGTCCGGTGAGGCTAATGGCCATCAGCGGCGCCCCGCATCCGTCCGTCCCGACGGCGGCCACCGGCTCGTCCGCCGCCGACTCCACCTCCTCGCGGACGAGTCGCTGGAGCGGATGGTCCGGATCGAGGTACGTCTCCAGCGGCCAGCCACGCGACGCGGCGGCCGCCAGCATCGCCGTGTGCTTGCCGGAGCAGTTCATGACCACCCGGTCGCGTCGGCCGCCCGCCGCCACATAGGCCTCCAGCTCCTCCTCGTCCAGTGGGAAGGCGGGCGGGCACCGCAAGTGCCGTGCGCTCAGCCCGTGCTCGGCGAGCATGGTGCGCACAAGGTCGCGATGGAACTCCTCGCCGGAGTGGCTTCCGGCCGCGAGGGCCAGTCGTCGCCCCTCCAACGAGCCGCCGGCCCGCAGCACTGCGGCCGCCTGCATGGGCTTGTTGGCGGAGCGCGGGAAGACGGGGCGCGTCGCGTCGCCGAGCGCCAGTTCCACCGAGCCGTCGGCGGCGAGCAACACCAGACTGCCGCGGTGCCGTCCCTCGACGAACCCCGAACGGACGACCTCGGCGAGAACCGGGCCGGCTTCGGCTTCGGCTTCGAGCGGTTGCGGCATCGGCGGTGACCTCCGAACGAGTCGCCGCCACCGTACTGCGCGCCCCCACCGGAGCCGACAGTCCCTTCCCGGACAAGCCGGAGAAGGGGGCGAGGGAGCGAGGGAGCGAGGACCGGCTACCGGCCGATACGTTCCGTCATGCTCCTTGACGGGTGTCGACGGGTGCGAGCTTCGCGGTGACATGGCCGGGCCCGGCACCGCATGGCGCGGGACCGGGCCGGGACGTCTCCCCGCCGTCGTGTCTCAGCCCTGGCGGGCCTTGAGGCGGGGGTTCTTCTTGTTCACGACGAAGACCACGCCGCGGCGGCGCACCACCTGGGCGCCGGGCTTGGACTTCAGCGAACGCAGGGACTTGCGCACCTTCATGGCCGGGTTCTCCTCGCGGTCGGAGTGGGGAAGGCCGCCGTCAGTGGCGGGACACGGCCGGGCGGCCGTAGCGGCGCTCGAAGCGCTCCACACGGCCGGCGGTGTCCATCACCCTCGCGGTGCCGGTGTAGAAGGGGTGGCTGGCCGAGGAGATCTCGACGTCGATCAGCGGGTAGGTGTTCCCGTCCTCCCACTCGATCGACTGCGCTGCCGTCGCCGTCGAACGGGTCAGGAAGAGGGCGTCGGCCGCGCGGTCGCGGAAGACGACCGGCCGGGACTCGGGGTGGATACCGGACCTCATGGGTGTGCCTCCTTGCTCGTGGTGCTCTCGGACGGCGTGCGTGGTGCTCTCGGACGTCGGCCGCTGGGTCAGCGTTCCTCGCGGAAGGTGACGTGCCTGCCGACCACCGGGTCGTACTTGCGGAGCACGAGCCGGTCCGGATCGCTCAGACGGTTCTTTCGCGTCACGTAGGTGACGCCGGTTCCCGCCGTCGACTTCAGCCTGACGACGGGACGCACGGTCTCGCGTGCCATGAGGTTTCTCCCTTCACACACCCAGACTTGCCGTGGGCATGTCACTTCTGTCCAACACCGCGGAAGTCCGCGCTATTCCCGATTCCGCCGCACCCGGCCCGCCACGGGCGGCCGACCCGGCCGCTCCGCCAGGGGCCGTTGCCCCTTGTCGCGGCTCCCGTACGGCGACGCGGGCTATAACCAGCCGAGCCCCTCACGCATTCCCGCCCTCGAACCGGGAGGGAGCGCCGAGGTGTGGCGCGGTCCGGACGCGCGCTTCGAGCGGCTCGAAGCCTGCCCCGGGGGCGCCTCGCGGTACCGCCGTACGGGTGACGGCTCACCGGGTGAACTCCACCGAGGGACGGACCTGGCCTGCCACCCGTCAGCCCGGGCCGGCACCCTCGCCGACAGGCGGGCGCGCCGGTAGCGGCAGCGGTCGGGCGGGTTGTCAACGCGGCCGAGCGCGGCCGACGGGCGCGGCGGGCGGGAGCGGGGAGGCACCGCTATAGCAGAGGTATGAGACGGTCCCGAATAGTGTCGTGCGCGTCCGCCTTCCTGGTCGCGGTCGCAGCCAGTGCGTTCACCGGCCCCGCCACGGCGCCCGCGGCGCCGAGAGCAACCGCGCTGGACTACGTGGCCCTCGGCGACTCCTACTCGGCCGGTGTGGGTGCCGGTGACTACGTCACCTCCGACGCCGCCTGTTTCCGCAGCAGCCGGGCGTACCCCGTGCTGTGGGCCGCGACCCACGCCTCCTCGTTCAGCTTCACCGCGTGCAACGGCGCCCGGACCACCGATGTCCTGGCCGAGCAGCTGGGACCCCTCGACGCCCGTACCGACCTGGTCAGCATCAGCGTCGGGGGCAGTGACTCGGGATACGGCCGCGTCATGGCGACCTGCGTGCTGCCCGGCACCTCCGCCTGTCTGTCAGCGGTCACCCGTGCGCGCTCCTACATGGACGGGGTCCTCCCGGCCAACCTGGACCGGCTCTACTCGGCCATCAGGGCGAAGGCTCCCGGCGCCCATGTCGTGGTGCTCGGCTATCCGCACTTCTACCAGGTGCGGGGCACCTGCCAGGGCGGCCTGCACAGCGAGGAGAGATCCGCGCTCAACGCGGCCGTGGACCACCTCAACGGCGTGATCGCCGGGCGCGCCACCGCGCACGGCTTCACCTTCGCCGACGTCCGGACCGTCTTCACCGGCCACGAGATCTGCTCGTCCAGCCCTTGGCTGCGCAGCGTGGAGTGGCTGAACCTCACCGAGTCCTACCACCCCACGGCCTCCGGACAGGCCCTGGGCTACCTCCCCCTCCTCACCAGCGCGGCCTGACACCGCGTACCAGCGCGGGGGCCCGGGGTTGAATCGCCGGGGCGCCGCCGCGACCGCGGCGCCCGGGCCGCCCCCGGTCCACCGAGGAGTTCGGCACGCGAGGCCGACGAGGGCAGGTCCGTCACCCGGCGGCATCGCGCCTGACGGGGCGCTGCCCGGTGCCTGACGAGACGCTGCCCGGAGTCCGAGGGGGCGTCCCACTGTGATCCCTTTCATTGCGGTCGTCGCCCGGTGCGACGACCCTCTCGTAGAACACGCCTCCGAATAACTGTTATTCGGGGCGCGCCGAGCGGTCTCCCAGGTGTCGGACAGCACCGTCCGGCATCGAGGACAGGGACGCTTTCTGATGAGCACACAGCACACGGTGGACACGACGGCACTGGTGACCGCCGCCCGAGCAGGCGATGCCGCGGCTCAGGACGCACTGGTCGGCGCCTATCTGCCGTTGGTCTACAACGTCGTGGGCCGCGCGTTGAACGGCTCGGTCGATGTCGACGACGTGGTGCAGGAGACCATGCTCCGCGCTCTGGACGGGCTGGGTGAACTGCGTGCTCCGGAGAGCTTCCGCTCCTGGATCGTGGCGATCGCGATGAACCAGGTCCGCACGCACTGGCAGGCCCGGCAGTCCGTGCCGGGCGGTGTGGAGGAGGCCGAGGAACTCGCGGACCCCGGCGCCGACTTCGTGGACCTGACGATGGTGCGGTTGCAGTTGTCCGGTCAGCGCCTGGAGACCGCGCGGGCCACACGCTGGCTGGAGCCCGAGGACCGTGGGCTGTTGTCGCTGTGGTGGCTGGAGTGCGCCGGCGAGCTGACCCGCGGCGAGGTGGCGGCCGCCCTGGAGCTCTCGCCGCAGCACACCGCGGTCCGGGTGCAGCGCATGAAGGCACAACTGGAGGCGGCGCGCGTGGTGGTGCGGGCGCTGGAGGCGCAGCCGCCGTGCGAGGAACTGCGGGGTGTGCTGGCCTCTTGGGACGGCCGGCCCTCCGCGTTGTGGCGCAAGCGAATAGCCCGGCACGCCCGTGGCTGCGTGCGGTGTTCCGGTCTGTGGAGCGGGTTGATGCCCGCGGAGGGACTGTTGGCCGGTCTCGCGCTGGTCGCTGTCTCCCCCGCCCTGCTCGCGAAGTGGGGTCCCCTGGCGGACCGGATGGACCTGGCCGGCTCGGCGTCCGCGGCCGGCCCGTCCGCCGGGTCCGCCGGCACCGGTCCGGCGGGCGGGAACCGAGCGGTTCTCGGTCAGAGGGGTTCCCGGGGCGCGGCGCGCCGGCGCCGGCGCATCCGTCGCCGGGCGGTGGGCGGCGCGGTGGTGGCGGCCTGTGTGGCGTGCGGCGGCCTCTGGTACTTCGGGACCGACGACGGTGCGGGCGGCGACGCCACGATCACCGCGCGCGCCACCGGTGCTCCCGCCGTGGACCTCTCCGCGCCCAGTGCGTCCGAGTCCTCTTCCTCTCCGTCGGCCGGTACGGCGTCACCCAAGCCGACCTCGTCGCCGAGCAAGAAGGCGAGCAAGAAGGCGAGCAGCCCCGCGAAGACACCGCGCCCGGCGAAAAAGACCGCCGCCTCTCCCACGCGGACCCCGCACCCCTCCCGGCCCGCGTCCCCGCCCGCGCCGTCGGATCCGGTTCCCTCGGGCACCGTGGCCCAGGTGATCGCGCTGGTGAACAAGGAGCGTGCGACGGCGGGTTGCGGACCGGTCACCGAGGACGCGCAGCTGGACAGGGCCGCGCAGGGCCACTCCGACGACATGGCCGCCCGGAACTTCTTCGACCACACCAACCCGGACGGGGCCGACCCCGGACAGCGCATCACCGCCGCGGGCTACCGCTGGTCGACGTACGGGGAGAACATCGCCGAGGGGCAGCAGACCCCGCAGGCCGTGATGGACTCGTGGATGAACAGCCCCGGCCACCGCGCCAACATCCTCAACTGCTCCTTCAAGAACCTCGGCGTCGGTGTGCACAAGGGCGGCGGCGGCCCGTGGTGGACTCAGGACTTCGGGTCCAGGCTCTGACCCTTCCCGGCCGGTCGGCCGGCCGGCCGCGCGTCGCCTTCAGTGCCGTGACCGGGGCGGCCCGGCGATCGCCGGAAGGCGGTCACTGGCCCGCCATCGCTCTGCGCTGCCCCTGGTCGAACTCGGTCACGGGATCTCCACCGGCGCGCCAGGGCCACTCGGTGACGGTGCCGCCCAGCGCCTCGAACACCGGTCGTGCCTCGCGGCGCCGGTCGGCGGCCAGCAGCGCGTAGGCGAGCAGGTTGAGGTCGGCGAGTGCCCTGGCGTGCTGGAGGAATCCCGGTTGCGCCCAGGTGTGGGCGACGCGGTCGAGCGCCTGGGCGGCCATCGTCTGGGACCAGTGGTTGCGCGCCACCAGTGCCTCGAAGCCACCCCGGTCGAGGACCGCCTGGTATTGGACGACCTGTGCGGTGAGTTCGGTCGCGGCGCAGGGCGCGTTCGCCGGCATGCGTGCGCCCAGCGCGTCCACGAAGTCCAGGACCTGCATCCGTGAGCCCGCCTCGTCCGGCGAGAGGTAGCCCAGCATGTTCAGATAGGCCTCCCGGTTCCAGCGGTCACGGGCGAGCACCTCGTTCCACACCCCGAACGCCTGGGACTGCTCCCAGCGTTCCAGGCGGGCCACGCCCAGCAGGATCACCCATGGGGTGGGGTCCTGCGGGAGGATCTCCGCGGCCCGCAGACAGCTCTCGACGACGGCGTCCGCGCTCTCCAGCCGACCCTGGGAGCGTCCGACCGCGAGCTGCGTCCACGAGTGCAGGAGAAGCGCGTTCGCGTTGCGCGGCTCGCGCGCGGTCCAGGACCGCGCGAGGTGGGACGCGGCGAGGTAGTCCGCCAGCACGGAGATGCGGTGACCCTTGCGGTCCCAGTCGCCCTCCTCCTGGTCGAGGAGTCGGGAGATCTGGGCCACGCACAGGTCCGTCGTCGCGATCGTGCCCGTCCTGGTGGTGGCCAGCAGCGACTTCAGGAGTCTGCCGAGCTCCTGATCGTCGAGTTCCGGGGCAAGTCGCGCTTTTTTGCGGCGGCTCGAAAGAAATGCCATGCCGGGAGGCTAGATCGGACCTGGATTCGCACAAGGGATGAGTCAAGATCGTTACTGGTTACACGACTCAGCTGCGATTACCCGCCCGTATGGCGAGACGGGCGTACGGCAGGCGGCCGGATCAGGAGGCCGTTCACGGCACCGCGGCGGCGGCTCAGACGGTGCCGAGGAAACGCGCGAGGTGCGCGGCGACCTCGTCCGGGGCCTCGATCTGGGGATAGTGCCCGACGGCGGGCGGGTCCGCGAGTTCGACCACGGTCGCGGACGGCACGCGTCGCCGGATCCGCGCCAGCACATGGGCGCCGCTGATCGGATCGGCCGGCCCCCAGAGGAACAGTGTGGGACCGCCGTAGCCTTCCAGCGCGGGAATCCAGCGCTCCTGGTGCGTGCGCCGCTCGTCGATGTAGCGCAGCAGCCGGGGAGCCAGCAGACGGCCGCCGTCATGGCACACGTTCTCCCACATCTCGTGCAGGTCGCCGTCGGGGACGGATCTGCCCAGGATTCGGCGCATCGTCGCGCGGAAGCCGCGTTCGGTGACGGCATGCGTGAGCAGCGGGCCGAGCGGCCCGTGCAGCAGGCGCTGGACCCGGACAGGCCGGTGCAGGTCGGGGTAGAGGCCTCCGTTGAGCCAGACCATGCGGGTGATCCGCGCGGGATCGCGGGCGAGCAGCTCCTGTGCCACGCTCACGCCGTAGTCGTGGGCGACCAGCGCGGTGTCGCCGACGCCGAGGACGCGCCAGACGTCCTCCACCAGATCGGCCTGCTCCAGCACCGAGTAGGCGTGCCGGCGCGGTTTGTCGCTGTGTCCGAAGCCGAGCAGGTCGAAGGTCGTGACCCGGTGCCCCCGCGCCGCCAGCCGGGGCACGGTCGGCGACCAGTCGTGGGAGGAGGTGGGAAAACCGTGCACCAGCGTCACCGGTGGACCGTCGGCGGGGCCGTCCTGGCGGACGAAGAGCCTGTGCGGGCCGGTGCGCCCCCGCACGGTGATCCTGTTTCCCCCCTCGGCCCATCGCGCGCCGGTGGGCATGGCGGTCCGTGGCATCAGCGAGCCTTCCGTGTTTCGGCGATGCCGTCCAGCAGGCACCGCAGGCCGAAAGCGAACTCCTCGTCGGCGTCCACCGCGCCGAGCAGCGCGGAGTGGGTGGTGACCAGCGGATGCGCCCCGGGCGGCAGCGAGGCGAACAGGCCGGTCACGGCGGTACGTTCGCCCGGCGTGCGGACCGCTCCCCCGGCGTCCAGGAGCACCGCGCCGACCACGTGGTGGGTGACCGTGAGGTGGATCCGTACCGCGTTCCCGGGCGGACCAGCCCACCCCGGTCAGCAGCCCGAGTCCGCGTTCCCGGGCGCGCATGGCGTGGGGGCCAAGCAGCTGCCCGCGGGCCGGCAGGGGCACCAGCGCGCGGTGCGCCAACAGCACACGGCGGTACTCCCGTGCCCCCGCCTCGGTGCCGACGCGCCAGTCCTCGCCGGGCGTGGGCAGGGAGATCTCTCCCAGCACGTGGTCGACGAGTTCCACGAGCAGTGCCCCGCGGCTCGGGACGTGCCGGTACAGCGAGGTGTGCCGTAGGCCCGTCCGGTCGGCCACGGCTCGCATCGTCAGGGCGTCCAGGCCCTGTTCGTCGGCGATCCGGAGCGAGGCGTCCATGATGGGGTCGAGGGTGATGCCGCCGGGCCGGGAACGCCGGTGCACCCGGGCGGCGTGGCGCCCGCTCCACCAGGCGGCCGTGCCGACCTCGGCGCCGTGCTCGTCCGACGGCTCGTGCCGGGTGGTGGCGGGCTGGTTCATGGGTGGGCTCACCGTTCGGCGGGGCGGGGGCGTGGAGCGGTGGCGGGCCGGAGGCGCGACGGTCGACGGGATGGCCTCGGGTGGCGTGAACGCCGCGTCCACCGGCCGCACTTTATGCGTCCGGCCGACACGTCACAAGACGCGGGATCACCGCTCCTCGTAGCCGCTGATGACATACAGGGCCTCGTCGTCGACGGTGTTCGCGTCCCAGTCCAGCTTGATCAGCGTGGGGTGCCCGTCGGCCGCGTACTCGGCTCGCGCCGTGTGCGCGTCGGCACCGCGAGCGTGTTCCAGCTTCGCCAACAGCTGTCCGAGCGTGGGCACTTCGACGTGCCCCTCCCGCACCTGCCGTCGGCTGTCCGCGTCGAGCCCGGCCACCTTCGTCGCCGTACCGCCGCGGACCTCGACCCGGAAGGTTCCCGCCAGGACCTGGGTGGTCGAGGTCAGGGTGTAGGCGTAGGAGTCGGGCTCCCGCCAGCGGCTCGAGCCTTCACTCCGGGCGCCGTGGCGCCCCTGGGCGGCTTTGGACGACGTGGAACCTTCGGCGTCACACGCGGTGGCAAGCCACAGCAGGGCTCCGGCCAGCGCGGCAGCGGACAGGGTGCGGATCCGGTAATGCCCGGCGGTCATGGTGCTCCCCCTCGCGATCGGTCCCTCCCGTGACGCCGGGGAGCCGGTGAAGGTTCACCCGGCGAAGGACCAACCGGCACCGGGTCAGGGGGCTAGGCGTCCTTGTCGGCCTTGAGTTTCCGCCAGACCCTGCCGAGTGCCCGCAGGTCGTCCTCGTCGAGGAGGTCCGTGAAGACGGGGGCGAGACAGGCCCGGCGGGTGGCGTCGGCCGCCTCGAAGAGCCGGTGGCCGTCGGGGGTGAGCGAGACCTCGACGGAGCGGGCGTCGCGCGGTGAGGGGGTGCGGGTGACCAGGCCGCGGCTCTGGAGGGCGTCGACGACACGCGAGACCTGGCTCCGGCTGAGCATGGTGCTGTTGCCCAGGACGGAGGCCGGGACCGGGTCGGGGCTGGCGGCCAGCCAGAGCAGCACCTCGAACCAGGAGACCGGCAGGTCGTGTGCCTTGATCAGGGCCCGGTCCACGCGGTCCGTCAGGACGGTGCCCGCCCAGACCAGCCCGTAGAAGGCGTAGTCGGCGGCCGGCATCTCCGCCTGGGTGAGCTTCTTCTTCGGCACGTCGTTCGGCATGCCACCAGATTAGCGGTTGTGTGCACACGCACGGAAAGTCGAGTATGGTGTGTGTACACGCACTCAAATGCGTCGACCTCCGCCACCGAAAGGCCTCCTCATGTCCTCCCAGTCCCCCAAGGTCGTCCTGATCACCGGCACCTCCTCCGGTATCGGCCTCGCCGCCGCCGTCTCCGCCGCGCGCGCCGGCTGGACGACGGTGGCCACCCTGCGTGACCCGAGCCGCTCCGACGCCCTGCGCAAGGCAGCCGACGAGGCGGGGGTGGAACTCGACATCCGCCGGCTCGACGTCACCGACGAGGCCTCGATCACCGCCGCGATCGACGGCGTCATCGCCGACCACGGGCGCCTGGACGCCGTGGTCAACAACGCGGGCGCCGGGCACCTCGGCACCCTGGAGAACGAGTCCGTGGCCGAGGTCCGCAAGGTCATGGAGGTCAACTTCTTCGGCGTGCTCAACGTCTCGAAGGCCGCCATGCCCCATCTGCGCGCGTCCGGCGGCCGGCTGATCACCGTGACCAGCGTCGGCGGTGTGATCGGACAGCCGTTCAACGAGGCTTACTGCGCGGCCAAGTTCGCCGTCGAGGGGTACATGGAGAGCCTGGCCCCGGTGGCCGCGGCGCACGGCATGTCCGTCTGCGTGATCGAGCCGGGCGCCGTGGCCACCGAGTTCGTGGCCAACGCCGGCGTCGACCTGGAGGGGGCGGCCGCCGCTGCCGGGGTGTACGGGCCCCAGCTGGACACCTATCTCAACCGCACCGTCGGACAGTTCCTCGACGGCGCCCAGTCCGCCGAGGGAGCCGCCGAGTCGGTGCTGGAGGCGCTGACCGCGGCCGAGCCCGCCTTCCGGCTCCAGACCTCCGACTGGGCCCGCGACTTCGTCGGCACCAAGCTCACCGACCTGGACGGCTCCGCGGTCCTCGGCATGACCAACGGCTGGGTCGCCTGACCTGCCCCCACCCGCCGAGGGGCCACTCGTGCCGCTACGGCGCCCGGCCTTCGGTGCCGTGCGGGTTCGGCGGATAGGGTCGGTGTCGTGAGTGCGACATCGAAGCCCGGACAGGGGGGCCCGACCCCCGAGACTGCGGCCACCGCGGCCTTCCTCGAGGGCCAGGAGATCACGACGACGGGTTGCGGACGCTGCGGCACCGAGATCTCCGGCGTGAACGGCCGGTACGCGTGCGGCGTGTGCGGGTGGGTGAACTCGTGGACCGAGGGCCATTCCCCACTGCCCACCGCGGAAGACGACGTCACCGGCCATGGTCTGACCACACCGTCCGGGAATCGCGCCATGGGCAGGACCGACCGCGCCGGCCGGGTGATCGCGGCACCACCGGCCACCGTCTACGGCGCTCTCCTCGACCGCGAGTCCGTCGAGGCCTGGCTGCCGCCTGACGGCATGCGTGGGCGGATCGAGCGGTGGGACCCCCGGCCCGGGGGCGGGTTCCGGATGGTCCTCACCTATCTCGACCCCACGGGCGACCCCGGCAAGACATCGACCGCGACGGATGTCGTCGACGTCGCCTTCACCGCCCTGGTTCCGGCCGAACGCGTCGTACAGCGGGCGGTGTTCGAGGCCGACGACCCCGCGTACGCGGGCGTCATGACGATGACCTGGCAGCTCACGGCCACCACGGCGGGGACCGAGGTGTCCGTCACGGCCACCGACGTGCCCCCCGGCATCGACCAGACGGCCCACGAGGCCGGGATCGCCTCCTCACTTGCGAACCTGGCGTCGCACGTCGAAACGGCCGGCCGACGGGGTGCGGACGGCGGCGGACCCCGCTGAACGCGAAGGTGCGAGTAGCGACGGGCAGGCCGCGTCCGGCCGTCGCCGCCGTGACCCGCACGTGCGGGTCCTGACCCCGGCCGGGCGCGGAAAGGGCGTACCGGTCCGACGGCTACGGTCGGGGCGGGGCGGCCGTGGTGCTGCCGCGCACGAGGCGGCAGCCTTTCCGGACGGGCGTCGAAGGCCCGTGCGGCGCCGGCAGGCTGCCAGGTTCGGCGACAGGGAGCGCTGTTTCCGCTTCGCGGGCAAGGGGTGCTCTCGATCCCCACGGAACCAGACGCGGCCGTCCTCCAGCGGCCGACGCGAGCGATCCGACGTGGCCGCGTTCGTCCGTGCGGGGGTGAACGCTCCTGTGCGGGAGATCGCCGCCGAGTCCGGCCTCGGCATGACCGGAGCAGGCGCCGACGTCCGCCGCCGGCCACACCCGTGCGGACGTACTGGCCCGGCAACCTGTGCGTCGGCAACCTGTGCGTCGGCGTCGGCACCTTCCCCGACTACCGGGCCCGCCGGACGATCGGCCTACTGCTCGCCGGCCTCGCGCGGCCCTGGACGGATTCCCTGGCGGACCGCGGCCTCGGGGGGCCGTTCCCGTCGGGCGCCGTAGGCGATGAAGTACGCGGGCAGACGGCGCGTCCAGCGTGCGCCCCCGGCCAGGCGTGCGACACGTCCGGCGCCCCGTAGGCCACCGAGGGGCGGGCGGCCCTGGAGGACGGGCGCGATCAGGCGGGCGTGGGCCATCCGCTGGAGTGTCTGCGTGGCGACCGTCGTCGGGCCGCGACGCCGCTGGACACCGCGCACGTCCCGCAGGCGCACGGTCCCGACGCGCAGCGGCTCGGTCAGCCGGCGGGCGGCGGCCACGGCGTCCTGGACCGCCAGGTTGATGCCGATGCCGAACACCGGTGACATGGCGTGTGCCGCGTCGCCGATGCACAACAGGCCGGGACGGTGCCAGCGGCGCAGCCGGTCCAGGCGTACGTCGAGGAGTTTGACGTCGTCCCAGGAGTCCAGGGCGTCGGCGCGGTCGGCCATCCAGGGGACGGCGGTGGTGAAGTCGGCCAGGAAGCGGTCGAGGCCCGCGGCGCGGCGCCGATGGTCGGTGCCCTTGGGGATGAGGGCGGCACACTGCCAGTAGTCGCCGCGGTCGATCATGGCGGTCAGGAACCGGTCGCCGGCGCTGCCGAACAGGCCGCGCGGGTCGTCCTCCCGGCGGGGCAGACGGAACCACCAGGCGTCCATCGGGCAGGCGAAGTCGCGCAGCCCCAGTTCCGGCCGGGAGCGGGCCAGTGATCCGCGGCCGTCACAGGCGACGGTCAGCAGGGCGCGCAGCTCGCCGGTACGGCCGTCGGAGGTGCGGTAGCGCACACCGGTCACGCGGCCGGACTCCACCAGCAGGGACGTCGCCTCGGTGTTCATCCGCAGCTGGAAGCACGGCTCGCGCCGGGCCTCGTCCGCGAGCAGTTCCAGCAGGTCCCACTGGGGCACCATCGCCACGTAGTTGTAAGGGCCGTCGAGCACCGAGAGGTCCGCGACCGTGATCGTCGAGCGGCCGGCCCCCACAGGCATCTGCACGGTGTCCACCCGGCGTTGCGGCAGCCGGGCGAAGCGCTCGGCGAGGCCCAGGTCGTCCAGCAGTGCGAGGGTGGAGGGATGGACGGTGTCGCCGCGGAAGTCCCGCAGGAAGTCGGCGTGCTTCTCCAGCACCGTCACCTGGACGCCGGCCCTGGCCAGCAGCAGGGCGAGCACCATGCCCGCCGGGCCGCCACCCACCACACAGCACGTGGTCCGTTCCATCGCGGTCCCGCCCTTCCGAGGAGGAGAGGGGTGGGTGTGGCCACCCCTCTAATTCATCGACCGATGAATAGTCTACGCGCGTGCCCGGACAGGCGGCGTAACATGCCGCTGAGTGGAGCAATCGCCGGTGTGCCGCGTCGGGGCACAGCAGGCTGGAGATCTTGTCGGGGCCGTTTGACAGGAGTCCGGTGTGCGAAGGCCGCGTAAGCCCAACCGTCAGGCGTGGTGCCCCTCTGTCCGCGGGGCCTCGCGGGTCGCGGCACGCGGGCGCGCCGGGTGAGGCATCCGCGTACCGGACGGCGGCCAGCGATCGGCACGGCCGGCCGGATCGGACTGCCCGCGCCCCCGGGCTGGATGCGCTGGCTGCCGGTCCTGTACGTCGTGGTTCTCCTCCTGATCGAACCCCTGACGCCCGCGGACTGGCCGGTGAGCTTCGCGCTGATCGCCGTACCGCTGCTGGCCGCCTTCACCCAGGGGCCCGTCATGGTCGCCGCGACGACGATGTTCGCGGTGCTCTTCGAAGGCGTGCTGGCCGGCACTCCCTGCTGCGCGGGCCGGTCCGTCGGCTATCTCTGGGACCGGCACTACGTGGCCTCGTACATCTGCACCGCTCTGGTGGGCGCTCTCGGCACGGTCCTGGCGGCGCACCGGATCCGCCGTGAGCGCACACTCGCCGACGTGCGCTTCGTGGCCGAGATCGCTCAGCGTGTGCTGCTCCGGCCGGTCCCCCACCGGATCGGCAACCTGCTCCTGGAGAGCCTCTACCTCTCCGCCGCCGCCGAGGCGCGCATCGGCGGCGATCTCTACGAGGCCGTCCCCACCACCCACGGAGTGCGGCTGCTCATCGGTGACGTGCGCGGCAAGGGCCTGCTCGCGGTCGAGACAGCCGCCGCCCTGCTCGGCGCCTTCCGCGAGGTCGCGCACGACGAACCCGACCTGGCCGCGCTGGCCGGGCGTGTGGAGAAGAGCATGAACCGCAGGGCGGCACAGCTCGGCGGGGGCGAGACGGACGAGCGCTTCGTCACCGCCGTCTTCGCCGAGATCCCCACGGACGGACAGCTCGTCCGCATCGTCAACTGCGGCCACCCTCCCCCGGTGCTCATGCGCCCCGGCGAGGTCAGCGAGCTGGACCGCGGGCGCTCGGCGCCGCCGCTCAACCTCGGCATGCTGGTCGACGAGCCCTACCGGGTCGACGTGTACCCGTTCGGTCCCGGCGACCAGCTCCTGCTGTACACGGACGGCATCACCGAGACCCGGAATCCGTCCGGTGCCTTCTACCCGCTCCTGGAGCGGCTGCGTTCCTGGGGGTCGATGCCGCCCCACGACCTGCTGGAGCGGCTCCACGACGACCTGCTGGACTACAGCCGCGACCGTCTGCAGGACGACACCGCGGCGCTCGCCGTCTGCATGCCCGCCGAGGATCCCGCGGCGGGACACGCGTCCTCCGCCGGATGAGCGGCCCGTCCGGGCGGGTGCCCCCGCGCCCTGCGGTCCGGGAAGGGCCGGGAGCGCCTGACAGGCGGCAGGGCCGGGAGGCGCGGGAGGACGGGAGGGGTCGGCGGGCCGGGGTGGTGTCAGCCCGGTGGTGTCAGAAGGCCGTTCGGGCGCGCCAGCGGTCGAGGAGCGCGGTCGACCCCGAGACGTCGTAGGCGGGCTCCTCGTGGGAGCGACGGCCGTAGAGCAGCAGCAGGAGGTCCTCGGCGCGTCCTCGTACCACCACCGTGGGTGGCGCGGCCTCCGGGCCCGCGCCGCTCTCGCGCGGCAGGAGACGGAAGCCGTCCGGGTCCAGTCGTACCCGCCACTCCTCGTCGGCCTCGCCACCGAAGTCCGTGCACCCGAAGGCGATGGTCTCGCCCTCTCCGCGCAGCTCGGTCACCCCGGGGGCGAAGAGACCCGCGTAGGGCAGGTTGACGAGGAACTCGTCGATGCCGTCCGCCGCCAGGACGGGGTCGATGTGCGGCTCCCGGCCGACGGCGCGCTCGGCGTCCATCCGGTGCACCAGTGTCTCGAAGAGCATCCGGCGGGCCCAGAACCGCGCGTGCTGGTCCTCGCCCCACGCCCACATCGGCGCCAGGGGCTCGGTGGCCCGCAGCACGGCCGCCACCTCGGGGACTCCCGCCGCCACCCAGTCGGCGTGCTCCCGCGGATCGTCCGGAAGCCCCAGCTCCACCTCGCGGCTGCGCGGCGGCTCCTGCACCAGCCCGGTCAGCAGGGTGGCGAACCAGCGCTGCAGGGCTCCCACGTGCCGGGTGAGGTCACCCAGGGTCCAGTCCGGGCATCCGGGCACCGCGCCTTCGGGGTCGGCTCCCCTGACCGCCTCGGCGAAACGCAGGGTCTCCCGTGCGATCGCCTCGCGGTAGGTGTCGTAGGGCAGGGGGTGGCCCGCCCCGCTTGTCGCTGCCATCAGCTGCCGCCGTTCTGTCCTGGGCGTGTGTGTCCGTCGCGATCCGTGTGGACGCCTGGGTCCGCTCGAAGTCCATCACAGGGCCGGCGCGGTGATCGCCCCGCCCCCGCCTCAGGGCAGTTCCTGCTCGGCCCAGATGATCTTTCCATCGCCTGTGTACCGGACGCCCCACCGGTGGGCGAGCTGGGCCACCAGGAAGAGGCCACGCCCTCCTTCGTCCGTGCTCCGGGCGTGTCTGAGCCGGGGAGCGGTACTGCTGGCGTCGGCGACCTCGCAGGTCAGGCGGGCGTCACGGAGGAGTCGTAGCCGGATGGGCGGGGTGGCGTAGCGGACCGCGTTGGTGACGAGTTCGCTCACGATGAGTTCCGTCGTGATGGCCAGTGCCTCCAGGCCCCACTCCTCCAGCCGGCGCGTGGCGCGGGCCCGCATGTCGCCGACGGCGGCCGGGTCGACGGGTACCTCCCAGGAGGCGACCTGATCGGGGTCGAGGACGCGGGTGCGGGTCAGGAGCAGCGCGATGTCGTCGGGCTGGGGCACCGGCACGAGTTCCCCCACGGCGGCCGCGCACAGCGCGCCGAGCTCTTCCCCGGTCCGGCACAGCACGCCCGCGAGCCGGGACATGCCCCGTTCCATGTCGTGGTCGCACCCCTGGATGAGGCCGTCGGTGAAGAGGCCGAAGAGGCTGTGCTCGGCCAGCTCGACTTCCGCGGACTCGAACGCCATGCCGCCCAGTCCGAGCGGTGGCCCGGCGGGGATCTCCGGGAAGTAGGCGTGGCCGTCGGGGGTGACGACGACGGGTGGCGGGTGGCCGGCCCGGGCCATCCGGCACCGCCGGGTGACCGGGTCGTACACGGCGTAGAGACAGGTCGCCCCGATGAACGTGGCCGTGCTGTGGGGGGCCGTGCCGGCGGCCGCCTCCTCGTCGCTCAGCCGCAGCACGAGGTCGTCGAGGTGGGCGAGCAGCTCGTCGGGGGGCATCTCCATGTCGGCCAGGGTCTGCACGGCCGTGCGCAGTCGTCCCATGCTCGCCGCCGCGGCGATGCCGTGTCCCACCACGTCTCCGACGACGAGGCCCACCCGGGCGCCGGACAGCGGGATCACGTCGAACCAGTCGCCGCCGACGCCGCCCGCCGGGTCCGCCGGGCGGTAGGAGGAGGCCACCTCCAGCGCGGTACCGCCCGTCAGGGCCGGGGGCAGGAGGCTGCGCTGCAGGGTGACCGCCGCCGTGTGCTCCCTGCTGTAGCGGCGGGCGTTGTCCACGCACATCGCCGCCCGGGCCACCAGCTCCCGGGCGAGCAGGACGTCGTCGGAGCCGAAGGAGACCGGGTTGCTCGACCGGGCGAAGGTGGCCAGGCCCAGGACGGTGTTCCGTGCTCGCATCGGTGCGGCGATGAGCGAATGCAGGCCGAACTCGCGCATCCGCTCGGTCCGCGCGGGCTCCTGGGTGGCCCACGCCTGGTCGGCCGGATCGAGGACCGGGACGAGGAGTGGATCGCCGTTGACGAGCAGGTCCACATCGTGGGGCGGCGGCAGGAAGCGGACCGGGTCGCCGATGCGCGCCACGGCTTCGGGGCAGCCGTCCCGTACCGAGCACAGCCCGGCGCGGCGCATCGCCGGAGGGGCGGATGCCAACGCGGCGTCCGGGGGCCACGGCCCCTGCCCCCCGCCGCCGGTTCCCCGGATGCCGCCGGTTCCGTCGGTTGCGTCGGCTCCTCCGGCTGCGTCGGTCGCGTCGGTGCCGAGCACGGTCTCCAGCAGGTCGACGACGACGAAGTCCGCGAAGCGGGGGACGGCGAAGTCGGCCAGCTCCTGAGCCGTACGCAGCACGTCGAGCGTCGTGCCGATGCTGGTGCCCGCCTCGTTGACCATCGACAGCAGCTGGCGGGCGTCCCAGCGCTCGGTGATGTCCATGACCATGTAGCAGACGCCGGTGATGGTGTCCGCGCCGTCCACGAGGGGGAAGAACGACGTCGAGTAGGCGCGGGGGCGGTGCGGGTCGGCCCAGCTCCATCCGCCGTACTCGTAGTCGGTCACCGGCACCCCCGTGGCGAGCACCTTGCGCATCAACCCCTCCAGGCTCTCCGCCTGCAACCCGGGCAGCAGCTCGCTCAGCCGCCGTCCCAGCCGCTGCTCGCGGGGCACCCCGCCAAAGCGTTCCAGGGTGTCGTTCAGCCACACGTACCGCAGCTCGGAGTCCATGACGGCCATGCCGAGGGGCGAGCGGGTCAGGAACCCGTCGAGGACGGACTGGCCCATGGTCCACTGACGACTCGGCTCACGCGCCGAGACCAGGAAGCACTCGTCGTCGCCGACACGGAAGGACGCCGAGACCCGCAAGTGCACGTCGACAAGGCGGCCGTCGCGGTGCCGTACGGTGATCAGCCCGCTCCAGCCGTTGCCGGCACGGCAGCGCCGCCTGATGCCCGCGATCCGTACCGGGTCGTCGGGCATGGCCGGCAGCCGGGCCACGGAGGCGCCGACCATCTCCGACGGCGGATAGCCGAGCAGGGCTTCGGCGCCGTGGGTCCAGCCGATCACGACGCCGTCCACCGAGACCACGGCCGCCGCGTCGCTGGACGCGTCGAAGAGATCGCCCGGTCCCCTGGACGGGGATGAGGCGACAGCTTCTGGATCTTCCGGCACATGTTCCATCAGATGAACCCATACACCACTATGAAGTCTTTTATACCTTTGTCATGTCTCTGGGCTGCCTGGTGCCAGAGAGTGCGCCGGACGGGCACACGGCGGAGGATGTTCCGTGAGCGGCCCGCGACGGCACATGCACACGGCGGGCGCGCGGGGCCGTGGGTACCGGCGCCCACGGGTTGGGTCCGCGCGGTGCCGGGGGCAGCATGGAAGAAGCCGGACCCGGGCCGCACGGACGCGTGGCCGGGGCGACGTCGACAGCCGGGTCGGCCGACCGGCCGGTGGAGGTGGATCCCGGATGGCAGTGGACTCCTCGGGGACCGGCCCCGACGCGCAGCGCCCCGAGCTGCCCCGGCCGACCGGCCTGCTGGACGTGCTGAGCGTCGCCGCGGTGGCCCTGGACACCCGTGGCCGCGTGGTCTTCTGGACCCCGCAGGCCGAGGAGTTGTTCGGCTACTCGGCGGAGGAGGCCCTCGGCAAGCACGCGGCACGCCTGCTCATCCACCCCGAGCATCTGCAGGCCGTGATGAGCCTGTTCTCCGACGTCCTGCAGAGCGGCCGGGGCTGGGCCGGCGCCTTTCCCGTGCGGCACAAGGACGGCAGCAGCCGCCTGACGGAGTTCCGCACCATGCGGCTGCTGGACGACCTCGGGGACGTCTACGCGCTGGGGATCGCGGCCGACCACAACCTGCTCCAGCGCGTCGAGACCGACCTGGCCCTGTGCGAGCAGCTGATCAACCAGTCGCCCATCGGGCTGGCCCTCCTCGACCCCGACCTGCGGTATCTGCTCGCCAACCCGGCGCTGGAACGCATCGACGGCATCCCGGCCGAGGACCACGTCGGCCGGCACCTCCGCGAGACCCTGCCCTTCCCGGACGTCGACAGCGTCGAGTCCGCCCTGCGTCAGGTGCTCACCACCGGCACTCCGCTCCTCGACCAGTTCCACGTGGGCCGGCCCGAGGCCGATCCCGACCACGAGCACGCCTGGTCGCTGTCCTTCTACCGCCTGGAGGATCCCGGCGGCCGGGTGCTGGGCGCCGCCGCCTCCGTCGTCGACGTCACCGAACGGCATCGCGCGGCCGGCGAGGCCGACCGGGCGCGCCGGCGCCTGGCGCTCGTGGCCGAGGCGTCCACGCGGGTCGGCACCACGCTGGACGTGCACGAGACCGCCCACGAGCTCGCCGAGATCGCCGCCCCGGCGCTGGCCGACGTGGTGGCGGTCGACGTGCTCGACGCCGCGCTGTCCTGTCGGCGTATGCGCAAGCCCGACAACGGCCCGGAAATCTTCCGGGCGCTCGCGCTGAAAGCCACCCATCCCACGGACGCCGTGCGCGCCGCCGACCCGCCGGGTGACCTCGCCGCCTACGACGGCGACCGGCTGGTCACCCTGTGCGTGCACACCGGCCGGCCGGTCCTGATCCCCCACGTCGAGGCGCAGGACCTGCCCCGCATCGCCCGGGACGCGCAGGCCGGTGCGCTGCTGGCCAAGGCCGGCGTCCACTCGTACCTGGCGGTGCCGCTGATCGCCCACGGCGAGGTGATCGGCGCCCTCGATCTCAAGCGCACCCGCAATCCGGCGCCGTTCGACGAGGACGACGTGGTCCTGGCGAGCGAGCTGGCCGGGCGGGCCGCCGTGGCCATCGACAACGCCCGGTGGTTCCAGAGCGTCCGCAACACCGCGCTCACCCTCCAGCGCAGCCTGCTGCCCGACCACTCGCCCCACCACACCGGTCTCGAGGTCGCCTCCCGCTACCAGCCGGCGCAGGCCACCAGCGAGGTCGGCGGCGACTGGTACGACGTCATCTCGCTGGCGGACGACAAGACGGCCCTCGTGGTCGGGGACGTCATGGGCAACGGCATCGACGCCGCCGCGACCATGGGCCGGCTGCGCACCGCCACCTGTGCCTACGCCGAACTCGACCTGGCCCCGGGCGAGGTGCTCCAGCACCTGGACAAGGTCACCTGCGATCTGGAGCACTACATCGTCACCTGCCTCTACGCCGTGTACGACCCCCGCACCAGGCGGTGCACCATCGCCAACGCCGGACACATGCCGCCCGCTCTCGCGCGGCCGGGCGGCGCCGCGGCCCTCCTCGACCTGCCGACCGGGGCCCCACTGGGCGTCGGGGGTGTCCCGTTCGAGTCGGCCACGGTCGAACTGCGCCCCAGCGATCTGCTGGTCCTCTACACCGACGGCCTCGTGGAGACCCGTCAGCACGCCATCGACGACCGCCTGAACGCGCTGCTGGGCTTCCTGGACGAGCCGCACCGGCCGCTGGAGGAGACCTGCGATCTCCTGCTGTACGGCCTGCGCAACCTCGACGACCACGACGACGTGGCCCTGCTCATCGCGCGGGCTCTCTGACAGGCGGACGGGCGGGCCGCCCTGGCGGCAACCACGGCCGCACGAGGGGTGGTTGACTACGCCCATGCGTGTCGGCGGTGGACCCGAGGGTGTCGGTGGCGCGCCCTCGCGGCCCGGTCCTGGCCCCTCCCCCGCCCCGGTGCCCCTGGCCGCTCCCCCACTGGATCCCGAACTGGCCGGTGTCTTGGCGACGTTGGGCGACTCGGTGCGGGAGCCGTTCACCCGGGAGAACCTCGCGGCGCGGCAGAGACGGGATGCCACGGCCCGGCCGCGGCCCACGGTCAGGGACCTCCAGGCCGACGGCCGTTTCGAGGTGGCCGAGTCGTGTGTGCCGCGGGCGGCGGGCGAGCGGGACGTCACGCTGGTGATCGCGCGTCCCGCCGGGATCACCGGGCCGCTGCCCTTGCTGTACTACCTGCACGGCGGCGGCATGATCATGGGCAACGCGTGGTCCGTACTCCCGCGTCTGCTGCGCGAATGGGCGCTCCCCCTGGGGCTGGCCGTCGCGTCGGTCGAGTACCCGTTGGCACCGCGGGCGCGCTATCCGCAACCACTGGAGGCCTGTTACGCAGGGCTCGCGTACGTCGCCGAGCAGGCGGCCGGCCTGGGCATCGACGCGGACCGTGTCGTCGTCGGGGGGAAGAGCGCCGGCGGTGGGCTCGCGACGGCACTCGCCCTCCTCGGCCGCGACCGGGGCGGCCCCGTACCGATCGGGCAACTGCTTCTGTCCCCGATGCTCGACGAGCGCGCCGACACCTGCTCCAGTCGCCAGATGGCCGGCGTCGACACCTGGGACCGCACCTCCAACGCCACCGCGTGGCAGGCGGTGTTGGGCGACCGGTACGGCACCGCCGATGTGCCGCCATACGCGGCCCCCGCGCGCGCCACGGATCTGTCCGGGCTGCCCCCGGCCTATATCGAGGTGGGCTCGGCCGAGACCTTCCGGGACGAGTGCGTGGCGTACGCCGACGCGATCTGGCGGGCCGGCGGCCAGCCCGAGCTGCACGTGTGGACCGGTGCCTGTCACGGCTTCGACACCTTCGCGCCCGGGGCGACCGTCAGCCAGGACGCCCACCACGCCCGCTCGCGCTGGCTCCGACGCGCACTGGGGCGACCCGAGGGAGACGACGGGCCTGCCGGCGCCACCCGTTCACGGACATGAACTCCGCCCATGTGGGTGTACGCCGGGGTGCCGGTCATGCCAGACTCCCTCAACGTCCTTGCGGCACCGCTTGATTGGAGGGCATCCATGAGCATTTCCCGGCGTACCGTGCTGGCTGTGACGGCCGGCGCCACGGTCACCGCCACCGCCGCCGCACCCGCGCACGCCGCGACCCCGTCCGCGGACCAGGAGCCGGCGTCGGCCGCGCGTGTGCTGCGCGACGCGGCGGACTACGCGGTGGAGAAGTTGCGGGCGATCGCGCCGAGGGTGAGCGGCTATCCCGTCGGGACGAAGTTCGAGAAGTGGACGTTCTCCCGGAACGGTGACTGGGTGGGAGGGTTCTGGCCGGGGACACTGTGGATGGCGTACCTCTACAGCGAGGACGACACCTTCCGCACGCTGGCACTCGACTCGGCGCGGGGACTCGCCCCCCGCCAGTACGACACCTCCACCCACGACCTCGGCTTCCTCTTCTACCCGTCCTGGGTCACCGCCTGGCGGCTGACGGGCGACGACAGCTGGCGCGACGGTGCCGTGCAGGCGGCCAGGTCGCTGGTCCGGCGGTACAACCCGCGCGGTCGCTTCATCCGTGCCTGGGGGGCACTCGACGACACCGGCAACGCGGGCCGGGTGATCATGGACACGATGATGAACCTCGATCTGCTGGCCTTCGCCAGCCGGCAGACCGGCGACGGGGAGTATCTGGGCGTCGCCGTGGAGCATGCCAGGACGGTGCAACGGTTCTTTCCCCGCCCGGACGGTTCGACCCCGCACGTGTACGACTTCGACCCCGACAGCGGCGCACCGATCGGCCCGAACACGGTCCAGGGCTACAGCGCCGACTCCTGCTGGTCGCGTGGACAGGCCTGGGGCGTCTACGGCTTCACCACCATGTACCGAAGGACCGGTGACCCAAGGTTCCTGGCCACGGCACGCAGACTGGCCGACTACGCGGTGGAAGCGCTGGGCACGGACCACATACCCGTGTGGGACTACCGGGCGCCACAGCAACCCCACGACGTCAAGGACGCTTCGGCGGGCGCCATCATGGCGTGCGGACTGCTCGACCTGGCCACGGCGACCGGCCGGCACACCTACCGCCAGGTCGCGGTGCGCATCCTCACCGCGTTGTCGCAGACCTGCCTGACGAGGAAGTCGGCCCGCGCCGAGGCGGTCGTGGCCCGCTGCACCCGCAACCGGCCGGCCGAGGACGGCATCGAGATCTCCCTGCCCTACGCCGACTACTACCTGCTCGAAGGGATCCTGCGCGTGCTGCGGCCGCGGGCCGTCGACCGGGCCGTCGACCTGTCGACACTCTGACCCCTGCCACACCTCCCGCCCCCGTCCTCCCGCCCCCGCCCCGTCCGTCCTGTCCGCTTTCTTTCCTTTCGTCCTGACTCTTGTGCGTGTTGCCGCACGGGTTCCGGCGATCTCGCCGGTATTCATGAAAGTCACTCGGCGGACGGAGACAGTGATGAAGATCGTGGTCATCGGCGGTACGGGACTCATCGGCTCGCAGCTGGTCGCCGTGTTGCGCGACCGTGGTCACGAGGCCGTGGCGGCCTCCCCTTCCACGGGTGTGGACGCCCTCACCGGTGAGGGACTGGCGCCGGCTCTCGAAGGCGCGGACGTCGTCGTGGACGTGTCGAACTCGCCGTCCTTCGACGCGGAGCCGGCGCTGGACTTCTTCACGCGGTCGGCCCGGCACATGATCGAGGCGGAACGGGCAGCGGGCGTCCGCCATCACGTCACGCTCTCGATCGTCGGTGCGGACCAGGTGCCCGACTACGGCTACTACCGGGCCAAGGTCGCCCAGGAGGAGGCCGTGCGGAGCGGCGGAGTGCCCTACAGCATCGTGCGCGCCACCCAGTTCTTCGAGTTCATCGCCCCGGTTATGGACATGTCCACGCAGGGAGGGCAGGTGCACCTGCCCTCCCTGCGACTGCGTCCGATCGCCTCGGCCGATGTGGTCGCCGCCGTCGCGGAGGCGGCTCAGGGCGAGCCGTCGAACGGCGTGCGCGGCATCGCGGGCCCCGAGATCGAGCGGCTCGACCGACTCGGTGAGATCACCCTCGCCGTCAAGCCGGACGGCCGCACGGTCGTCACCGACGAGACCGTCGGCCCGTTCGCGGGCATGCCCGACGGGGTGCTCGTCGGCGACGACACGACGCACATCGCCTCCACCCGCTACGAGGCCTGGCTCGAGCGGCGCTGACCCGTGCCGGTCGGGACACCGGCGCGGGGCGCGCCCTCCCGGTCAGGCGAACCGGCCGGGCCGGTAGTCACCGGCGGGCTGCTGGACCATGACGTTCCCGCGGTTGAAGGCGTTGATCAGGGATATGGTGCACACCAGGGCGGCGAGCTGCTCCTCGTCGTAGTACTTGGCGGCCTGGGCCCAGGCCTCGTCCGTGACGCCGCCGGCCGCGTCGGCGATGCGGGTGCCCTGCTCGGCCAGTTCCAGGGCGGCACGCTCGGCCTCGGTGAACACCGTGGCCTCCCGCCAGGCCGCGACCAGGTGGAGGCGCTCGGCGCTCTCCCCGGCGTGGGCGGCGTCCTTGCTGTGCATGTCCACGCAGAATCCGCAACCGTTGATCTGGCTGGCGCGGAGCTTCACCAGTTCCCCTGTCGCGGCCGGCAGCGTCGAGGCGGCGAGCACCTTGCCCGCGGCGACGAGGTGCTTGCCGAACTCGGCGGTGACGGCGTCGGCGAAGAGGTTAAGACGGGCTGCCATGGTGCGCTCCTGATGTCGTCGTAGGTGCCTGCACCGTCTTGACGAGATGGCTTCGCCGGCTGTGACATGACCGAAAGTGACGCCCATTACATCACCGCTGCCGGTGACGTTCAGTGACGGTCGGTGCACGTCCCGGTGCGCCGTGGACCCTCGGGGAGCGGACCGCCGTACTCGCCGTCTCGGCTCCCAACGCCGCGCGTCATAACGGTGGTTGGAGCCGCAGGAGGACGTCGCCCCACACCCCGCCGTCCGGTCGGGTCACGCATGAGATCGTCCGCGGTCACCGATCCGCGCCCACACGCGCACACCGTGCCCGGATCCTCGGCGGGCCCGGGCCGCCGGTGGGCCGAGATGCTGGCTCGTCGGTGGGCGGTTAGCGTGATGAGAGAGGGCCGCGTTACGGGGGGTACGACGCCGGTGCAGCGAGGTCCCTGGTCACAGGGCATCTCGCCCACATCGCGCGACGTATCTCTCCCGACGCGGCAACACCCATGGCCGCACCGTGTCATCCCACGGCGGCCCGGCCATCCCCTCGGTCCAGAACCCTCTCGAGGGGCGGAAAGAAGGTAGGCCCATGAAAGGACAGCGCGCGAGGCGTCTCTTCGCAGCGTCGGCGGTCAGTGTTCTCATGGCCGGTGGCGCCGCCGTCGGCCTGTCGGGCACGGCTTCGGCAGCCACGCCGACACACGTACCCACCCACTACGGCTGCTACGGCGGTGGCTTCTACAACGGCTTCTGCAACGGCTACGGCGACCGCGGCGGCTACTTCCGCAGTGGTCTGCTCAACGGGGGCGGCGTCGTGGTGATCGTCCTGGGCTGAAAGCGTTAGGAACGAACAGCGACACGAACGCGACCGTCGCGCGCCGGACGACAGAACCTGAGGCCAGGGCCACGCCGCAGGTTGGCGAACCGTCCGGCGGGCGACATCGCGACCCATAGGCGGCCAGGACGGTGATGTGCGCGTAGGCGCATGTCACCGTTCTGGCCGCTCGGGCACTCGGGCACTCGGGCACTCGGGCACTCGGGGGCCATGCTCTCGGACATGCGGGTGGCCGTGGGCGGGGCACTCGGACGGCATCGCGGGCAGGACCGCGCTCAGTTCGTACCACTTCCACGGTCCAGCAGCCGACCTCGGCGGACGGGGCGCCCCGCGTGACGTCCTTGAAGGCTGCGTGCTCCGGGCAACAGCCCCTCCTCCTGCCCGGCTTGGCGTTCGGCGGCGAAGGCCAAGCGGTCACCGGCGCAGCACACCGGGGCAGTCGCGCTGGATGCGCATGCCGGTCAGCCAGTGGGCAGGCCGATCTGGTCGCGTTCGAGTACAGAGCGCAACTCCGCGACGATCTGTGCGGCGCCCGGTCCTGAGGGACCGCCCAGGACGTCTGCGGTCAGCTCGGCCAGCGTGTTGGTGAAGGTCGCCTCCGCCGCCTCGACGAGTTGCAGGCCTCCGGCGGTCAGGTCCAGCAGTGATGAGCGGCGATCCGATGGATTGGTTCGCCGTATGACCCAGGCCTGCTTCTCCAGGCGGTCGATGCCCTTGCTGGTCGCGCCGATCCCGATGGCGAATTCGGTGGCGAGGTCCGCGACCCGGGACCCGGGGTGGTCGCGCAAGAAGCGCAGGAACTCGAACTGCGAGGTGACGATCCCGTGCCGCTCGCGAAGGCGGTCGTTCAGCGCGTTGTAGAGGCGTGTCTCGCAGCGGACGAGATCGGCGAAGAAGCCCGGGAGGTCGATCGGGGCACGGCTTGACTTGGATGCCATGGCATATATTCTAGCCTAGATGCCTAGGCATATAATTCTTTGGCATGTACTTGCGATGGAGGCGACAATGAGCAGGCAGCAGCGCGCGGAAATCGACGCGATGGTCCGACAGCCTCGACCGGAGAACCCTCGGTCGGTGGAGGAGCTCCGCGCCGGGTTCAGGGCGATGATGGGGCAAATGATCGTCCGGGCCGGGATCCGCACCCGGGCTGCGACGCTCGGCGATCGGCCCGCGCTGCTCGTCGAGCCGACCGACACTCCCAAGGTCGGGACGATCCTCTACTTTCACGGCGGCTCCTACGTGGTCGGTTCACCGGAGACGGCGATGTCACTGACGGGGAACCTGGTGACGAAAACAGGGTTCAGGGCGTTCTCCCTGGATTACCGGCTTGCCCCTGATCATCCGTTCCCGGCCGCGATCGAGGACGGACTGAGCGCCTACCGCGCACTTATCGACAGCGGCGAAGACCCTTCGGCGATCGCGTTCGCCGGGGACTCCGCCGGTGGCGGCCTCACCGTCACCACCTGCCTCGCCGCCCGCGACGCGGGCCTGCCCATGCCCGCCGCAATCGTGGCGTTCTCCCCCGGACTCGACATGACCCGGACAGGCGAGAGCATGGACACCAAGGCGGGCATCGACCCGTTCTTCACGCGTGAAAGCCTGGAAAACACCGGGGCCATGTACCTTGCGGGACAGGATCCGCATCAGCCCATGCTCAGCCCCGCCACCCTCGCCGACCTGACCGGCTTCCCTCCGATGCTTCTGCAGGCGGGCACCAACGAAATACTCCTGGACGACTCCACACGCATGGCCACGCGCGCGAGGGAAGCCGGAGTGGACGTCATCCTGGACATCACCGCTGACGTTCCACATGTCTTCCAGGCGTTCGCCGGCGTCCTGGACGAAGCCGACGAGGCACTGGACCGCGCCGCCCTCTTCCTCAGTCAGCACCTCCGCACCAGGGGCACGGCACGCACACCGGCAGGCTAAAGCCCGCAGGCGGCCACATACGGACCCCGGTCCGAACTCCGGGCCCCGGCTCGCCGTTCCGATTCCTGGCGGCCGACACGCCACCTCGCTCCGAGGGCCGTTCAACACCCCGGCGGCGCGTTCTCCGTGGGCAGTGACTCACGGAAGCTAGATCGTCTTACGTGACGCGAGTGCAACTGACCGACAAAGGATGGGAGTTCATCGAACCGTATCTGCCGATCGGCGGGTACGGCCCGTACCCCGAGCGGCTGCGGCAGCAGTTCGAGGGCGTGATCCGGCGGTTCAAGACGGGCGGGCAGTGGCGGGAGATGCGGACCGAGCCCGGCGTACGGCAACTGGCGAGGCGTCTACAACCGGCTGCGGATGTGGGCCGTGGACGGAACCTGGGAGCGGGTGTTCACCGCTTTGGTCGCCCAGGCCGACGCGGACGAGGACCTGAGCTGGGCCGTGTCGGTGGACTCCACGATCGTGCGGGCTCACCAGCACGCGGCCGGGGCGCGCAAAAAGGGGCCCCGGCCGGCGCCCGGGCTGCCCTCTGGGCGTCGTTCAAGCCGCCGCCCTGCGCGTACCTCACAGTGACAGCAATACAGCGCAGCGAGCTCAAGGCTCAGCAAGCTCGGGAAAGTGCCGGGTTGGGGCGGCTCGGTCAGCGAAGGCGAGTCCCTCGAATTGGCCGCCCCGACTCAGAAGCAGTTGCGGATGTAGTAAACCTCGTCCCACCTCTGATCGAAGATTGCATCTCCGGTCGGCCAGAAGCGATTTACGATGTTGTAGCCCTGGTCGTAGTAGCGCGATTCAACGCCGCCAGTCTGATTGTCGACGTACTGGCCCCAGTCGTTCCAGTAGAACACCTTGTACAGGGCACAGCGGGACAGGTTGAAGACCTTCCACTTCGCCGTCGTGGGATCCCACACGGCAGGGCAAAGCACCCCCGAGTGGCAAGGGACAATGTCGCCCGGATCGTTCTCCGTTGTGTTGACGGATGGGTCGATCCACGGAGAAGTCGCGTCTGGCGCCAGTGCTGCCGCTGAGTGGGCACCACGAGGTGCCGGAGGCAGCTTTATGAAGTAGGTTCCCACCTGATGATTCGATGGAGCGGCGGCCTGGGCCTGAGTCGATCCGACGGCAAGATTAGCCGCCAGTAGCCAGACCACGGCGCTGATCACGGCGAAGACTGAGCTCTTGACACGCATTCTGCGATATCCCCCTACTGTGACGACAATACGCATGAGCTTTGTCGTGCACCTCAGGGCGTGCCAGGACATTCAACGTGCGCGTTGCGCACCCCTGAATGACAGCGCGGGCCCAGTAAATACCTGGGCCAGCCCAAGCACGCCCGAGGGCGCTGCAGGTGACGAGCTTATGTGCCGCCCGAGAGGCGCAAGCACCATGACGTGCACCGTGACTCCCCAGTTCGTGCAAACGCGACTGTAGAATGCCCGCGCAGACGGGCGATCTGGGAGTGCACCGGCATGACGGACAGCAACGATTCTCGTTTAAGCGGAACAGAGTCCTTCGAGGCAGCGGCCTCGTCCTTGTTCGCCCCGCTGCGGGTGACCGATCCCGAGCCCCCGGAGTTCCAGGCCACGGTCGACCACACGGCCATCGGGCCTGTGATCGTGGCCCGCATCCACGCCACCGCCGCGACGGTGACGCGGGACAGCCACAACATCACCTCCACCGACCGGGAGTTGATGCACCTTACTCTGCACCATCGGGGCCGGCTCATCGTGACCCAGGACGACCGGACCACCGTGCTGAAACCCGGTGAACTGTTCGCCTGTGATAACACTCGGCCCTACCGGCTCGTCGGCGTCACCCCCAGCGACATGACCGTGCTCTGTGTGCCCCGCCCAAGCCTCGGCTGGCACGCGGACTCCATAGGCCGCCGCACTGCACTGCCCATATCCACCCAATCCAAGCCCGGAAGACTCCTCAGCTGCGCGTTGTCCGGACTGGACGAAGACCTCCCCAGCCAAGCGCCAGCACGCATGCACCTGGTCGACGCCGTCATCTCGCTACTGCTCGCCGCTTTCACCGACACCAGCCCCGAGCGGGCCACCGTCGCCAGCGCCCTCGCCGACCGCATCCGCGCCTATGCACTGGCGAACCTCGACGACGACCAGCTCAGCGCCGAACAGGTCGCACGCCGGCATCAGATCTCCGTCCGACACCTCCACACACTCTTCCAGCGCGGTGACCTGACCTTCGCTGCCTGGATCCGGCATGAACGTCTGCTGCGGATCCGACGCGACCTACTCAACCCCGCCTACGCCGACCGGTCCACCGCCGCGATCGCGTCACAGTGGGGCGTACTCGACACCAAGCACCTCGGCAGAGCACTGAAAACCGAGTTCGGCGAAACCGTCAGAGACCTACGCCGCGCACACAAAGAGTAAGCCCACCGCTTGCGCTGCTGCAGGGCGAGCGAGGGTGCGAGGTGGTCGATGATGCGGCCAGCCGCAGACTGGACACCTCGAACTGCGGCGCCAGTTGACGCAGGGGGAGGTTGGTCCGCTGGTACGCGGCGACCAGCAGCACCCGGTCCTCCAGCGGCAGGCTCCAGGGCCGACCCTTGCGCACCGGCGGTTGGTTCAGACCTTCCACTTCCCAGGGGGCCCTCACAGGGTCTTTACTCAAGCCTTGAGTTAACAGTAAAGCCGCTCGCCCCCCACCTCCGTACGACAGGAGCACACGTGCGCACTGGCAGCGCCTCCTCCCCCGTCCCGTCCTTGCTTCCCAGACTGTTGCTCCTGCTGGCCCTCCTGCTCGGCCTGGCCCAAGCGCCGGCGCAGGCCGCGCCCCGGGCCGCCGCCCCCTTCAAGGTGCTGGCCCTGTACAACGGCACCTGGGACGCGGCACACATCAGCTTCGCCAAAGAGGCGAACGAGTGGTTCCCCCGGCAGGCCGAGGCCAACGGGTTCACCTATACCGCCAGCAACGACTGGGACCTGCTCGCCAACGGCGGGGTGAAGGCGTACCAGGTGGTGCTCTTCCTCGACGATCTGCCCCAGACGGCGGCCCAACGCACCGGTTTCGAGCAGTACATGCGCTCCGGCGGTGGCTGGCTGGGCTTCCACGTCTCGGCGTTCACCACGAACGCCTCGGGCTGGTCCTGGTACCACGACCAGTTCCTGGGGTCGGGCAACTTCCGGTCCAACACCTGGGGGCCGACCTCGGCCGTACTGCGGGTGGAGGACCGCACCCACCCGGCGACCAGGAACCTGCCGGCCACCTTCGCCTCGTCGGTGAGCGAGTGGTACAGCTGGTCCAACGACCTGCGACAGAACCCCGACATCAAGATCCTGGCCTCGATCGACCCCAGCAGCTTCCCGGTCGGCACCGACCCCGACCAGACCTGGTACGGCGGTTACTACCCGATCCTGTGGACGAACACCAAGTACAGGATGCTGTACGCCAATTTCGGCCACAACGCCATGGACTACTCCACCAACACCCCGCTGTCCTCGACCTTCGCCAGCGAGACGCAGAACAGGTTCGTCCTCGACGGACTGAAGTGGCTGGGCGGGGCGACGCAGACCCAGCCCCCGTCCGGGCCCATCTCGGAGTCGGCCTGGTACACGCTCCGCAACAGCGGCAACGGCACCTGCGTCGACGCCCGGGCCGCCGCCACCGCGAACGGCACCGCGGTGCAGCAGTACACCTGCAACAACACCACCGCCCAGCAGTACCAGTTCCGCTCCACGGACAGCGGATACCTGCGGATCACCAACCGGGGCAATCCCCAGCAGGTCGTCGACGTCACCGACCGCTCCACCGCCGACGATGCCCCGCTCCAGCTCTGGTCGTACGGCAACGGCCGGAACCAGCAGTGGCGTGCCGACCAACAGCCGGACGGCGCCTACCACTTCGTCGCCCGGCACAGTGGCAAGTGCCTCAGCGCGGCGGCCACGGCCGGCACCGGCGTCCAGCTCACCCAACGCACCTGCGACAACTCCGCCGCGCAGGCCTTCGCGCTGACGGCCCAGCCCTGACGGACGTCCGCCGCGCCCCAACGCGGGGCGGGGACTTCTGACATGATCCACAGCGTCTGACATGATCCACAGCGGCCTGTTCCGACGCGCCGCTGGAGTCACCGATGGACGAGACCGAACTGCCGCCGCCCGCCCGCGTGTCCGCGTACGCGGCCGTGGGCGCGCGACTCTCCCTGCTCAGCGACCGCAGGCTCGGCGAAGTGGTGGCCGCCGCGCCGGCTCACGGATCGGGCATCGGCGGCCGCAGGACGGAGATCGAGGTGGAGGGGGTGCCCGTGTTCGTCAAACGGGTCCCACTGACGGACCTCGAGACGCGTCCGGAACACGTACGCTCCACCGCCAACCTGTTCGAGCTGCCTCTCTTCTACCAATACGGGGTGGGCTCGGCGGGTTTCGGGGCCTGGCGGGAACTCGCCGCACACATCATGACGACCGCCTGGGTCCTGCGGAACGAGTACGCGGGCTTCCCGCTGCTCTATCACTGGCGTGTCCTGCCCGACCGGCCTCCGGCCGACTTCGCCGACGCGTTCGGCGGCGTGGACGGGGCCGTCGCGCACTGGGAGGGCTCGCCTGCCGTGCGCCGCCGGCTGGAGGCCATCGGCGCCTGCTCCTTCAGCCTGGTGCTCTTCCTGGAGCATGTGCCACAGACGCTCGGGGCCTGGCTCGGCGACGCCCGCGAGGCGGCCCTGACCGAGCCGGGAGGCGACGCGCCCTACGGCTGGGCAGAGGCCGCGGTGCGGCGCGGGGTCGAGTTCATGAGCGCACGCGGGCTGGTCCACTTCGACACCCACTTCGCCAATGTGCTCACCGACGGCCGGCAGGTCTACTTCGCGGACTTCGGGCTCGCCCTGAGCCGCGACTTCCGGCTCTCCGCACCGGAGGCCGCCTTCCTCACCGACCACCTGGTGTACGACCGCAGCTACGCGCCCGGGCACCTGCTGCGCCACCATCTCCCCGAGGCCGTGCGCGACGGCAGGGACCACAGCACCTTCCTCGGCGAATGGGCCGACGGCCACCGCCCCGGCGGCGTCCCCGCCGCCATCGGCGCGATACTCGACCGCCACGCCCCGCACGCCGTCGTCCTGGACGACTTCCACCGCCGCCTGCTCACCGAGAGCAAACGCACACCGTTTCCGGCGGCAGCGATCCGCGCCGCGTTGGCCACCGCCTCGGCGACCGAAGCGGACCAGGGTTCGACAGGCACACTCGGCCCGGATTCGCCCGGCGCGCTCGCCTAGTGATCGGCAACGCCCTCGGCCAGGGCTTCAGTCGGCCGGCCAGGCTCCGCCGAGCTGGCTCAGCCTGGCGGCCGCCGTGATGGTGGCGTAGATGTAGTGCTGCGGGGCTTCGGGCATGACGTCCATGGGCTTGAGCAGCAGCACCGCGCCCCAGATCGCGCCGTCCCAGATGACGGGGGCGGCGACGGAGTTCCACTTCGCCATGCACTCCTGGTGTCCCAGGGCGTAACCCTGGTCGCGGATGTCGGCGAGAGAGGCGAGCAGCTCACCACCGTCGCGGATGACGCCGGGTCCGGCTTCCTCCGGGACGGGGTCGGCGGCCACCCGCTGCTGGGTCTGTTCGGGCAGATAGGCGAGGATCGTCCGGCCCGAGGCGCCGGTGCGCAGCGACCGCGTGACCGAGAGGACGTCGCGCGGTGTCATCCCGAGTTCGACGAGGTCGGAGTCCCCCACCGCCATGTCCAGGCACTGCCTGCCCGCTATGCCGAACGGCGCCCTCATGTACAGGAAGACCAGGCCGTTGTCGGTCGCCCTGCGCAGGCCCTGGAGGACCTGGGTGGCCTCGCTGCCGGAGAGGTTGTCCTCGGCGAGTGCGTGAAGCCCCAGGTCGGCGACCGTACTGCCGAGCTGGTACAGCCCTCGGTCGATGCGCACGAAGGTGTTGTTGTAGGTCCCGGCGGTGAGCATGCGGCCGGTGGTGGAGTCGTCGAGATCGGCGACTCTGGCGATCTCGGACAGCCGGTGGGCACCGGGACCCAGGGTGATGAACGCCTGCTGCACCCGCATGAAGCGGTCGGCATAGCTGGTCCCGGTTCCGCGCTGTCCACTCATCGGCCGTACCCCCTTCGGTGCGCCCGCGCCCCTCCGACGGGGCGCGGTGGTACGCGGTGCGGGTGCTGCCGCGTACGGTGGGGCACAAGATTATTACGTGGTGGTATCGAGACTGAACTTGCCCATGCCGGTTCGGCTGTTGAGCACGCGATGCGCTTCGGCCGCGTCGGCGAGCGGGTAGGTTCCGCCGGTCACGACCTTGAGCGTGCCGTGGGCGACGGCGTCGAAGAGCTGCCTCATGGACGCCGTCAGCGGCAGCGTCCGGTCGGCGTACAGACGCGGGAGCCAGAAGCCGGAGACGGTGACGGACTTCTGCAGCAACGTGTGCACGGGGATGTCGGCCAGCTCCCCGCCGGCGAAGCCGTATACGGCGAGTGTGCCGCGCGGTCCGACGGCGTCGAGGGTCTGTCGCAGGGTCTTGCCGCCGGTCATCTCCAGCGCGGCGTGCACGGGGCCGCCCGCCGCGTCGAGGATCCGCTCCGTCAGGCCGTCCTCGTCCGAGGAGTCGACGGCCGCCGCCGCCCCGAGCTCCAGGGCCAGCCGGCGCTTCTCGTCCGTGCCGGCGAGGGCGATGACCCGTGCGCCCGCCTGGTGTGCCAACTGGACGGCGAGCGAGCCGACACCGCCGGCCGCGGCGGGGATGACGACGGTCTGCCCCTTGGTGATCTGAGCGACCGTGAAGAGGAGGTGGTACGCGCTGTTGCCCTGCAGGGCGAGAGGCACCGCTTGTTCGTCGGAGACCTCGTCGGGGATCTCCCACTGCAGCCGCCGGTGAACGGCCACCTTCTGCGCATAGCCGCCGCCTTGGGTCAGCGCCACGACCCGCTTGCCGTCCTCGGTGGTGCCGACGACCTCGTTACCAGGGATATAGGGCAATTCGACCGGTGCGAGATAGGTATTTCCCCGGACGTGCACATCCGCGTAGTTGACACCCGCCAACCGCACATCCAGCACTTGGTGTCCGCGCGCGGGCTCGGGGTCGGGAACGTCCTCCAACCGCAACACCTCGGGACCACCGAATTCCCTCATGACAATGGCGCGCACAGTACTCCGATCAACATGGGCAGGACGTGTGTACCACGACAGGCTAGGACATCGGCGCAAGGCCTCCGACCTGGGCACATTGCTACATACATCTTTCTCGCGTGGTGAGAAAGCATGCCTCCTTTCTCGCCAGACGAGAAAGTTGAGCTTCGAACTTCTCGTGAGATGAGAAGTCAAATGGGCAGGTTGCATTTGCTCTTGGGGAGAGACATAGTGATGCCGCCTCGCTTGCCGGGCACTTCTCTCACTGTCGGCCGCCACGGGGGTGCGGCCGGCAGTGCGGGAGACGGGGATCGTGTCATCGCCCCACGCCAGGACCCGGCAAGGAACCGAGGGAGGCAAACCTCGGGGCGGAGCCCAAGGGCTCCAGGAGGCGCACGGGGACGGGTGGAGGACGCCACATGAAGGACCGAGTGCCGCCGTTGATGCCGAGCCGGGCCGAGCAGGGGCGAAGCGGCTCCTGAGCCGGGCCGAAGACGCCTCGCCGCTTGTCGCGGTCCACGGTCGACGCCGCCCTGCCGACGCGGGTGCGCCCGCACGAGCGGCTCGACGCGAGAGGCGAGAGTCGAGACGCGCAGCCCGCGTCGATCGGCCGCCGCCGCGTCCGCACCGCGATCCACCCGATTCCCCGGCACCTCACACAGGAGGCTGCTGTGCCCCTTCGCCTCTTTCCGCTCCCGCCCCTCCCTCACCTTCCTCCCCTTCCTCCCTCTCCGTGTCCCGCACGGCGGCACGGTCCTTGCCCGGCCACACCTGGGAGCAACTGGCGCGGCAGAGCCCGCATCTGGTCCTCGCAACCGGCCGACACCCGGCCACACGGGCACCCGTCACCCGCCCCCCCCCCGTCCCTATCCCGCGTCCGCCGCCGTCTCTTCCGCCTGCCGCAACTTCCGCCCTGGAGCTCGTTCGCATGGCCATCGCCTCCACCGCACCCGTCGTCGCGTCCCCGTGCGCAACCACCACCGGCACCGTCGCGCTCGTCGCCCCCTGCGACGGCTCCTCCCACGCGGAGGCGTTCGAGCGCCGGGGCTGGCACACCGTGGCCGTCGGCTGTGAGGCATCGGCGCTCGGGAGAGCCGCCTACGGGGATTCGGTGGAGCATCGTGGATCCCTGCGGCAGACGGTCAAGGCGCTGCGAGGGCTGGGTGTTTCGGCGGTCGTCGCCGGGAGCGCGGCGGGGGTCGGGCTGGCGGACCGGATCGCCTGGCATCTGGGGATGCCGCTGGGCGATCCCGAGACATCGCGGTGGCGCCACGACCGTGGTGTCCAGGCGCCCGTCCTGGCCCGGGCCGGGATACCGGTCGACGACCCCTGCCAGGGCCCGACCGAACGGCCGCCCGCGCGGCGGTTCGTCGTCAACAGTGTCAGCCGGCCCGGCGCGGACGGGCATCCGGTCCACGTCGTCACCGACGTATGGGCCGAGACCCGCTCCGGCGATCAACTGCTGCTCCGCACTGACCTGTTGGACCGGCACGAGCCGCTGACGCGGGTGCTGTCGGCGTTCATGCCGGCTGTCCTCGACGCCCTGGGCGTGATGCGCGGTCCGGTCACCGCGCGCGTCGCCCACGACGAGCTCCGGGGTCCACGCCTCGTCTCGGCTCTGGCGGTGCCCGGTTCCTCCCCGGCCGACGAGGCGCTGCGCGTGGCGACCGGCTACGACCGGGCGGCGGACGTACTGGACACCTGGACTCCCCCCACGCCCGCACGGCGCGTGCCCGGTCCGGACGGTCACCGGGTCGTCCGGGTCCACCTGCGCCGCGGCGGCGGTGCCGCCGGCGGCCCCCGTCTCGGACACGTCCTGCGCCGACTGCCGACGGTGGTCGCCGTCAGCCCGGACCTCCTGGGACGCACTCCCCCCGGTGACGACGCGCGGTACCGCGAGGTCGTCCTCAGTGACGGCGATCCGGCGGCCATCGAGGCGGACTACCGCACCGTCCGGGACGTGGCGCTCGGAGGCGTTCACGGGGAACAACGCCACTGAGCCCGCCACCGTGCCGGGCGGGGTGTCCTGAGCGGAAGTGAGGGAGAACGAAGGCGAGACCGGGGAGACAAGGTGGGTGCCGCGAATGGAGAACGAGAACAGGAGAACACGGGCATGACCCCACCGAGCGCCGCCGCGTCCGCGCACCGCACCCCGGAGGGCCTCCTCTGGGAGCCCAGCGAACGCTGGGTCCGCGGCCGCAAGGGCGAGACCACGGTCGTCGACAGCCGTCACCCGGTCCTCGTCTGGGAGCCGGGCGTCCCGGTGCCGACGTACGCCTTCCCCCGCGAGGAGGTCCGCGTGGACCTGCTGCGCCCGGCCGGGAACCCGCCCGACGGCACACACACCGGGTCGACGGTCTTCTACGACCTGGAGATCGACGGCGAGCTGCTGGAGAACGCGGCCTGGACGTTTCCGGCCGCCGACCTGGCCGGGCACATCGCCTTCGAGTGGTTCCAGCGCACCGGCAGGGGGCTCGAGCACTGGTACGAGGAGGAAGAGGAGATCTTCGTCCACCCGCGTGACCCGTACAAGCGGGTCGACGCCATCGCCAGCAGCCGGCATGTGCGGGTCGAGCTGGGCGGGACGGTCGTCGCCGACACGCATCGCCCGGTGCTCCTCTTCGAGACGGGCCTGCCCACCCGCTACTACATCCCGCGCGAGGACGTCCGTCTCGATCTGTTCACGCCGACCGATCATCGGACCGGCTGCCCGTACAAGGGCACGGCGCGGTACTGGTCCTGGCGGGGTGAGGGGGATGTGCCCGCCGATGTCCTATGGAGCTACCCCGATCCGCTGCCCGCCGCGGCCGCCGTGAGCGAGCTGGTCGCCTTCTACAACGAGGCGGTCGACATCTGCGTCGACGGCGAACGCCTCGTACGCCCGGTCACCCACTTCACCCGCGCGCTCTCCACGGGTCCCCGGTGACCGGTCCCTGCTCCGTCCACCGCTCACGCCCCGGGGGACGGCCGGTGGTCTTCCGTGCCGGTCGCGAGATCGCCGAGGCCGCGTAGGTAGGACAGACCGGGACGGCCGCCGAGCCGTGTCTCGCCGACCACGGTGAACCCCGTTCGGGTCAGGACGGTTTGTGACGCCGCGTTGTCGAGGGTCGTCGCGGCCCGCAGGACGCTCAGCCCGTAGCGGTCGGCGGCGAGCCGGCACAGCTCCCGCACGGCCCCGGTGGCCAGCCCCCGGCCCGCGGCACGCCGTGCGACGCGGTAACCGAGGTCGGCACCACCATCCGCCAGGTCCATGAGGTTGAACCGCCCCAGCACCTCGCCTTCGGCACCGACCAGCAGATGGAAGCGGCACACCCCCGCCTCCTGCTCGGCGAGCAGGGCCCGATGCCGCTCGTCGAACCGGGCGAAGTAGTCGTCGCCCCGGTCCGGGACGGTCGCGGCGAAGTAGGCCCGGTTCTCCCGCTCGAAGGCGAGGAGCGCGGGGGCGTGATCCGGTCGGAGCAGCTGCAACTCGGGCATGGGAAGAGCCTATGCGGCGGCCCGACGCCCGCCCCTCGCACGCCGGCCGCACCCGGACGCCGGGTGGTGTGATCCGGACGGCGAACGGCCCGGGCCCTTCCCCTCACAGCGCGCCGTGGTGGACACTCCGCTGAGCCGGGGCCGCGTCTCCTCTCCAGTCGCTCCGGGAACAGTGCTCTCTCCCACCCCCACACCCGAGGGATGCCACATGCCGATCGCATCCGCCGTTCCGCGTCTGGCCGTCGTGGCCGCGGGGCTGCTGCTCATGGCCGCCACCTCCACGGGAGCCGGCGCCGCCACACCACCCCGGACGCCGGCCCCGCCCTCCGGTGGGGTCACCGCT
Source organism: Streptomyces sp. NPDC051452 (assembly GCF_044454765.1). Classification (NCBI taxonomy): domain Bacteria; kingdom Bacillati; phylum Actinomycetota; class Actinomycetes; order Kitasatosporales; family Streptomycetaceae; genus Streptomyces; species Streptomyces sp. NPDC051452. The sequence goes on from NZ_JBITEB010000015.1 coordinate 67,665, forward strand.
GTCGCCGGGGCCGCGGACCCGGCTGCCTGGTCTCCACCGCTGTCCACCCAGGGCCGTTACATCGTCGACGGCCACGGCGACCGCTTCCGGCTGAAGGGCGCCAACTGGGACGGCGCCCAGGGGTCCTGGACGGGCAGCGGCAGCCCCGACGACCCCGCCAACCATCACGCCGGCCAGGACTCGCACGGCATACCCCTCGGACTCGATCGCGTACCTCTGGATCAACTCCTGGCCGACTTCCACCAATTGGGGATCAACACCATCCGGCTCCCGTTCTCCAACGAGATGATCCACAGCACGACCCCCGTTCCTGACGAGGCCGTCGCCGCCAACCCCCGGCTGCGCGGCAGGACACCACTGCGGGTGTACGACGCCGTGGTCGACGCGCTCAGCGACAGCGGGTTCGCCGTCATCCTCAACGACCACACCAACACCTCCCGCTGGTGCTGCGGCATCGACGGCAACGAACGCTGGAACAGCGCGCAGTCCACGCGGCAGTGGGCGGACGACTGGGTGTTCATGGCCCGCCGGTACGCCGACGTCCCCCGCGTCGTCGGCGCCGATCTGTACAACGAGGTCCGGCGCGACGTCCTGGACGATCCGAACTGGGGCCTGGGCGACGACCACGACTGGTACACGGCGGCCCAGACGGCCGCCGACCGCATCCTCACCGAGGCCGATCCCCGACTGCTCATCGTCGTCGAAGGCATCAACTGGACCGGCGTACCCGTGGACGGACTCCCGCACGGCCGCCCCGTGCTCACGCCCGCCCGCACCCTGTCCCACACGCTCGTCGACAGCCACAAGCTGGTCTACTCCGCCCACTTCTACGGCTACACCGGCCCCCGCCACAGCGGCGCCACCGGCATCGGGGAGACCCACGACGCCCGCTACCAGGACCTGTCGCGGGAGCAGTTGTACGCGGCGCTGGAAGACGAGGCGTTCTTCGCCGAGGAATCCGGTCGGCACTTCACCGCACCCGTCTGGGTCAGCGAGTTCGGCGTCGGCGCCGGTGAGACGAATCCGGCCGCCCGCGCCTGGTTCGCCGCCTTCACCGACTATCTCGCGGACCACGACGCCGACTTCGCCTTCTGGCCGCTCGTCGGCCACGCCGGGCACGACGACTGGGCGCTGCTGCGCTACGACGGCACAGGGCACCGAACCGGGATCCTCGACGCGGACGACTGGCGCGGTACGGCATGGCGGCACCTCATGAGCGCGCCGAGCGGGACCGGTCCGGTGGCGGCCGTTCCGGTCTGGCGGATGCTCTCCATCGACCATGGCGACGCCGTGGAGTCGGTACGCGTACGCGCGGCGGGCGACTTCGATTCCGGGGCGCGCAAGGCCGTCTGCCCCGACGGGCTGCGGCTCGTCGGGCTCGGACACACCGGCGGCCGGGGGCTGTGCACCGACAGCACGGCAGGCGATCTGCGCGCCGGCACGGGCGGCCAGACGGTCGTCACCGACGAGCGGTACGTCCCGGCCGGCGGGGACTGGGCCTCCGGCTACACCAAGTTGCAGTGCCCGGCGGGCGGCTTCCTGATCGGATACAGCGAACGGGGAGAGCGCGTGTCGGCGGCGCTGTGCGTGCCCGGGCGCAGCGCCCTCGGGGGTGTCGGGCGGACCGTCTGGTTCGACGGCTCCGACAACCGCCCCGCCGGCTCGGAGGGCGGGGACTTCGCCTCCGGCGCGTACAAGGGGCAGTGTGCGGCCGACGAGTACGCCGCCGGTATCGCCTTCACCACGCGGCTCGCGGCCCGTCCGGGCCCGGCGGCACTGCTCTGCCGCCGGCTGCCCTGACCCTGGGGAACCGGCAACGGAGCCCTGTGCGAAAACCTGTTGGCGGGCCACGGCGAGCACTGTTAGCCTCCCGGAGACCGTGCGAGAGAACGAGGAGGTGGTACCCGTGAACGCAGTAACCACATGGGTGCTCCCCTCCGGGGTCACGGTCGGGCGATAGGTCGTCCGGGAGCGCCGTCCAAGCGCACTCCCGAAAGGCACGACCATGCACTTCACTTCCGAACAGCGTCTCGACGACGGCGTCCTCGAGCGCGAATTCACCCTCGGCGAGATCCCCGGCACCCTGTGGACGCCCGCGTCCGCCGAACCGGTACCGCTGATCCTGATGGCCCCCAACAACGGCCTGTCCAGGCGGCACTCCCGGCCGGTGGCACGGGCCCGGCAGTCCGCGGCGTACGGCTACGCGGTGGCCGCCATCGACGCCCCCGGGTGCGGTGACCGGCCCCGTTCCGCCGCGGACGAACAGGCCCGCGCCGACCTCCGCCGGGCGATGGGGGCCGGCGAGCCGGTCGACGAGATCTTCGAGTCGTTCATCGGCCCGCTGGTCGAGAAGGCGGTCCCGGAGTGGCGGGCCACCTTGGACGCCCTCCTCTCGCTGCCCGGGATCGGCGGCCCGGTGGGGTACTCGGGGTGGACCGCCGTCGGCATTCGGCTGGCGGTGACCGAGCCGCGCATCGCGGCCGCCGGGTTCTTCGCCGGGGGTTACGTGCCCCGCGCCCAGCGCGAGGAGGCCCGGCAGGTCTCCATTCCGCTGCTGTTCCTGCTGCAGTGGGACGACGAAGGCAACCCCCGGCAGCGTGCCCTGGACCTGTTCGACGCCTTCGGCACCCAGGAGAAGACGTTGCACGCGAATCTGGGCGGGCACACCGGCACCCCGTGGTTCGAGGTGGAGGACGGGGACCGGTTCTTCGGCCGGCACCTGAAGTAAGGCCGGCTCGCCGGACCGGCGGCAGCCGGTAGGCACCGGCGGACACGACCGCCCCGATCGCGCCGGTACCGGCCGGTCGGGGCGGCGGTCGGGCCCGGCGTCGGCGCGGTTGTCCATTCCGGCGGTGCCCTCTGATGAGTGCCTCGCTCACGCCGGTTCTGCGGCACGCGCTCCGGCCGTGCGAAGCGGTCGGGGCTCGCGTCTCGACACTGTGCTTGCCCTGAGGCGTCCCCGGAGGGTCACCGTCGTGCGGGGACGGCGGGTTGCTCCCCGGTCGTCAGGATCTTGCTGTAGACCGTGGCGCTGCGTCGCACCGTCATGCCGATGCCCTCGTAGAACGACAGCGCGCCGGTGTCGGTGTGCGTCCACAGGGTGCAGGCCCGCTTGCCCCGGTCGTAGAAGGTGCGGAAGGTCTGCCGCAGCAGCATGCGGGCGATTCCGCGGGTGCGGTGGTCGTGTCGTACCGCGACCCGCTCGACGTATCCCTCGTCGCTGCCGGGAACATCGACGGACAGCACCACCCCCACCATCCGGTCGCCGGCGAACGCGACGGGCGAGGCGCCGGGTTCGAACGAGGGGCGTTCGACGGTACGGCGGGCCCACTCCTCGTACGTCTGGCGCCGCGACTGCCACTCGTCGAACGCGTCCTCGGTGACCTCGTAGGCCGCTCGCTCGTCACCGGGGCGGAACGGGCGCACCCGGATCCCGCTCGGCGGCTTCGGCACCTCCGGTTCCACGGGCATCGCGATCGCCAGCAGCCACTCGGTGACGAGCGGGAAGTATCCGCTGGACCGCAGGAGCGACCTCGCCGCCTCGTCGCTGTCGGACACCGACTGGGACAGCCGGTCGGCTCCCGAACGGCCGGCCCGCGCCTCGGCCCAGTCGAGGAGCGAACGGCCGAGGCCTCTCCCCCGGTGTTCGGGGTGGACATGGACCCTGGCCCGGCGACCTTTCACCCAAGCCCAGCCGACCGGGCGGCCCTTGGAGTCCCGCACGAGGACCGTGTCGGGTGCCGGTTCCCCGGCCGGTGCGCCGAGATCGGCTGCGACGCGATCGAAGCCGGTCACCGCGCGGCCGAGCAACTCGTGCTCGCACACGGTGACGAGGCGGTGCACCGCCTGCGCGTCGGCCTTCGTCACCGCCTGGCTCCGGTAGCCGGCCGGCATCGGCTCGGGAAGATCGGACATGTGGTGAACCCTGCGGCATCGACGCCGCCTTGTCGACCCGGCGCACACCACCGGCGCGCGAGTGCCGCCGCGTCGCGGGGCTGCCGCTCCCGCCGCCGATACCTAACCCCTTACTTACGCTTGACAGGTTAGACCGCGCATGCTGGACTGGAGCGACAACCACTGAAATGCGCGAGAAGGGTTATAGATATGACCCCGGCAGTCCACCACCGCACCGCCACCGTCAACGGTCTCGACGTCTTCTACCGGGAGGCCGGCGCCCCGGACGCGCCCACCGTGCTCCTCCTCCACGGCTTCCCGACCAGCTCGCACATGTTCCGCCACCTGATCCCGGCGCTCTGCGACCGCTATCACGTGATCGCCCCGGACCACATCGGGTTCGGGCAGTCGGCCATGCCGTCCCCGCAGGACTTCCCGTACACCTTCGACGCCCTCACCGAGGTCACCGAGGGCCTGCTCCGGCGGCTGGGCGTCCGCCGGTTCGCCATGTACGTCCAGGACTACGGCGCCCCGATCGGCTGGCGGCTGGCGCTGCGCGACCCCGAGCGCGTCACCGCGATCGTCACCCAGAACGGCAACGCCTACGAGGAAGGGTTCGTCAGGCCCTTCTGGGACGGCGTCTTCGCCTATGCCGAAGCTCCGGGACCCGACACCGAGGCTCCCCTGCGCGGCGCACTGACCCTGGAGGCCACTCGGTGGCAGTACGTCAACGGGGTGGCCGACCCCAGCATGGTGAGCCCGGACAACTGGGTCCACGACCAGGCGCTGCTGGACCGCCCCGGAAACGCCGAGATCCAGCTCGCGCTCTTCCGCGACTACCCCGCCAACGTGGACCTCTACCCGAGGGTGCACCGGTACTTCCGCGATTCCCGGGTCCCCCTGCTGGCGGTCTGGGGAGCGGGCGACGAGATCTTCGGCCCCGAGGGCGCCAAGGCGTTCGGCCGGGACCTTCCCGACGCCGAGATCCACCTCGTCGAGTCCGGCCACTTCGCCCTGGAGAGCCACCTGGGGACCATCACCGAGCACATCCGCGACTTCCTGGGCCGCGTCCTCACCTGAGGGTGTGGTTTCGCCTCAGGCGCCGGACTCCACCGGGGGGACCGGCCGCAGCCGATAGGCGTCCCCGTGAGTGACCACATGTCCGGCGGTGGGCGGCGCGAAGTGGGTGCCGAGGACGAGGGTGCCCGTGTCGGCGAGGGAACCGAGCAGTGCACGACGCGAAGCCTCGGACAGCCGCGGGTCGATGTCGACGCAGGCGCCGATGGCGGGGTGGGCGAGCTGGACCGGGTGATGGACGCAGTCACCGGTGATCACGGCCGTCTCGCCCCGGCTGGTCAGCTCGACGGCGACGTGTCCGGGCGTGTGACCCGGCGTGGGCGTCAGACGCAGACCCGGGGCGATCTCGACGCCCTCGGCCGGGACGTGGACGCCGTCCAGCAGACCGGCCCGCTCGACGGGGACCACGGAATCGTCGAACATCTGCCGCCGCGCCTCGTCTATGTCGTACGCGGCCCAGAACTCCCGCTCCGTACGGGACGTCACGTAGCGGGCGTTGGGGAAGGTGGGGACCCAGTCGCCGTCCACCTCACGGGTGTTCCAGCCGACGTGGTCTGCGTGCAGATGAGTGAGGATCACCAGGTCGACGGAGTCCGGGGGGAAACCGCCCGCGGTGAGGCGCTCCAGATAGTCCGTCCGCAGGTCGTGCCAGGCCGGGTTGGCCCGCCGCTTGCCGTTGCCGACTCCGGTGTCCACGAGTACACGCAGCCCGTCCACGACGAACGCGAAACTGTGGCTGTCGATGTGCGGGGTGCCCTGCCGGTCGGCAAAGTGCGGGTGGAGCCACTCCTGGCCGCCCACCACCTCGGGCGTGGCATCGGGCAGCAGCCACGCTCCGGTCCCGGGCGGCAGCAGGATCTCGTCCACGCGGTGCACGGTGACGTCGCCAAGGATCCAGTGGGGCAAGGGGGTTGCGGGAGAGGACTGCATGGTCCGTCGCTTCCTTCGCTCTCGTCGTGCTTCGACGCCGGCCGTTGAACGCAAGGCCTTGCCCTCAAGGGAGCCTACTGCCGCCCCCCTCTTAAAGCAAACGATTAGCCTTTATTAACGCGACTACTGTGCTTTAAGGTGGGCTCATGAGCCGTAGGCAGATGGTGCGTCCCGGCGGTCGCAGCGCCCGCGTCCAGGAGTCGGTCCACACCGCCGTACGCGAACTCCTCTCCGAGGTGGGCCGCGACGCGCTGACCGTGCCCATGGTCGCCCGACGCGCGGGAGTCACACCGTCGACCGTCTACCGCCGCTGGGGCGATCTGCGGGAACTGCTGTCCGATGTCGCGGTGGAGCGCCTGCGGCCCGACACGGCCCCGCGGGACCACGGTGATCTGCGCGCCGATCTGACGGCGTGGGCCGAACAGTTCCTCGACGAGATGGCCTCCCCCGCGGGCCGCGCCTACCTCCGCGACGCGCTGCTCGGCGACCCGGACGGCGCCAACGCCGGCCGGTGCTCGGAGTACGCGGCCGAACAGATCGACGCCGTACTCGCCCGCGCGGCCGACCGCGACGAGGACGTTCCGGGCCTGGAAACGGTCATGGACCACGTCGTCGCCCCCCTGATGTACCGCGTCCTGTTCCGCCCGGCCGGGCTCGACACCGCGTACGCGCGCCGCCTCGTGGCCGAACTGCCGGGCGCGGGCGGCGACCGGCCGATGAGCCGATGAAGGTCCGCGAGGCTTCGCGTCGGTACGGTCGCGGCCCCGGCGGGCCGTAGGGTGAGGCCGTGAGCGGTGAGACCGAACTGCGTGTACTCCTCGGCGGCATGCGTCCGGCGCTGAACCCGGGGCGCTATGTCTTCACCGTGGCCGAGGGCGTCGTACCGGCCGGTGTCACGCCCGTGGTGACGGTCGCCGAGCAGGAGGGTCTCACGCTCGTGGTCCCGCAGGCCGAGGCGGACGCGGCGGCGCTGGCGTACGACTACGTGGCCGGCTGGATCACCTTGCGTGTCCACTCCGCGCTGGACGCGGTGGGACTGACCGCGGCGGTCTCACGCGCCCTCGCCGACGCGGGCCTGAGCTGCAACGTCGTGGCGGGTTTCCACCACGACCATCTCTTCGTCCCCCACGAACGGGCCGAGCAGGCGCTCGACGTGCTCCGGCGGCTGGCGGACGCCTCCGCCTGAGGACCGGCCGGCAGCCTCCACCCACGCACGCCGAACCGGCCCGTGCGGCCGTACGGCCATGCGCCCAAGCGCCCTTACACCTTTCCCTTCTTTACCTCCGTTTCATCGGCCGTTATGGACTTCGACGATCACCCCGTGCACCGTGGCGCGCGGTGTGCCGCTGGGGCACCCAGGGATGAGGACGGTCGAATGACTCCGATCAGCCGAAGAGGCTTCGTGGGGCTCGGCGCATCCGTGGCGGCGGGGGTGGCGCTGGGCGCCGGCACCCGTACCGCGGCGGCCGCGACGGCCACGGCGACCGGCACGATCAAGGACGTGAAGCACGTGGTGATCCTCATGCAGGAGAACCGCAGCTTCGACCACTACTTCGGCCGCCTGAAGGGCGTCCGTGGTTTCGACGACCGCAGCGGCATCACCCTCGCCGGCGGTCACCCGGTCTTCAACCAGCCCAACGGATTGGGTCGCCAGTACCCGTGGAAGCTCAGCGCGACGCCGGCCGCCGGCGGCAAGGACGGCGAGACGCTGGCCCAGTGCAGCGGCGACCTGCCCCACTCGTGGTCGTCGCAGCACTCCGCGTGGAACAAGGGCCGCCTGGACAACTGGGTCCTGGGCGTGGGCAATGTCCGCTCGCTCGGCTACCTGGACCGCTCCGACATACCCTTCCACTACGCGCTCGCCGACAACTACACCGTCTGCGACGCCTACTTCTGCTCCACCCTCAGCGCCACCGGCCCCAACCGCACCTACCTGTGGAGCGGCAAGGTCGACTCCGCCAGCTACGACGGCGGTGACGAGTCCGGCCTGACCTGGCAGAACTACGCCGAGGCGCTACAGGCGGCCGGAGTGGGCTGGAAGGTCTACCAGAACGCCGCGGACAACTACGGCGACAACGGCTGCGCCTACTTCAAGTCCTTCGCCGGCGCCAAACCGGGCGACCCGCTGTACGACCGGGGCATGTCCTCCGTGCCGAAGGCCACCGGCTCGACGCCGGACGACATCGCCGCCGCCATCAAGGCCGACGTCCTCGCGGGCACCCTGCCCCAGGTCTCCTGGGTCGTCCCCAACCAGGCGTTCTCCGAGCACCCCTACGCGCCGCCCGGCGACGGCGCCCACTTCATCGACCTCGTCTACCAGGCTCTGGCGGCCGACCAGGACGTCTTCGACTCCACCGTCCTGTTCCTCAACTACGACGAGAACGACGGCTACTTCGATCACGTGCCGCCGCCCGCACCGCCCGCAGGTACGGCGGGCGAGTTCCTCAACGGGGTGCCGTTCGGCCTCGGCTTCCGTGTCCCGATGATCGTCGTCTCTCCCTGGACACGCGGCGGCTGGGTCTCCTCGGAGGTGTTCGAACACACCTCGGTGCTGCGCTTCCTGGAGACCTGGACGGCCGCCCTGGGCAAGCCCGCCAAGTGCCCCAACATCAGCGACTGGCGGCGGAAGGTGAGCGGCGACCTCACCGGTGTCTTCGACTTCGCCAACCCGGTCTTCGGCCCGGTGTCCCTGCCCGCGACCAGCGTCATCGGCATCGGCACCTGCGGCCCGCTGCCCAATCCGGCGCCCACCGACAACGCCCTGCCTACCCAGGAGTCAGGGACGCGTCCGGCACGCGCACTGCCGTACCAGCCGAACGGGTATCTGGACCGCCTGGAGTTCGGTACCGCCGGCCGGATCCTCGCCTGGTTCACCATGGCCAACCAGGGTTCGCCCGCCTCCCGGGCCGCCCACTTCTCGATCCATCCCAACGCCTACCGCGACACCACACCCTGGCAGTACACCGTCGACGCGGGCGGTACCGCCTCGGACTCGTTCAACATCGGTACGGGCTACGGCGGCGGCGCCTACGACTTCACCATGATCGGCCCCAACCGCTTCCTGCGGCGCTTCAAGGGCGACGCGACCAAGGCGGGCAAGTCGGCGGAGGTGAGCACTCGTTACGCCGTCGAGCCCGGCACCGGCAAGCCGGCCGTCTACTTCAAGATGAGCAACTCGGGCTCCGGCGCGGTGACGTTCACCATCACCTCCAACCACTACCGCGGCGACGGCCCGTGGAGCTACTCCGTGGCGGCGGGCGCCTCGAAGGAGGACTTCTTCAACGCCGTCGCCTACCAGAACGGCTGGTACGACTTCACGGTGACCGTCAGCTCCGACACCACCTGGTCGCGCCGGTTCACCGGCCACCTGGAGACCGGCGCCGCCAGCGTCAGCGGCTGACGCGCCGGCCCGGCCACGGCGTCCCGCTCTCCCGGTCCACGCCGGAGAGCGGACGCCATGCCCCTCGATGTCAGGCGAGGCAGATCACACCTGCCGGTGCTCCGCCGACGGGGAGTAGGGCTCACCGACCGCGCTCGCCGCCTCCTGCCGGGAGGCCAGCGCCCAGATGATGAAGACGTCGATGGCCATGACGATCACGGACCACAGCGGCGAGTACGGCAGGAACAGGAACTGCGCGATCAGACTGAGCGAGACGAGGACGAGCCCGGCGAACCGCGCCCAGACCATGTCCTTGAGCAGCCCGAAACCGGTCACGAGGATCAGGACACCGAGGATGATGTGGATCGTGCCCCAGCCGGTGAGGTTTATCTGGTAGATGTAGGTGCCGAAACGGGCGTAGACGTTGTCCTGGGACACGGCGGCGATCCCCTGCAGGATGGCCAGGATGCCGGTGCACACCATCAGGACTCCGGCGAAGGTGACGCCCCCGACCACCCAGCCGTCGCGGGCGGCCGAGTGCGGCGGCTGCGGGCCGCCCGTGGGGTTCGGTCCGGTCGGGCTCGCTGCCTGCTGGCTCATGGGCGTGTTCCTTTCCACTTCCCCCTTGGGTCCCCCGGCCCGGCGCGGGCCGAGGCACAACTCATTCCGAGCCTCCGCGCGGCCGCGTCCGCCCGCCATGCGGCGTACTCCATTCGGGTGAACCCCGAGAGGCCCCGAGAGGCCTGACCGGCGGCTCCGCTCAGGTGCCACGGCCGACGCGGCGGGTACCCGGACCGGAGTCGAGTACGCGTCCGCGGATACGAAGGAGGTCCCGGGGTGACCATCGTCGTCACGACACCGACAGGACACGTGGGCTCGCGGGTGGTACGGGTGCTGATCCAGGCGGGCGTGCGTCCGCGGGTGCTGGTTCGGGATCCGGCCCGACTGGACGCCCAGACCAGTGACCGGGTGGAGGTGCGCGTGGGCGATCTCACCGACGCCGGCTTCGTGAGGGACGCCACCGCCGGCGCGCGTACCGTCTTCTGGGTCGATCCCACGCCGCACACGGCCGAGGAGCCGGTCGAGACGTCGCGCCGCACCGCTGTTCCGCTGGCCGCCGCCGCACGGGACGGCGAGGTGGCACGGATCGTGTTCCTGAGCAGTGTGGGCGCGGAGCGACGGCACGGCGTGGGCCACATCGACGGGCTGGCCCGGGTCGAGGAGCTGTTCGACGCAAGCGGCGCCGACGTGCTGCATCTTCGGTGCGGCTACTTCTTCACCAACCTGCTGCTCGGCCTGGACGATCTGCGCCGGGGAGTGCTGACGACGACGGCCGGCCCGGACCAGCCCCTCGCCTGGGTCGATCCGCGCGACATCGGCGAGGTCGCGGCGGCCCGTCTGCTGAACGACGGGTGGAGCGGACGTCGGGTCCAGGCCGTGCACGGCCCCGAGGATCTGACGTTCAGGCAGGTCGCCGCGGTACTCACCGAGGTGCTGGAGCGGCCGGTGCGGCTGCGGACCGTCGGCGACGACGACCTGCGCGCCACGCTCGGCTCGGCGGGACTGCCGGCGAAGGCGGTGGAGGGCATCGTCGGCATGATGGCCGGAACGCGCGATCTCGTGCCGGAGCAGTCCCGCGAGGTGACCACCACGACTCCGACCCCGCTGAGCGCCTGGGCGTACGCCTGTCTGCGCCCCCTGCTCGCGGTGTGACACCGCCGCCTGTGGACCGCCCGGCGGCGCGCGTGAGCCCGCCGCTCGTGCGGCGGGCTCATCGGCTGGGTGCGGCTCAGTGGTTGGTCAGCAGGCCTTCGCGGAGCCGCTTGAGCGTGCGGGAGACCAGCCGGGAGACGTGCATCTGGGAGACGCCCAGGCGGTCGCCGATCTCGGCCTGGGTGAGTTCCTCGACGAAGCGGAGGTGCAGGATCAGCCGGTCACGCTCCCCCAGTTGGGCGATCATCGGCGCCAGCGCGTGGAAGTCCTCCACCAGCTCCAGCGCCGTGTCCTCGGCCCCGAGGAAGTCCTGCAGCGCGCTCTCGCCGTCCTCGCTGCTGTTGATCGCCGCGTCCAGGGAGGCCGAGTTGTAGCCGTTCGCGGCCAGCCGGGCCTCGATGACCTCGTCCTCCGACAGGCACATCAGTTCCGACAGCTCGCGGACCGTGGGCGTACGGCCCAGCCGGCTGCGCAGTTCCTCCGTCGCCCGCGCCAGCTGCACCCGGGCCTCCTGCAGACGCCGCGGGACGTGCACCGCCCACGAGGTGTCACGGAAGAACCGCTTGATCTCCCCCACGATGTAGGGCACCGCGAACGAGGTGAACTCCACCTCGCGCGTCAGCTCGAACCGGTCGATCGCCTTGATCAGGCCGATCATGCCGACCTGGACGATGTCCTCCATCTCCTCCGGCCCCCGGCTGCGGAACCGGGCCGCGGCGAAGCGGACGAGGGACATGTTCATCTCGATCAGCGTGTTCCGGGCGTACTGGTGCTCGGGCGTGCCCTCCTCCAGCACCGCCAGCTGGTCGAAGAACACCTTCGACAACTCCCGCGCGTCCCTCGGGGCCACGCTGGAAGGATCGGCCACCTCCGGCAACTCGGTCGCCGTACGCGTCTCCTGGGCCGCCACGATCTGCGCCGTCATGGTGTTCCCCTCCCGGATCGATCCGTGTCCATCACTGTCGTCAACGACACGCCGGATACCCGGAGACCCGGCATACATGCCTGCCCCTTCCGTGGATTTTTCGTGGGCATGTACTCGACATGGAAGGGTCCGGATCGGGCAACCGGTCGGTCAAGCAAAACCCAAACAGAGTGGGGGCCGTTCGGCCCGAATACCGTCGACACTGGAGTCGTCATGACGAGTTACGGCAATTCCCCGGCCGCTTCCTCCCGTTCGCGCACCAATGGGCTGGCGGTGGCGAGCCTGTGCTGCGGCATCATCGGTCTGTTCATCCTGAACATCGTCCTGGGACCGCTGGCCATCATCTTCGGTGCGGTGGCCCGGCGTCAGGCGGCGGTCAAGAACGGCGCCGGCATGGCGAAGGCGGGCATCATCCTGGGCGTCGTCGACGTGGTGCTCTGGCTGGTGCTCTTCGCCGTGGCCGCGCACAACGGCGGGTTCAGCTGGCACGTGGGTGGCTGACCGAGCGGCAAGGTCTCCCCGGGGCGCGGCCCGCGAGACGCGGGCCGCGCCCCGGCGTGCGCGTGCCCAAGAGCGCCGCCGCATGCGGGGCGGAGCCGGGCGCGGGACCATGGTCGCGGGAGACCACGGACGAAGGAGGGTGCCGTGTGCCGGCTTTTCGGGCTGACCAGCGCTCCGCGACGCACCTACGCCACGTTCTGGCTGCTGGACGCACCCGACAGCCTCAGCGCCCAGAGTCACCGTGAACCCGACGGCACCGGGCTCGGCTACTTCGACGCGGACGGCACTCCCGAGGTGCACAAGGCGCCGCTCGCCGCGTACGAGGACCGGGCCTTCGCGCGGGAGGCCCGGGACGTGGAGTCGGCCACCTTCCTCGCCCACATCCGCTACGCCTCGACCGGCGGCCTGGATGTGCGCAACACACACCCCTTCGAGCAGGAGGGCCGGCTGTTCGCACACAACGGGGTGATCGAGGGCCTGGACGAACTCGACCGCCACCTCGGCGAGGACCGTTCGCTGGTGCACGGCGACACCGACTCCGAACGCTTCTTCGCCCTGGTGACCCGGGAGACGGCGGCGCTCGACGGCAACGTGTCCGCCAGCCTCATCTCCGCGGCCCGCTGGATCGCCGACCACCTGCCCCTGTACGCCCTCAACATCGTCCTGATCACCGCCGACGAGCTGTGGGCCCTGCGGTATCCCGCCACCCACGAGCTGTACGTCCTGCAGCGTCCCGCCGGCGGTCATCACGGATCGCGGCATCTCGACGGCACCGGCCGTTACGGCCGGCTGCGCGTGCGCTCGGCGGACCTGGGGGACCGTGCCTCCGTCGTGGTGGCCAGCGAGCCCCTGGACGAGAACCCGCACTGGCGGCTCATGGAGCCCGGTGAGCTGCTGCACGCGGACCGTCGCCTGCACACCACCTCGCGCCTGGTGCTGCCCGACCCTCCGGTCCATCCCCTCACCCTCGCCGACCTGCGCCCCACCGCCGCCGCCTCGCAACGCACCGGGTAGCGCGCGGAGACCGGCCGGGGCCGCCGGGCAAGGTGTCGGATCGGGAGGCCGGGGCAAGGGCGAAGTATGGGCACACAGTCATCGGTACTTCACGGAAGATTCCGGGCCCGCCGCGCCGCCGACAGCGCTGCGATGGCCGTCGCGGCCCGGGCCGGTTTCGCCGCCCGTGGGCTGATCTACGTACTCGTGAGCGTCATCGCGCTACAGATCGCCTTCGGCGACGACAGCGGCGGACAGCAGGCCGACCGCGGCGGTGCCCTCGGCGAGCTGGCCGGCAAGCCGTTCGGGTCGGTGATGCTGTGGATCGTCGGGATCGCGCTCGCCGGGATGGCTCTGTGGCGGCTGTCGGAGGCGGTCTTCGGCGCACCGGGGCCGAACGGCACCAAACTCACCAAGCGCGCGTCGAACGCGGGTCGTTTCGTCTTCTACATCTTCGTGTCGTACTCGGTGCTGTCCTACGCCGCCGGGGACCGGGGCAGCGGCAGCGGTTCCTCCGACCGGAAGACCGACGACGTCACCGCGCTGATACTCAAATGGCCCGGCGGTCAGTGGCTCGTCGGGACGGCGGGGGTGGTCGTCGTGATCGCCGGGCTGTGGATCGCGGTCCAGGCGGTGCGCAAGAAGTTCCGCGATGAGCTGCGGACCTCGGCCATGTCGCGGCGAGCGCAGCAGTTCACCGACTTCTTCGGTGTGACGGGCGGGGCGGCGCGCGGGATCGTCTTCGCGGTCGCCGGCGTGTTCGCCCTGATCGCGGCCGTCCAGCATCAGCCCGGCAAGGCCAAGGGCATGGACGACACCCTGCGCTCGTTCCGGGATCTGCCCGCCGGCCCGTGGCTGCTCGCGCTGATCGCGCTCGGCCTGGCGGCGTTCGGCGTCTTCTCGTGGTGCAACGCCCGCTGGCGTGAGGTCTGAGAGCCCGGACCCGCGCGGGCGGGTCGCCGGGCCCCTGATGTGAACCGGGTCACCCCCCGACGCCGTCGGCGCGGGGGGTGACCCGGTTCACATCAGGGCGAAACTTGCGCGGCCTAAACTGTGGCCGTGGAGACGACCCGGGCGCCCGACACGGCCGACATGATCGAAACGGTCGACGTGACCGAGGCGGCCGCGGTGACCGTGCCGACTTCGGTGGTGTCCGGTTGGGAGGTCGCGGTGCTCGACGGAGGGCCCGCGGCCGGACTGCGGATGCGGGTCTGTGACCGGCCGCGCGTGATCCAGGTGACGTATCCGTGCCGGCTGGCGGCCGGCTCACCCGACGGCGTGCGCGCCGAGGCGGTGTACCTCTACCGCCGCGACTACACCGTCACCGGCGGGCCGCTGCGCTACGGCTACGACATCGCCAGCCCCTGATCATCCGTCGGAGTCGGGCGTGCTCCGCGCCGCCGCGTAGGCCTGGGACGGTGTCATGGGGACGCCGTTGATCTCGACCGTCTTGTAGGGGCTGACCTTGGCGCAGGTCTTGGCCTGGTCGGCGGTCGAGGCGTGGGCGTCGGAGACCGCGGCCTTGGTGTCGGCCGGTGCGGGCGCGGAGCCCCCGCCGGGGTAGCCGCTGCCGCTGGTCCAGTCGCTGCCGAGGACCAGGGTCAGGCCCGTGCCGGTGCCCTGCTTCAGATGGGAGGCGGGCAGGCCGAGCGCCTCGGCCACCGTCCGGGCCTCCGCCTTCTGGCCGGTGCCATAGGTGAGCGTGGTCGTCGCCGCGGGGCTCGGGGCGTTGGCCGTGGTCGTGCCCGAGCTGAAGCCCCGCCCGGTGAGAGCGGTGGCGACCGCGGAGGCGCGGCCGGTGATGGGGGTGCCGTTCTCCACCGTCACGGCGATCCGCGAGGCGGGCACCGCCGGGGCGGTCGCCTTCGCGGTCGCGGAGGCCGCCTTGGACTTCTTGCCGGATCCGGTGCTCAGGGACTGGTCGTCGGCGATCGTGGAGAACAGGGACTTCGCTCCGGCGCCCACGACCACCCGCTCCTTGTTGGCCGGGTCGGGGGCGGTCTGCATCGTGGCGAAGGTGATCCGCCGGGTGGGCACCTTGTTGACGTCGGCCGCGAGCGCGATCAGCTTCTTCACACTGCCCAGGCCGTCGTCCACGGTCAGCGCCTTGGTGGCGGCGTCGGCGAGGCCGTAGACGGCGGACGGGTCGGTGAGGGTGCCCGCACTCTTGAACTTGCGGATCATCGCGCTGAGGAAGATGTGCTGCGAGATGGTCCGGCCCAGGTCGCTGCCGTCGCCGAAGCCGTGCCGGGAGCGGACGAACTCCAGGGCCGCGACGCCCTTGAGGGTGTGGGTGCCCTGGGAGAGCTTCAGATGTGAGTAGGTGTCGTAGACGTCGTCGCTCACACACACGGGGACGCCGCCGACCGCGTCGGACATCTTGACCACGCCGGAGAAGTCGAGCTTCACGAAGTGGTCGATGGGGATGCCGGTGAGCTGGTGGACGGTGGCCACCTGGCAGGCGGGACCATACTGCAGCGCGCTGTTAATCTGCCCGTAGTAGCCGTTCGTCGACTGGCCCGACGCACTGTTCCTGCACGCCGGGACCCGGGTCATGGTGTCGCGGGGGATGCTCATGACGGTGGCGTTGGAGCGGTCGGCCGATATGTGCATCACCATCTGCACGTCCGCGTTGCTGCCGCTCTGCACTCCGGTCTTCGAGCAGCCGCCGCCGAGCTTGCAGTCCGTCGCACTGGTACGGCCGTCCGACCCCATCACGAGGATGTTGATCGGCGTGCGACCGAAGGCGTCGGCCTTCTCCGTGCCGCCCTTGCCGTCGAGCGAGACGCTGTGGATGTTGCCGTTCAGATGCTGGTAGAACCACCAGCCGGCGCCGGAGGTGACCACGATGAGCACGGACAGGCATATCCCGAGGATCCGCAGCACCCGCCTGCCGCGTCCCACGGGACGGCCGGCGCGCACTCCCCGGCCGCCGCGTGCGCGGGCGGCGGCCCGGGTGGCCGCCCGCCCGCCGGGCGATCGAGTCCCGTCGGTGGCGGCCCTACGCTGTCCGGGCACCCGCGCGTCGGGACTGCGCGTGGCCTGACGCGGGGGGCCGTCCCACGGGTCGCTCATCTCCCACTCCCATGAACGGTCGGCCCCGTCAGGCCGGGCATCGGGAGGACGGCCAGGCTCGCGCGGCGGTGTACAGGCGGACGGGGTGGTGGTTCACCTCGGCCGCGTAGTTGCGCAATCTAACAAATCCATGGCCCGAACAGTACAGATCCCTACGTGATCCACAGGTGAGGCATCTCATGGGAACCGCCACCGGCCTGCTCTCGTCCGCCGCTCCGGCGAGGGGCGCCGCGGCCTGACGGATCGTCACCGGGCCCCCGTGGAAGCCGACGGCGCGGAGCTGGTCCCGGCAGGCGTGGCGCGGGGATGAAGGGGCACTTGTAAGCCACCAACGACGAAGGGGTGGCCAACCAGCCATGGAGATATCCGGGATCATCAGCGCGCTCGTCATCGGCATCGTGATCGGCGTCCTCGGACGGCTGGTCGTCCCCGGCCGACAGCACATCGGCATCCTGTGGACGATCCTGATCGGTATCGTCGCCGCCTTCATCGGCACCGCCGTCGCCGCCGGACTCGGGGTCGCGAACACCAAGGGCGTCGATTGGATCGAGTGGCTCATTCAGATCGCCCTCGCGGCACTCGGCGTGGCCGCGCTGAGCCGGGTGAAGGTGCGGCACTGAGGACGCCGGGCGGCACCACCCCGCCCGGTGACAGTCCACAGCTCCGTGTGCCGCGCCCCCACCGGAATATCTGTTCCGGTGGGGGCGCGGCACGTGGATGGACGGAGGCGGGCGAGGGCAGCCGGGGCGGGATCCGCGAGGATGCTCCCCTGAGTCCGGGTGCGTGGGAAGCGGGCAGGTGTCCACCGGGATATCCGGGGCAACCACCCGGTGGGAAAGCTCTGGGCAAGGATCGTCGAGTGTTGACGAGGGACACGTGACAGACATCGCAGAAATCAAGGAACCGGCGGAACCGGACCGGCTGGCCGTGGGCCGTACCGTCGTCGACGGCACCACCGTCGTCACGGTGACCGGGGAGATCGACCACCACACCTGCGGTGTGCTCCGCCACGCCCTGGTCCCGACGGAGCCCACGGCGGCCCGCACCGTCGCGGAGTTCTCCGGGGTGGCCTTCATGGACTCCAGCGGCATCAACGCCCTCATCGCCGCCCACCAGGCGCACGGCCCGGCCGGTTCCCTGCGGCTGGCGGGAGTGCGCGGGCCCGTCCTGCGCACCCTGGAGATCGTCGGCCTCACCACCCTCATCGGCTGTTACCCGAGCGTCCGCGACGCCCTGGAGAGCTGAGCGACCGGACTCATCCGGCCGCGTCGTCCACGGCGGCCGTCTCCTCGGTCCCGGCGGCCGTCTCCTCGGTCCCGGCGGCCGCCCGCCGGCCCGGCACTCCCCCGCCCGGACCCGGACGGCGCACCACGAGGGAGCGCACCTCGAACGACATCTCGGTCGTCCGCGGACCGGGAGCCGGGTGGTAACGACCGGCGCACACCGACAGGTTGACGATGAGGTAGGCGTGCCAGCCACGGCCCACGCCCCGCTGGTCCGCGAAGACCCGTGCGCCGTTGACCCACCACACGACGGAGCGGGCCCCGAACTCGGTCCGCAGGTCGACCCAGGCACCGGGGCGGACGGCGTCGTCCCGGAAGTAGGAGCCGGTGTCCCGTACATGATTGCCGAACTCCAGCAGATCCGGGTGGTCCGGGTGGTACTCGAAGACGTCGATCTCCTGGTCGCCGTCGCGCCAGGTCCAGATCGCCGGCCACGCCCCGACCTCGCGGGGCAGCCGTACGCGGGCCTCCAGCACGTCGCCGGAGCGGACCATGAAGCCCTGTTCGCTTCCCTCCGTGGTCAGCAGGCCCGTGTTCCACCGGCCGTCCGGGCGTCGGACGGCCTTGAAGACGCCGGTGCGCGAATAGGAGGGGTCGGACACGAGGTGGTCGAGTTTGTCGTCGCCCGGGTTCACCGGGCCTCCGTCGGGATAGGCCCATGAGTGGCCCGCCACCCACTGTTCGGGGGAAGCGAAGTCCGCGGTGAGGACGACGTCGGTCGGCGGCGTGGAGGGCTGACGCGGAGCCGGGAGAGAATTGCCCGGGTTCGGTGGTTGCATGCCGGATTTCTCACCGCCTGCGTCCGGGCCATGCGCCGAAGGCCGTCCGGAGCCCCGGAACAACCCCTTCGAGGGACACGACGACGCTCGGAGACCTGGTGTGCCGGTGCTTTCCGTGGTGTGCTGGTAGTGGCGGGAAGGACCCGAGTCAGACGCGGGGAAGCGGTCGGGAACCGCGCACCGCGCAATCAGGATCCGCGAGAAGTGGATGGCGCCCTTCCCGCCCTCGCCTGCCGCCAGCGGGCCGCCGCGCGCCGCAGGCGGCCACGCCGGAGCACGACAAGGCGCCCACCCCGGGAGCAGCAGCCCCGAAGGGAGTGTTCGAGGAGCGGCGGGCGCCGACCGCTTCCGGAGTTCGAGGAGCGGCGGGCGCCGACCGCTTCCGGATCGTGCGCACCGGCTCGGTCGCCCTGGACCTGCGCGCGCCAGGCCGCTCCCCGTCGTCGTCGAGACGCCGGGACACGGCGAACTCGTCTGTCGCTGTTGGCACTTCCCGGGCCGGCGCGACAAGGGCCGGACGCGTGGTCGCGCGGCGGCTGCACGCCACCCGGGTCCGGCTGCTCGACCTGTACGGCCCCTGCGGCAGCGGCGAGCGGGTCTGAGCGGGCGGACGGATCGGATCCCGAGCCCACCGGCCCCCGAGCCGCCGGCCACCGGTGTCCCCCGGCGGCAGAGTGGCCGCTCAGGTGCCGCTGAAGTTTCCCCACCGGGGCCCGATGTGCTTCCACTCCTCGTCCCACTCGGCCATCCGCCGCCGGATGAGCCGGCTGCGGACGACCCAGCCCACGCCCCAGACGGCCGCGCCGGCCGAGGGGCCCACCAGGACACCGGTGAGCGCCGCCTGCAGGCTGGCCGAGGCGCCGGTGACGGGCGGCGGGACCACGCGGTGCGTCTGGTTCGTCCACACGGTCAACCGGCTTCCGGCGGGGGCACCGGGATAGACCTTCGTCCGGTCCGTGTGCCCGGAACCGTCCGCGTCCGTCCACCGCACGGAGGCCCACACCCGGCCGTCGTCGTATCCGGTCACGTCGCGCGGGGACTTCGCCGCGTCGGCGGTGAGGACGGCGGTCACGGTGTGCAGGTGGGCCCGGCGCGCCGAGAACGCGGAGTCGGAGGCCTGGGTCGCGACGACACCGACGACGGCCGCGCAGAGGAGCGCGAGCACCCAGGTGGCCAGGACGATCCAGCCCTCGACGACATCGCTGTGCCGGCGCAGCGAGTTGCGCCGCCACCGCCACAGTCGTACCGGGGTGACCGTGCTGGGAGGTGTCGTCCGGGTCATGGTCACCGCCTCCTTCCGGATGCCGGGCACCTGGGAGGCCATGCGCACCGTACGCCCGTCACGCCCGGCGCGAGTGGGCGCGGGGCGGCCGGCGAGCGGCGCCGGGCCGGTCTCCCGGGCTCCGGCCACCGAGGGTCACACCACCATCGTGCACCTCGGGCCGGATCGCGGCTGTCCGAGGACCGAATCGCGCCCGGTGGCGATCGCGAGTCCTCCACGCCGAGCAGCGGGGCCGGTTGGCGGACGCCGGGTAGCGGGCTCGTGAGGCGCCGAGGAAGGTCCCGCGAAGGCACCGAGGAAGGCCGCCGTGAAGGCACCGAAGAGGGGCCCCTGAGCCGTCGAGGAAGGACACGTCAGCCCGAAGAGGGAACCCCCGTGAGCCGTCGAGGAACGGACCTCAGCCGCCGGGGAGCGGTCCCCCTGGCCTCCGGAACCTCCGGGCAGCCGGAACCGTCAACCGTCAGGTGGCGGACCCGCTCGCCCCCCGGTCAGGCGAACCCTCCGGCCGTCACGCGGCGGAACCGTCACAAGCCGGGCAGTGGGACCCGCCATTCCACCGTCGACGGCGCGCAGCACGCGTTGGGCGGCCTGCGGGGGCTCGATGAAGCGGCCCGCGTTCTGCGGGGTCATCCCGGACGCCGCGCGCGGGTACGCCCGGTGAGGCGGCGGGCGGGGCGGACGGCATGCGGGTCAGGACGGCCGTAGGGGCAGGTCGTCGGTGAAGGCGTTCACCGGTTGCGCGATGGAGTGCGCGTTCGCGACGTCGAGCGCCGCCTCCGCGGTCTTCGTGCCGAGGGTGCCGTGGGGGTGCCAGGTCCCGGTCACCGCCAGCCAGGTGTCGGCGGGCGGCGCCTCGGTGCCGTACATCCGCACCTTGACCGTCTGGGAGTCCGCGGCGCAGCAGGTGAAGATGATCCGGGTCAGGAACCAGCTGTCGTCATCCTGCGACGGGGTGACGAATCCGGTCAGCTGGACGGTACGGCCTTTGATGGCCAGGCCGCGGTCCTGCTGGACGCGCTTGGTGAAGTCCGTGAGCGTCAGTGGCAGCGGTGAAGCCGCGGGCAGCGGAGCGAATCCCTTCTGCACGGTGACCGGCTTGGGGTTGGAGCGCGCCGCCGTGTAGGCGCCCAGCGCGGGCGGGGCGTACCAGAGCAGGCTCACCGCCGGGAGGAACATCAGCCAGGCGATGCGTGGGGTGCTGGTGTGGTCGTGACCGTGCTGGTGGCCGGCACTTGTGTGGTGGGGGTCTGTGTGACCGGCGCCTGTGTGGTCAGCTCCCACATGGTCGGCGGCAGTGTGACTGGCGACTGTGTGGCCGACGCCTGTGTGGTCAGAACCCATGCCGCCGACGCGCACGTGGCTTGCCCCCACACCGCCGGCCCCCACACCACTGGTGCCCATGTGGCCAGGGCCTGTGTGGCCGGGGCCTGTGTAGTCGGCGCCCGTGTCGCCGTCCCGTCTGCCGAGGGTGGCCGCTCCCGCCAGGCCGAGCAGCAGCAGGACGACGCCGGAGACGATCAGCGGGGCGTGTAGTCCGGCCTTGACGTAGCGCAGGTAGGTGTCGGTGAAGACGGTCGTCTGCAGCAGGCCGAGGCCGGTCAGGGTGAGCAGCAGGATCTGGGCGGGACGTTTCACAGCAGCGCGCCTCCGATCAGGACGCTGGCGGTGACGGCGACGACCGTGGTCGCCGTGGAGAACCGCCAGGCGAAGGCGCGTCCGAAGGTACCCGCCTGCAGGGCGATGAGCTTCAGGTCGACCATGGGGCCGACGACCAGGAACGCGAGCCGGGCGGTAGGCGAGAACCCGGTGAGCGAGGCCGCGACGAAGGCGTCCGCCTCCGAGCAGACCGCCAGCAGGACGGCGAGCGCGGCGAGGAAGAGCACCGACAGCCAGGGCGAGCCGGAGAAGGTGTCGAGGACGGAGCGCGGCACGGTGACGTTGAACGTGGCGGCGGCCATGGCGCCGAACACGAGGAAGCCGCCGGCGTGCAGGAAGTCGTGCTGACAGCCGAGGCGGAACTCGGTCCAGCGGCTGTGGCCGTGCTCGTGTCCGGTGTGCCGTTGGCGCAGGGCGGGTCGCAGCCACCTCTCCTTGCCCAGCCAGAGCCACAGCCAGCCCATCACGGCCGCCGTCGCGAGCGAGGCGATCAGCCGGGCGGCCACCATGGCCGGGTCGCCCGGGAAGGCGACGGCGGTGGCCGTCAGCACGACGGGGTTGATGGCGGGTGCGGAGAGCAGGAACGCGAACGCGGCGGCCGGGGTGACACCCCTGCGGATCAGGCTGTTGGCGACGGGTACGGAGGCGCACTCGCAGCCCGGCAGCACCGCGCCCGCGACGCCGGCGACGGGCACCGCGAGGGCGGCCCGGTCGGGCAGCACCCGGGTGAAGAGGTCGGCCGGCACGAACGCGTTGATGGCGCCGGACAGGACGGTGCCGAGAAGGAGGAAGGGGAGCGCCTGGACGGTGATCGCGAGGCAGACGGTGCGCCAGGCCTGGACGGCCGGCTGGTTGAGCCACTGGGTGTCCGCGAGGAGGAGTACGGCCGTGACACCGACCGCGATCGCGAGTGCGGCACCGAGCGGCCACGGCCGGTTGCGGCGCAGGGGCGGAGCGACGGGAACGACCGCCACACCCTCGGCCACACCAACCAATTCCTCCGATTTTTCCATTATCACTCCGGATGTCGGTATCGGGCCGACGATAAGCGAGGACGACGATCCCGCCGCGCGTACACGCCGCCGGTCGCACGACCGGGCCACCCAATGCGCCCCAACGGTGGCTCTTCTCACAATTCGGACGGAATGGGGCTCCAAGTGACGGGAGCCACGTCGCGGGGCGGCGATTTTGTCTACCTTCAGGCCCCATGTCGTCCCTCTCCTCCCCTACAGCGCGCGCCAAGGCCGCCGCCCTGGCGGCCTCGGCGGCGGCCCTGCTCTCCCTCGGCCTGCTCTCGCCGACACCGGCGGCCGCCGCCGACGCCGCTCCCGCCCCCGCCGGGGCGCGGCCGGCGCAAGCGACGGTGGCCGCGCTCGACCTGGACGGCGGCGACAGCGCGTCCGTGATCCACGGTGCGGACACGGCGTACGACACCGCCAGCATCGTGAAGGTCGACATCCTCGCGGCGGTGCTGTTGAAGGCGCAGGACGCGAGGCGCCCCCTCACCGCGCGGGAACGCGCCCTGGCCGAGCCGATGATCCGGCGCAGTGACAACGCCGCCGCGAACGCCCTGTGGCGGGAGATCGGCCGGGCCCCGGGGCTGGCCGCCGCCAACAAGCGGCTGGGGCTGACGCGGACCACCGGCGGGCCCGGCGGCAAGTGGGGGCTGACACGCACCACCGCGAGCGACCAGATACGGCTGCTGCGCGCGGTGTTCGACGAGGGTGGGGCGGCGCATGCGGCCCCCGCGCTGAACGCGGCGTCCCGCGCCTACGTCCGGACCCTGATGAGCCAGGTCGTACCCGAGCAGTCCTGGGGCGTCACGGCGGTCTCGGGCTCCGGCTCCGCCGCCCAGCGGGCCCTGAAGAACGGCTGGCTGCAGCGCAGCACGTCCGGCCTGTGGGACGTCAACAGCATCGGGCAGATCACCGTGAAGGGGCACCGGTATCTGGTCGCGGCCCTGTCGAACGGCAGCGCCTCCATGGACGAGGGCGTCGCCCTCGTGGAGCAGACCGCTCGCGACACCGTGGTGTGAGGGCGAAGCCGTGGAGCACGGAGCCGCTCACTGCGGGCGGTGGCTTTTCGGCCGTCCGCATCGGGGCACGCGGTCGGGGCACGGCTTGTCGACAGGAAGGGCGAGACGACCATGGCCGAGTACGAACGTTCCCGCACGATGCCCGCGCAGCCCGAGCAGGTCTTCGACCAGGCGGCCAACGCCACCCAGTTCGACGCCTGGCTCCCGGGTGAACTGCACGTCGATGTGCAGGACCCGCCCGCCGTCACCGTGCACGAGGACCGGTCGGACCAGGACGTGCCCGCCCTCCTGCGGGCGGAGCCGGACCAGATGCGTCTGGAATGGGGCACCCGGGGTCAGGGCAGCTACGCCGGCTGGCTCCAGGTGGCCGGAATCGGCAGTGGCGCCAGCGAGGTGACCGTGCACCTGTCCTTCTTCGACGAGGGTCACGACCCCGGCGAGCGCGAGGTGAACGACGCCCTCGACGGCAGCCTGCGGCGCCTGGAGGAACAGGTGCGGATCCGCGTCGACAACACGGCCGGCTGAGCCGACGTCGCGCGGCCGGGCTCGGGCGTGCGCGCCGCACGGGTCAAGCGGCGTCATCCGCAGACCGCACCAGGCGGGTCACGTGGCGTTCCGAGGCGACCGCACCAGCCGGGTCACGGGGCGCGCTCTCCGGCGACCGCACCGGGCCCCGGCACTCCGGTCGACCAGGCAGCGCGGCGGCCAGGCAGTGCGGCGGCCGGTCCGCCGGCCTGCGTGCGCAACCGGGTCGACGGTCGACTTGAACCGCGGGGCGTTGAACGCGACCGAGCGGGGTGTCGCCGAAGTGCCCGTCGGCGGCGAACACGACGCCGACCGACGCCGACCGTGCGGGCCGCCGCGTACGACTCCTCGACCCGGTCCACTACCGCATCCAGCGCATCAAGCACTTCACCGGCCGCGATCTGTCCCGCCTTCGTGCGGACCGGCCTGGATCTCCACCCGGGCCACGACTCCCTCCAGCGCCGGTGCCAGCGCCGGTGCCGTCACGATCCCGGCGAGAGGCGAAGCGGGGGTCGGAGGCGGCTCCGGGCACTGATCACGTACGAACGCACATGCGAGCCCAGCCGTTCGGATAGTCGGCTCATGCGATGCGACAGGAGACTTTCTCCTCGCATCTGCGGCATTATCATCAGCGCATGCCCACCTGCCGGGTCGGGGACGCGGCCGCCCTGCCCGGCGTCGGCGCCGACACCGTGAGGAGACCGTGGAGAGGTCCGTTCAGGACCAGAGGGAGTGGACCCGTGATGACCCGTTCCGCCCGCCGGACCCGCCGGATGCTTCAGGCGACCGGCGCAGGCGCCGCCGCCCTGCTGGCCTTGAGTGCCTGTTCCTCGTCCGGCTCGGACGACTCCGGGAAGTCGGGCCCCTCCGCGTCGGCCTCGTCTTCCTCGGGCTCGTCCTCCGGCAAGGTCTCCGGCGAGGTGACGGTGTTCGCCGCCGCCTCGCTGAAGGAGAGCTTCACGACCCTGGGCAAGGAGTTCGAGAAGGCGCACCCCGGCACCAAGGTGACGTTCAACTTCGGCGGCAGCGACACCCTCGCGGCCGGCATCACCGGCGGCGCCCCCGCCGACGTGTTCGCCGCCGCCAGTCCGAAGACGATGAAGATCGTCACGGACAAGGGCGACGCCACCGGCGTCCAGCACACCTTCGCCCGCAACCAGCTGGAGATCGCCACCCTCCCGGGCAACCCCGACAAGCTCTCCTCCCTCAAGGACCTCACCAGGTCAGGCCTGAAAGTCGTCCTGTGCGACAAGAGCGTGCCCTGCGGCGCCGCCGCCCAGAAGGCCCTGGACGCCGCCAACCTCAAGCTGACGCCCGCCTCCTACGAACAGGACGTCAAGGGCGCCCTCAACAAGGTCGTGCTCAAGGAGGCCGACGCCGCGGTGGTCTACAAGACCGACATCAAGGCGGCAGGCGGCAAGGTGGACGGCGTGCAGTTCCCCGAATCCGCCAAGGCCGTCAACGACTACCCCATCACCCTCCTCAAGGACGCCAGGAACACCCAGGCCGCCCAGGCGTTCCTCACCCTCGTCGAGTCCCCCGAGGGCCAGAAGGTGCTGAACCAGGCCGGGTTCCTCAAGCCGTGACCCGGCCCCACCCACCCGGCACCGCGGCCGGCCCCCGCACAGGCCGCCCGCGGTCCCGCCGCGTCCGGGGAGGCGCGCCGCTGCCCCTGCTGCTCCCCGCGCTGATCGGTCTGGTGTTCCTGGCCCTGCCGCTGGTCGCCCTGCTGGTCAGGGCCCCCTGGCGCAGCATGCCCGACCTGCTGACCAGCGCCGAGGTATGGCAGGCGCTCCGGCTGTCCCTGGTCTGCGCGACGGCGGCGACCGCCGTGAGCCTGGTGGTCGGCGTTCCGCTGGCCTGGCTGCTGGCGCGGGTGGAGTTTCCCGGGCGCGGGATCGTCCGCGCGCTGGTGACGCTGCCCCTCGTGCTGCCTCCGGTGGTGGGCGGTGTGGCCCTGCTCATGGCGCTGGGCCGCAACGGCGTGGTCGGCAAGTGGCTGGACAGCTGGTTCGGGGTCACCCTGCCGTTCACCACGACCGGGGTGATCATCGCGGAGGCGTTCGTCGCGATGCCGTTCCTGGTCATCAGCGTGGAGGGCACGTTGCGCGCGGCCGATCCGCGCTACGAGGAGGCGGCCACCACGCTGGGCGCCTCCCGCTTCACCGCGTTCCGCCGGATCACCCTGCCGCTGATCGCGCCCGGCATCGCCGCGGGCGCGGTCCTGGCCTGGGCCCGTGCGCTGGGCGAGTTCGGCGCCACGATCACCTTCGCCGGCAACTTCCCCGGCCGCACCCAGACCATGCCACTCGCCGTCTACCTCGCCCTCCAGGACGACCCTGAGGCGGCGATCGCGCTCAGCCTGGTCCTGCTCGCCGTGTCGATCGCGGTGCTGGCGGGCTTGCGGGACCGATGGATGACCGTCTCATGACCGGCACTCGCAAGGCCGTGCGGGACGCCGTCGACGCGCAGCGCCCGGCCGGCGCCGGGCTGGACGCCCGGCTGGTCGTCGAGCGCGGCGCCTTTCGCCTCGACGTACGACTGGCGGCGGCCCCCGGTGACGTCGTCGCCCTGCTCGGCCCCAACGGCGCCGGGAAGTCCACGGCGCTGCGCGCACTCGCCGGACTGATGCCCCTGACAGGTGGTCACCTCCGGCTGGATGGCGCCGAGTTGGACCGTACGCCTCCGCATGCGCGCCCGGTGGGGGTCGTCTTCCAGGACTATCTGCTCTTCCCGCACCTGTCCGCCGTCGACAACGTGGCCTTCGGGCCGCGCTGTCACGGTGTGCCGAAGGCCGAGGCGCGGGCGCAGGCCGCCGCGTGGCTGGAGCGCATGGGTCTGGCCGGGTACGGCTCGGCGAAACCCCGACGGCTCTCCGGTGGCCAGGCCCAGCGCGTCGCCCTCGCCCGCGCCCTGGCCACACACCCCCGGCTGCTGCTCCTGGACGAGCCGCTCGCCGCCCTCGACGCCCGCACCCGTCTCGAGGTCCGCGCCCGGCTCCGCCGGCATCTCGCCGACTTCGAGGCGGTCGCGGTGCTCGTCACCCACGATCCGCTGGACGCCATGGTCCTGGCCGACCATCTCGTGGTCATAGAGGACGGCGGTATCGTCCAGGAAGGCGCCCCCGCCGACATCGCCCGTCACCCGCGCACCGACTACATCGCGCATCTGGTCGGCCTCAACCTCTACCGGGGGCAGGCCGGGGGGCGCACGGTCCGCGTCGAGGGCGGCGCCGGGATCACCGTCACCGACAAGCTCACCGGCCCGGTGTTCGTCGCGTTCCCGCCGAGCGCCGTGACCCTGCACCGGGATCGCCCGGACGGCTCCGCCGTCAATCTGTGGCCGTGCGAGGTGGCCGGTCTGGAGACCCACGGCGACCGGATCCGCGCCGATCTCACCGGTGAGCTGCCTCTGGCCGCCGATCTGGCCACGGTCGCCGCCGCCGAGCTGGACCTGCGCCCCGGGGCGACGGTCTGGGCGGCGGTCGCCGCGGAGAAGACGCACGCGTATCCCGCCTGAGGCGTCCGGGGCGGCGGCAGGAGTGGTGGAGCCGGCCGCCCGGGCCGTCGCGCCGTATCCGCGAGGCGTTGATCGACTATCGCCTCGCGGCTGCGGCGGTGTCCGCACGGGGGTGTCCGAGCCGGACTACGGTGGGCCACGCGCCGACCGGGAAGCCGGTACGTCACCCTATTTCACGAGGTGTTCCACCATGACTCTGAGCATCCGCAACCAGCTCCCCGGCACCGTCACCTCCCTCACCCCGGGCGAGGCGATGGCGACGGTCAAGGTTCGTCTCGACGGCGGTCAGGACGTCACCGCCGCCATCACCCTCGACGCCGTCGAGGACCTCGGGCTCGCGGAGGGCTCCGCGGTGCGCACCCTGGTCAAGGCCACGGAGGTCGCGCTGGCCACCGGGCCGGTCACGGGACTGTCCATCCGCAACCGGCTGTCCGGCACCGTCCGTGACGTCGCGGCGGGCGCCGCCATGGCCACGGTCCGGGTGGCGGTGGAGGGCGGCGAACTGACGGCCGCCATCACCAAGGACGCGGCCACCGACCTCGGCCTGGCCGAGGGCTCCGCCGTCACCGTCCTGTTCAAGTCGACCGAGGTCTCGCTCTTCGCCGTGTGACGGCCGGTCAGTAGCCGGAGCCCAGGGTCCGGGTCGTGTAGGCGCACTCCGTGTACAGGTAGCCGGAGCGGAGCCTGGCGGTGTCCGAGGCCGGGGTGGCGCTGCCGGCGCCGTGCGGCTTGTGCACGAAGTACGTGGTGCCGGCGGGCAGTTCGATGGTGCGCTGCGGATAGTTCCGGCTGCTGTCGTTGCACGGTTTGAATCCGACGATCAGCGTGGTGGCCAGTGAGTACGACGTGCAGCTGCCACAGCCCTTGAGGGTGAAACTGCCGGTGACCGGGCCGGTGTAGAGGACGGTGATGTCGTCGGGGCTGTCGTTCTTGACGGTCACGGAGATGCTGCCGCCGGAGGCGGTGCCGGGCAGCTTCCTACCGGCGGCCGGGAGCGTCTGGGCGACCTCGGCCGCTATGGCGATCTTCCGCGCGCGGGCCCGTCGCGCGTCGTGCTTGTTGTCCGAGACGAACTGTTCCATGGTCTTGCGCGCGGCGTCGAAGTCACCGTCCTTGTACTGGTCGACGCCGCACGAGTACTCCCCCGCGTCGCCGCTCTTCCCCGCGCGCCCGGCGGCCTTCGCCAAGCCGGCGGCCGCGTCGCCGGAGGAGGTCGCCAACTCGCCGATGCGGGTGTTCAGGTCCCGCAACCGCCCGACGGCTGCGCAGGGTTCGCCGCCGCCGACCGCCTTCCCCGCCCGGGAGACCGCGGCGTCGACGGCGGGTACCACCTTGGCGGCCGGACCGGATCCCGGGAAGGTGTCGAGCAAATCACCGAAGCGGGTGACCCAGTCCGCCTCGCCGGCCGCCAGGCGCCGCGCCCCGCACTCGTACAGTGAATCGGCCAGGCGGTCGTCCGGCCACCGGGCCAGCGATCCGAGCCGCTCCTTCGGCATGGTGCGGGGCACCGAGCGCAGATACGTGAGGGGCGCCACGGCCGCGCAGTAGTCCCGGTGTGCGTAGGCCGAACCGACGGTCTCGTAGTAGGTCCGCATGCGGTCGGGGACCTGCCGGGCCGCGCGGGAGCCGGAGTGCTCCACGGCGAGGTCGCGGTAGACGTCGAGGGCGGTCCGGTAGTCCGCGGACACGGCGGTGAACGACTGCCCGCCGCTCTTGGCCACCAGCCGGTCGGCCTGGTGCAGACGGTCCAGCAGGGCCTGTTCCACGGCCTCGTCGTGGGCGTCCTGGTACCAGAGCGCGCCACCGGCCGGCACGGCGAGCAGCAGCACGCCCAGCAGGGCGGCCAGCGGCGCGTTGCCCGGCCGGGCGAGGCGGGTGCGCAGTCCGACGAGACCGCCGTGGACGGCCGCGAGCAGCAGGAACACCCCGTATCCGACGACCACGCCGACCGGGGCGCCATCGGCGTCCGCGGGCAGCACCGCGAACAGCAGGACGCCGGTGGCCAGCCAGCAGAGGACCATCGGCAGCCGGCGCCGCAGGGCCGCGTACCCGAGCCCCAGGCCGCTCAGGTTGAGCAGCGCGACCGCCACGGCCCGCAGCGCGTCCGGCGGTGCGGGCGGCGGGCTCGACGGCATCGGCGGCAGCGGTGGGCCGGCGAATCCCTGATCCGGACCGTACGGGCCTGCGGACATGACGACTCCCCCCGTCGACCGCGCGTCCCCCATGACCGCGGACTCGCAGTGTACGGGCGCGTGCACCCACTCGACAGAGGGCGAACGACCCGCGACCGCAGGGACCGGTTCCACGACCCCGCCGCGCGGGTACGCGCCCACGCCGACCGTCCGCCGGAGGCGCTGGTGGCGGCGCTGCCCCATGACCTCCTGCGCCATGTCCACGGCGACCTGGAAGACGACGGGGCCTTGGTGGCGCTGGAACGCCTGCCCGTGGCGCAGCCGTCACCGGACGGTCGCGCACGAGCCACCCGGCCCGGCCAAGGACCGCGCCGCCTCGGCCGACCGGCGTCCGGTGGTCCGGCGGCGAGCGGACTGCCCGGTTCGGACCGACGTTCGCCCCCAGGGGCCGCGTGTCGGCCCCTCCCCCCGGGGAACCCGGGGCGGACACGCCGCATGGCGGTGCACGCGATACCCGTACCGGGGCCTGGGAGGTCTGATGACGACGGACGCCACACACTACGACGAACAGGGCGAAGTCCCACTGGGCGGCTATGCCGTGCTCGCCTCCGTGTTCGTGGCGAGCGCCGGTACGTTCGCACTGGTCGCCCGGCGGCGCGGTGTACGGCTGCCGCAGGAGGTGCCGCCGTGGGACGTGGCGCTCATGGGCGTGGCGACGTACAAGGCGTCACGTCTGCTGACCCGCGACAAGATCACGAGCTTTCTCCGGGCGCCGTTCACGCGCCGCGCGGGCCAGGGCGAGGCCGCTGAGGTCATGGACGAGCCCCGAGGCAGCGGGGTCCGGCGGGCGGTCGGCGACCGGCTGTGCTGCCCGTTCTGCGTCTCCGCCTGGGCGGCCGGGGCGCTGGTGGGCACGTATGCGACGAATCCCCGGCTCACCCGGCTGGTCTGCGGTGGCTTCGGGGCGCTGACCGTCGCGGACTGGATGCAGTACGCCTGGACGTGGACCCAGCAGACGACCGAGAGCTGAGCGGCCCTCGCGCCCCCGCTGGCTCGGGATCGGTCGTCCGGCGTGCGGCCGTGCGCCCGCCTTCGGCTATGGGGCTTTGGGGCTATGGGACTATTCGTCGTCCGCCGCCGTGCTCATCTCGACGTCGAGTACGCCCTGCTCCTGGAACAGGTCCGACGTCAGCCGCACGGGGTCCGCGGTGCCCTCCAGCTCCAGCAGCACCCGGGCGGCGTCGTCCGCACGGCCCGGCAGGTGTTCCACCTTGACCTGAAGGATGCGGAAGCCGCGCCGGGTGCAGGTCTGCATCAGGCGCGGCAGCAGCGCGGAGCCGGTCCGGTAGGTCAGCCGTGCCTCGAAGGTGGCGGCGGCCGTACCGGGTATCAGGCGGGAGGAGAACCGGGGGTAGCCGCGCGCCACCAGGAAGTGCAGCGCCGTCACCACCAGCGCGAGGATGGGCAGCCCGCCACCGCAGGCCATTCCGACCGCGCAGGTCAGCCAGATGGTGGCCGCCGTCGTCAGACCTCGCACCGCGTCCCTGCGTACGAAGATCAGCCCGCCGCCGATGAACCCGATGCCGGAGACGATCTGCGCGGCGACCCGGGAGGGGTCGAAGGACACGTTCTCCAGCCCGAGCACCGCGCTGAAGCCGTGCTGGGAGACCTCCATCATGAGCGCGCTCGCGATGCCGACCAGCGTGTGCGTGCGCAGGCCGGCACTCTTCTGCTGCGCCGCGCGCTCCCAGCCGATCAGGGTCGACAGCAGGAGTGCCAGCCCCAGCTCTGCCAGCTGCCGTGGTCCCTGGCCGTTGTGGATGTCCCACAACGGTGCCGCCAGCCCAGCTCCTGCCATGTACACCTCGCACGTCGCTCTTGCGATCGATGGTCCGCCGCGACGCCTACCCCGTGCCGGGACGACGACGCTCCGGCCCGGGCCTCCGCCACGGCGCCGGCTCATCGGCCGCGCCGGCCGCTGTTCAGGGGGTACTCGCAAGGACCCGCGGGCGGGACGACGGACGTACCGCGCGCAGAGGGCCTCCCGACGAGAGACGGACGTGGCACACGGATACAGCTTCCCGACGAGGGGACGGTCGCACCACCCGAAGGAAGCTTCCGGGCGGGAGAGGAAACGTGCGGGAGAGGAAACGTCTCGTGTCGAGCGGTCCTCCTGACGAAGGGACCGGTCCCATGCATCACGACGAGCTGATCGGCAAGGTGCAGTCGCTCGCCCACCTGCCCGACCGGGATTGCGCCGAGCGGGCCGCGCACGCGGTTGTGAGCACGCTGTCGGAGCGGTTGCCGGCCGGACTGGCCCGGCATGTGGCCGCCCAGTTGCCGCCCGGCATGGCGGCGGCGATGCGGGAGGCGGCCGACGCGTCCGGGGCGGACGCCGGTACGGCGGGTGAGAAATTCGGTCTGATCGCCTTCGCCGGACGCGTCGCCGTGCGGACGGGCACCGACGAGGACGCCGCGCTGCGGGAGACCGCCGCCGTCCTGGAGGTGCTCGACGCCGCGCTCGCTCCGGAGCTGATGGAGCGGATGGCCGACGCGCTGCCCTCGGACATCCGCGAGCTGCTGCCCGTGGGCCGCGCGGCCGAGGGCGCCGGGCAGGAACCCGGCTGAGCACGACCGGCGGGCCGGCGGTTCAGTGACGGCCCGCCCTCACCCGACGATGTCGGTGGGGGCGCGCGGGACGTGCACTCGCGGGTCTGGCGACCCACAGGTCCTCGACCCGGTCCAGCCCGTACAGCAGGATGCTGAGGACGGGAAGCAGCAGAATCGCGATGATGATCACTGGAGGTGCCCCCTCCGAGGCGACGACACCCGCCGAGTGCCCTTCCCGGACGCGCCCACCCCCGACGGTTGTGAAGGTCCTGTGACCGCCCCGCCCACGGTTGGCGGCGACCGACGGGCGCGTTGCCCGGCTCGCTCCCCGCCCGGCGCTTACGGTTCTGTCGAGCTGACCGGCGGTTGTGACCGGCCGTCGGCGATCAGGGCGCGGAGCAGGCGGGAGCAGTGGTGGGCGATGCGCGTCGACGAGTGACCTGGCCCGCGGGGCGGCGCCGGACGGAAGCCGTGATCCTGGGCAGCCGGCCCGCGTACTCCGTTCGCCTCCCGGCGTCCGCGCGCGCCGGGGCCGAGGTGCCGGTGGCCGAACGGACGGTGCCGTGGTTGCGGATCACCGCGGCCTACGCCTGGCGGCTCATCCTCGTCGGCATCGTCGTCTACGGCGTCTTCAGCATCCTCGGCAGCTTTCAGCTCATCGCCGTCGCCCTCTTCCTCGCGCTGGTCGTGACGTCCGTGCTGCGCCCGGTGGCCGATCTGCTGAGCCGGGTGCTGCCGAGGCCGCTGAGCGTGGCGGTGGCCCTCGTGGGCAGCCTGTTGCTCCTGCTGGCGCTGCTCGCCCTGGTCGGCAACACGGTGGCGGACGAGTGGCCCCGGCTGGTGGACGACTTCCGGGGCGGTGTGCACCGGATCCAGGACTGGCTGCAGCGGCCGCCGTTCCGCCTCGGTCCCGGCAAGCTGTCCGACCTGCAGAACCAGCTGACGCGCTATGTCACCGCACACCGGTCGGCCCTGCTGAGCAGCGCCGTCAACGAGTTCGGCCGGGTGGTGGAGGTGGTCACGGGCGGCGCCCTGGCGCTGTTCGCCTCGGTGTTCTTCATCCATTCCGGCGAGCATCTGTGGGCCTGGGCGCGCGACCAGTTGTTGCCGAGCGGTGCCCGCGGGTCCTGGGACCGGGTGGGGCGGGCGGCCTGGCGGACCTTCGCCGGGTACACGCGCGGCATCATCATCGTCGCCGCCACCAACGCCGTGCTGGTCGGTGTCGCCCTGCTGGTGCTGCGGGTGCCGCTCGCGCTGCCGCTGGCGCTGCTGGAGTTCTTCGCCGCGTTCGTGCCGCTGGTGGGTTCGCCGGTCGCGCTCGGGGTCGCCACGATCGTCGCGCTCGCCGGACGCGGGCCCATCACGGCCGCCGCCGTGCTGGTGCTCATCGTCGTGATCGGCCAACTGGAAGGGCATGTGCTGCATCCGCTGGTGCTGAGCTGGGCGGTGCGGCTGCATCCGCTGGTCGTCGCGGTGTCCGTCATCGCGGGCAGCATCGTCTCGGGGGTGATCGGCGCCGTGGTGGCGGTCCCGCTCGTCTCCGTGGTCTGGTCGGTGCTGAAGGCCCTGCGCGCGACACCACGGTGACAAGCCCGACTGTGACAAGCCCGAACATGCGATCAAGGAGCAGGACGACCGCGGAGTCGCCGTCGTCGCGGCGCGGGCGGTCGCGACGGATGTGACGTGCGCCTGGTTCCGGGTTCTCGCGGCATGGAGCGGCGCCCGTGGTGGCACCCGGAGCGGCGTGCGTGGGATACGAATGACGTGGCAGGGGCTGTGCCGTGATGTGGCCGGCGCGGCGAACGCGGCCCGCCGGGCCTGGGCGGGGCCGTGCCGGGAGCGTGACCTGGGTGTCCAGGCGTTGAAGGCGGCGCTGGCCGCGTGGGTGGCATGGGCGGTGTCCGGCTGGTGGCTGCACGCGCCGGTGGCGTTCGTGGCGCCATGGGTCGCGGTGGTACTGGTGGAGTCGACCGTGTACCGGTCGATCGCCCACGGGTTGCAGCAGTTGGCGGCGATCGCGGCCGGCACGGTCGTGGCCACCGCGGTCGCGCTGGTGCTGCACGACACGGTCGTCGCCATGGCGGTGGTCCTGCCCCTCGTGCTGCTGCTCGGCCAGTGGGCGCGCCTGGGCAGTCAGGGCATCTACGCGGCCACCGGTGCCCTCTTCGTCCTGACCAACGGGTCCGTATCCGTCGCCACCTCCGCGGCCCGCCTCGGCGAGGCGCTGTTCGGGGCGGCGGTCGGCATCGCCGTCAACGCACTCGTCCTGCCGCCGTTGTATCTGCGCGACAGCCGTACCGTGCTCAAGGACGCCACCGAGGAGGCCCACGACATCCTGCGGGACGTGGCGGACGGCCTGGCCGAGGGAGACTGGGACACCGAGCGGGCCGGTTCCTGGCACGAGCGGGCCCTGCGACTGCACCGGCTCGTGGAACAGGCCCACTCGTCGGTCGAGTGGGGCCGGGAGAGCATGCGCGGAAACCTGCGCCACCGCCGGGTCGGCACCGGAGCGCCCGGGGGCAAGCAGTACGACGACGCGATCACGGTCCTGGACTACGCGGCCGTCCACACCGCGGGAGTGACCCGGACGGTGCTGGAGGCCGCCGACGAGGACCGCTCGGCGCCCCGGCCCGACCCCGAACTCGCACGCCGCTACGCCACGTTCCTGAACCAGACCGCCCACGCCCTGCGGCTCTACAGCCACAGCCGGTTCGCCGACGAGGGCGAGGACGAACTGCGCGACGCCGTGGCGGAGCTGCGCGGCACCCTCCAGGACCTGCGCCGCGGTCTGGCCCGCCCCCTGACGGACGACCCGGACCAGCTCGCCACGTACGGCACACTCCTCGCACAGGCCCGCCGACTGGCCGACCAGCTGGTCATCTCGGGAGGCTGACCGACACGGGGCGCGGACGGTCCGGATCGGGTGAAGGTCTGCCCGGCCGGCCGGTCCGCGTTGATCAGGCTCACCGCGAACAGTGCGGCCGGCACCACGGCCGGCGGCGGCACGAGGGTACGGGCCTCCTGCCGGCCGGTGGCGCGGGAGAGCCCGGACAGCACCGGCGCGGTACCCGGCATGGCGGCGCCGAGCAGCCTGGGGCTCGGCGGCCCCGGTGACGGCCAGGCGCTCTGGTCGTGCCCGGTGCGGGCGAGGGCCGTGAGCGCCCCGCCGCCCAGCGCCTTACCAGCGGGCCGGCCCTTGTCGGCCGGGGTCGCCGTGCCGGCCGTCGTGGTCGCGGGCAGGTCAGCCGCCCGTCAGCCATGCCGCCGAGCGCGCCGCCACCCGTTCCCCGGGCGACCCGGCCGGGGAACGAAGGATGGAAGCGGCGGCTCGGCGGGGCGGCTCAACAGGCCCGCTGCCACTCGAACATCAGGATCGTGGCGTCGTCGCGGAGCCGGCTGTCCCCGGAGTCCAGCAGCGAGTGGATCAGGCGCCTCAGCGTCTCGGGGGCCAGCTCGCCGGTGGCACTGGCACGGATGACGTAGTCGGCGAAGCGTTCCAGGCCGAGCAGCCTCCCGTCGGCCGTACGCGCCTCGATGACACCGTCGGTGTAGAGCAGTACCCGGTCCCCCGGCTGGAGCCGTGTCTCGTGCACCCGGCGGTCCCGCGAGGCAAGCAGCGAGCGCAGCCCCATGGGTGGATCGGCCTCGCGGACCAGCGCGTCGGCCATCAGCCGCTGGTCGCGGATGAGAAGCGGCGCGGGGTGACCGCAGTTGCTCCACTTCAGGACGCCGGTGGTGAAGTCGAGCTGGGCGAGGATCCCGGTGCAGAACTGCTCCGGCAGCCACCGGCCGAGCGCCTCGTCCACACTGTCCATGAGGGTGCCCAGGTCGGCGCCGCTGCGCCGGGCGTTTCGGCAGGCCGCCAGGGCCACCGCGCTGGTCAGTCCGGACAGGAGGTTGTGCCCCATGGCGTCCAGCACGACCGTGTGCAGGACGGTGTCGGTCAGGGAGTGGTCGAAGGCGTCGCCGCCGATGTCGTAGGCGGGTTCGAGGACGGCGGTGGAGACGACATGGGTGTTGCCGATCGTGCGCGGCGGCAGGAAGGCACGCAGCATCTCCGTCGGCAGGCTCATGGCCTCGGTGCGGGTCCGCCGTACGAAGGAATCCTTGTAGGCACGCTTGGTGGTGATCATCATCGCCAGGAGAGAGGCGAGGGCCCGGCCCTGACGCAGCGAGACCGGGGTCAGCTCCGCCGCGTGGACGGCGAGCACGCCGAGCCGTTCGGCGCCGTCCAGCAGGGGGAACCAGGCCGTCATTCCGTGCCGGTCGGACTCCTCCACGCGCAGCGACTGCGTGCGGTAGCACCATCCGGCGAGCGAGTCGTCGATGGACATGCCGGGGGCGACCTCGGTGAGCGGCACGAGATGACGCTGTTGCAGGTCGGCCAGGTAGACCACGGCGTGCCGCAGGCCCAGCGCCTTGGTGCAGTGGGCCACGGCACTCGCCAGACTGACGGTGCAGTGAGCGGGGTCGGCGAGGAAGTCCTCGAGCGGCGCGCCGCCCGGCCGTGCCGTCACCTCACCATCACCGCCCCTGGACCGGTCGACTTCCCAGCAGTCTCACATCCGCGACGACCTTCCGCACCCCGCGGGCCGGGGGCGGGTCAGCCGGTGGCGAAGTCCTTGAGCTGGGACAGGCCGCCGTTGAAGCGGTCGTGGTCCCCCACCGTCTTCCCGGTGGAGGTGTACTGCCACATCGTGTACGACGACCAGCCCGAAGGGAGGGTTCCCGCGGTGGAGGCGTAGCGGGCGATCCAGAGCGGGTTGGTCGCGGCGAAGCCCGCGTAGTTTCCGGTGCAGTCGGTCCACCAGCTGGTGGCCGTGTAGATGACGGCGGCGCGGCCGGTGCGGGACTTGTAGCGGTTGAGGAAGTCGCGCACCCAGGTGACCATCGCGCTCTTGGACTTGCCGTAGCAGGCGTCGCCGTAGGGGTTCCACTCGATGTCGAGGACACCGGGAAGCGTCTTGCCGTCCTTGGACCAGCCGCCGCCGTGATCCACGAAGTAGTCGGCCTGAGTGGCGCCGCCCGTGGTGTCCGGGGTGGCGAAGTGATAGGCGCCGCGGACCATGCCGACGTCGTACGAGCCGTTGTACTGCTGGGTGAAGTAGGGGTTCTTGTAGTACGTCCCCTCCGTGCCCTTCGTGTAGGCCCACTTCGTGCCGGCGCTCCACAGGGTCGGCCAGGCGACGTTGCCCTGGTAGCTGGAGACGTCCACGCCTTCCGTCTGGGTCACTCGGTTTCCGGTGGTCGAGGAGTCGTCGGGAGGGGCGCTCCCGTCGTGGGCGAGGACGCCCATGCCCATGTAGGCGCTGCCCCGGGCGGGGGTGCCCGGCGCCGTCGCTGCGGGCGCCGCCGGGACGGACAGGGTGAGGAGGAGGCCGGTCAGGGCGGCCGTGAGGGCCGGGCGTGAGCGGCTGCGGTGAGGGCTTATGGGACTTTCCACGAGGTCCATCTGACCCGCGGTCGGGCGGCACCGCACTCCGGGTGCCGCCCAACTGGGCCATCCCGGCCCGCGTTTGGTCCATACGGGTGGCTCCGGCCGGCCGGGGGCGGCGCCCGCGGCCGGCCGGCTCCGGGTCAGCCGTCGATGCGGTGCTGGGTCCAGAAGGAGGTGAGGTCCGTGCTCGTGGCGGCCTGGGCCGCCGCCTTGAACTCGGCCGTGGTGGAGACGCCGTACCAGTGGGCGCTCGCGTAGTCCTTCAGCAGCTTGGTCATGGCCGTGTCGCCGATGAGCCGCCGCAGGTCGTGCAGGGCGCACTTGCCGTAGCCGTAGACGACGGTGGAGTAGCGCGAGGAGTGGGCGTCCCAGTACGCCATCGAATTGGTGATCTTCTCGGCGCTGGAGGCCCAGGAGACGCCGCTCCAGCAGTTGCCGCCGGTGCTGCCGAGGGCGAGGTCGGTGGAGTAGTCGGCGAAGGCCTCGTCGAGCCAGGGGCTGTTGTACTCGTCGTCGCCGACGATGCCGTACCACCACTGGTGGCCGATCTCGTGGGTGAGGGCGGTGGTGCTGACCAGGTCCAGGACGAACCCGGGGTACTCCATGCCGCCGAACCAGTAGTTGTTGTCGATGACGGCGTCCAGCTCGCCGTAGGGGTAGGCGCCGAAGCGGGCCCCGTGTGCGTCCACGGCGGTCTTGGCGGTGCTGAGCATGGACTGGGCGCTGGAGGAGCTGATGCCCGAGACGGAGTAGACGTTCACCGGGACACCGGCGGCCGAGGTGCCGGAGATCTTGCTGAAGGGGCCGGCCGCCCAGGCGAAGTCGCGGACCTTGGCGGCGGTGGCCGTGGTGATCGTGCGGCCGCTGGAGCCGGGGGTGTCGGTGGAGGTGCCGGTGGCCGGGACGAGCAGGGTGCTGGGGTGGTCGAGGGTCACCTTGAAGTCGGCGGCCAGGGAGTAGAAGGACTCACCGTTGTTGGTATACGGGTCCAGGTGCCAGCCGGCGGCGTCGCGGATCGCGAGGACGGGCAGGGCGTTGCCGATGAAGCTGAAGGCACCGTCGTGACCGAAGCGGTCGGCGCCGCTGGGCACGGTGATGCCGAGGTCGAAGCCGACCGTGGCGCTCTGGCCCTGGGCGAGCGGTGACGGCAGGGTGATCTTCAGGGCGGTGCAGGCCACGGAGGGACTGCCGGCAGTGCCGCCGGTGACGTTGGTGACCTTGATCGGCATCGCGTCGCAGGTGCCGTGGTAGTTGTCCCACAGCCGCAGGTAGACCTCGCCGAGCGCGGTGGCGGAGGCGTTGGTGAAGGTGGCGCTCTCGTGCCCGTTCCAGACGGTGCCGCTCGTGTCGCTGCTGAGACTGACGGTGTACGAGGGTGCCGCCGGGGTGCGGGTGGAGTCGGCGGGCGGTGGTGTGGTGCCGCCGGAGGTGTCCAGGGCGATGTCGTCGAGGACGAAGCTGGTCTGGAGGCTCGAGTCCTCGGTGCCGGTGAAGGACAGGTCGACGGTCTGACCCGCGAACGAGGACACGTCGACCGACTTCTGTACGTAGCCGGTGTTCTTGTCGAGGTTCGAGTAGGTGGCCAGCGTCGTGCCGCCGATCTTGGCCGTCAGCTTGTCGTACGCGGTGGACGACGTCGTCTCGGCGGTGTCGATGTGCAGCCAGTAGGTGAGGGTGGCGCCGGCGCACCCGGACGGGATGGTGACGCTCTGGGTGAGGGTGTCGGTGTGGGTGCGGCCGACGCCGTCGAGCCAGGCGTAGGAGGCGCCGCCGTGGGCGCTCTGTCCGGAGCGGCTGGTGATCACCGTGGACGAGGAGGCGGTCCACGGTGATGTGCCGCTCTCGAAACCGCCGTTGTTCACCACCTGGGCCGGAGTACAGGAGGCGGGGGCCGTGGCCGGTCGGGCCGCGGCGGGTGTGCCGGGGAGCACGAGGGCGGCGACCGCGGCGACGGCGAGCACGCCGGTGCCGAGGGCCTTGTGGGGGGTCGGTCTCACACGCTACTCCTTTGCGGCGGCCGGGGTCCCGGCCTGCTCGAAGACCGCCCGGCCGGCTGGGGTACGCCGGGGCGGCCGTGGACGCACTTGCGCGTTCGGGTACGGAGGAGCCCGTCGCGCCCTTCTGGGGTCAGGGCGGCGACTGCCGAAAGAGTGACAGATTTGACCGGTCCATGCCAGAGAGGGGGTGAGCGCACCCGCCTCCCCACGCCACCGCGGGATGGGACGGCGCGCAGGGGATCGAAGACGGCCCGCGGGCGGCCAGGACGCGGGGCGCCTCAGTCCTCCGCACCCGCCCCGCCGGTCAGGGCCGGGCTCAACGCGGCCCAGGGGTTGGGTGGTTCGCCCGAGACCGGCCCGCACACCGCCGCGCACCGCTCGTGTGCGGTGCGCACGGCGAGCGGGACGAGCGCCTCGGGGACGCCGTACACGAGGTGGCACAACCGCTCGGGCGGGTGGCGGGTGGTCCAGCCGGGCCGGGTGAACGCCGAGACGTACGTGGCCCAGTGGCCCTCGAAGGTGACGGTCAGGTCGGCGAGACGGGCGTAGCCCGGCGCCGGGTGGACGCCCGGGTTGAGGGCGACGGTCCCGGCGCCGAGCCGGCGCATGTCCCGGACCAGGCGCCGGCAGGCCGGCAGGCCCGCCGGGTCGGCGGTGACGCGGTCGAGGAAGCAACCCTCGACCGCGTACCACTCCCGGTGCCGGCGCATGTCCTCGACGATCTCCGCCCGGTCCCGTACGCCGTAGTCGGTGTCGACGTACCCGAGCAGACGGGCGCCGGCCGCCGCCAGGGCCCGGGCGGCCGCGGTGAACGCCGGGTCCGGGGCCTCACCCGGTCCGCTCGCGGGGTTGAGGACCACCGCGTAGGTGCGGGCGGCCGACAGGATCAGCCGGTGCCAGGCACCGGGATCCTCGGCCGGATGCACGTACAGCGGTATCAGCAGACTCACGGCCGCGATCCGCTCTCCTCGGTGGCCGCCCACAACGCGTCCAGCGCGTCGTCCAGGTCGTGGGCGGGACGCCAGCCGAGGGCCCGGTCGGCGGCGGTGATGTCGGAGCACTGCCACGACACCCGGGCCGAGCGCGCCGATCCGCCGGTGTTCTCCTGCAACCTCCCCCGGAATCCGGACCGCCGGGCCAGCCCGTGCACCAACTGCCGTACGGGCACGGCCGTTCCGCCACCGACGTTGAGCACCGGCGGCAGTCGGCCGGAGGTGGTGACCGCGACGGTCACCGCGCCGGCGACGTCCCGTACGTCGACGAAGTCGCGGTACGCCGACAGGTCCCCCAGCCGCAGCACCGCCTCGGGATCGCGGCCGGCAGAGCGGAGCAGGTCGACCATCCGGCCGGGCAGACCGGCCAGGGGCGCGCCGGGACCGACCGGGTTGCCGACGCGCAGCACCACCGCGTCCAGGGCGGCGGAGGCCACCGCCAGGGTGCCGGCGAGTTTCGTCGCGCCGTAGGGGGTGACCGGGCAGGCGGGTGTCGACTCGGTGACCGGGACGTCCGGGATGCCGATCCCGTACTCGGCGGCCGAACCGAGGTGCACCAGGCGGGCCGTGGGGGCCGCCTCGCGCAGCGCGGCGCACAGCGCGGCGGGGCCGCGGGTGTTGACCTCGGCCAGGGTCACCGGGTCTCCGCCGATGGCGCCCGCGCAGTTGACCACGGCGTCGGGCGCGGCCGCCGCCAGGGTCTTCGCGAGCCGCTCCGGCCGGTCGGTGGCGAGGTCGATCCGGAACTCGGCCCTCTGGGAACGGCCGGTGGCGAGGATCTGCGCGCCCGGGAGGGCGCGCAGCCGCTCGGCCACATGGCGGCCCAGATATCCGGTGCCGCCAAGGACGAGAATGCGCATGTGGTACTCAGGCTCCCTTGAGCAGCAGGGACTTGCGGCTGGTGAACTCGGCGTTGGCCCGGTCGTAGTCGTCGGGGCGGCCGATGTCCAGCCAGTAGCCGTCGAACTCGTAGGCGTGCGGCGGGGTCTGGACCCTCAGGAGGTCCAGGACCAGTTCGTCGAAGCCGAGCGGCAGGCCGGGGGTGTAGCCGTCCAGGGTGTCCCGGCTGAGGCCGTAGACGCCCATGGAGACCCGGTAGTCCATGCTGGGCTTCTCGGTGAACGCGACCACCCTGCTCGCGTCGGTGGTGAGGACGCCGAAGTCGATGTGCACCTTGCGGGCGTAGGTGGCGATCGTCAGGGGCGCGCCCGACTGCACGTGCCGGCCCAGTACGTCGGCGTAGTCGAGGTCGGTGAGGACGTCGCCGTTCAT
Source organism: Streptomyces sp. NPDC051452 (assembly GCF_044454765.1). Lineage (NCBI taxonomy): Bacteria > Bacillati > Actinomycetota > Actinomycetes > Kitasatosporales > Streptomycetaceae > Streptomyces > Streptomyces sp. NPDC051452. Next base: position 109,671 of record NZ_JBITEB010000015.1, read on the forward strand.
CACGAGGAACGTCTCGGGCAGCCGGTCTCTCAGATTGAGCAGTGGCCCCATGGTGCCCAGTGGGCTCTCCTCGGTGGCGTAGTCGATGCTCATGCCCCACTGCGAGCCGTCGCCGACGTATGCGCGGATGATCTCGCCGAGGTGGCCTATGGCGATGGTGCAGCGGGTGAAGCCCGCCGTCGACAGCTGGCGCAGCACGATCTCCAGGATGGCGTGCTGGTCGCCGATGGGGACGAGCGGCTTGGGCAGCGCGGTGGTGTAGGGCCGCAGCCGGACACCCTTGCCTCCGGCCAGAATCACTGCGTGCATGGGGCTCCTCTTTCGGGGACGTGAGGACGGTGACGTAGGGACACGACGGATGTGCCGGACCGGCTCAGATGTTGTAGATGCCGGTCTTGTAGCGGGCGAGGTTCGCCGGGTCACGGAAGAACTCCACGGTGTGCGCGAGACCCTGCTCCAGGGTGTGGGCGGGCTGCCAGCCGGTGGCCTCGGCGAGCCGGGTGGCGTCGGCCACTAGCCGCATGACCTCGGAGGCCGCCGGACGGATGCGCTCGGCGGCCTCACGGACGTCGAGGGCGGTGTCCATCACCTTCCCGATCAGTGCGACGAGGTCGCCGACGGAGATCTCGCCGCCCGTACCGGCGTTGAAGGTGCGGCCGACGACCTTCTCGGCCGGCGCGGTGCCGACGGCGAGGAAGGCGCGCGCGGTGTCCTTGACGAAGGTGAAGTCGCGTGTGGGCCGCAGATCGCCGAGGGTGATGGTGCGCTCCCCCGCCGCCACCTGACCGATGACGGTCGGGATGACCGCGCGCATGGACTGGCGCGGGCCGAAGGTGTTGAACGGCCTCAGGGTGACGACCTGGGTGCCGAAGCTCGCGTTGTAGCTGTCGGCCAGCCGGTCCCCGCCGGCCTTCGAAGCGGCGTACGGGGACTGGGTGTTGATGGGGTGGTCCTCGGTGATGGGCACGGTGCGCGCGGTGCCGTAGGTCTCGCTGGTGGAGGTGTGCACCAGCCGTGGTGTGCCCAGGGCGCGCACAGCTTCGAGCACGTTCAGGGTGCCGGTGACGTTCGTCTCCACATAGCTGTGCGGGGCCTGGTAGGAGTACGGGATCGCGATCAGGGCGGCCAGGTGATAGGCGGCGTCGGCGCCCTCGAGCAGACCGCGGACCGAGCCGGGGTCGCGGACGTCACCGAGGACGATCTCCACCTGGTCGAGGACGTCCGGGGAGAGGGTCTCCAGCCAGCCGTAGGAGGAGAAGGAGTTGTACTGGGCCATGGCCCGGACCCGGTGACCGGAGGCGACCAGGGCCTCGGTGAGGTGGGAGCCGATGAAACCCTCGGCTCCGGTGACGGCGGCGAGCGGTGCGGAGGTCAACTGCGGTGTCCTTCCGGTGGAGATCGGTTGGTTCGGGGATGGTCGTCAGGCGTGCCGGGAGGGGCGGCCGAGCAGCCGCAGCACGCACGCCGTGAGGCTGAGGGCCGCGGCGCCACAGCACAGCGGCAGTGCCACCGGGCCCGGTGGCAGGTGCAATAGCGTGACCGCGCCGGCCGCTCCCGCGGCGGCCAGACAGATGGCGGCCGGTGGCCAGGCGGTGCCGAACGCCTGGAGGAGCAGTGCTGTCCACAGGGTGGCCGCGAGCAGGAGCAGGGTGGCCGGTGCGGCGCCCGTGAGGTACGCGGCGGGCAGCAGCGGGAGCAGATAGCCGAGCAGGCACAGTCCCAGGACCGCCGCCGAGCGCAGCAGGAATCCCGTGGGGGTGGCGGCCCTGCGCAGGGCGGCGACGGACAGGCCCCGGTAGCGGTACAGCAGCCATTCGGCGGGGCCCATGCTGACGGTCAGCACGATCACCGCGTACGGCTCCCGGCGGCCTTCCAGCAGGACGAGCAGGCCGGCGGCGAGCCCGAACAGCCCGTACGGCAGGGACCACCGCAGCGGGAGCCTCTTGGCGTCGGCCGCCACCGGGGCGGTGAGGGCACCGCGCAGCGCGTGCGCGGTCACGGCGAGCGTGGCCAGCAGCGCCAGCAGGGGCAGTCCGGTGCGCAGCAGGTCGCCGGGGTCCCGCCAGGGCAGTACCGCGGTACCGGCGACGAGCGGGCTGAGGGCGGCCAGCAGCAGCCGTTCGCGGGCCAGGACGAGCAGGACGCCCGCCGCGGCAAGGTACAGCGACTGCGCCGCCGCCGCCAGGATCGCCGGGCCGCCGCCGGCGAGCGGTACGGCGGTGGCGGTGGCGACCGCCGCGCCCAGGACGGCGCCGGTGAGCAGGGTGCGGGCGGCCTCCCGGCGTCCGGCCACCATGCGTAGGTGGGCGCGGTGGCCGAGCGCCTGGCCCCACGCCCAGGAGACCAGGCCGGCCACGACCAGCGCGGCGGCGTGCCGTCCGGGGTGCCACAGGGGGGCGGTGAGCAGGTAGGCCGTTCCCGGCAGCGCGAACAGCACGCCGCGCAGGAGGCACCGGAGGGTGTCCGGCCGCCAGGGGTCGGCGGCCGGCGCGGGCTCGGGGAAGGTGCGGGGCACCTGTTCGTAGAGGGCGGTGGCCAGGGAGAAGAGGTTCGGGTAGCCGTAGCGTTCCTTGATCTGGTCGGCGGTCAGGCCCTCTGCCTCCAGCAGGGCCGCGACTTCGTAGGGGTGGACGGCGGGGCCGACGCGGTCGGCGAGTTCGGCGGCCAGTCGGCTGACCGCCTCCTCGTCGGGGCCTTGGCCGGGCAGGCGCAGGGTCAGCGTGTGGTCGTCACGGCGCAGGGGTGGGCCGACGAGCCGCAGCGCGAGGGTGTCCTGTTCCGTGCCGCCCGGTTCGAGGGCCATGGGTCCGCTCATCCGGCCAGGCTCCCCGCGGCGGCGATCCGGAGGTCGGGCACCTGTTCGACCGGTGCGGTGAACGGGGTCGCGTGGGTGGGCAGTTCGAGGTAGATGGAGCGGAAGGTGTCGATGGTCTGGCGCAGGGTGAACTGTTCGATGACCCGCAGCCGGGCCGCCTCCCCCATCGCCCGGCGCCGCGGGCTGTCGCCCAGCAGGCGCAGCGCGGCCTCGGCCATCCGGGCCGGGTCGCGCGGCGGGACGACGAGTCCGGTGTCGCCGACGGCCTCCCGGACGCCGCCCACGTCGGTGGAGACGGTCGCCCGGCCACAGGACATCGCCTCGATCAGGGTGAACGGGAAGCCCTCGCTGATGCTGGAGAGCATCACGACGTTCCCGGCCGCGTAGGCGTCCTTGATGTCGTCGACCCGGCCCTCGAAGGTGACCGCGTCGGCGTGTCCCAGTTCGGCCGCCAGCGCCTCGCACCGTTCCCGGTACGCCTCGCCGCCTCGCGGTGTGCCGCCGAACAGGCGCAGCCGGGCCTCGGGTATCCGTGCCCGGACCAGGCCGAAGGCGCGGATGAGGGTCTCCAGGTCCTTGATGGGGTCGACCCGGCCGGCCCAGCTGAGCGTGGGCACGTCCGGCTCGGGTCCGGCCGCCGGGAAGGCGGCGGGGTCCACGCCGTTGTAGACCGTGCGGATCGACTGCGGGTCGGCGCCGCCCTGCTCCTCCCAGAGCCGGTTGTAGCGGTTGCCGGGGGTGATCAGGGAGGCCCGGCGGTAGCTCTCCTCGGCGAGCAGCCGGAAGAACCCCAGGACGACGGCCTTCACGGGCCAGCGGTAGGGGGCGGTGCGGTAGCCGAGGTAGCGCTCGCGCAGATAGACGCCGTGCTCGGTGAGCAGGAGCGGCACCTCGTAGCGGTCCAGGCCGGCGAGGCCGGGCAGTACGGCGACGCCTCCGCTGACGGCGTGGGCGACGCCCCGGCGGGGCGGTGGGGCGGCGAGAGGGCGCAGGGCGTGTTCGAGGAGGGCGGTGGCGGTGACCGCGTCGTGCAGGGTGGGCCGGGACTCGTGGACGGCCAGTCCCGGGCGGTTCCACACCGCCGCGAGGATGGAGATGGCCTGGTCGCCGCGGAGGAACGGGCTCAGCGCGCCGTCGGCCGCGGCCCGCGCCATGGCGTACAGCGCGGGCGCGAACTGGTCCTCGGCGTGCGGGTCGAGGAGGGCGGTCAGGAAGCGCTCGTAGGCGGCGCCCAGTCGGTTGCGGGCGCGTCCCCGGGGCGGGCGGCCGCCCGGCGGGGCTCCCCACATGGGGACCGTGAGTACCTCGCCGACGTGGGTGGGCAGGTCCCATACGACGGGTTCGCGTCCGGTGCCGGTGACGGCGATGACGTCGAAGTCGAGGTCGGGCATGCCCTGGACGAGTTGGTCGCACCAGACGCTGACGCCGCCATGGCTGTGCGGGTAGGTGCCTTCGGTGAGCAGGGTGACGTGTGCCGCGCCGGGGCGGCGCACACCGTGCTGAACGTGCATCGATTGTGCTCCACGGCCGATGTGTGGGGTGGTCGTGCGGGTTGCGGCCGCCGGTGGGCGGCCGGAACCCGGGCCCGTCCGGGCGGCTCCCGCCGGCAGTGGGCGGGAGGCGTCGCAGGGGCCCTCGGGTCGGTGCGCCGTTCAGTGGTCCGGAGTGAAGGGGACCTGCTCGCTCACGCCCGCCGGGACCTCGGTGCGCGGGGCCGGTGCGGTGGCCGCCGCCTTGGCCCGCGGGCCGGCGGCCGGGGCGGTGGTGGCGGACGGCAGGGTGTAGGTGAGCGCGTTGCCGTCGGAGACGGTCCAGCCGGACACCTCGCCCGCGTATGCGCTGCCGAAGGCGTTGCCGCCGAGGGTGGTGCCGCCGGGCAGGGTGGCGGTGACGGCGGTGCCGTCCGGGGCCTGCACGGCCACGGTGTCGCCGATGCGGTACGCGGTGACCTGTCCGGCGGTGAGCGCGCTCTTCCAGGCGGCGCGGCGCTGGAGTTCGGTGCCGATGTCCTTCATCCGCAGGTTCACCACGGGGGTGTTGTCGGCGAACAGGGCGTCGTAGCCGTCGAGTACGCCGCTCAGCACCGGGTAGGCCAGGCGGTCCTCGGCGAGGTTGGACTGGTGGATGAAGTGCGGCTTGGGGTCGTTGGACAGCACGTGACCGAGGGCGGTCCGGGTCTCCAGCGGCACGATGTAGTCGCCGTAGCCGGTGGCGGTGTCCAGCGGCGCCGGCAGACAGGTGGTGGTCGCGGGGTTGTCCTCGCAGATGCCGCTGCCGCCCTGGGCGCGGCTGGTGTAGAGCCAGTTGTACTCGTCGACCTGTTCGGTGGCGTGGCCGGCGTTGTAGAAGACGTTCATCGGGTAGCGGGAGACCGTCGTGGCGGGGCCGACCCGGCGCTGCGCGGGGTCGCGGGAGTTGTCCGAGGCGAGCCACTTGACGCCGTCGTCGGCGAGAGCGGGGGCGAGGTAGGGGTTGTCCTGAGGCTGCTGCGGCAGGATCCTCAGTCCGGAGTGCTCCCCCGTGACCAACTCGTCGGTCTGCAACGGGAGTCCGGCGGCCTGACCCCAGGCCCGGTTGGTGGCGATCTCGTGGTCGATCGTGGCGCGGTCGACCCACTTGGTGCTGCCGTCCGCGTTGGTCTGGCAGGTCCAGGGCACGACGGTGACGTTCTGCTCGCAGCCCAGGAAGGCGTGCGTGTAGGTGTGGTTGACCCAGCGGAACCGGTCGCGGTCGGCGATGAGCTTGTCGGCGAGCAGGTCCACGCCGTCGTTGTCCTCGCGTTGGTCGACGCTGCCGGAGCCGTTGTAGACCAGGTCGAGGGTGAAGTCGTGGCTGTCCTGCCAGGCGGTGGCGTAGTCGACGTCCGCCGGGGTCATCCGGATCGGGCTGGGTGTGCCCGCGGCGCCCGCGCAGTCGACGTCGCCAGGGGTGCAGTCGAGACGGGTGTCCCAGCGGTCGTCGGCAGCGAAGACGTCGTCCACGTGGACGGCGAAGTAGTTGCGGGAGGCGCCGAGGTGTACGCCGCCGGTCATCCACTCCACGATGCCGCGGGCCAGCAGCCGGAACTGCTGCTGGTACTGGTTGTAGACGAAGGTGACGACCAGCTCGCGCCGCCCTTCGTGCCGGTACTCGCCGATCAGGGAGCCCTGGGTGGTGGTGCCGGGGATCGGCGCCTGGACGTACGGCGTGAAGTCGGCGCCCGGGGCGGGGGACGACAGATAGGCGTAACTCTCTCCGGCCGTGGGCGAGTTGTCCTCGAACGGTACGGCGCCGTCGAGGTAGCCGAAGGGTCCGGCCTTGCCCGCGGCGGTGACCTGGGCCCGCACCCCGTCGATGCTGCCCGAGTAGCCGCCGGAGGACGGGACCTGGAGTCCGGCCTGGGGGCGGGCGTAGGTGTAGGCGTCGACCTGTGGGACGGCGTAGGTCTGCTCGTAGGCGGAGAGGGCGGCCATCTCGGCGGAACCGGTCGCGAACGGGTTGTCGTCGGGCAGGACGACGGCCTGGAACCTGGCCCGGGGCCGGCCGTCGACGGTGTCCGCCAGGAAGGCGGCGTCGATGGTGGGCCGGTCGGAGTTCGTGAGGTCTATCTCGGTGTACGGCGTTCCGGCGGCGGCGAGTTCGGCGGCGATGGCGTCGGTGGCCGGACCCCCGTCGCTCACCACCAGGACTCTGAGGTCGATGCGTGGAGCCGTGGTGTCGGCCTGTGCCGGGCCTGCCTGCAGGCCGAGCGCGCCGACGAGCGCGCCCACCGTCAACGCGGTGGTGCGTATGGTCCGCTTCATGCGGTGAAGTTCCCCTCCCCGGGCAGGGGTGAGCACGGCTCACATGGAGCGGACGCACCCCCTTGTGCGGCGCCGGCATTCCCCCTCAGAAGCCGGTCGACGCACATCCGTCGCGTCACATGGTGATGGCGCTGTGTAGCTTTTGTGGTCGAATCACGAAACCAGACGGAAAAGTGTAAGTGTCCGCCAACATTCGGAAGCAACCTGACAGACCGTTCTTCCATCCCGGTCACAAAGGGGCGGCGCCACCGGCGGGACCCCGACCCCTGGTCCGGCCGCTCGACGCCACACCGGCGGACCGAGGGGGTCCGCCGGTGTGGCGTCGATGTGATCCGCGATGCGGCAACGAGTCGACGGACAGGGCGTTTTCGGGCCATCCGCCCGGAACCGGGTGGTCCGTCAGGCGCAGAGCACGCGGGTCTCGGGTGTGTAGACGGGCCCGCCGCTGGTGTTGCCGCTGTCGCTGAACTCGGCGTAGAAGTACGAGTAGAAGCCGATGTTGCCGTTGCAGCCGGAGTCGGCGGCGACCTGGAGGGTCAGCGTGACGGTGCGGCTCTGGCCGGGCGGGATGGTGGAGCCGTAGTCGGCGCCGAGGTTGCTCGGGCCGGTACCCGAACAGGGGGTGCTCCCGGTGGCGGTGGCCAGGCTGCATCCGGTGAAGCCGTACTTCAGGTCCGGGCGCTGGGTGGTCAGCCAGGTCGGGTCGATGGTCTGGTACACGAACCAGACGTCGTAGGTCTTGTTGTTCGTGATCGTCATCGACAGGTTCACCGTGCCACCGGGCGTGGTGGTCGCGCTGTCGGTGGCGAAGGTGAGCGCGGCCGGTGCCGGGTCGGCGCTCGCGGCGGGTGCGAGGCCGAAGACGGCGAGGAGGACAGTGAGGACGGCGGTGAGGCCGAGGCGCCTCATCAGAGGGGATCGCATGGCCCGGGAGGCTAGGCAGGGCGCCGTGACGGCGTCTGCCCCGCCGGACGCCCTCGAACGGCGATCGGCCGAAAGTGCTTGTCCCGTGAAGAAGGTGCGACGGAGTTGTGACGAGGCGTCTCGGGCCGTGGACCCGCGCTTCCGGTTCGCGGCGGCGCGGTGCGCCAAAGGGGCGGCCCGCGTGACGGCATTGGCGCGGAGGCGACCTCCCCGCGCGGCCGGAAGCACGGCCACCGGTTGCCCACGGCCGCCTTCTCGGCCAAACAGCGCTTTTCGGACCGGGGAGCGGGTGGGTTCGCGCGGGTCGGGGCCGGCGTGGGCGCCCGTGCCGCCAGGGGGCCGGTGTCCGGCCCCCTGGCGTCGGTGGACGCGGTCAGTGCGAGGTGCGGGTGTGCGCTCGTTCGAAGGCGGCGAAGGCGACCTCCTGGCTCCATTCGAGCCGCGCCCTCGGGCTGTCCGCGAGGAGGTGCCGGCAGGCCGCGCCGCGCACGGGCAGACCGGCCTGTTCGGCGTGGCAGGCCGTGCCCAGGCGGTAGCCCCGGGCGGTGGGGTCGTCCCGCCACAGGCTCGTGCCGGGCAGGAAGCCGTACTCCAGCGAGGCGCGGGCCAGATCCTTCAGCTCGGGGTAGCGCAGGCCGTAGGTCGCGGCCGCGTATTGGTACTCGTGGCTGATGTCGATCCGGGACACCCCGGGGTCGTCGGTGGCGAGGACCACGGGGACGCCGTAGCGGCGGTAGGTGGTGAAGGGGTGGTCGGCGCCCTTGACGCCGAGGATCTGGGCGTTACTGGAGAAGGGCACCTCGACGGCGATCCGGCGGGCGGCCATGGTGCGGGCGGTGTCCTGCCAGTGGTCCTCGTGGACGAGGTCGACGCCGTGTCCGACCCGTTCGGTGCGGGCGACGTCCACGGCCTCGCGGATGTGGAAGCGCAGGTCCTCGGGCTTGACCAGGCCGGGCCACAACTCGCCCGCGTGCAGGGTGACATGGGCCTTCGGGTACTGGGTGCGCAGATAGCGGACCATACGCATCTGCAGGCTGTAGTCGCGCAGCGAGCTGTCCCAGTCCTCCGGCTGGACGAGGTTGACGGCGACGAACCGCGGGTCGGCCTCGGCCAGCCGCATGCCGAGGGCGAGCTGGGTGAAGACGCGTTCCGGTGCGCTGCCCCGGGAGGCCTGGGAGATCCAGCGGACGGTGAGTCCGCAGCCGGGCCGGGCCCGTGAGGTGCCGCAGTGCTCGGTGGCCCGGAACTCCTCGTCGCCGTCGTCGGCCTCCGCGCGGGCGTCGGCGACGAGCTTGTCCAGCCTGCCGCCCGCCAGCAGTTTGCGGTGCAAGGCGGCGAGGTCGTCGTCCCAGCCGACCTCGGCGGCGAGGTTGCGCGCGCCGTCGGAGGCGGGCGTGACCATCGTCTCCAGATAGAACTGGTTGCCGCGCACGACGGTGTCGGCGACCTCGGCGAGCAGCTTGCCCCGGTGCCGCCAGGTGACCTCGCCGAACTTGCCGAAGGTGTCGAAGAAGTGGTCGTGGCCGTTCCGGTCCGGCGGGAAGTCCTCCATGGACCAGGCGCGCACGATCGCCTCGCGGAAGGCGCTGTCGGTGCGCGCGTCGGCGGCGGGGCGGGTGCCGGGGCCGCAGGGCGGGGCGAGCGCGGTCAGCGTCGCGGTGTCGACGCACAGCCCGTCCTCGGCGGCCAGCTCGATCAGGTACTCCGTGGACACCGCGCCGGACAGGTGGTTGTGCAGATCGCCGCCCTTGGGCAGCTGCCGGAAGAAGTCCCGCAGGGCCGTGGGCCGGTCGCGCACGGACCGGAGGTAGGCGTCGGTGCGCGCCTCCGCCGCCGTGACCTGCCGGGGCGGCGGGGCCGCACGGTGGTCGTCCTGCCGAGCCGGCTGTGCGGCGGCGGGCAGGGCGGACAGCAGGGAAAGGGCACTGAGCGTGCCGAGCGCGGCCGGAACGACCCGGTGGCGTACGGCTCTTCGACGTTGCAGAGTCACACGGGCATGATCACGGAAAGATCACGGCCGGATCGTCGCGCCGTGCGGGCCGCGACCGGAGAGCACCCGACCGGGTGACGCCCCGCGGTGCCGGCGGGGTGATGGCGGTTCGACGGCGTCGTGGTGGTGGGGCGAAGGCGGGCTGACGGCGGGTCGACGGCAGGGGCGGATGGACGGGGCAGACGGACGGGGCAGATGGACGGCGGCCACCTGGTCGACGGCCATCGCGCGTGCGGGCGCCGGGAGGCGGGCGGCCCGCGCACGCGGGTACGTGCGCGGGGATTTCGCACATTGGCGACCGACCAGGAGGCCCCACCCATGCTGATGGCACACCCCGCGGTACTGAAGGACCTCATCGCCCAGTACGAGGCCCTCACGCTGCTCGGGGCCGAGGAGAGCACCTCGCAGGGCCGCCGGCGCCTCGCGGACATCTCCTGCTCGCTGTGCGTGGCCACCGGCACCAGGGACGTCGACATGGCCCTCATCGCCGCCCGGCACCGCCTCTCCGGAGCCCGCCCCGAGGACGATTCCCTGCTCACGCCGGCCGCCACGGCGGCACCGGAACCCGCCTGCGGGGTGTGACGCACCCGGTGCGCGCACCTTCCCCCTGAAGTCGTCGCCTCCCGCTTCTGGTCGGCGCGACCTACCGGACGGTATACAGGCCCCGTCGAACACGCGAGGGCCGCTCTCCGTTGCCGTCCCGCGCGTGCAGCAGCGGCTTTTCAGGGGGAGGATCCATGGCGCACGACACACGCCGGGCGGACAGGGCGGGACACCGGCGGCGAGCCGCCGTACTGGGGGCGGCGTTGAGCGGCTGCGCCCTGGTCGCCGCGTCCACGACGCCGGCCGCCGCGCACACCGGCGGCTCCGGCCGCGACATCGCCTACGTGGCGCTCGGCGACTCCTACACCTCGGGGCCGGGCATTCCCCGCCAGGTGGACGTCGACTGCGCCCGCTCCGACCACAACTACCCCTCCCTGGTGGCGGCACAGCGACGGGTGGCCTCGTTCACGGACGTCAGCTGCGGCGGGGCCACGACCGCGCAGATGTGGCAGGCCCAGGGCGACAACGGGCCCCAGCTCGACGCGCTGGACCGGAACACGGACCTGGTGACGGTGCAGATCGGCGGCAACGACGTCGGGTTCGGCCCCATCATCGCCACCTGCGCCCGCCTCGCCGCCCAGGATCCGGCGGGCAACCCCTGCGAGCGCTCCTACCGCACGTCCGGGTACGACGAACTGGCCGTCGCCGTCGTGCGGACCGCCCCGAAGGTCGACCGGGTGCTGCGGGCCGTGCACGCCCGGGCGCCGCACGCGCGGGTGGTCGTCGTCGGTTATCCGGACCTGCTTCCCGACGACGGCAGCGGCTGCTTCCCGCAGGTTCCGTTCGCGGCGCGGGACTTCCCCTACCTGCGCGACACGGAGAAGCGGCTGAACCTGATGCTGCGCCTGGTGGCGGCCGTGAACGGGGCGGACTACGTCGACACCTACCGCCCCACCGTCGGCCACGACATGTGCAAGGCGCCCGCGGACCGCTGGATCGAGCCGCTGCGGCCCGCCTCGCCCGCGGCTCCGGCCCACCCCAACGCCGTGGGTGAGGCGGCGATGGCGGGGGCGGTGCTTGACCGGCTGGACGCGGGGCACGGGCACCGCTGAGCCGTACGGCGGCCCCCCTGACGGTGTCACGGGGGCCGCCGTGCGGTGCCGTCAGCCGCCGAGCGCCGCCAGCACCACGTCCTGGGCCTCCTGCTGTACCCGGGCGAGGTGGTCGGGACCGAGGAAGGACTCGGCGTACACCTTGTACACGTCCTCGGTGCCCGAGGGCCGGGCCGCGAACCAGGCGTGCTCGGTGCCGACCTTGATGCCGCCGATGGGGGCGCCGTTGCCGGGCGCCTCGGTCAGCACGGAGGTGACCGCCTCTCCGGCCAGGGTGTCCGCGGTGACCTGGGCCGGCGACAACTTGGCCAGCAGGGCCTTTTGTTCGCGGGTCGCGGGCGCGTCGATGCGCGCGTAGGCGGGCTCCCCGAAGCGCGCGGTCAGGTCGGCGTAGTGCTGCGAGGGGGTACGGTCCGTGACGGCCGTGATCTCCGAGGCCAGCAGGGCGAGGATGATGCCGTCCTTGTCGGTGGTCCACACCGAGCCGTCCCGGCGCAGGAACGACGCGCCGGCCGACTCCTCGCCGCCGAACCCGAGCGCGCCGCTGCTCAGTCCGTCCACGAACCACTTGAATCCGACCGGTACCTCGACCAGCGGGCGGCCGAGGTCGGCGGCGACGCGGTCGATCATCGTGGAGGAGACGAGGGTCTTGCCGACGCCCGCGTCGGCCGGCCACCGCTCGCGATGCCGGTAGAGGTAGGAGATGGCGACGGCGAGGTAGTGGTTGGGGTTCATCAGACCGGCGTCCGGGGTGACGATGCCGTGCCGGTCGGCGTCGGCGTCGTTGCCGGTGGCGATGGAGTACCGGTCGCGCTGCTCGATGAGGGAGGCCATCGCGTACGGCGAGGAGCAGTCCATGCGGATCTGCCCGTCCCAGTCCAGCGTCATGAACCGCCAGGTAGGGTCGGTGTGGGGGTTGACCACGGTGAGGTCGATGCCGTGCTGGTCGGCGATCCGGCCCCAGTAGGCGACGGAGGCGCCGCCGAGCGGGTCGGCGCCGATGCGCACCCCGGCCGCGCGGATGGCGTCGAGGTCCAGCACGCTCGGCAGGTCGGCGACGTAGGTGCCGAGGAAGTCGTACCGCCCGGTCGTGTCCGCGGCGAGCGCGCGGGCGTACGGCGTCCGGCGTACGTCCTTCAGGCCGCCGGAGATGATCTGGTTGGCGCGGTCCTGGATCCAGGAGGTCGCGTCGGAGGCCGCCGGGCCGCCACTCGGCGGGTTGTACTTGAAGCCGCCGTCGGCGGGCGGGTTGTGCGAGGGCGTGACGACGACGCCATCCGCGAGGCCGGCGCTGCGGCCCCGGTTGTGGGCGAGGATGGCGTGCGAGACGGCGGGGGTGGGCGTGTAGCCGTCCTCGCTGTCGACGAGCACGCGCAGCTCGTTGGCGGCGAACACCTCCAGCGCCGTCACCTTCGCGGGTTCGGACAGGGCGTGGGTGTCGGCCCCCAGGAAGAGGGGGCCGTCGATGCCCTGGGCCGCGCGGTATTCGCAGATGGCCTGGCTGGTGGCGGCGATGTGGTCCTCGTTGAAGGCGGTGTCCAGGGACGAACCCCGGTGCCCCGAGGTACCGAACGCCACCCGCTGCCCCGGGTCGGCGGGGTCCGGGTGCAGTGCGTAGTACGCCGTGACCAGCCGGGCCACGTCGACAAGGTCCTCGGGACCGGCCGGCCGGCCGGCTCGCTCGTGCGGCATGAGTCCTGTTCCTCCGCATCGTGGGGTCGTGCACTCATCGCCCATCTTTCCTCGTCAGGGGCGTGCCATGCACGTGCGCCGGCCGGCCTGTCGCACGCCTTGCGGGACGGCGGTCAGCCGATGTGGTAGCTGTCGCCGTACACCTTCCAGTCGAGCGGGGTGTTCAGGTCGAGGTTGCCCTTCTTCAGGAAGACCCGCTGTTCGGTGTCCACGCGGGTGGTGTCGCTGTGTGCCTCCTCCTGCTTCATCGCCCAGACCCGGGCGTCGAGGAAGGCGTTCAGATACGTCGTCTCGTTGCCGCCCTGCGCCGGGGGCTTGGCGCTGCGCAGGGCGCGCCCGCGGATGTTGCGGAAGCTGGTCGGGTCGTCGCCGTCCCCGTGCATGACGATGGCGTCGTAGTAGGCGAACTGGCCGAGCGCGCGCAGTCCGTCGGTCTTGCCCTGGGCGACGGCCGGGTTGAAGTAGACGCGGTCGCGCTCGTCGTTCTGGGCCTGCTGGAAGACCGTGTCCTGGGCGGCCGTGCGCCAGTCCTTGGGGAAGTTCGGGTCGAGGCCGGAGTGCGAGTCGGTGCCGTTGACCCTGCGCAGGGCGGGCAGGTACTTGGCGAGGACGTTGCCGGGCTTGCGGTCGGTGTAGAGCTGGACCAGGTCGAGCATGTCGCCGGTGCCGGAGCAGAAGCCGATGATGCCGGCGGTGTAGCCGCGGCCGTCGCCGATGTCCTCGATGTACTTGTACTGGGCCTTCCAGTCGAGCGAGGAGTTCTCCGCGCTCGACACCAGCTTCATCGCCGTCTCCTTCTTCGCCGGGTCGTCCAGGCCCGGCGCCGCCGCCGGCGCGGCGACGGCGGTCCGGGTGCCCACCAGGGCACCGGTGGCGATGGCGCCGAGCGCGGCGACCACGGTTCGGCGGGAGAGGCGGGTGGGGACTGCCGTGTCGCGTTCTGCGTGCACCACAGGGACTCCAAGGGGGAGTGGGGGGTGGGTGGTTGGACCGTACCGGTACTGGTAGGAAAGTTTCCTATCAAACTCGGTGCGGACCGGAAACCCGGCACGCGAGAACTTCGTAGGATCCGACAGCTCCCGGACGGTCAGCCGTGCCGCGCCTTCTCCCGCTCCTGCGCGTAGGCGTACAACTCCTGGGAGGTGGTGATGAGTTCGCCCCGTTCCGCACGCGAACCGACCATCGGCTGCGAGCCCTTGAGCGGCACCTGGGCGCTCTCCGGGAGGAACTTGACGGTCACCAGGCCGATGAGGCCGGCCAGCATCAGGTAGTAGGCCGGCATCAGGTCGTCACCCGTGGCGTCGACCAGGGCGGCGGTGACCAGCGGGGTGGTGCCGCCGAAGGCCGCCACGGCGAAGTTGAAGCCGATGCCCATGGCGGCGTAGCGCACCGCGGTCGGGAAGAGGGCCGGCAGGGTGGCCGCGCTCGGCGCCGCGAAGCAGGCCAGCAGGGTGGACAGGAGCAGCACACCGAGGATCGGCGGCCAGGTGCCCTGCGCCTTGATCAGCAGGAAGGCCGGAATGGCGAGCACGATCATCGCGACGGCGGCGACGGCGTAGAGCGGTCGCCGGCCGACGCGGTCGCTGAGCCGGCCGAGGAAGGTGATCAGTACGACGATCCACACCATCCCGACGAGCACGAGGATGTCGGCGGAGCCGCTGGAGCGGTTGAGGGTCTCGGTCTGGTAGGTCGGCAGATAGCCGGTGACCATGTAGTTGGTGACGTTGTAGAGCAGCACCAGACCCATGCAGACCAGCAGCGACCGCCAGTGGTTCTTGACGATGTCCTTGAACTCGCTGCCCGCGGACTCCTGCGCGAGGCTCTTCTCGTGTTCGTCCAGTTGCTGCTGGAAAGCCGGGGACTCCTCCAGCTTGAGCCGCATGTAGAGGCCGATCACCCCGAGCGGGCCCGCGATCAGGAAGGGGACACGCCAGCCCCAGGAGAGCATCTGATCGTCGGTCAGCGCCAGGTTCAGCACGGTGACCAGGGCCGAACCCAGGGCGTAGCCGACGAAGGTGCCGAAGTCGAGCCAGCTGGAGAGGAAGCCGCGCCTGCGGTCCGGTGAGTACTCGGCGACGAAGGTGGTCGCCCCACCGTACTCGCCGCCGGTGGAGAAGCCCTGGACCATGCGGGCGAGCAGGAGCAGCACGGGTGCCGCGACGCCGATCGTCGCGTAACCGGGGATGACGCCGATGACGAAGGTTCCCACCGCCATCATGATCATGGTGGTGGCGAGTACTTTCTGCCGGCCGATCCGGTCACCGAGCGGCCCGAACACCAGGCCGCCCAAGGGCCGTACGACGAACGCCGCGGCGAAGGTCGCGAACGAGGAGATGACCTGCGCGGCCGGGGAGGCGCCCGGGAAGAAGACCTTCCCGATGGTGGCGGCGAGATAGCTGTAGACGCCGAAGTCGAACCACTCCATGCAGTTGCCGAGCGCGGAGGCGCCCACGGCGCGCCGGAGCAGGGGCCCCTCGACGACCTGGACGTCGTCCTTGCCCAAGGCCCCGCGGTTGCGGCGGAGCCTTAGCGTCAGCTCCTCACGGACCTGATGCGGCAACCTGCCCACGGCCTTGGGCACCCGGGGCCGGTTCCCGTTCTCTCGCTCCCCGTCGGGCATCGCGCCGCTCACTGACGTCTCCATTCTCTCGCACCACTGATCACCCGCCTGCCCCGGCGGCCGATTCAGAAACGGAACCGCTCAATCCCATACGGGACGGCGGTTGGACTTCACCTGGTGCCAGGACGGAGGGTGGGCGAGCCCCCGCGCACCCGCGGGGCCCCCTACGGCACCACCCGGAGAAGACCCGATGACGTACGTCGCGGACCCCGCTCGCTACGACGGCACCATGCGCTACCGGCGCACCGGCCGCTCGGGGCTGGACCTGCCGGTCCTGTCCCTGGGCTACTGGCACAACTTCGGCGACGACCGCCCCTTCGAGGCCCAGCGCGAGATCGCCCTGCGCGCCTTCGACCTCGGGATCACCCACCACGACCTGGCCAACAACTACGGTCCGCCGTACGGGGCCGCCGAGGTCAACTTCGGCCGGCTGCTCCGGCGGGACCTGGCGCCGTACCGCGACGAGCTGGTGATCTCCACCAAGGCGGGCTGGGACATGTGGCCCGGCCCCTACGGGCAGGGCGGCGGCTCCCGTAAGTACCTGCTCGCCTCGCTGGATCAGTCGCTCCAGCGCATGGGCCTGGACTACGTGGACATCTTCTACTCCCACCGACTGGACGCGAGCACGCCGCTGGAGGAGACGATGGGGGCGCTGGACACCGCCGTCCGCCAAGGCAAGGCGCTGTACGTCGGCATCTCCTCCTACGACGCGGAGCGCACCCGGCAGGCGGCCGCGATCCTGCGGGACCTCGGCACCCCACTGCTGATCCACCAGCCGTCGTACAGCATGCTCAACCGCTGGATCGAGACCGACGGCCTGCTGGACGCGGCCGCGGAGGAGGGCTTCGGCGTGATCGGCTTCACGGCGCTGGCCCAGGGACTGCTCACCGGCCGCTACCTGGAGGGCCTGCCGCCGGACTCGCGCGCGGCGCGGGGGACCTCCTTCGACCCGGCGTGGCTCACGGACGACATGCGGCACCGGCTGCGCGCCCTGAACGACATCGCGGCCCGGCGCGGGCAGACCCTGGCCCAGATGGCACTGGCCTGGGCGCTGCGCGACGAGCGGGTGACCTCGCTGGTCGTCGGCGCCTCTCGCACCGAGCAGCTGGAGCAGAACGTGGCCGCGCTGGAGAACCTGGAGTTCGACGAGGCGGAACTGGCCGAGATCGACACCTACGCCACCGAGGGCGGCGTGGACCTGTGGCGCGAGGCCCGGCTCGGCACGCTCGGATAGGCCCTTGTCACTCGGTGCCGAAAAGTCAGGCACCAGGTGACAAAAACTCTGGACAATGCGGAAAAGTAAGACATAATAGAGGCAGGTCGGACAGCGTTGTCACCGTTACCACTGTCCCGCTCGTCCCCCTTCTCCCCCGCTTTGTTCCCCCCGCGTTCGTCCCGCGACTTCGAGGAGCCGCTCTCCGCATGGCGTACGGAGCTCACCACACCCCCCTGCTGCCTCCCCACCCCGATCTGGCCCTCGCCCGCGACTGCGAGCACTGCTTCGGCTGGGGAACCGTCGTCACCCGCGACGGCGACCACGAACTGTGCCTCGAATGCCAGCAACCCTCCGGTGACGACGAGGGCACCGCCCGCGCCGGCTCCTAGCGGAACCCACGGCGCCGGGCGCCGCCCGCACCGCCGTACCGGAAGGGCCGTACCGTGGGGGGATGTCCGCACCCCTTCCAGGACCGCTGGCCCCACTGGGGCCGCTGCTCGGCCACTACGGCTACTGGGCCGTGGGGGCCGTGATCCTCGTGGAGGACTTCGGGGTACCGGCACCCGGCGAGACGATTCTGCTCGCCGCGGGGGTGTACGCGGGCGCGGGACGGCTGAACATCGTGGCGGTGGCCGCCATCGCATTCGCCGCGGCCGTCGTCGGCGACAACATCGGGTATCTGATCGGCCATCTCGGCGGGCGGGCCTTCGTCCACCGCTGGGGCAAGTACGTCTTCCTGACGCCCGAGCGGTTCGCGACGGCCGAGGCGTTCTTCGACCGGCACGGCGGCAAGATCGTGACCGTGGCCAGGTTCATCGAGGGCCTGCGCCAGGTCAACGGCATCATCGCGGGCACGACCGGTATGCGCTGGCGCCGCTTCCTCGCCTACAACGCCCTCGGTGCCGCCCTGTGGGTCGGCCTCTGGGCGAGCCTCGCCTACCTGGCGGGTGACCACATCATGGCCGTCTACGAGGAGATCAGGCGCTACCAGCTCTATTTCGCCGTCGGCTTGGCCGTCCTGCTCGCGGCCCTCGTCGTCCGGCACCTCCTGCGGCGGCGCCGCCGACGCTGACCTCGCCGCCGGCCGCCGCCCGGCTCGGCCGCGTACGGGCCCGGCCCATCGCCCGCGAGGCGTCGCGGCAGCCGCGTCCCCGGCCTCACCGAGCAGCGCCTAGGACGAGGTGCGCGCGGGCCGGTCCGGTGCGGTGCGTTCCGGTCCGTCGCGCCGGGTGTCCTCCTCGGCGCCCTCGTGGCCGCCGCGTAGCGCGGAGGCGAGCGCCGCCACCAGTGCCATCCCGGCGGCGACGCCGAAGACGATGCCCAGCCCGTGGTGGAAGGGCCCGGAGACCAGTTCCGGGAAGAAGGTGTGCCCGGTCAGGGTGGCGCGCTGGGCCGCGGTCAACTGGTCGAGGGTGCCGCTGGAGCCGAGCAGATGGCCGATGGGGTTGTCGCCGAGGAACGTGGCGAACAGGGTGCTGACGGGCGGCAGCGAGGCGACCTCGTGGGCGGTCGGGGCGGGCACGCCGTTCGCCCGGAGACCGCTGCTCAGGGTCGCCGGCAGGCGGGAGGCCAGCCCGGAGACCATGAGGGAGAAGAAGACGCCGATCGACAGGGCCGTACCGGAGTTCTGGAAGGTGGAGCGCATACCGGAGGCCACGCCCCGGTGGCGGGGCGGCACGCTGCCCATGATGGAGGACGTGTTGGGCGAGGAGAACATGCCCTGGCCCAGGCCGCTGAGCAGCAGCAGCGCGGCGAAGAGGCCGTAGTCGAAGTCGACGGGCAGCGCGAGCAGGCCGACGAAGGAGGCGGCGACGAGGAGCAGCCCGGCGGTGGAGAAGACGCGGGCGCCGAACCGGTCGGACAGATAGCCGGACACCGGCCCGGCGATCAGGAAGCCCAGGGTGAGCGGCAGCATGAAGATGCCCGCCCACAGCGGGGTGTCCTCGAAGTCGTAGCCGTGCAGGGGCAGCCAGATGCCCTGCAGCCAGATGATGAGCATGAACTGCAGGCCGCCCCGGGCGATGGCGGTGAGCAGGGCGGCGAGGTTGCCCGCGGCGAACGCCCGCACCTTGAACAGCGGCAGGTGGAACATGGGCTCGGCGACCCGGGTCTCCACGAGGCAGAACACCAGCAGCAGGAAGACCCCGCCGCACAGTCCGGCCAGGACCCAGGGGCTGCTCCAGCCGGTGGCGTGGCCGCCGTAGGGCTGGATGCCGTAGGTGATGGCGGCGAGCAGGATGCCGGCGCCCGAGGCGAAGGTGAGGTTGCCTAGCCAGTCGACCCGGCCGCGTGCTCCGGTCGCGGTCTCCCTCAGGCTCAGGTACGACCAGATGGTGCCGGTGACGCTGATGGGGACGCTCACCCAGAACACCGCCCGCCAGTCGACGGCCGCGAGCAGGCCGCCGGCCAGCAGACCGAGGAACTGGCCCGCGAGCGCGGTGATCTGGTTGACGCCGAGGGCCATGCCCCGCTGCCGGGCCGGGAAGGCGTCGGTCAGGATGGCGGCCGAGTTGGCGGTGAGCATGGAGCCGCCGAACGCCTGCACGACGCGCCAGAGGATCAGCCAGAGCGCCCCCGCGCCGGCCCGGAAGGGGTCGAGGGACAGGGCGATGGAGGCACCGGCGAAGATCAGAAAGCCCAGGTTGTAGATCCGGACCCGGCCGAACATGTCGCCGAGCCGGCCGAGGACGACGACCAGCACGGCCGAGACCAGCAGATAGCCGAGGATCATCCACAGCAGGTAGCCGATGTTCCCGGCGGCCAGCGGGTCCAGGCCGATGCCGCGGAAGATCGCCGGCAGCGAGATGATCACGATGGAGGCGTCCATCGTCGCGATCAGCACGCCGAGCGTGGTGTTGGACAGCGCGACCCATTTGTAGCCGGGGCCGGGGGGTGTGTCCCGCAGCCGGGCCGAGTGGGCGAGGACGCGGGCCCGCAGCCCCCCGGCCGCGGACGTCTGGAGGTCGGGTGCCTGGCCGGTCACAGCTGTTCCGCCAATCGTTCGAGCAGGGGCAGGATCTCGTGCAGCGCCTGTCGCTCCCGCGGGGTGAACGTGTCCAGGGCGTGGGCGAGACGGCTGACGGACTCGGAGCGGCGCTGCTCCAGCACCGCCCGTCCCTCCTCGGTGACGGACACGATGACCCGGCGCCCGTCGGCCGCGTCGGGGCCGCGGCTGACCAGCCCGCGCTGTGCGAGTCCGGCCAGCGTCGCGGCCATCGCCTGAGGGCGTACGCGTTCCAGGTCGGCGAGCGAGCCGGGCGAGTCGGGGCCGGTGCGGGAGAGCCTGGCCAGCACCGAGACACCGGAGAGGGACACGTCCCCCACGGCGTGCGCCTGGCGCAGACGGCGCACGATCCGGCCCATGGCCAGCCTCAGCTCGCCCGCGAGTGCAGTGGTATCCACGGTCGATAACATTAGGTTTATCAGTCTGGACTGTGCAACCAAGACTGGGTAATGACCGGGTCGCCCGGGCCTTCCACCCGGCCCGAGACCGGCTTTCTGGTTTGGAGGGCGGTCCAGTGGCAACGCGGATGTCGACCGCATACCGCGAACACGTTGGGATGTGAAACCCATGGCTGGCAACCAGAAGGGCAAGAGCAAGATCGAGCAGGCCAAGGGCAAGACCAAGGAGGCCGTGGGCCGGGCCGTGGGCAACGAGCGCCTGGAGGCCGAGGGTCGTGCGGAAGGCGCCAAGGGGGACGCCCGGCAGGCCAAGGAGAAGGCGAAGGACGTCTTCAAGCACTGATCGTGCCGTCCGCTCGGATTCGAACGGGTCCGGGAAATCCGCTCCGCGGGATTTCCCGGACCCGTTCTTCCATGGGGGCCCACCGGGCCGCGTCCCGTGGGCGAGCTCTCATCGGGCGTTCGTGTGCAACCGGAGGAATGCCGGTGAACGTCCCCTTGATCGACCGCCCAGTGGGTAGCCGAAGTCAAGGACGGCACGATCCCGATGTGCACAGGAAGGGACCCCGACCCCGAGGGAAAAGGGCAACGAGGTATGGACATGCCGCTCACGACGCACACGACGACACAGGACCGCCCCGCATCCCTGCGTTCCAGCCGCACCTGGGACACCGGCGTCACGAGCATCGCCGAGGCGAGAGACGCCGTCGCGGCGCTGCTCGCACAGGTGCGGCCGGCGCCCGGGACACGCTCGACGCAGGACGCCCAGCTGGTCGTCAGCGAACTCGTCACCAACGCGGCCAAGCACGCCCCCGGACCCTGCGCCCTGCGCCTGGAGGTGCCGGCGGGTGGGCTGGTGATGCGGATAACCGTGACGGACACGTCCACGGATCCGCCCCGCAGGCGCCCTCCCGACCCCGGCCGGGTCGGCGGTCACGGTCTGCATCTGGTCACGATGCTCTGCTCCGAACTGGAGGTGACCACGCTTCCCCGCGGCAAGCGGGTCGCCGCCACCGTACCGCTCACCGGCGAGCGCGCCGGCTGAGCCGCGCGCCCCTCAGGCGACCCTGATGCCCACGATGCAGGTGTCGTCGTCGGTGTCGGACCTGCTGTAGGTGAGCAGCCGGTCCAATTGCTGGTCCAGGGCCGCCGGCGCCGAGCGCGCCGTCTCCAGCAGATGGGACAGGGACTCCTCCACCGAGCGGTCCCGGCGCTCGATCAGCCCGTCGGTGTACATCAACAGGGTGTCCCCGGCGGCGAGTTGCACCTCGGTCTCCTCGTACACCGCCTCGGGCAGGGCGCCCAGCAGCAGGCCCTTGAGAGTGGGCAGGGCCGTGGCGTCCCCCTCTCGCACGAGCACCGGCGGAAGATGCCCCGCCCGCGCCCAGCGCAGCGTCCGCCGCTCGCCGTCGTACAGGCCGCACACGGCGGTCGCGGTGACCGCTCCCGTCAGATGGTGGGCGACGATGTTCAGCCACGACAGCAGCTGCGCCGGGCCCGCGCCGGTGACCGCGAGACCGCGCAGCGCGTTGCGCAGGACGACCATGCTGGTGGCCGCCTCGATGCCGTGCCCGGCGACGTCACCGACGCACACCAGGACCAGTCCGGACGGCAGTACCACCGCGTCGTACCAGTCGCCGCCGACCAGTTGCTCGGTCTCGGCGGGCCGGTAGCGCACCGCCACCTGGAGGTCCGGCACCCGCAACGGGGCCTGGGTCGGCGGCATGATGGCGTGCTGCAGCTGCAGGGCCAGCCGGTTGCGCTCGTCGGCCTGCTGCTCGGTGTGGGCCAGCTGGTCGCGGGTGGCGGCGAGGGCCACCTCGGTCCAGTGCTGGGCGGAGATGTCCTGGTAGGCGCCCCGGACGCCGATGAGCTGGCCGTCGGTGTCGAGGACCGGTTCGGCGACCACCCGCATGTGCCGGGTCACGCCGTCCGGCCGCAGCAGCCGGAACGCGGCGGACGCGGGCCTGCGCTGGTGCAGCAGCGTGCGCAGGAAGCGGCCGATGGAGACGGCGTCGTCGGGGTGGGCGTGCGCGGGCAGGTCCTCCAGGGCCACCGGCACGCTCGTGGGGGGACGGCCGTAGAGGTCGAACAGCTGGCCGTTCCAGGTGATCTCGCCGGTGAGCAGGTTCTCCTCGAAGCCACCGATCCGGCCGAGGCGCTGGGCGTTCTGGAGCAGACTGGCCAGGCGGGCCGTCTCGTCCTCGATGCGCCAGATGAGCAGCACACTGGAGCCGTGCCGGCTGACGCTGATGTCGGCGACGGCCGACAGCGGCACCTGGTCGACCAGGGCGGTCAGCCGCATACGGCGGGCACGGAACGGCTCGCCCGTGGCGTAGACGCGCTCCACGCGCTGGAACAGCTCGCTGGCGGCGGCCGCCATGGGGTAGGCCTCCAGCAGCAGGGCGCCGTTGACGACGGCCCGCGACCGGCCCGCCGGATCGAGGAAACGGCCGTTGACGTGCTGGATGCGGAAGTCGACGAGCTGCCCGTCGGCGTCGAGGTGCGGCACCAGCACCAGCGCGGGATCGTGCAGCCCGTCCGCCAGGTCCATCAGCTCCACCACGTCGGGCAGTATCCGGGGCTCCTGCCCCGCTCCCGGCGGCAGGTGGAAGGTCTCCAGCGTGTGCGCGCAGAGTTCGGCGAGGGCCTCGACCTGTCGGATCACCGGGCGCGGCAGCGGGCTCTCGGGGCCCGGCCAGGCGATCTCCAGGACGCCGTGGATACGGCCGCCGACGCCGGCGGGCAGCGCGATACGGGCACCGTCGGCGTACTCCCGGCGGCCCATCGTGGGCAGCCCGGAGGCGGCGAGCGAGGACAGCCACTGGCCGTCGGGCTGGGTCAGACCGCGCCGGGCCACCGTGGCCACGTCCGGCGGGACGTACCGCCAGCGCTCGGCCTCGCCGGCCGGGAACCCGGCGCTGCCGGCGAGGGTCAGCGAGCTGTCCGAGGCGGCCGCCCAGATGGCGACGGCCACGGCGCCCAGCGGCCGCAGGGCGTGCTCGAGCAGCGAGTCGGCCATGGCCTGGGCATCGTCCGCGGCGAGCACCCCGCTCTCGGCGGCGCGCAGCCGTACGGCGGCGGACTCCTCGACGGATCCGGCCGGGTCGGCGGCGACGGACAGGAACGCCTCGGTCACCTCCGAGACGCGGTCCCGGGCCGCCTGGTTGATGACGTCCACCGCGAACTCCAGCGGGGTCACCTGGGCCTGCTCCGCCAGCTCGGCGAGCTGGCGTGCGGCCTGGGCCGGGCCGCAGCCGAGGCGTTCGACGAGGATGCCCTTGGCCAGTTCGAGCAGTGCCCGGCCCTCGGCCTCGGCCTGCGCGGTGCGCACCTCCTTGCGCAGCCGCTCGACGGTGGCGGCGAGCCGGCCCACCGACGAGGCGGCCGGCGGGTCGCTCGGGGGCCCGTCCGGACCGGGGATCCGGACGGGCAGGTCGTCCGGCGGGTCCGGTACGACGGCGTTCTCGTGGATGTTCACCGGATCCGTACTCCTCGGCCCGCGGGCGGCCGGGCGCGCCGCGCTGTGCTGACTGCTGCCATCGTCGCCGTCCTCACGCGGGGAGCCAGCGCCGGACGCAGGCGATGAGGTCATGGGTGTCCACCGGCTTCGTGACGTAGTCGCTCGCGCCCGAGGCCAGGCTCTTCTCCCGGTCGCCCTGCATGGCCTTGGCGGTGACGGCGATGACCGGCAGGTCGGCGTAGCGCGACATCTTGCGGATCTCCGCCGTGGCCGTGTAGCCGTCCATCTCGGGCATCATCACGTCCATCAGCACGAGTTCGACGTCCGGATGGTTCACCAGCGTCTCGATGCCCTTGCGGCCGTTCTCCGCGTGCAGCACGCGGAAGCCGTGCAGTTCGAGGATGCCGCTGAGCGCGAACAGGTTGCGGGCGTCGTCGTCGACGACGAGGACGGTACGACCGCGGGTGTGCTCGTCGATCAGGTGCGGGGCGGTGATCTGCGGCTCGTCGTTGCGGACCAGGGTGAGTACCTCGCCGGGCTCCTCGGCCGACAGGTGCAGCGCGATCCGCTCGCGCAGTTCGTCGAGGCTGAACAGGTACTCCAGCGGACCCTCGGCCCCGTCGACGGCGTGCTCGCTGCGGTGCGAGCTGTGCACCAGTACCGGGACGCTCGCCAGGGCGGAGTCCCCGCGCAGGGCGTCCAGGAAGCGGGCGGACTCCCCGTCCGGCATGCCCAGTTCGACCACGACGCAGTGGCAGGGCTCGGCGGCGAGGGTGCCCGCCGCCTCCTGGGCGCCGACCGCGGTGATGATGTCGACGGGGGTTTCGGTGTCGTCGGCGCGAGCGTGCGCGAGGTCTCCGACCACGCTCTCGGCGACGAGCGTCAGCAGTCCGCGCGGGCGCTCCTCGACGACGAGCAGACGGCGCACGCGCTGCCGCTTGGCGGTGACGAGCGGGGCGCCCGGCGGGCCGTCCTCGCTCGTCTCGTCGGTCCGGGCCGGCTCGATGGGCTTCGGGACGGTGCGTCCGCCGCGCAGGACCTCTTCGAAGTCCGGCCGGGCCACGGGCAGGAAGAGCGTGAAGGTGCTGCCCTTGCCCGGCGTGCTGTCGACGCTGACGGCGCCGCCGAGCAGGTGGGCGATCTCGCGGGTGATGGACAGGCCGAGGCCGGTGCCGCCGTACTTGCGGCTGGTGGTCCCGTCCGCCTGCTGGAACGCGCCGAAGATCGTCTCCAGTTGCTGTTCGGGGATGCCGATGCCGGTGTCCCGCACCCGGAACGCGACGATCGCGCTGCCGCGCACCACGCCGGGGGGCACCTCGTCGTCGGCGGCGGGTTCGACGCGCAGTTCGACGCCGCCCTGCTCGGTGAACTTGACCGCGTTGGACAGCAGGTTGCGCAGGATCTGCCGCAGCCGGGAGTCGTCCGTGAGCAGGTCGGCGGGGGCTCCGGCAGCGGTGGCGACGGTGAACTCGAGGCTCTTCTGCGAGGTCATCGGGCGGAAGGTGGCCTCGACGTAGTCGATCAGCTGGCGCAGCGGGACACGCTCCGGTGTCACGTCCATCTTGCCCGCCTCGACCTTGGACAGGTCCAGGATGTCGTTGATCAGCTGGAGCAGGTCCGAGCCGGCGGAGTGGATGATGCCCGCGTACTCCACCTGCTTGGGGGTGAGGTTGCGCGAGGGGTTCTGGGCCAGCAGCTGCGCGAGGATGAGCAGGCTGTTCAGCGGGGTGCGCAGCTCGTGGCTCATGTTGGCGAGGAACTCGGACTTGTACTTCGAGGCGAGCGACAACTGCTGGGCACGCGCCTCCAGTTCCTGCCGGGCCTGCTCGATCTGCAGGTTCTTCGCCTCGATGTCGCGGTTCTGGTCGGCCAGCAGCGAGGCCTTCTCCTCCAGTTCGGCGTTGGAGCTCTGGAGTTCCTCCTGGCGCGCCTGCAACTCCGCCGAGCGGGACTGCAGTTCGCTGGTCAGCCGCTGCGACTCCTCGAGCAGTTCGTCGGTGCGCGCGTTGGCGACGATGGTGTTGACGTTGACGCCGATGGTGTCCACCAGCTGCTGCAGGAAGTCCCGGTGGATCTGGGTGAACCGGGTGACCGAGGCCAGTTCGATGACGCCGAGGACCTGCTCCTCGAAGACGATGGGCAGCAGCAGCAGCGCGGTGGGCTCGATCTGTCCCAGCCCGGAGGAGATGGTGACGTACCCGGTCGGCAGCGCGTCCACGGCGATGGTGCGGCGGCTGCGCGCGGCCTGACCGACCAGGGTGCGGCCGAAGGACATGCGGACGGGCCGGGTGTCCTCCTCGGGACGGCCGTAGGAGCCGACGAGGCGCAGCTCGGGGCCGGACTCGCCGTCCTCGGCGAGGTAGAAGGCGCCGTACTGCGCGGACACCTGGGGGGCCAGCTCGTCCATGATGAGTTCGGCGACGACCGGCAGGTCGCGGTGGCCCTGCATGAGGCCGGAGATCCGGGCGAGGTTGGTCTTGAGCCAGTCCTGTTCCTGGTTGGCCAGGGTCGTCTCGCGCAGGGACTCCACCATGGAGTTGATGTTGTCCTTGAGGTCGGCGACCTCGCCGGAGGCGTCGACGGTGATCGAGCGGGTCAGATCGCCCTCGGCGACGGCGCTGGCCACGTCGGCGATGGCGCGGACCTGCCGGGTGAGGTTCCCGGCGAGTTCGTTCACGTTCTCGGTGAGCCGCTTCCAGGTGCCCGAGACGCCCTCGACCTCGGCCTGTCCGCCGAGCCGGCCCTCGGTGCCGACCTCGCGGGCGACGCGGGTCACCTCGTCGGCGAACGCGGACAGCTGGTCGACCATCGTGTTGATGGTGGTCTTCAGTTCGAGGATCTCGCCGCGGGCGTCGACGTCGATCTTCTTCGACAGGTCGCCCTTGGCCACGGCGGTGGTCACCAGCGCGATGTTGCGCACCTGGCCGGTGAGGTTGTTGGCCATGGAGTTGACGTTGTCGGTGAGGTCCTTCCAGGTGCCGGCGACGTTAGGCACGTGCGCCTGGCCGCCGAGCCGGCCCTCGGTGCCCACCTCGCGGGCCACGCGCGTCACCTCGTCGGCGAACGCGGACAGGGTGTCGACCATCGTGTTGATGACGTCGGCGAGGGCGGCGACCTCGCCCTTGGCCTCGACGGTGATCTTCTGGGAGAGGTCGCCCTTGGCGACGGCGGTGGCGACCTGGGCGATGGAGCGGACCTGGCCGGTCAGGTTGGAGGCCATCACGTTGACGTTGTCGGTGAGGTCCTTCCAGGTGCCGGCGACCCCGCGCACCTGAGCCTGGCCGCCGAGCCGGCCCTCGGTGCCCACCTCGCGCGCGACGCGGGTCACCTCGTCGGCGAACGCGGACAGCTGGTCGACCATCGTGTTGATGGTGTTCTTCAGCTCCAGGATCTCGCCCCGCGCGTCCACCGTGATCTTCTGCGACAGGTCGCCCTGCGCCACCGCCGTGGCCACCTGGGCGACGTTGCGCACCTGGGCCGTCAGGTTCCCGCCCATGAAGTTCACCGAGTCCGTCAGGTCGCGCCAGGTGCCCTTGACGCCCTTGACGTCCGCCTGGCCACCGAGCCGGCCCTCGGTGCCCACCTCGCGCGCGACGCGGGTGACCTCGTCGGCGAACGCGGACAGCTGGTCGACCATCGTGTTGATGGTGCTCTTCAGCTCCAGGATCTCGCCCCGCGCGTCCACCGTGATCTTCTGCGACAGGTCACCCTGCGCCACCGCGGTCGTCACCTGGGCGACGTTGCGCACCTGAGCCGTCAGGTTCCCGGCCATGAAGTTCACCGAGTCCGTCAGGTCGCGCCACACACCGGCGACCCCGGGCACCTGTGCCTGGCCCCCGAGGCGGCCTTCCGTGCCGACCTCCCGCGCGACACGGGTCACCTCGTCGGCGAACGCGGACAGCTGGTCGACCATCGTGTTGACGGTCTCCTTCAGCTGGAGGATCTCGCCGCGCGCGGGAACGTCGATCTTCTGGGAGAGGTCGCCCTTGGCCACGGCGGTGGCGACCTGCGCGATGTCCCGGACCTGGGTGGTGAGGTTGCCCGCCATGGCGTTGACGGAGTCGGTGAGGTCGGCCCAGGTGCCGGAGACGCCCGGTACCTGTGCCTGGCCGCCGAGGGTCCCCTCGGTGCCCACCTCCCTGGCCACACGGGTGACTTCCGAGGTGAACACGGACAACTGGTCGACCATGCCGTTGAAGACGGTCGCGATGTCGCCCATGAGCCCGGTGGAGTCGTCCGGCAGCCGGGTGCCGAAGTCTCCGTCGCGCACCGCGGTCAGCCCCGCGAGCAGTCTCCTCAGTTCCTGGTCCCCCGGGACCGCGTCGGTCGTCCCGATTACCTTGCCGGCCATGCGCACCCTCGTTCCGCTCCCCAGGAGCCCTCGGGCGGGAGGGCTCGGAACCACTGCCGGGCACGCGGCCTGCCCCGGACACTGGTGTGTGCATTTCCGCAGTTCACGGATCTGCGTGATGAGAAAAATACGCCGCAGAGTAACTCAGTTCCGCGGCATCGGACAAAGCGATCGGCCAACCTCGGACGATCATGAAATGACCCAGCCGAGACCGGCATGAAGACGAATCGAGCGGGTAGTGGGTTGGGTTCGACACCCGCGTCACCCGCGTCACCCGCGTCACCCGCGTCACCCGCGTCGCCTTCCCGGGTCGTTTCGCACGAGCGGAGCCCGGGCACCCGTGCCACGCTCGTAGGGAGCACCGGGAGGCACGCATGAGCGGGACCGGCGGGTGGAGCGCGGTGGGCGGCGGCGCGGATCGTCACGACCTGTTGTACGGGCCGCAGCCGGACGTGGCCGGGGCATCCGGCTACCCGGACGCCCCGCCGCGGATGGGGTTCTTCACCGACACCTCCGTGTGCATCGGCTGCAAGGCCTGCGAGGTGGCCTGCAAGGAGTGGAACGCCGTCCCCGAGGACGGCCTGGAACTGACCGGCATGTCCTACGACAACACGCAGGCACTGGGTGCCGACACCTGGCGGCACGTCGCCTTCATCGAGCAGCGCAAGCCGCTCGGCGGCCAGGAGCCGGGGGTGGCGCACGAGGACCAGGAGGACATGGACGTGTTCGCGGCCGCCTCCCGCCTCGGCACCGGCGCCCCGCCGCCCGGCCGGGCGGCCACCGCTCCCCCGCCGGCCCCGGCGTCCGATTCCGGCGCCGCCGACCGGATCGCCCCGGTGTCCCCCGACGGCCGCACCGAACTGCGCTGGCTGATGTCCTCCGACGTGTGCAAGCACTGCACCCACGCGGCCTGTCTGGACGTGTGCCCCACGGGGGCGCTGTTCCGCACCGAGTTCGGCACGGTCGTCGTGCAGGAGGACGTCTGCAACGGCTGCGGCTACTGCGTGCCCGCGTGCCCCTACGGCGTCATCGACCAGCGCAAGGACGACGGCCGGGTGTGGAAGTGCACGCTGTGCTACGACCGGCTCGGCGTCGGGATGGAACCCGCCTGCGCCAAGTCCTGTCCCACCGAATCCATCCAGTTCGGTCCGCTCGACGAGCTCCGCGAGCGGGCCCGGGGCCGGGTGGCACAGCTGCACGCGGCCGGGGTGACCGACGCCCGCCTCTACGGCGAGGACCCGGGCGACGGGGTCGGCGGCGACGGGGCGTTCTTCCTGCTGCTCGACGAGCCGGAGGTGTACGGGCTGCCCCCGGACCCGGTGGTCACCACCCGGGACCTGCCCGACATGTGGCGGCACGCGGCGCTCGCCGCCGTCTCCCTGACCGCCCTCGCGGTCGGCAGCTTCGTGCGACGGCCGCGATGAACGGCGGCGAGGACACCCGCCACCTCGCCGCGGGCGTGCGCGGGCCGGCGGCGCGCGGAGCGCGGTGGCGTGCGGCGGCCGGTGGCGCGGGGCGAGAGGAGGCCGGGGCGTGAGGCGGCCATGGCGCGCGTACGCGGGTGCCACGCGGTGGGCGCGGCGTGCGGAGACCGGGCCCGCCGGGACGACCGGCTCGGATGTCACGCGTGCGGGTGTGCGGGGCGAGCGGCCCGGGCGGGAGGCGACGACGGGTGCGCAGGCGGGCCGCCGTCGGCGCCGTCGCGGGCGGGGCGAGCAGCCGATGGTGCCGGACGCCGAGTTCTCGTCGTACTACGGCAGGCCCGTGCTGAAGAAGCCGACGTGGAAGGCGCTGGACATCGCCGGCTATCTGTACCTCGGCGGTCTGGCCGGGGCGTCCTCACTGCTGGCGGCGGGGGCCGAGATGACCGGCCGGCCGGGCCTGGGCAGACCCGCGAGGCTCGGGGCCGCGGCGGGCGTCTCGCTGTCGCTGGCGGCCCTG
Organism: Streptomyces sp. NPDC051452; assembly: GCF_044454765.1. NCBI lineage: Bacteria > Bacillati > Actinomycetota > Actinomycetes > Kitasatosporales > Streptomycetaceae > Streptomyces > Streptomyces sp. NPDC051452. The sequence continues at coordinate 139,522 of NZ_JBITEB010000015.1, forward strand.
GTGCACGACCTGGGGCGGCCCGGCCGTTTCCTGAACATGCTGCGTGTCTTCAAGCCGACGTCGCCGATGAGCGTGGGCTCGTGGCTGCTGACGGGCTACGCGCCGCTGACGCTGGCATCGGCGGCGGCCGACGTGACCGGCCGCTGGCGTGCGGTGGGCGTCGCGGCGACGGCGGGCGCCGCCGTGCTCGGTCCGGCGGTCGCGACCTACACCGCGGTGCTGATCGCGGACACGGCGGTGCCGTCCTGGCACGAGGGCTACCGGGAGCTGCCGTTCGTCTTCGCCGGCTCGGGCGCGACCGCCGCGGCCGGCCTCGCCCTGATCGCGGCACCGGCCGAGGAGGCCGGACCGGCCCGCCGGATGGCCGCGCTCGGGTCCGTGCTGGAACTGGGCGTCTTCCGTCTCATGCGGGGGCGCATGGGCCTGGCCGCCGAGCCCTTCGAGCGGGGCACGCCGCACCGGCTGCTGCGGGCGGCGGAGAGCCTCACCGCGGGCGGTGCGGTGCTGGCCTGCCTGTCGGGGCGGGGGCCCGACAGGCGCCTGGCCGCGGTCGCGGGCGCGGCCCTGCTGACCGGGTCCGCGGCCCTGAGGTTCGCCGTGTTCTACGCCGGGGTGGCGTCGGCCGAGGACCCCAAATACACGGTCGTACCGCAGCGGGAGAGGGTCCGGGCGCGCGAGCGTTGACGCCGTGGCGCGTGGCCACGGGCCGCGTTTGGCACCGACGGGAAGGGGTACTTCGCCGCTCGCGCGGCGAAAGTGCCGTGACCGCGGGATGATCGAGGCAGCGAGCGGAAGGAGGCGGGCGTGGGCGTACGCACCTGGATCGAGTCCTGGCCGGTCTACCGGCAGCTCACCGGCACCGATCCCCTGGGCCGGGGCGCCGCCGCCAAGAGCGGGCCCAGTGAGCGGCTCAGCCCGCGGGTCGCCACCGCGGACCGGGTGGTGAAGTCGATCTGCCCGTACTGCGCGGTGGGCTGTGGCCAGAACGTGTACGTGCAGGATGAACGGGTCACCCAGATCGAGGGCGACCCGGACTCCCCCATTTCCCGCGGACGGCTGTGCCCCAAGGGCGCGGCCAGTCTCCAGCTGACCACCGGCGACGCTCGCGAGCACTATGTCCTCCACCGGCGCCCGTACGGCACCGGGTGGGAGCGGCTGGACCTCGACACCGCGATGGACATGATCGCCGAGCGGGTGATCGAGGCCCGCCGGGCCGGCTGGCAGTGGGAGGCCGACGGCGCCCGCACCCGGCGCACGCTCGGCGTCGCGAGCCTGGGCGGCGCCACGCTCGACAACGAGGAGAACTACCTCCTCAAGAAGCTCTACACCGCGCTCGGCGCGATCCAGATCGAGAACCAGGCGCGTGTTTGACACTCCTCCACCGTTCCCGGTCTGGGAACCTCGTTCGGCCGCGGTGGCGCGACCACGTTCCAGCAGGATCTGCAGAACGCGGACTGCATCGTCGTCGAGGGCTCCAACATGGCCGAATGCCATCCGGTGGGGTTCCAGTGGGTGATGGAGGCCAAGGCGCGGGGCGCGAAGGTGATCCACGTCGACCCGCGGTTCACCCGCACCAGCGCGCTGGCCGACGTGCACGTGCCGCTGCGCGCGGGCTCGGACATCGCGTTCCTCGGTGGGATCATCAACTACGTCCTGCGGCAGGAGAAGTACTTCCGCGACTACATCGTGGCGTACAGCAACGCCCCGACGATCCTGCGGGAGGACTTCGAGGACACCGAGGACCTGGACGGCGTCTTCTCCGGGCTGGCCTCCCGCACCCGCAGCTACGACAACACCACCTGGCAGTACGAGGGCACCGAGACGCGGGCGGTCTCCGGCGAGCAGGACCAGGAGTCCGGGGCGGGTGACGGGGCCGGTGCCTCGGTCGCCGAGGCGGCGCGCGGCGAGTCCCACGGCTCGGGCGGCGCCGACATCGGTGAGGGCGAGCCGGAGCGGGACGAGACGCTGACCCACCCGCGCTGCGTCTTCCAGGTGCTCAAGCGGCACTACGCCCGGTACACGCCGGAGATGGTCGAGCAGGTGTGCGGGGTGCCGCCCGAGCTGTTCCGGCAGGTGTGCGAACTGGTCACGGAGAACTCCGGACGCGACCGGACGACGGCCTTCGCCTACGCCGTCGGCTGGACGCAGCACACCGTGGGCGTGCAGTACATCCGCGCCGCCTCCATCCTGCAGACCCTGCTGGGGAACATCGGCCGGCCGGGCGGCGGCATCCTGGCGCTGCGCGGGCACGCCTCCATCCAGGGATCCACCGACATCCCGACCCTGTTCAACCTGCTGCCCGGCTACATCCCGATGCCGCACGCGCACCAGAACCAGGATCTGGACGCCTTCGTCCGGGCAGAGGCGGTCCGCAAGGGCTACTGGGGCAACATGCGCGCTTACCTGGTGAGCCTGCTCAAGGCCTACTGGGGTGACGCGGCGAGCGCGGACAACGACTACTGCTTCGACTACCTGCCCCGGCTGACCGGTTCGCACTCGACGTACGAGACGACGATGGCCCAGCTGGAGGGCGTCTGCAAGGGTTACTTCCTGATCGGTGAGAACCCGGCGGTGGGCAACGCCGACGCCAAGCTGATGCGGCTCGGGATGGCGAACCTGGACTGGCTGGTGGTCCGCGACTTCTCCCTGATCGAGTCGGCGACCTGGTGGAAGGACGGCCCCGAGATCGAGACCGGGGAGCTGCGCACGCGGGACATCCGCACCGAGGTGTTCTTCATGCCGGCCGCGGCGCACACCGAGAAGGACGGCAGTTTCACCAACACCCAGCGGCTGTTGCAGTGGCACCACCAGGCGGTCGAGCCGCCGGGTGAGGCGCGCAGCGACCTGTGGTTCGCCTACCACCTGGGGCGGCGGGTCCGGGAGAAGCTGGCCGGGTCCTCCGATGAGATGGACCGGCCGGTGCTGGACCTGGCCTGGGACTATCCGACGAAGGGGCGCCACGCGGAACCGGACGCGGAGGCCGTCCTCGCCGAGATCAACGGCCATGACGCGCGGGGCCGGCCGCTCTCCTCGTACGAGGAACTGAGGCCGGACGGCTCGACGGCCTGCGGCTGCTGGATCTACTGCGGCGTCTACGCCGACGGGGTCAACCAGGCGGCCCGGCGCAAGCCCGGCCGGGAGCAGGACTGGGTGGCGGCCGAGTGGGCGTGGGCCTGGCCGGCCAATCGCCGCATCCTGTACAACCGGGCCTCCGCGGATCCGGAGGGCAGGCCGTGGAGCGAGCGCAAGGCGCTGGTGTGGTGGGACCGGGACAAGGGCGAGTGGTCCGGGCACGACGTGCCCGACTTCAAGAAGGACAAGTCGCCCGGTCACCGGCCGCCCGAGGACGCCACCGGCCCGGAGGCGCTGGCGGGCACGGACCCGTTCATCATGCAGGCCGACGGCAAGGCCTGGCTGTACGCGCCGTCCGGGCTGACCGACGGTCCGCTGCCGGCGCACTACGAGCCGCAGGACTCGCCGATCCCCAACCTGCTGTACGGCAGGCAGCGCAACCCGGTACGGCAGCTGCTGCCGCCGCATCCGGACAACCGCTATCAGCCCAGCGGCGACGAGCCCGGCGCGCAGGTGTACCCGTACGTTGCCACCACCTACCGGCTCACCGAGCACCACACCGCGGGTGGCATGTCCCGCTGGCAGCCCTATCTGGCGGAGCTGCAGCCGGAGTTCTTCTGCGAGGTCTCCCCGGAGCTGGCCGCGGAGCGGGGTCTGGAGCACACCGGGTGGGCGACCATCGTCAGCGCGCGGGGCGTGATCGAGGCACGGGTGCTGGTGACCGACCGGATGACGCCGCTGACCGTGCAGGGGCGCAGGCTCCAGCAGGTGGGCCTGCCCTACCACTGGGGCCCCAACGGCTACACCACCGGGGACGCGGCCAACGAGCTGGTGCATCTGTCGCTGGACCCGAACACCCACATCCAGGAGACGAAGGCGTTCGCCGTCGACATCCGCCCGGGGCGCCGGCCGCGGGGACCGGACGCCCCGGCGCTGGTGCGGGCCTACCGGCGGCGGGCGGGCATCGACGAGAACACCGGAAGGGAGCCGTGAGGGGCCCTACTTCAGGACGATCGAGTGGGGCCCCCGCGGCACCAGCTCCCCCACCACCGGCGCGCCCGGCACCTCTCCCGCGACGAGGAGGCCCCCGGAGGTCTGCGCGTCGGCCAGCAGCAGCCGGGTGTCCTCGTCGGTGTCCCCGAAGTCGGTGTGCGGGGCCACCCAGGCGAGGTTGCGCCGGGTGCCGCCGCTGACGTAGCCGTCGCGTACGGCCTCCCGGGCGCCGTCCAGGTAGGGCACGGCCGCGGTGTCGAGGACTGCGGTGACGCCGGAGGCCCGGGCCAGCTTGTGCAGATGGCCGAGGAGGCCGAAGCCGGTGACGTCCGTGGCGCACTCGGCGCCGGCGGCGAGCGCGGCTTCGCAGGCCTCCCGGTTCAGGGCCGCCATGGTGGCGATGGCCTGCTCGAACCGTTCACCGGTGGCCTTGTGCCGGTTGTTCAGGACGCCGACGCCGAGCGGTTTGGTCAGCGACAGGGGCAGTCCGGGCCGGCCGGCGTCGTTGCGCAGCAGCCGTCCCGGGTCGGCGATCCCGGTGACGGCCATGCCGTACTTGGGTTCGGGGTCGTCGACGCTGTGTCCGCCGCCGACGTGGCACCCCGCCTGGGTGGCGATGTCCAGGCCGCCGCGCAGCACCTCGCGGGCCAGGTCGAACGGGAGCCGGTCGCGCGGCCAGGCCAGCAGGTTGACGGCGAGGACGGGCCGGCCGCCCATGGCGTACACGTCGGACAGGGCGTTGGCGGCGGCGATGCGACCCCAGTCGTAGGGGTCGTCGACGACCGGGGTGAAGAAGTCGGCGGTGCACACGAGCGCCGTTCCCCGGTGCAGGACGACGGCCGCGTCGTCGCCGGTGGCGAGACCGACGAGCAGCGGGGTGTCGCCCCCGGCGAGTGTCGGCGCGGTCAGCCCGGCGACCACCTCCTCCAGCTCACCCGGCGGGATCTTGCAGGCGCAGCCGCCGCCGTGGGCGAACTGTGTGAGGCGGACGGGCGCCTGGCGGGTCGGTGGGATCATCCCGGTCTCCTGGGGCAGTAGCCTGACGAGCGGTGGAGGCGTGTGGGTGCCTGGTGGCCCTCCCGGTCTTCAAAACCGAGGTGCCCGAGGATCTCGGGCAGGCAGGTTCGATTCCTGTCCGCCTCCGTTCACCGCGTCGGGACGGCAGCATCGTCGCTGGTCGTCGACGCGTTCGGTGTGGCCGCGTGCGTCCAGGTACTCCAGCAGCGGTACGGCCACCCGGCGCGTGGTGTCGAGGGCGCGCCGGGCCTCGCTGAGGGTGAACGGCTGCGGCAGGGCGCGCAGTACGGCGGCGGCCCGGGCGTCCGCGCCGGGCAGCAGCACGATCCCGTCAGCGATACGCAGCAGGACCCCGGCGGCCACCGCGGCGCCCAGCGCCTTGCGGTCCAGCCCCAGTTCGGAGAGCCGGCCGGCCTCGGGTGCGCGGAACGGGGCGCGGGCGAGGTCCCGGCGCACGGCGTCCACGGCCCGGCCGACGGACGCGGGGAGGACCGGCCGGAGGTGGTCGGACGGGTACAGGCGCCCTTGTCCGGACCGGAGTCGGGGTGTCGCGGTGGCGAGCGCGTCGACCAGGGCGCGGTCGGGCAGGCCGAGCAGCCGGCGCGCCTCCTCGGTGGGCAGTCCGGGTTCGAGCGGGTGGGCGCGGGCGTGCTGCTCGGTCTCGGCGGCCAGCCGCTCCGCGAGGGAGGTCCAGTACGCGGGGTCCGCCAGCCAGTCCCCGGCGACGGGTTCGCCGGGCGCGGGGACACCCATGGCCCGCAGGTCGGCGCGGCGGACCAGTCGGCGGCGGCGCAGTTCGGCGGTGCCGTCGGGGCGGCCCGTCAGACCGGCGAGTTCGCTCGCGCGGGCCCGGCCGGCGCCGCGCCGGGCCAGCCGGGGCGGCCGTACGTCCAGGACGGTGACCGCGCACGGTGTGCGGCCGCCGCCGGGTTCGCGCAGTACCGCGCGGTCGCCGACGCGCAGGGGCAGGGCCCGGTCGAGGGTGAGCCGGGCGGTGTTCCCGCCGAGCGGGCGCACGGTGACCGGTACGGCGGCGGTGCCGATGTGCAGGGTGAGGAAGCGGGGCAGGTCCGCGACCGGCTCGCCGGTGATCCGGACGTCGGTGACCTCGGTGGTCAGCCAGCGGTCCGGGGTCAGCAGCACCTGCCCGCGGCCCAGGCCGTCGGCGCCGTGGCCGTGCACGTTGACGGCGACCCGGGCCACCGCGCCGACGGCCGTGTGCGGCTCGTGCAGGCTCTGCAGGCCGCGCACCCGCAGGAGGTTCTCGCCGTCCCCGCTGACCAGCCGGTCGCCGACCCGCAGGGTGCCCGCGCCGAGGGTGCCGGTGACCACCGTGCCGTGTCCGTGGACGGTGAAGGACCGGTCCAGCCACAGCCGCACGTCGGCCTCGGCGTCGGGCGCGGGCAGGGCGCGGGCCAGCCGGGCCAGTTCACCGCGCAGCTCCGTCAGGCCCGCGCCGGTGACCGCGCTGACCGCGACCGAGGCCACCGTCCCCAGGGAGGTGCGGGCCAGCCGCTCGAGGGCGTCGGCGCGTACGGGTGCGGGGTCGGCGAGGTCGCTGCGGGTCACCGCGAGGACGGCGTGCCGGACGCCGAGCGCGTCGAGGATCGCCAGGTGCTCCTCGGACTGGGGCTGCCAGCCCTGGTCGGCGGCGACCACGAACAGCACGGCGGGCACCGGGCCGACGCCTGCCAGCATGGTGGCGACGAACCGCTCGTGGCCGGGTACGTCCACGAAGGCGAGGTGGTCGCCGTCCGGGTCGAGCCTGGTCCACACGAAGCCCAGGTCGAGGGTGAGGCCACGGCGCCGCTCCTCGGCGTACCGGTCGGGCTCCATGCCGGTGAGGGCGCGTACCAGGGCCGACTTGCCGTGGTCGACGTGTCCGGCGGTGGCGAGGACCCGCATCACGACCGCCTATCCCTCCTCGGCGCGCCGGTCGCGCCGGCCGCCCGCCACCGCCCGGACGGCCTGGGCGAGTCGTTCGTCGTCGTCCTCCGGTACGGCCCGCAGGTCCAGCAGGCAGCGGCCCGCCTCCAGCCGGCCCACCACCGGGACGCTGCCGGTGCGCAGCGCGGCGGCGTACGGCTCGGGCAGCGAGAGCGCGGCGCTCGGCAGGGTGACGCCGGGCGCGCCGCCGCCGCCGACGGTGGCCGCGCAGGCGACCGCCTGCACGTCGACGCCGTCGGCGGCGAGGGCGGCGGCGAGCCGGGTCGCCCGGCCGGTCAGCAGGAGCGGGTCGGACGTGAGCGCGAGGGCGGTCGGGGTGGGCGGCCCGGTGAGGGTGGCCTCCAGGGCGGCCAGGGTGAGCTTGTCGACGCGCAGGGCGCGGGCCAGTGGGTGCCGGGCGAGGGTGCGGACCAGCTCCTGGTCTCCGAGCAGCAGACCGCACTGGGGGCCGCCGAGCAGTTTGTCGCCGCTCGCGGTGACGAGCGCGGCACCGGCACGCAGCTGGGTGTCGGCGTCGGGCTCCTCGGGCAGGGACGGATGCGGCGCGAGCAGTCCGGAGCCGATGTCGACGACGACCGGGACGCCGAGACCGGTGAGTTCGGCGATGCCGGCGGCCCGGGTGAAGCCGGTGATGCGGAAGTTGGAGGGGTGCACCTTCAGCACGAATCCGGTGTCCGGGCCGATCGCGTCGGCGTAGTCGGCGGCGCCGGTGCGGTTGGTCGTACCCACCTCGCGCAGCCGTGCGCCGGTGGAGACCAGCAGGTCGGGCAGCCGGAAGCCGTCGCCGATCTCCACCATCTCACCCCGGCTGACGATGATCTCCCGGCCCGCGGCGAGCGCGGTGGCGGCGAGCACGAGCGCGGCGGCGCCGTTGTTGACGACGTGCACGGCGGCGGCGGACGGCACCCGCTCGTGCAGCGCGGCGAGGGCGGACCGTCCCCGGCGGGCCCGTACGCCGGTCTCCAGGTCCAGTTCGACGTCGGTGGGGCCGGCCGCCTCCTGGACGGCCTGCCGGGCGGCGGCCGACAGCGGGGCCCGGCCGAGGTTGGTGTGCAGCAGCACCCCGGTGGCGTTGATCAGCGGACGCAGACCGCCGGCGGTGCCGGGCAGCAGGGCGAGAGCCGTCAGCGGTACCTGTTCGGGCGCGATGCTCCCCTGCCGGGCCCGCTCCTGGGCCTCCCGGACGGCTGCCTTCACCACGCGCGTGCCGAGCCGGCCGACCGCCTCGGCCAGCCGGGGGTCGCGCAGCAGCAGGTCGGTGCGCGGGATACGGCGGCGTACGTCGGTGTCGTCACCCGAGGGCGGTGGGATCCGCTCGTCCCGGCGGCGCCCGGGGTCATCGGCGCCCGCCACGGCGGCCCCCCTCTCCTGGTCCGCCGCGCCCGCCGGCCCCCGTGGTGCCGCGCGCTGCTCCATGCCGCTCTCGTCCTCCGGTCCGCCCCTCACCCGTGGGGCCCCGCCCATCGTCTCCCAGTGCCCCGGGCCCGGCGTTCGACACGCCGTCCGCGCCCCGTCGCGCCGGTCGCCTCGGACGCCTCAGGGAGCCCCGCCGGGCCACGGCCGCTCGTCGGTGTCGTCGGCGCCCGGGTGCGGCCGGGGCGGCGGGGCGTCGCCCGCGGTGAGGTGTTCCAGCACCTCGATCAGCTCCTGGCATGCCTTCTCCACCGAGCGCCGGGTGTGGCGCTGCTCGGTGATCAGGGCGGACAGCAGCAGCGCGGTCAGGGCCATCGCGCCGTTGAAGGCCTGTAGTTTCGCCATGACCTCGATCCGGCTCAGCCCGGCGAAGGAGCCGACGCCGTCGGTCGCCGCGACGGTGGCCACGACGGACGTCAGCAGGGCGCACAGCGCGCTGCCCGCGAGCTGGAAGCGCAGGGCGGCCCAGATGATGAGGGGATAGACGAGGAAGAGCACGCTGGTGCGGTTGTAGACGGCCAGCGGTACGAGGAAGCAGGCGACGACGGTCAGCGCGGTGGCCTCCTTCCACCGGTCCATCGGTGGCGGTCGGCGGGCCCGGTGCAGCAGGAGCAGCAGCGGGGTGACGATCAGGACGCCCATCGCGTCTCCCACCCACCAGGCCAGCCATACCGGCCAGAAGCTGTGCGCGGCCAGCCGGTCGGCAAGGACGAGCAGGCCGACGCCGAAGGTGGCGCTGATCGTCATGGCGGTCAAGGCGGCCAGGAAGACCAGGGCGAGGCCGTCCCGCAAGCGGCCGAGGTCGTCGCGGAAGTGGGCCCGGCGCAGCAGGAGCACGGCGCACACGGGTGCGGCGGTGTTGCCGACGAGGATGCCGAGCACGTCGGGGCGGAAGCTGGTCACGGAGAGCACGACGCCGAGGGCGCCGAGGGTGATGCCGGGCCAGCAGCGCAGGCCGAGGATCAGCAGGGCGGCGACGGCGACGCCGGTCGGCGGGTAGATGGGGGTGACGACGGCGCCCTCGACGGACAGCTCCCGCAGCAGACCGAGCCGGCCGGCCCCGTAGTAGCAGACCGCGACGGCGAGCACCTGGGCGATGTAGCCGCCCGGCCGGCGCAGATGCTCGATACCCACCACAGCAGCCATCTCACACCGGCCGCCAGGGCTCGGCGAGGCGGGAGTCGGCGTGCTCCGGCCCTCTGGCGTAATGGCGTACCCGTTGTCCCACCGGTGCGGTCGGCCGCCGACCGTCGGTCGCGGGGCCGTCAGTCGGCTCGTCGCCGGTCGGCGGGGCCGTCGAGGCCTACGACGAGGACGGCGGCGTCGTCCTCGTGTCCGACGCTCTCGGCGCCCTTGATGACGGCCCCGGCCAGGGTGTGCGCCTCCAGCCCGGCCACGGCGGCGATGCCCGCGAGGCGCACCACCTGGTCGAGTCCGTCCTCGATGTTCAGGGAGGGTCCCTCCACCACCCCGTCGGTGACCAGGACGAAGACTCCGCCGGTCGTGAGCCGGTGCCGGGTCACCGGGTACTCCATGCCCTTGCCGATCCCGAGCGGCGGTCCTCCCTCGTCGTCGACGACGCCGGACTTGCCGTCGGCCGTGGCCCACACATACGGGGTGTGCCCGGCCCGCGCGCTCTCCAGCACCGCGGTGACCGGGTCGAGGCGCATGAAGGTACAGGTGGCGAACAGCTCGCTGCCCAGGGAGAGCAGCAGGTCGTTGGTGCGGGCGAGGAGTTCGCCCGGTTCGCTGCTGACCGAGGCGAGGGCGCGCAGGCCCGCCCGGACCTGGCCCATGAAGGCGGCGGCCTCGATGTTGTGCCCCTGGACGTCACCGATGGACAGACCGATCCGGCCGTCGGGCATGGCGAAGGCGTCGTACCAGTCGCCGCCCACGTTGAGGCCGAAGTTGGCCGGCGCGTACCGCACGGCCAGGTGCAGACCCGGGGCGGTGGGCAGGTCCCGGGGCAGCATGCCCCGTTGGAGGGCGATGGCCAGCTCCACCTGGGTGCGCTGGAGCTCCGCGCGGCGGCGCGCCTGAGCGGTGAGCGAACCGAGCCGGGCCAGCAGCTCGTCGCCTTCGTCCGTCACGCGCTTGCGGGGCATCGGCCTCTTCCGGCGGAGGGCGACGGACCCCCGGTGGGCACGCCGCCGGAACGTTCGGCAAACGCCTTGATTTTATCTATATCGGGTTATTTCGCCCTCCGGGGTGACGTCGACGCGATCCGATCAGCGGATCTCGGAGTCGATGCCGGTGATCACCGCGGGTCCCAGCGGCGTGCTCCCGTCGTCGAGCCCGGCGTCCCGCAGCGCGGCGTCGGCGAGGCGGCGGGCCTTCTCCTCGGCGTGCGGCCCGCTGTCCGCCTCGACGGTCAGACGCAGGGTGAACGTGTTGTCGTCGTTGACGCTGAGCACGTCCAGGTCCTCGGCGTTGCCCAGCCGCGTCTCGTGCGGATCGGCGGGCCGCAGCGCACGGGCCAGCCGCGATCGGGTCTCCGCCGCGGCCCCCGCGGTGAAGGTACCGGGCACGCTGATCACATAGGTCGTCATGACGATCCTTTCCTCGGATCCCCTCGCCTACCCACTATCGCGGCCTTCGCACGGCGGCCCGCGCATCCGATGCGACGCGTGGCGCGGCATCTGCCGCGACACGCCCGATCCCACCCGGTCGGCGCAGGACGCGGCGCACCGGGCCACCGCCGCGGCCGGCGGCCATATCGGCATCCCGGTGAACAACGCGCGAGATCGGCACCTTCGGTCCCGCCAGGGCTTATCGCTCCGGCCATGGCCACGGCCTGGACGCGATGGCCGCGCAGCCGTCTGGGGCCCCGGTACCCAGTCCTCTTTGAGTATCCGTACGCAGGCGCGGGGCGTCCCCGTGCCTGGAGGATCGGGGGCAACGGCGTGACCGGGAAAGCCGGTTGCCTCCACCGACGCAGCTACGGAGAACTCCCATGTCACGACGTATCGTCCTGTCCGCGGCCGCCGGCGCCGTCGTCCTCGCCGCTGCCGGTGGCTTCGCCCTCGCCTTCGCGGGGGACCGGCCTCCCGCCCTGGCGCACGGCGTCGCCCGCTACACCGCGCCCGATGCCGACCGTGCCGGCTCGTTCAGCTTCACCACCGAGGTCACCGCGTCCTCCGGCGTCAGAAGCGTGCGGGTGCTCGCCTGGCCGGCGCACTCCTCGTTCGCCAAGAAGGAGCCGACCGCCAAGGAGGTGGCCACGGCGGAGACGGCCACCTGCCGGCCCGCCGGTGGGGACGCCGTGCGCTGCGTCTACACGACCGGTGTGACCGTTGCGGAGGCGGCACGCTCCCCGCGCGGTCCCTGGCACGTCGCCGTCCTCGCCACCGCCGAGGACGGCGGCACCACCCTGGACACCAAGGCGGCGGGCTTCACCGTCCGCTGAACGGACCGATCCGGCCGTACGGCACGCTCCCCGGACGGACGGCCGGCCCCTCGCTGGACGGCGGGTCCCCCGGACCGCCGGTCCTCCGGACGGCTGACGTGCCCGTGTCGGCGATGGGGGCGGGCGTGGCGGCGGTGTGAGATGGCGGATGCGGCCGTCGTCCGCGTCTCGTACCCCTCCCCCACCCCACGAAGGACACCGACATGCGCCTGTGTCGTCCGCTCGTCGCCGTGCTCGGCGGGCTCACCCTCGCTCTGACCTCCACCGGTTCCGCCCTCGCCGCCGACGACACGTTCCTGTGGATCGGCCCCGACGGCAAGGCCTACTCCATCACGGCCCCGCCGCGGAACAAGTGCCTCGACATGGCCCAGGACGCGCGCGGCCCACGGAACTTGACGAAGAGGCCGCTCGTCGTCTACCCGCGAAAGAAGTGCAAGGGCACCGCGACACGGCTCGCCGCCGGCCACGCCGCGCCCGCCGGCAAGCACTTCGCCAGCGTCGTCTTCGACCCGCGCTGAGCCGACCGGTCGACTCCGGCCCGAGGGGCGGTGGCTCACAGCGGGGAGTGGACCACCGCCACCACATAGGCGCCGAACAGCAAGGACGCCACGGTCAGGGCGCCGTAGACGACGACGGCGGCGGCCGGTCGCCCGCGCCAGGACCGGGCCAGCGCGCGGGCCGGCGGGATGAGCAGGGGGAAGGCCGGCAGCAGGAACCGCGGCTTGGACGAGAAGGACCCGGAGCCACCGAGCACGAGCAGGATCAGGATCCCGGCGAAGACCACCAGGGCCAGCGGGGCCCGCTCCAGGCACAGCAGCGCGAACAGCAGGACGGCCGCCGCGAGGATCAGCACGGCGGCCGGGTAGACGAATCCGCCGCCGTGCAGGAGCAGGGCGCGCAGGAAGCGCAGCGAGCCCGCGCCGAAGTCGAAGCGGGAGTCCCAGGCGCTCTGCACCCGCAGATAGCCGCCGAGCGGATCGCCGGTGCGCCGCCCCACCCACAGCACATAGCCGAGCCAGCCCGCCGGGGCCAGCACCGCCCCGGCCCACAGGCTCGCCGGGACCCGGCCGCGCCGCCGCAGCACCTCGTAGGCGGCCCCGACCGCGACGGCCGCCGCCACCGCGAACCCGCTGGGCCGGGCCAGTCCCGCCAGCGCGGCCAGCCCGCCCGCCCACCACCAGCGGCCCTTGAGGACGCAGTACAGGGACCACGCGGCCAGCGCGGCGAACAGTGACTCGGTGTAGGCGATGGTCAGTTCGACGGCATGCGGCAGTACGGCCCACAGGGCGACCAGCGCGGTGGCGACGCCCCGCCCGTACAGCTGGTGGCCGATGACGTAGACGCCGTACGCGGCCGCGGCCGCCGCCACCCAGGCGACGAGCATCGCGGCCTGGCCGGGAGTGAGGGGCGTCAGGTCGGTCAGCGCCCTGATGAGGGCGGGGTACAGGGGGAAGAACGCCCAGTCGGTCTGGACGGCACCCTGCGGGGTGACGTCGATGAGGCGGCCGTAGCCGTGGGTGGCGATGTGCAGGTACCAGCGGGAGTCCCAGGAGTGGGCGAGGTTCCGCACGAGCGGGCGTCCCCGGGACGCGTTGAGGAGGATCACGGCGAGGATCCCGGCGAGCCGGACGACCGTGAACAGGACGAGGGCCGGCAGCGCCCCCTGCGGTGCACCGCGTCGGGCGATCCGGGGCAGGACCGGGCGACGGGGCCGGGAGGGCGCGGCAGGCTCGGGCCGGGGGACGGAAGAGGTGCTCACGTGACCGACCTTGGGCACGCCCCCGGCGGCACCCCCTTCGCGACTCGGGTTTCTCCCTTACTTCCACCCTGATTCAGGAACGCGCCCCCGACGGACCCCCGGGGTCCGGCCCCCGAGATGATCCACGTAAGGTGTGGTTAGCATATGAGCGCTGCCTAGCTCGAAAGATAGATCTGTGACTGTCAACGACGACTCGTTCACCAACTGGAAGATCCGCGAGGAGATCGCGGAGTCGATGATCCCGCTCATCGGGAAGCTGCACCGCGAGCGGGACGTGACCGTCCTGCTGCACAGCCGCTCCCTGGTGAACAAGTCGGTGGTCAGCATCCTGAAGACGCACCGCTTCGCCCGGCAGATCGCCGGCGCGGAACTCTCGGTCACCGAGACCATGCCGTATCTGCAGGCCCTGACCGCCCTGGACCTCGGGCCCTCGCAGATCGACCTCGGCATGCTGGCCACCCTGCACCAGGCCGACGACCGCGGCCTGAGCGTCGCGGAGTTCACCGCCGAGGCCGTCGCCGGCGCCACGGGCGCCGCCCGGATCGAACGCCGTCAGCCGCGCGACGTCGTGCTGTACGGCTTCGGCCGCATCGGCCGACTGGTCGCCAGGCTGCTGATCGAGAAGGCCGGCTCCGGCAACGGCCTGCGGCTGCGCGCCATCGTCGTCCGCGGCGGCGGCCAGGCCTCCGGCGACCTCGTCAAGCGCGCCTCGCTGCTGCGCCGCGACTCCATCCACGGCCAGTTCCAGGGCACCATCACCGTGGACGAGGACAGCAGCACGATCATCGCCAACGGCAACGAGATCAAGGTGATCTACGCCGACGACCCGTCGCACGTGGACTACACCGAGTACGGCATCCGCGACGCCATCCTCATCGACAACACCGGCAAGTGGCGCGACCGCGAGGGCCTGTCCCAGCACCTGCGCCCCGGTATCGACAAGGTCGTGCTGACCGCGCCGGGCAAGGGCGACGTCCCGAACATCGTGCACGGTGTCAACCACGACACCATCAAGCCGGACGAGCAGATCCTGTCCTGCGCCTCCTGCACCACCAACGCCATCGTCCCGCCGCTGAAGGCGATGGACGACGAGTACGGCGTGCTGCGCGGGCACGTGGAGACCGTCCACTCGTTCACCAACGACCAGAACCTGCTGGACAATTACCACAAGGCCGAGCGCCGTGGCCGCTCCGCGCCGCTCAACATGGTGATCACCGAGACCGGCGCCGCCTCCGCCGTCGCCAAGGCGCTGCCCGATCTCAAGGCGAAGATCAGCGGCAGCTCGATCCGTGTCCCGGTGCCGGACGTCTCGATCGCGATCCTCAATCTGCAGCTGGCCCGCGAGACCACCCGCGAGGAGGTCCACGACTACCTGCGCGAGGTGTCGCTGACCTCGCCGCTCAAGCGCCAGATCGACTTCACCACGGCGCCCGACGCGGTCTCCAGCGACTTCATGGGCTCGCGCCACGCCTCGATCGTGGACGCCGGCGCGCTCAAGGTCGACGGGGACAACGCGATCCTCTACCTCTGGTACGACAACGAGTTCGGCTACTCCTGCCAGGTGGTCCGGGTCGTCCAGCACGTCTCCGGCGTGGAGTACCCGACCTTCCCGGTGACGGTGGCCTGACGCCGGGGCCGCGCACGCACACGGCCGCCGACCGGGGTCCCCGGTCGGCGGCCGCCTTGTCGGCGCGTGCGGTCAGGCCGTGGCGGGCCTGGCGCAGGCGCCCGCGGCGCACGCGGTGAGCCACTGGTCGAAGTCGGCGTCGTAGCGGGTGCCGATGCCGTCGTGGTAGACGGCGTATCCGCCGGCGTAGTCACCGACGCGGAAGCGGGCGAGCATGCGCTGGACGTCGTCGGGGTGCCGCTGGGTCATATAGCGCACGGCGAGGTAGCCCCACGGGTAGGTCCGGGTCACGTCGCTGTTGTCGTAGGTGCTCTCGAAGAGGGTGCTGAGCTTGTAGGTGTGCTTCCCGGCCTCCCGGACCGCCTCGTCGTCGGCGATGCCCCGATAGCCGTAGGAGACGTACTCGGCGAGGCCCTCGATCCACCACACGTCGGGGACGGAGACCTGCCGCGTGAAGTCGCCCAGCATGTCGTCACGGGCGTCCAGGAAGTGCGTGTACTCGTGGTTGAGATTCCAGATCCGGGCCGTGAAACCGTCGTCGGAGGCCTTCTGGTACATGATCGAGGTGGCCTGGTTGGCCGGGTCCGAGGGGTTCCCCTCCAGGGTCATGCCGCCGTTGTCGGTGCTGATGCCCCAGATCGCGCCGGCGTAGGTCTGGTAGTCCGCGCGGCTCGCGAAGACCACGAGCTGGAGGGACGAGACGTACTGGCCGGGTATCGGGCCGGCCGCCCGCACCAGTGAGCGGAAGTAGGCGTCCTGGTTCAGGACGCTCGCGCAGGCGGCGTCGAGCTCGGCGGCGGTCAGGGCCTGGGCGCGGAGGGTGATGTGCGCGTCGCAGTGGCGGGTGGTGGGCAGGACGGCCGTGGTGAGCCGGTCCGGCAGGCCGCACACGTCGTAGTAGGAGCAGTTGCCGCTGTCGTAGTAGTTCACCTGGGTGGCCACGGCCACCCAGAGTCCGGCCGTCGGGCCGACGATCTCCGTCTCGTCCAGCAGGTCCCTGGCGAGCGGCGCGGCGATGTCGCGCAGTTCCGGATGCTCGACGTAACGCCCCAGGTTCATTCCCGCGTTGGAGTCCAGGAAGGCCGAAGTCGTGCCCAGCAGATCCGTGTTGGCGAGCGCGAAGTCGTACAGGGTGTCGACGACGCGCGGGTCGGCGGCGACCGCCCGCACGTACTGCGGGTTCCAGTTGCCGCGCCACAGGGGCGTGTAGACGTCGTTGACGGCCGCGATCATGCTGTCGACGGAGTCGTAGGAGCTGTCGTAGCCGTTCAGCAGCCTCCGGTACACGTAGAGATAGCGGCCCTGCTGGTCGGCGCTGTCGGTGAGGATGACGGTCTCGCCGAGAATGTCGCCGTTGGCCGCGCTGACGTCGCGCGAGTGGGAGCGGGCGAAGAAGGAGTCGAGGCCGGCGGTGACGGCCTTGGTGAGCCGGGAGTCGTACGAGCCGACGTCGCCGGGGTGGTTGAACTGCGCGTAGTAACCGGCGCGCAGGAAGAGGACCAACTGCTCCAGGCTGCCCGAGTTGTCGCCGCGGTACTGCCCGGCGCCGCTCCTGTACGCGTTCGCCACGGTCAGCATCTGCGCCTGGCGGAAGACGTCGTGGGCATCCTTGCCGGTGACCGAGAACAGGGTGTTGACGCAGTCCGTCGACGAGGCCTTCACCAAGGAGACCAGGGCGGAACCGGTACGGCCGCCGAAGTCGGCCGGAGCGCAGGAGGCCGCGGCGGCCACCTTGGTCCCGGGTGTCTCCTGGTGCCCGCGCGTCGACGGCGTTCGCAGCAAGGGGAGTCGGGGCCGGAGCCGGGGCGGGCTCAGCGGCCGGAGCTGGGCCGAGGGACGCTCGTCGGCGGTCGTGGTCGCACCGGTGGGCGACGGCCGGGGCACCGCCTTCCGGGGCGCGGTGGCGGCCGGCCCGGTGTGCTGGCGGGGAGCGGCCAGGGCGGGGGTGGACAGCAGCCCGGCGACGGTGACGCAGACGGCGGCGGCGCCGGCCGCGCGTCCGGCCAGGCGACCGGCCGCGCGTCTGACGGTGCGTTCGGACCCGCGTCCGGGCAGGGCGGAGCGATAGCGCATGGGGGTGTCCTCCACAACGGATGCGCCCCGGTGGGGTGTCGAGGCGTGTGAGGCACTGTCTCAGCGGTCGGCGCGCCCCAACAATGGCGTGTGACATAGCACATGACACCCAGGGCTCATAACATCGCGGCGCGCGGACAGCCGTGCGGGTGCCGCTACGACCCTGCCACGCTCCAGGTCCGGGAGGCCCACGCCCGCAGGTGGGGGGCCTGGGCGACGAGGTCGCGGTAGGCGGCCATGGCGGACTGGCTCACCGTCTCCACCACGTCGTCGGTGACGGCGTCGGGCCGCCAGGCGAGGACGTAGCGGCACCACAGCGGGGAGCCGACCAGAGGTTTGACCGTCACATGCGGAATGGGCCGCAGCGTCGGCTGTACGAGCGACACGCCGAGACCGTCGGCGATCATGCTCTGCAGCTGGCTCTGGTCGCCGAGGAACTCGTGCACGGTGTCCGGGGTGAAGCCGGCCGCCGCGCAGGCGTCGTAGAACACCCCCGGCCAGCCCGCCCCGTCGTCCGGGGTCACGAACCACGCGTCCTGCGCCAGCTCGGCTAGCTGGATCTGAGCGCACTGCCGCAGGCGGTGCCGGGCGGGCAGGGCGACGAACGTCGGCTCGGTGACGATCCCGCGGTGTCGCAGGGCGCTCGAATGGCGCAGCTCCATGCCCGGGTAGTCGGCGGCGATGGCGATGTCCGCGGCGCCGTCCTCCAGGAGTTCCACGATGCGCGAGGAGGCGTAGACGCTGTTGACCGCGAGGGACAACTCCGGCAGCCGGGTCCGCACCCGGGAGAGCGTGCCGGAGAGCATGGGCGAGTTGGTCGCGGCCACGCGCAGGGTGCGGCCCGGCCGCTCGGGGGCCGGTCGGTGGCCGATGGCGTCGGCCCGGGCGAGGACGTCACGGGCCTGGGCGACCACCTCGGCGCCGTAGCGGGTCGGACGCGCCCCGCCGGTGCCGCGTTCGAAGAGCGGTTCGCCCAGGTGGCGTTCGATGCGCCGCAGCTGGGTGCTGACGGCGGGCTGCGAGTAGCCGAGCTGTGCGGCGGCGCGGCCCACGCTGCCCGCGTCGGCGATCGCGCACAGCACCCGCAGATGCCGAAGCTCCAGCTCCATCCGTCCACTCCCCGTCGTGTCCCGCGAGCGCGCGCCGCGCGGGGGCCCTGGTGCTCGCGGCCACCACCGCCCGTGGTGGCGGCCGGCGGACCGAAGCGTTCCATTGTGCCCCCACCCGCACAAGCCACGACTGCGCCGTCCCCGCACGACACCGGCCGGGCGGGATGTCAGTAGGCGCGCGCCACGATCGCGACGGTGCCCGGCCGCTCGTCCCCCTCGGGCACCGAACCGTCCTCGCCGACCAGGCACCGCACGAAGACGCCCCACCCCCACAAGCCACGGCTCCGCCACCCCCCACGACACCGGCCGGGCGGGATGTCAGTAGGCGCGCGCCACGATCGCGACGGTGCCCGGCCGCTCGTCGCCCTCGGGCACCGAACCGTCCTCGCCGACCAGGCACCGCACGGAGACGCCCCGCTCGGCGAGTCCGGCCTCGCCCCGTGGGCCCAGGGCTGCCCAGGGGATCCGCGCCCAGCCGGTGTTCGCGGCCTCGACGGCCTCCTCGATCGTGGCGACCTCGGCGGTACGGCTCTCGCGGCGCCGACGTGACTGCGCCAGCAGCAGCGCCTGGTCCTCCTCCAGGGCCGCGGGCACAAGCGCGGACAGCTCCCCGACCCCGGCCGGCCGCCTGCTGCCGGGGATGCGGCGGACCAGTACGGCGGTGCCGTTCTCCAGATCGCGCGGTCCCACCTCGATGCGCACGGGCACGCCCTTGAGTTCCCAGTCGACCGCCCGCCGCCCGAACGGCACGTCCGCGCGGTTGTCGACACGGACGCGTACGCCTGCCGCCCGCAGCCGCTCGGCGATCTCGCGCACCTCGGCCAGCACGGCGTCGTCGTCCTTGACCGCGACGACCACCGCCTGGACGGGCGCCAAGCGCGGCGGCACGCGCAGGCCGTCGTCGTCGCCGTGCGTCATCACCAGCGCGCCGATCATCCGGGTGGTGGAGCCCCAGGACGTCTGCCAGACGTACTCCTGGCGGCCGTCCCTCGACAGGTACCGCGTGTGGAAGGCCTTGGCGAAGTTCTGGCCCAGCTCATGGCTGGTGCCCAGCTGCAGGGCCTTGCCGTCGCCCATCATGCCTTCGAGGGTGAGCGTGTTGATCGCGCCGGCGAACCGCTCCCGGGCCGTCTTGCGCCCCGCGACGACGTCCATGGCGAGGACGTTCTCCATGAAGTCGGCGTACACGTTCCGGTGGATGTGGGCCGCGTACGCCCGGGCCTCCTCATAGGTGGCGTGCGCGGTGTGGCCCTCCTGCCACAGGAACTCGGTCGTCCGCAGGAACACGCGCGGGCGCAGCTCCCAGCGCACCACGTTGGCCCACTGGTTGATGAGCAGGGGCAGGTCGCGGTAGCTCTGCACCCACTTGGCGAAGTAGTCGTTGACGATCGTCTCGGAGGTGGGCCGGACCACGACGGGCTCCTCCAGCTCCTTGCCGCCCGCGTGGGTGACGACGGCCAGCTCGGGCGCGAACCCCTCGACGTGCTCGGCCTCCCGGGTCAGGTACGACTGCGGGATGAACAGCGGGAAGTAGGCGTTCTCGGCGCCCGCCTCCTTGATTCGGGCGTCCATCTCCTGCTGCATCCGCTCCCACAGGCCGTAGCCGTACGGTCGGATGACCATGGTGCCCCGCACCGGCCCGTTGTCGGCCAGTCCGGCCTTGCCGATCAAATCCTGGTACCAGCGCGGGAAGTCGTCCGCGCGGGGCGTGAGAACGGGTGCTTTGGCCATGGCGCGCAGATTAGGACGCGGACCGCGGGGAGCGCGAGCCGATTACTACCGCTTCCTCCCGGGGCGGGCTCCCTCGAAGCAGCCGGGGTGGCCAAGGATATTTGCCTAAACCCTTTAGGCAAATACATAATGGCGTACGGCGATGAGGAGGAAGCCAATGGTTCGCGTGGGACTCACCACCGACCGGCTGGTGCGTGCCGGTGCCGAGCTGGCGGACGAGGTCGGCTTCGACCAGGTGACGGTGTCGGCGCTGGCCCGGCGGTTCGACGTCAAGGTCGCGAGCCTGTACTCGCACCTGAGGAGCTCGAAGGACCTGAAGACCCGCATCGCGCTGCTCGCGCTGGAGGAGATGGCCGACCGTGCCGCCGAGGCGCTCGCCGGGCGGGCCGGCACGGACGCCCTGACCGCCTTCGCGAACGTCTACCGCGACTACGCCCGCGAGCATCCCGGGCGCTACGCGGCGGCCCGCCACCCGCTGGACCCCGCCACGGCGGCCGCGAGCGCGGGCGGCCGGCACGCTCAGCTGACCCGGGCGATCCTGCGCGGCTACGACCTGTCCGGGCCCGACGAGACCCACGCGGTCCGTCTCCTCGGCAGCGTCTTCCACGGCTACGTGAGCCTGGAGGCGGCCGGCGGCTTCAGCCACAGCGCACCCGACTCCCAGGCGTCCTGGACCCGCGTGCTGGAGGCCCTCGACGCCCTGCTGCGCAGCTGGCCGGACCCGGCCGGCACCGACTCCCCCGACCTACCGGAGGCCTGAGCCCCGTGACGCACCCCGCCCCGCACACCATTGCCCTCACCCCCGAGCTGATCCGCGGCGCCCTCGACCTGGAACGCACCGCCCACGGCCTGCTGCCGCACCGGCTGCCCGCCCGGGCCCGCGCCCAGTGCGCCGATCCCCAGCTGGCACTGGCCGAGTCCCAGCCCGCCGGTGTACGGCTGGCGTTCCGCACCCGCGCGACCACCATCGAGCTGGACACCCTGGCGACGAAACGGGTCTACGTCGGCGCGCCGTCCCGCCCGGACGGCGTCTACGACCTCCTCGTGGACGGGCTTCCCGCCGGCAGCGGTGTGGTCGACGGCGGCAACACCCTCTCCATAGACCTGCGCACCGGTTCCGTCGAACACCGGCCCGGCCCGGTCGGCACCGTACGGTTCGCGGGTCTGCCGGACACCGTCAAGGACGTGGAGATCTGGCTGCCGCACAACGAGACGACCGAACTCGTGGCGCTGCGCGCCGACGCGCCCGTGGAGCCCGCGCCGGACCGGGGCCGGAAGGTGTGGCTGCATCACGGCAGTTCGATCAGTCACGGCTCCGACGCCGCGAGCCCCACCACCACCTGGCCGGCCCGCGCCGCCGCACTGGGCGGGGTGGAGCTGATCAACCTGGGGCTGAGCGGCAGCGCGCTGCTCGACCCGTTCACCGCCCGCACGCTGCGCGACACCCCCGCCGACCTGATCAGCGTCAAGCTCGGCATCAACGTGGTCAACGCCGATCTGATGCGTCTGCGCGCCTTCGGCCCCGCCGTCCACGGCTTCCTCGACACCGTCCGCGAGGGGCACCCCGACGCCCCGCTGCTCGTCATCTCGCCGATCCTGTGCCCCATCCACGAGGACACCCCGGGGCCCAGCGCCCCGGACTTCTCCGCCCTGAGCCAGGGCCGGTTGCGCTTTCGCGCCACGGGGGACCCGGCGGACACGGCGGCCGGGAAGCTCACCCTCGGCGTCATCCGCGCGGAGCTCGCCCGGATCGTGCGCGAGCGGGCGGCCGACGATCCCGGGCTGCACTACCTCGACGGCCGTGAGCTGTACGGCGCGGCCGACTCCCGCGAGCTTCCGCTGCCCGACGACCTCCACCCGGACGCGGCCGCGCACCGGCTGATCGGTGAACGGTTCGCGTCGCTGGCCTTCACCGCCGGCGGCCCCTTCGCGGACCAGGCCGGCTGAGCCGCCGTGAACCCGTCCGAGCCGTAACCCGGTCCGAGCCGTAACCCCGTACGAGCCGTACCCGGGCGGTCACACCAGATGGGCGAAGACCACCAGGTTGTCGGTGTAGTCCCGCACCGTGCGGTCGTAGTCCCCGGCGCAGGTGATCAGCCGGACCTCGGGGCGCGACACGTCCGCGTACACGCGCTTGCTCGGGAAGTCGTCCTTCGCGTAGGTCTCCGTGTCGTCGACGACGAACCGTGTCTGGCGCCCGTCGGCGCGGTCGACGGAGAACTCGTCGCCGGGCTCGAGCGAGTCGAGGTTGGCGAAGACGGCGGCGGAGGTCGTCGTGTCGACGTGTCCGGCGATGATGGCGGTGCCCTGCTCACCGGGTGTGGCGCCCTTGGCGTACCAGCCCACGAGGTTGGTGTTGGCCGCCGGCGGGGGTTCGAGCTGTCCCGTGGCGGCGAGGTCCAGGGGGGTGAACGGGGCGTCCACCCCGATCTTCGGGATCAGCAGCCGGATGGGCACGGAGCGGGGCAGGCCGGTGTCGGGTTGGTCCGGATCCGCCGGGTCCGCCGGGACGGCCGTGCCGACGACCGGGGTCCGGGGTGCCGCCTTGGCGTCACCGGACTCCTGATGGCCGCCGAGGACGCTGACGGCGAGGGCGGCGAGGGCCACGCCCCACAGGGCCATGCGTCCGCCGCGGGCGGAATTCGGCTCGTCCGGTCCGACGGGGGCCGGGGAGGACGGTTCTGCTGCCATCGGGCATCACCTCACTCGGGCACGGCAGCGCGGGGGGGCGGAGCGGGGGCGGGTGGCCGGAACCGGTGGGCGCGACGCGCGGGCGGTTCCGCCGGGGGCGCGGGCCGCCGACACGATGGTCGAGCCGACGGCGCCCGCTGCCCCTGGGACGTGGCGCCTCGTCAGGACGCCGGCGCTCCCGCCTTCTTGCGGCGCAGCGCGTAGGCACCACTGGCGCCTACGGCGAGCACGGCCAGTCCGCCCGCGGTGACCCCGGGAGTGGCGAGCGCGCCGCCACCGGTGTGCATGCCGCCGCGCGGCTTCTCGCTGTCGTCGCCCCAGTCGCCCTTGCCCCCGCCACCACCGCCACCGCCGCCGTCGCCGTCGTCACCGCCCTTGCCGCCGCCCTTGCCACCCTTGCCGCCGCCACCCCCGCCGTCGCCACCCTTGTCCTTGTAGCTCTCGGGGTCGAACCGGCTGTCGCCGCCGCCCGAGTCGGAGCCCGATCCCCAGTCGCTGCCGCGCACCACCGTGGCGAGGGCTCCGCCACCCGTGTGCATTCCGCCGCGCGGCTCGTCGCGTCCGCCGTCGTCGTCGCGCTCCTTGCCGTAATCCTTGTCGTGGCCCCCGCCGGAGCCCTTCTCCCGGTCTCCGCCGGATCCCTGGTCGCGGTCTCCACCGGATCCTTTGTCCCGGTCTCCGCCGGAACCCTGTTCGTCGTCGGAGCCTTGGTTCCGGCTGTAGGAGGAGTCGTCACGGCCCCCGTCGTCGCCCCCCTGGGAGGCGAGCGCGGCGCCCGACGAGGCGATGGCGATGGCAGCGCCGGCGGCCGCCGTGGCCACAAGCATGCGGGCAGAACGCATAGTGATGTCCTTCCGCCGTGACCGGGCAGCGGATACCTCATCAGCTGGAAAGACCCGGCCTCGACATGAACCACCGTCAGCGAGGGCCCGGGCTCCCACCATCCGAGCCGCCCAGCCGGGGCACCGCACCACCCGTCTGCCCCAGCGAAACCCCTCCGCGCCCCCTCGTCCGGCCCAATCGGACGGCGCGGCGGAGATGGACATCGCGCCCTCGGCCACCCCGCGCCGCGCCCCGCCCGTCGCGGTAAGCGGCTGCCGGAGACCGCCCACCCCTTGCTATGACCACCGTCATAAAGCAGTCTGGGCGGGTCGCCGTGGGGCGCGGTGGACCGACTCGGTGGGAGGAAGCGGTGGCGGACGGAACGGCACGCGGCATGTGGGAGTTGTACGAGCCGGTGCACGACCTCGTGTACTTCGCGCCGGAGGCACGCCGAGCCGCGGACGCGCTCGGGATGCGCGGCTTCTGGATGGGGTACTTCGCCCTGCGGGCCGCCCCGCTCGGCCCGGTCTCCCCGGCGGTGGTCACCGGTTCCTTCTACGTCTTCCACCCCGACCGGGTGGCCCGCGCCCTGCCGGACGCCTGGGCCTACGCCACTCCGGCGCAGGTGCTGGCGGCGCGCCAGGAGGCCATGGACGCGGCGATGACACGACTGTTCGGGCCGCGGGTGGTCGGCTCCGCCGGTTTCGCCGAGGCCGCCGACCTCGCCTGGCAGGCCGCGGCGGGCGCGGACACCACCGGCCGGGTGCTCGCCGCCGCCAACCAGGCGCTGGAGCGCCCTGAGAAGCCTGCCGCGCGCCTGTGGCAGGGCCTGACGACCCTGCGGGAGCACCGGGGCGACGGCCATGTCGCGGTGCTGGTGAGCCTGGGGCTCGGACCGGTCGACGCCATGGTGCTGAAGGCGGCGGGCGGCGAGTCGGACGGGGCGTTCCTCCGGGAGACGCGGAAGTGGGACCGGGCCGCCTGGGCGGCGGCCGAGGCCCGGCAGCGCGCACGGGGACGACTCACGGACGACGGGCGGCTCACCCCGGCCGGGGCGGCGCTGCGCGCGCGGGTTGAGGAAGCGACGGACGCGGCCGCCGAGGGGCCGTGGACCACGCTGGGCGACGCCGGCACCGACCGCCTGGCCGCGGCGCTGGAGCCGCTGGCCCGTGCCGTCGAGGGCGCCGGGCTGCTGCCGCCCGGCAACCCGGTGGGGCTGACCCGGGGGCGGTACCCCTCCGGACGCTGACGGCACGACGCCGTACGGCGGCCCCGCCCGGGATGCCGGGTGGGGCCGCCGGTAGGCGGACGGGGCGTGGGCTACCAGGTCACCGGCAACCGCTCCGGGATCCGTTTCATGAAGCCGGTGCGCCAGACCAGTTGGGCGGGGGGCACGGCGAGCGCGAGGTCCGGCATCCGGTCGAGCAGTACCTCCAGGGCGATGCCGGCGTGGGCCCTGCCGAGGCCGGTGGCCGGACAGTAGTGGGCGCCCTCGCCGAAGGAGAGGTGGTCCGCCGCGTTGTCGCGGTGCGGGTCGAAGCGGTGCGGGTCGGGGAACTTCTCCGGGTCCAGGTTGGCGCCCTCGACCAGTACCAGGACGAGGTCGCCCCGCCGCACCTCGGCCTCCCCGAGCCGGAGGTCCTCGAGGGCCAGGCGCGGCAGGGCGTCACCGATGGAGAGGTTGACCCGCAGCAGTTCCTCGACACCGGGGCCGATCAGGTCCGGCCGATCCCTGAGGAGGTCGCGGACGTCCGGGTGGGTCAGCAGATGGACCAGGGCCATGGTGAGGAAGCCCGAGGTGGAGACGACACCGGCGCCGAACAGGGTGACGCCGACGGTCGCGAGCATCTCGTCGGTCAGCTGCCCGTGACCGGGATCGTCGCGCAGCGCCGCGAGTTCGCCCATCAGGCCGCGGGTGTCCGGGGCGTCCAGCAGGGTCGTCATCCGGGTGATGTCCCGGTCCCAGTTGATCCGGGCGCCGGTGACGGGGCACGCGGAGTTCATGAAGGCGATGTCCAGGCCACGCAGGAAGGCCGGGGCCTCGGTCTGCGGGATGCCGAGGAGCCGGCAGTGCAGGCCCGCCGAGTAGGGCTCGGCGAACGCCCCGCGCAGGTCGGCGGTCGGCCCGTCGGCGACCATCCGGTCCACCAGCCGGTGTGCCTCCCGACGCATCCAGTCGACCAGACCCGGCGCCTTGGGGTTGAGCGCCTTCATCACGGCGCGGCGCAGCCCGGCCCCGGTGATGTTGCCCATGTTGTTCACGACCTCGGGCGGGATCGTGAGCGCGTACTGCCTGGGCACGCCGGGCGCGGAGGTGTCCTTGAGGGAGAAGCGGTCGTCCTTGAGGACCTGCCGGCACAACGCGTACGACGACACCAGCCATGCCTCGTCGCCCGCGATGGTCCGTACGCGTCGCACGGGAGTGGCGGCGCGCAGACCCTCGATCTCGGCGGGCACCCGGGTGCCGTTCCAGGAGAACGGGAAGTCGAGCAGGGGCGGGGGGTCGATGCGGCGCTCGGGGGCAGTGGTCATGCCGCGGCTCCTTCCGGCGCGGCGGGGGTGACGACGGCGTGTCCCTGGTTGCGGGAGGCGCGCAGACCCGCGCCGCGGGAGTACAACAGCTCGGCCATCGGCAGCAGTTGGTGATAGCAGTTGAGCGAGGACGGGACCTTGAGGATGGCGGGGGTGTCCAGGAACAGCGGCGCCTCGGCGCACACGTACTCCAGGCACACCGCTCGCTGCCGCTCGGTCGGCGGTTCGCCGCGCGCGGCGAGGAAGCGGTGCACGAGCGCGTCGCAGACGGCCCGGAAGGCGCCGTCGGAGGCCAGCCGCGAGGTCAGCTCCCGGTGTATCTCCTGATAGGCGGGGTTGGTGCGGAATTCCGACATCGGATGCCAGTCCAGGCGCAGTCCCCGCGGGTCTGCCGTGGACACCGCGTCCCGCACCTTGGCGCGTACCCCGCGCAGGTTCTTGGTGGCCTTGCGGCGGGCCTCGTCGGGTGGATAGCCGGAGGCCTCGTACATCTCGGCCACGTACAGGTCGGTGTAGACGAAGTCGACCCTGTCGAAGTGGTCCAGTCCCCAGCGGGCGAGATCGTGCAGGCGTTGGGCGGAAAAGTAGCTGTTTCCCGGGGACACGCCGATCACGGCGTGCGCGCCCTCGCCGAAGATGATCTCGCAGTGGGAGGTGTAGGGCTGGACCTCGAAGACGTCGGCCAACAGCACGGATGCTGTGGTCACGGAGAAGTTCCTCCGCCGCACGCAAGTCCCGGCGGGGCCCAGTGCCCCTGGTGTGGCGTCGCGGCGCCCTCACGCTAGTCGTATGGGATCAGCACGGGTAGTAACTGCCGGGGTTTGGCCGAAAAGAGTCGTGGCAACGGTCGAAGTGCCGTGTCGTGGGGCTGTGTCGCGGTCGTACCCTGAGGCCGTGGCCGAGCGGGACGACGATCCAGGACAGGTGGCGTACCGGCTCACCGGACGTCCGGTCAGCGGCGCCCGCGCGGCGTCCGGGTGGCCCGCGGCGGTGACGCTGGACGACGGCACACCGGTGATGGTCAAGCGCGGACACGCTCCCGGGGCCGTGGCCGCCGAGGTCGCCGGACTGCGCTGGCTGGCCGCGGCGGACGCGGTCGTGGTGCCGGCGGTGCTCGGGCATGACGAGCACTGGATGGTGACCGAGCGCGTGCCGACCGGACGGCCCGGCCAGGAGGCCGCGCTGCGCTTCGGCCGGGCGCTGGCCGCCGTGCACGCCGCCGGTGCCCCCCGGTTCGGGTCACCGCCGCCCGGCGGCCCCACGGACGCGTTCATCGGCCTCGCCCCCATGCGCAACGCGCCGGGGCGGGACTGGCCCGGCTGGTACGCCGAGCACCGGGTACTGCCGTACGTGCGTGCGGCGGTCGACCGTGGGACGCTCGGCGCGGCCGAGGCTGCCGTGTTCGAGCGGGTCTGCGCGCGGCTGCCGGAGCTGGCGGGGCCCGCGGAGCCGCCCGCCCGGCTGCACGGGGACCTGTGGAACGGCAATGTGCTGTGGGGCGCCGACGGCGTGGTCCGGCTCATCGACCCGGCCGCGCACGGCGGGCACCGCGAGACGGACCTGGCCATGCTGCGGCTGTTCGGGTGTCCCGAGTGGGACCGGGTGCTCGCCGGTTACGACGAGGTGGCGCCGCCGGCCGACGGCCGGCGCGAGCGCGTCGGACTGCATCAGCTCTTCCCGCTGCTGGTGCACGCCGTGCTGTTCGGCCGCGGGTACGCCGAACAGGCCCTGACGGCGGCCCGGGACGCGCTGAGGGGATGACCCCGCTCCCCCGCGCGCGGCGGCCGGCGCCGCCGCGTCTCACCGAACGCGCGGGCCGTCCGCGCGCCCGTCGTCCCATCTGACGCCCTGCCGGATCTCCCCGAGACGAACGGTCGGCCGATGGCGACGCGGACCCCGAGGAGAGTCGGCGCGGCACCGTGGCCGGCGACTGTGATGTCCGACACGTCGTCACCGTCCGTACACCGCCGGTCCGTCGCCGTCGGCGGCGTGCCCGGGAGCACCGCGTGACGATGGACGCGGTGGGGACGGCGGGCCGTGGACGGCCGGTTCGGCCGGAAGAGCGGCGAGTCACAGACGGGCCGCGCCGCGGGCGTCATGTGCCATGCGGGCATGCTGTCCCGCCGCCCCGGCGGAACGACGTCTCGTTGTCCCCTGGCTCTCGGCACTCCCGCGACGGTCGCCCGAGGAATGATCACCCAGAGTAAGGAAACCATTCACCCGTTCGATTCGTATAAGGACGTGAAAGCCGAATCAGGGAGAGATCATGCAACCGTTCACGCTCAACTACGCGCGGCCAGCAGTGCAGTTGGACGTCACCACTCCGTATGCGTATGACTCCGGAATGCAGTTGAACGTCCTCCCCGACGGACGGATCGCCGCCACCGACCACGCCACCCTGAGAGCCCTCGGGACGACGACGTCGACCGCCGGTTCCAAGACGCACTTCGACGACTGAACCCCGGCCCGCGAAGATGACCGTGCTCATCCTGACCAGCAACGAGGACGTGACGGCGGACATGGTGGTCCTCCGGCTGAACGAGGCCGGCGTGCCCGTCGTCCGGTTCGATCCCGCCGATCTCACCAACGGGGTGGCGCTGTCCAGCGAATACGTCCGGGGCACCTGCCGTGGACATCTGTCCGTCGGCGGACGCCTGGTGAGCATGAGCGCGGTGCGCTCGATCTGGGTCCGCAGGCCCGGGGACGCGGCCGCCCGCGCCGCCCATCCGTCGGCGTGGCTGACGGAGGAGTCCGCCCAGGCCCTGTACGGCATGCTGCGCGCCACGGACGCGCGGTGGATGAATCACCCGGACGCCGCCCGCCGTGCCCGGCACAAGCCCTGGCAACTGCATCTCGCCCAGCTCGGCGGCCTGGCGGTGCCCGCCACGCTGATCACGACGTTCCCGCAGGCGGCACGGGAGTTCGCGGAGCGTTTCCCGGACCTGGTGGTCAAACCCGTCTCCGGCGCGCATCCGCAGGAGCCGCCGCGTGCGGTGCCGACCAGCCGGGTCGCACCGGACGCCGACTTCGCCGCGGTGGCCTTCGGTCCGACGCTGTTGCAGCGCCGGGTCGCCAAGCGGGCCGACATCCGGCTCACCGCCGTCGGTGACACGCTGCTGGCCGCGCGCAAGCCCGTCGCCCCGGACGCGCACCCGGACGACGTGGACGTCCGCTTCGCCCCGTCGGTCTCGCCCTGGCTGCCCGCGGACGTGCCCCGGCGGGTCGCCGAGAGCGTGCGGCGCTACCTCGGCGACGCCGGACTCGCCTACGGCGCCTTCGACTTCGCGGAGGACGCCGACGGCATCTGGTGGTTCCTGGAGTGCAACCAGTCCGGTCAGTTCGGATTCGTCGAGATGGACACGGGGCAGCCGATCGCCGCCACCATCGCCGGCTGGCTCGCCGAGGCGGGGGACGGCGAGCGTACGTAGAGGACGGATGGCCGCGGCCCGGCGTCTTGAGGCCGCGGGGAACGGCACGGAGAAAGGAACGCGACATGCGCATCGGACTGCTGGGGACGGGCCCGTGGGCCCGGGCGGCGTACGCACCCGCCCTCGCCGGGAACACCGGCGTCGACTTCGCCGGAGTGTGGGGACGCCGGCCGGAGGCGGCCACCGGGCTCGCGGAGCAGTACGACGTCACCGCCTACGCCGACGTCGACGCGCTGCTGGCCGACGTGGACGCCGTGGCAATGGCCCTGCCGCCGGCGGTGCAGGCGGAACTGGCGGTCCGCGCGGCGCGGGCGGGGCGGCATCTGCTGCTGGACAAGCCGCTGGCGGTGTCGGTGGCCGAGGGGCGCGCCGTCGTGGAGGCGGTGGAGCGCGCGGGAGTGGCCTCGGTGGTGTTCTTCACCGCGCGCTTCCAGAAGGAGCCGGAGGCCTGGATCGAGGATCAGGCGGCGCAGTCCGGCTGGTTCACCGCGCGGGCGCAATGGCTGGGAGCGGTGTTCACGGCCGACAGCCCGTTCGCGGCCTCGCCGTGGCGCCGGGAGAAGGGCGCGCTGTGGGACGTCGGCCCGCACGCCCTGTCGGTGCTGCTTCCGGTGCTCGGCGACGTGCGGCAGATCGTGGCTGCCGCACACGCGCCCGCGGACACCGTCCACCTGGTCCTCGACCACACCACCGGCGCGTCGAGCACTCTCACGCTCAGTCTGACGGCGCCGCCCGCGGCGGCCGGTGCCGATGTGGAGCTGAGGGGCGAGGCCGGGGTGGCGCACCTGCCGGGAAGCTCCGAGGGCGCCGTACCCGCGCTCTCGCGTGCCGCCGACGCCCTCGCGGCGGCCGCCCGCACGGGCCGCCCGCACGCCTGCGACGCCGCGTTCGGTCTGCGTGTCACGGAGATCCTGGCGATGGCGGAGGCCCGGTTGGCGGCGGCCGGCCCGGACCACAGCGACTGACCCGACCGAGCCGGCCGTCCCCGGCCCGTCCGGCCTGCCCCGGCCGGACGGCCCGGACGGATCGGACGGGCCGGACGGGTCGGGCAGAGGGTCACCGGCCGCTGTCGGCCCAGTAGCTGATCCGTTCCCGTACGACCGGGTAGCCGGCCCGGGTGAAGTGCGCGGCCATGGGCGAGTTGCCGCGGTCGGTGGCGGCGGCGATGAACTCGGCGCCGTGCCCGGCCAGGAAGTGGGTGCAATCGGCGAGCAGATCGAAGGCGTAGCCGTGGCCTCGCTGCTCCGGCACCACACCGATGAAGCCGACGCACGGTCCGGAGGGGTTGCGGGCCGGGATGTGGATACCGACCGGCTCGCCCCCGGGGGTGCGGGCGATCCGCCACCAGGTGCGCGGGGAGGGCATCCAGTGGAAGACGTCGAGTTCCTCGCGCGCGGCCAGCTCCACGCCGCCCCGCTCGATCGCCCGGCGGGCGTGGGCGTCCAGGGTGATCGAGTGGATGCGGCGCAGCAGGCCGAGGAAGACGGCGTCGTCCGCTTCGGGGTGGAACACGAGGCGTCCGGGCCGCTCCGGCAGCCCGCACTGCGGCGTCCAGCGGTAGAGGTAGCGCTCCACCAGCGGTGTGTAGCCCGCGGCACTGGCGGCGGCCGCACGGGTGTCGACGGCTCGGCGCAGCCGCGGGTCGTCGCGCCAGCCGGCGGGCACGTCGATTTCGACTTCGTCGGTCTGCCAGGGCGCGGTGCGCAGCAGCTCGGCCCCGGCCTCCTCCTCACCCTCGGCCACGTCGAACCAGTTGATCACGAGCGGCTCGGGGTCCTCGGGCCCCGCCCACCAGGCGGCGCGGGCGACGACGCGGCCGTCACTCAGGGCGACGCGCCGCCAGTCGGGGCGGTAACGGGTCTGCCGGTGCTTCTCGCGAAAGCCCAGCGGGTCGGGCATGGTGTCGAACAGGTGGGCGCTGCTCTCGTCGAGCGCGCGGATGACCGGATCGGTCACGGATCCTCCGGGGTGCATGCTGTGTCCAGCGGGGAGCGCTCCCGGTCAGGCCTGGCACACCCGGGCGACGGGGACGAGGGAGCGCGGGATGACAGTGGCCATGACGCTCGCCTCCTTCCGTCGGTCTCGGGCGTGCGTGACGACCATATGCGGGCCGCGACCCGGGCGTCCACCGCTTTTCGACCGGCCGTCCGGCGCCGCGCCTCTCCGACGGCGGCGCCCGGCGCCGCGCGCGCCTCTCCGACCGTGGCGCCCGGCGCCGCCCCCTTTCCACCGGCGCCCGGCGCCCGGCGGGAGGCCCGGTCCTGGTGGGCGGCGTAGCGTGGGGATGTGGGATCGGTGCGCGGCTCGGCGTCGCGGAGGCACCCGGAAGACCGCGGCTGGTTGCGGGGCGCGCCGCCACCGTGGTGGGTCAGGGTGCTGCCCGTCCTGCTGCTCGCGGCGGTGACCACGGCCTCGCTGGTCACTCCGCACGCGAGTGATCTCGGTTTCCTGCTGGGCGCGATCCCCCCGCTGGCGGTCCTGTCCTACGGCCCGTTGGCGACCGCGGTGCTGGGCGTGGGCGTGGTGGTGGTGCTGCACCTTCCCGCCACCCATCTCAACCGCCCCGGCAACACCGATCTGCTCACCATCGTCTTCGTGGCGGTCCTGAGCGTTTTCGTGTCCTATGTGCGCAGTCGCCGCGACGCCCAGCTGGACACGGAGCGGGCGATCGGGGAGGCGGTGCAGCAGGCCGTCATGCCACCGCTGCCGGAGCGGGTCGCGGGCATCGGGTGCACCGGCTTCTACCGGGCCGCGCAGAACGGCACGCTGGTGGGCGGCGACTTCTTCGACGTGCGCGAGGGGCCGCGGGGTGTCCGGGCGGTGATGGGAGACGTGCAGGGGCACGGGCTGTCGGCGATGGCGACGGTGGTGTCCCTGCTCGGCGCGTTCCGGGAGGCGGCGCTCGACCAGCCGGACCTGGAGTCGGTGGCGGCGCGGATGGACCGCAGGCTGGGACTGGACTCCGCGGCCGTGCGGCACGGGGAGCTGTTCGCCACCGGGGTGCTGCTGGAGTTCTCGCCCGACGCGCGTGTGATGCGCGTGGTGGCCTGCGGGCATCCCGCGCCGGTCCTGCTGCGCGCTGGGCAGGCCAGGGAGGTGACCGCCCCGCCCGGCGCACCCTTCGGGCTCGGGCTGGCCGACATCGGTCCGCCGAAGGAGGTCGCGGTCCCGCTCGGCCCCGGTGACCGGCTGTTCCTGGCCTCCGACGGCGTGTGGGAGGCGCGCAACCCCGCCGACGCCTTCTATCCGCTGATCGAGCGGCTGGCCGCCATGACCGGCACGGCGTCCACCGAACTGCCGGACGCGGTGTGGACGGACCTGCTGGGGCTGCGCTACGAGGTCCGCGACGACGCCACGATGCTGGTCCTGGCCCCCGGCACGCCGCCCGCCTGACGTGCGCGGGACGCGCCGGGATCCCGGCGGCCCGGTCGGGGCGTGGCGCGCGCCATGACGAACGGGTGAGCGGTGTTCGAACGCACCGACTCAAACGCCAGGCCCCGCCACCCCTTCCGCCACGTAGAAGTATCTACGAGCATGCATATGCCGGGTTGCTGTGCGGACGCACGAACTGCCCGGTCGCACACGAAGTGCCCGGCCGCGGCCGTACCCCGCGACCGGAGCGGCGAGCGAGGACACCCGGAGCGGTGCATGACGAACACGATGTGGACGCGGGGCGTGGAGTGGCTGGCCGCGGCGGCGGCCGACCCGCGCGTCTGCAAACGGGAGTGGGACCACGGTGAGGGCATCGCGCTGCTGGAGGCGGGTCGCTTCTGGGAGGTGCTGAGCGTTCCGGAGCGGCTGGGGCTGCTCACCCTGGACCTGCTGTGGCGGCCCACGCTGCCGGTACCGGGTCCGACTCTGGTGGACACCGCCGCGGGCCGGGTGGGCTTCTTCCTGCCGCCGGACCCGTCCGGGGGCTGGGTGGGTGCCGGCCTGCGGCACTGCGGTAAGGGGTCCTGGGTCGCCGTGCCACCGCCGTACCGGCCGGCCCGCTTCCTCGAGTGGCTCGTGCCGCCCGACGGCAGCGGCGCGCTGCACTCCCCCGCCACCCTCGAGGAAGCGCTCCGGCAGGCCAACGGCACCCTGGCCGTCCTGACGCCGCCCTGCGGGCCGTAGCGGACCGGGCGCGACGCGCGAGGAGCGCGCGCCGGTCTGCGCGCCGTACCGTGTGCGGGCATCCGGTCCGACGGGCGTGGCGGGGCGGCCGCTCCTATGCTGGGTAGGTCGGGGCTCCGGCGTCCCGCTCATCGCGTGGTCGCGTCTCACGGCTTGGAGTCGCCCATGTCGCACCCATCCGCGCGTCTGCGCAGGGGAGTTCTGGCCGCCGCGACGACCGCGACGCTACTGGCACCGCTCGGCGCGGGAGCCGTCCCGCTCTCCGCACCGGCCGCGTTCGCCGCCGAGTCGCCCGGCCCGTCGCCCCCGGCGTCGGACCCGCGCCCCCTCACCTCCGACGTGGCACGCCAACTCGACGCGTCCGTAAAGCGGGTGATGCGCGAGGCGAACGTCCCCGGTGTGACCGTGGGGATCTGGTCACCCGGACAGCGGGACTACGTCCGCTCGTTCGGGGTGGCCGACAAGGCAACCGGCCAGAGGATGGCGTCCGACCTGTACATGCGCATCGGCAGCGAGACCAAGACGTTCACCGTGACCGCGCTGCTGCAACTGGTGGACCAGGGAAGGGCCGGCCTGGACGATCCGATCGGCAAGTACATCGACGGCGTCCCGAACGGCGACCGGATCACGCTGCGCGAACTGGCCGGCATGCGCAGCGGGCTGTTCAACTACTCGGAGGACGACGGCTTCTTCAAGGCGCTGACGTCGAACCCCGAACGTCCCTTCACACCACGGCAGTTGCTCGACTACGCCTTCAGGCATCCGGTGCTCTTCGAGCCGGGGAAGAAGTTCTCCTACTCCAACACCAATCTGATCCTGCTCGGTCTGGTCGTTGAGAAGGAGAGCGGGCGGCCGCTCGGGGACTACATCAGGCAACACATCCTCGATCCCGCCGGCATGAAGGACACGCTCTTCCCGACCGGGAACGAGTTCCCCGCGCCGCACGCGCAGGGTTACACGAACCAGACGGCCGACGGAAAGGTCGCGGACTCGGCCGACTGGAACCCCTCCTGGGGCTGGGCGGCCGGAGCGATGATCTCGACCCTGGACGATCTGCGCGTGTGGGCGCGCACCGTCGCCACCGGCCAACTGCCCGACGGCGACCGGATGATCAGCCCCGCCGCGCAGCGGGAGCGGCTCGTCACCCCGGCGACGACGATCCCGGACGCCGGTTACGGCCTGGGCATCTTCAACGTGCGGGGGTGGATCGGCCACAACGGCTCACTGCCCGGCTACGAGTCCCTGACCATCTACCTGCCGGCGACCCGGACCACCGTCGTGGTCCTCCTCAACACGGACATCGACCACGGCCACCAGGAACCGAGCACCCTGTTCGGGCAGGCGATCACCGAGATCATCTCCCCGCGGCACGTCTTCGACCTGCCGGCCGAGCCGGCCGCCAGGTGAGGACTCGGCCGGCGGTCGGGAAAGACCTGCCGGTCCCCTCCGGCCAGGCATGGCTTCGCCGCCCGGACATGGCTTCGCCGGCGGCCCGGGGGGGATGGGGCCGCCGGCGAAGACGCCGCGTCCGGAGCGGGGGGGGGTGGCCCCGGACGGCTAGAAGGTCGCATGCCCCGGAAATTTCGCGCTACACACGGGAACTCGCCCGCCGGGCCCGCGAGTGGCGAAAACGGTTCGGGCGGCCGGTTGGGCCGCGATCGGTGCCGGGGATCGGGGGCCCGGGGATCCGGTTGCCCGACGGCCCCGGGGCGGGGAGCCGGCATCCCGGCGCGTGGAACTCCGGGCGACGGCTTAAGCTCGGCGGATGGCGAAGTACTTCGACGTGCACCCCGAGAACCCGCAGCCGCGCAGCATCGGACAGGTGGCCGACGCGGTCCGCTCGGGCGCGCTCATCGCATATCCCACCGATTCCTGTTACGCGCTGGGCTGCCGCCTCGGCAGCCGGGACGGCATGGACCGGATCCGTTCCATCCGCCATCTCGACGACCGGCACCACTTCACTCTGATGTGCCGGGACTTCGCGCAGCTCGGCCAGTTCGTACGGGTGGACAACGACGT
The DNA here is from genome assembly GCF_044454765.1 of Streptomyces sp. NPDC051452. Classification (NCBI taxonomy): domain Bacteria; kingdom Bacillati; phylum Actinomycetota; class Actinomycetes; order Kitasatosporales; family Streptomycetaceae; genus Streptomyces; species Streptomyces sp. NPDC051452. The sequence continues at coordinate 175,277 of NZ_JBITEB010000015.1, forward strand.
CTTCCGGGCGGTGAAGGCCTCCACTCCGGGGAGTTACACGTTCATCCTCCCCGCCACGCGCGAGGTGCCGCGCAAACTGATGCACCCGAAGAAGAAGACGGTCGGCGTGCGCATCCCGGACCATGTCGTCACCCAGGCCCTGCTGGCCGAGCTGGACGAGCCGCTGCTGTCCAGCACGCTGCTGCTGCCGGACGAGGCGGAGCCGTTGACCCAGGGCTGGGAGATCAAGGACCGGCTCGACCACGCCGTCGACGCGGTGGTCGACTCGGGCGACTGCGGTACCGAGCCGACGACGGTGGTGGACTTCTCCAGCGGTGAGGCGGAGATCGTCCGACGGGGCGCGGGTGACCCCAGCCGGTTCGAGTGAGGCGGAGCACACCGGGTGCGCCGGGTGGGGATCTTGCGTGACAGCATGGGGCGGTAGCCGCGGCGTCGGGCGGCTCCGCGCCGGCTGACGCCCATGCCCCGAAGGGAGCGCCTTCTCACCATGCCCGATGTACGAGGATCCGCCGTCGACATCCCCACCGAGGACGGCGTCGCCGATTCCTACCTCGTCCACCCGGCCGACGGGCGCCCCCGTCCGGCCGTGCTGTTCTACCAGGACGCCTACGGCCTGCGCCCGCACCTGAGGTCGATGGCCGACCGGCTGGCCGGCGCCGGCTACACGGTGCTCGTGCCGAACGTGTTCTACCGCGCGGGCCGGGCCCCGGTCCTCGACCTGCCCGAGTTCATCGACCCGGCCGCCGACCCGACGATCTGGGACCGGCTCGGCCCGCTCGTGTCCTCGCTGACGCCGGACCTGGTCGAGCGGGACGCGGGCGCCTATCTGCGCTGGCTGGCCGACAGTCCGCTGGTCGCCGACGGTCCGGTCGCGCTGACCGGTTACTGCATGGGGGCCAGGCTGGCGCTGTGGACGGCCGCCGCCTTCCCGGACCGGGTCGCCGCCGCGGCCGGTTTCCACGGCGGCCGGCTCGCCACCGACGATCCGGGCAGTCCGCATCTGGGCGCCCCCGACATCACGGCGGAGCTGTACTTCGGACACGCCGACGACGACCCGTCACTGCCCCCGGAGCAGATGGCGCGGTTCGAGGAGGCCCTGACCACCGCCGGAGTACGGCACACCTGCGAGGTCTACCCGGATGCCGGACACGGCTACACGCAGGCGGACACGCCGGCCTACGACCGCGAGGCCGACGAACGCCACTGGGCGGCACTGCTCGGCCTACTCGAACGCACCTTCTGACCTCGGCTCGGGATACCACCACGGCGAACCGCCGCCGACGACCGCCCGCGGACCGGAACGCCCCGCCCGCCGGGCGGTCGGCAGGGGTGCGCACCGCACTCGGGCGCAGTGCTGCGGCACGGCCCGCCACTCGCCGCGCCGGCGGCCGCGGTGCCAAAGTCGGCTCATGGCCGCGGATCGCGTCCGAGTCATTGACATGGACGCACCTCCGCACGACTCTGAGAGCGCTCTCATAGCTGGTACGGACCAGATCCGTACGACCCCGACCCCACACGGAGGTGGAGAGTGCCTCACACGCTCGCACGCCCCGCGCTGCCCCTGGCGGCCACGGCGGCACTGATCGGCGGACTCCTCGCGTTCGGCGCACCCGAGCGCGCCGATGCCGCCGTGCCGGACACCATCCCCTTGACCATCACCAACAACTCCGGCCGTGCCGACGCCGTCTACGTCTACGACCTCGGCACCCAGCTGTCCTCCGGGCAGCAGGGCTGGGCGGACGCGGGCGGCACCTTCCACGCCTGGCCCGCGGGCGGCAACCCGCCCACGCCCGCTCCGGACGCGTCGATTCCCGGGCCGGCCGCGGGACAGTCCAAGACGATCCGCATACCGAAGTTCTCCGGGCGGATCTACTTCTCCTACGGCCGCAGACTCGACTTCCGGCTCACCACCGGCGGGCTGGTGCAGCCGGCCGTGCAGAACCCCACCGACCCCAACCGGGACATCCTGTTCAACTGGTCCGAGTACACCCTGAACGACTCCGGGCTGTGGCTCAACAGCACCCAGGTGGACATGTTCTCCGCGCCGTACGCGGTCGGGGTGCGGCGGGCCGACGGCAGCACGCTCACCACCGGCCACCTCAAGTCCGGTGGCTACACGGGCTTTTTCAACGCCCTGCGCGGACAGCCGGGCGGCTGGGCCAACCTGGTCCAGACGCGGTCCGACGGCACGGTCCTGCGCGCCCTGTCCCCGCTGTACGGCGTGGAGACCGGGGCGCTGCCGGCGAACGTGATGGACGACTACGTCAACCGGGTCTGGCAGAAGTACTCGACCTCCACGCTGACCGTCACGCCCTTCACCGACCAGCCGAACACCAAGTACTTCGGCCGGGTCTCGGGCAACGTCATGAACTTCACCAACTCCTCCGGCGCGGTCGTCACCAGCTTCCAGAAGCCGGACGCCTCCAGCATCTTCGGCTGCCACAAGCTGCTGGACGCGCCGAACGACAACGTGCGCGGGCCCATCTCCCGTACGCTGTGCGCCGGTTTCAACCGCTCGACGCTGCTGACCAACCCCAACCAGCCGGACACCACGGCCGCGAACTTCTACCAGGACACGGTGACCAACCACTACGCGCGCAAGATCCACGCGCAGATGGCGGACGGCAAGGCCTACGCGTTCGCCTTCGACGACGTGGGCAACCAGGAGTCGCTCGTCCACGACGGTGGCCCGCAGCAGGCGTATCTGACGCTGGACCCACTGAGCTGAGCGGGTATGGCACGGTCCCGCACCCGAGGACAGCGGGGTGCGGGACCGTGGCCGTAGGGCGGGGCTCAGCTCGTCGTCAGGGCCGTGTCGTCCACGACGAAGCTGGTCTGCAGCGAGGAGTCCTCCACGCCGTTGAACTTCAGCGTGACCGTCTGACCCGCCAGCGAGGACAGGTCGAAGGTCTTCTGGCTGTAACCCGAGGCCTTGTTCAGGTTCGAGTAGGTCGCCAGGGTCTTCGAACCGGCGGTCACCGTCAGCTTGTCGTACTGGGCGCTGGTGGTGGTCTCCGCCGAGTCGATGTGCAGGTAGAAGGTCAGGCTCGCCTTGCAGCCGGCGGGGATCGTCACCGACTGGGACAGGGTGTCGGTGTGCGTCGTGCCGTAGCCGTTGAGCCAGGCCTTGTACGAGCCGCCGTGGGCCGCCTCACCGGTGTCGTTGGTGATGACGCCGCTGGTCGCGGTCCAGCCGCTGCTGCCGGACTCGAAGCCCGGGTTGCCCAGCAACTGTGTCGAGGTGCAGCCGCCACCGCCGCCGGTGGAGACCGTCCAGGTGAAGGTCGCGGTACCGGTCGCACCGGTGGAGTCGGTGACCGTGACCGTGGTGCTGGAGGTACCGGCCGCCGTGGGCGTGCCGGTGATCAGGCCGGTGGAGCTGTTGATCGACAGACCCGCGGGCAGACCGGAGGCGCTGTAGCTCAGCGCGCCGCTGTTGGTGCTGCTCGCCTGAACCTGCAGACTCACGGCCGTGCCCACGGTCGAGGACTGGTTGCCCGGGTTGGTGACCGTCACCCCGTTGCTCGGCGGGGTGATGTGGCTGCCGACGTTGATACCGGCGAAGGCGTTGCCCACCCCGGCGTACTGCGTGGAGTTGGTGCCGTACAGCGCGGCGGCCGCGTTGAGGGCCGCGGTGCGCGCGCCCGCGTAGTTGGTGCTGGACGTCATGTACGTCGTCAGCGCCTTGTACCAGATCTGCAGGGCGGCGGCGCGGCCGATGCCGGCGACGGCGACACCGTCGGAGGTCGGGCTGTTGTAGGTCACGCCGTTGATGACCTTGGTGCCGCTGCCCTCGGACAGCAGGTAGAACATGTGGTTGGCGGGGCCCGAGGAGTAGTGCACGTCGAGGTTGCCGACGCCGCTGTACCAACTGTCGGCCGAGCCGCCGTCCTTGCTCGGCTTGTCCATGTAACGCAGCGGCGTGCCGTCACCGTTGATGTTGATCTTCTCACCGATGAGGTAGTCACCGACATCGGTGGAGTTGTTGGCGTAGAACTCCACGCCGGTGCCGAAGATGTCGCTGGTGGCCTCGTTCAGGCCGCCGGACTCGCCGGTGTAGTCGAGGTTGGCCGTGGCGGCGGTGACGCCGTGGCTCATCTCGTGGCCGGCCACGTCGAGCGAGGTCAGCGGGTCGGAGTTGCCGGAGCCGTCGCCGTAGGTCATGCAGAAGCAGGTGTCGTCCCAGAACGCGTTCACGTACGCGTTGCCGTAGTGCGTCCGGGAGTACGCGGCGACACCGTCGTTGCGGATGCCGCTGCGGCCGAAGGTGTTCTTGTAGAAGTCCCAGGTGGTCGCGGCGCCGTAGTGCGCGTCGGCGCCGGCCGTGGCCGCGTTGGAGGTGGTGCCGTTGCCCCAGGTGTCGCTGGTCTGGGAGAACAGCGTGCCGGTACCGGAGGTGCCGTGGTTGAGGTTGTAGGTCTTGTGGCCGCCGCGCGAGCCGTCGGTGAGGGTGTAGTTCGAGCCCGACTGCGTGGTGGTCAGCGTGACCTGCCCGCTGTACTGGGTGTTGCCGATACCGGTCCTGACCGCCTGGAAGCGGTACAGCTCGGCGCCGGTGGTGGCGTCCGTGACGACGTGCAGCTGGCTGGGCGTGCCGTCGTCCTGGAAGCCGCCGATCACGCTCTCCCAGGCGAGCTTCGGGGTGCCGCTGCCCGCCCAGATCACCTTGCGGACACTGTCCGTGGTGGCCTTCTCGGCGTCGAGGGCCTTGGCTGCCTTGAGCGCCTTGCTCTCGGCGGCGGACTTGGTGAAGACGGCGGTCGTCCCGGCGACCTTGATGGCCCGCTTGTTGTTGAAGGTGGTGCTCACGGATCCCGCGGCCAGGGAGGCGGGCGGAGTGTGCACGACGAGGTCGCCGCCGAGGACGGGGAGGCCGGCGTAGGTGCGCTCGTAGCGTGTGTGCACGGTGCCGTCGTTGTCCTTGACGACGTCCTTGACGACCAGCTTCTCCTTGGCGCCGAGGCCGAGGGTGCGGGCGGTCGCCGCGGTGTGCTGCCGGGCGCTGTCGAGCAGCGCCTGGCGCTGCGCAGGGGAGAGCTTGGCCTCCAGGCCGCCGCTGCGCAGCGGCGCGGGGTGGGCCGCCGCCGGCGTGGCGGCGGCGGAGCCCGTCTGCATGCCGACGGCGAGGAGGGCCGCGGTGGAGACCAGGGCGGCTCCGACCATGGCCCGCTTGTGGCCTCTGGGGGGAAGGGGTCTGTGGGGAAGACGTCTCACGCGTACTCCTCCTGCTGCGGCCGCCGGGTCGCGGCCGGTGACAGACCGGGCAGAGGGGTCTGCTGCCCGGGAGAGCTGGGCTGTGCGGGACCGTGATCCGTGCGCACACCAGGGAGGTGCGGTGTACGGCGCACACCAGGTGGTGCGGTGTGCGGCCTACACCAAGGAGGTGCGGTATGCGGGGGAACACTTGCAGATTGACTCGAACATGTCAGTCAGATAGAGGTCATTCGAGGGTTTTCCCTATGCCCCCTGCGGCCCGGAGCCCGGGCGGAACGGGGCCTGTCGCGCGGCAGGACCCGCCGGTGGGCGGCATGATCCTGCCCATGAGCGCAACACAACCCCCCGACGGCAGGCTGGCCCACAGCCGGGTGCCCATGACCGGCCGCGACCCGGAGCAACACGGCCGGGTCTCCTCCCCCTTGGAGCTGTTGTACGACCTGACGTTCGTGGTCGCCGTCGGCACCGCGGCGTCCCACCTCGCGGAGATGGTCGCCGAGGGGCGCCCCGGGCCGGCGGTCACCGCGTTCGTGCTGGCCATGTTCGCGATCAGCGTCGCCTGGATCAGCTTCAGCTGGTTCGCGTCCGCATTCGACACCGACGACTGGCTCTACCGGGCCCTGACGATGCTGCAGATGATCGGGGTGGTGGTGTTGTCCCTGGGGCTGCCCGCCCTGTTCGACTCGGTCCGGGAGGGCACCCACCTCGAACTGCGGGCGATGGTGATCGGCTACGTCGTGATGCGCGTCGCGATGGTGCTCCAGTGGCGGCGCGCCGCCCGGGAGTCGAGGGAGTTCCACGCGGTGGGCAGCGCGCAGATCCGCTGGACCGTCATCGCGCAGGCCGGCTGGCTCGTGATCGCCTTCGTGGCTCTGCCACTGCCGTTCGTGTTCCTCGCCTTCGCCCTCCTCGGCGCGTTGGAACTGCTGTTGCCGGTGCTCAGCCAGGGAGGCGCGGGCACCACGCCCTGGCATCCGCACCATGTCGCCGAGCGGTACAGCCTGTTCGCGATCATCACCCTCGGCGAGGGTGTCGTCGGCACGGTCGCCTCGTCCGGCGATCTGCTCGGCGGCGCCACGGGCACCCACTGGACCGGCAACGCGGTCGCCGTCGTCGTGGCCGGTGTGGGGCTGACCTTCGGCATGTGGTGGGTGTACTTCACCACGCCCTTCGGCGATGTCCTCGTCCACCGCCGCGACCGCGGCTACCTCTTCGGCTACGGACACATTCCCGTGTTCATCGGCATCGCCGGGGCCGGCGCGGGGCTGCACGTGGCCGGACTGCACCTGGAGCACCACTCGGAGATCGGGGGCGTGGCCGTGGTCCTCTCGCTGGCCCTGCCCGTGGGCCTCTTCCTGCTGATGGTGTATCTGTTGCACACCCTGCTGCTGTCCCAGGCGGACAGGTTCCACCTGCTGCTGATCTCCGTCACGCTCGCCGTCCTCGCCCTCGCCGTCCTGCTGGCCGCGGTGGGCGTGCCGGTCGCGGTCTGCCTGCTCGTGGTGATGCTCGCTCCCTTCGTGACCGTGGTCGGCTACGAGACGGTCGGCCACCGGCACCAGCGGCGCATGCTGGAAGCCCTCGCCGCACGCCCCGCCGGCCAGGCCCGGCCCGGGAGTTCCACCGGCTGAGGGCGGACGTGGGCCCGCGCCGCCCGGGCTCGCCCCACAACACCCCTGACAGGCCCCCGGGATGGGTGTTCGCGGGCCCCGCATCCCGTCATTGACCGGCGCGTTGTTACCGTGCACCGCGTGTCTGACTCCTCACGCGATACCGCACAGGGCGCCGGCTGGGGCTCGGCCGAACGCGGCGCCTACCAAAGGCTGATGCCCGGCCATGTCGAGAAGCTGTCGTGGCTGAACCCGAAGACGCTGTGGGCCGCCCGCAACGGCGTACTGGCGTCCTGGTTCGGCGACCCCACCGGCCGCACCCGCGGCCGCTGGGTGGCGCGGCGGGAGGCGGCGGGGGCACCAGCCGACAAGGTGATCCGGCGCGAGGTCCCGGACCGGTTCTCCTTCATGGTCCTCGGGGACACCGGCGAGGGCGACGCCTCCCAGTACGCGGTCGTGCCAGGGTTTCTGAAGGTCGGTCAGGACACCGAGTTCGCGGTGATCGCGAGCGACGTCATCTACCCGGTGGGCAGCGCCGACGACTACGGTGACAAGTTCTTCCGGCCGTACCGGGACTACCAGGCGCCGATCTACGCGATACCGGGCAACCACGACTGGTACGAGGACCTCGGCGCCTTCATGCGCGTCTTCTGCGCCGACACCCCGCCGCTCGATCCCGGGCCCCGGCCCCGTCCGCTCACCCGAGCCTGGTGGCGCGCCCGGCTGTGGCACCGGCCCGGCCCCACGGACGAGCAACGCCTCGCGGCGGCGCGGCAGTTGCGGGCGGCTCCGGCGCAGCGGGCCGAACAGCCCGGGCCGTACTGGGCGATCGACGCCGGGCCGGTCCGGATCGTCGGCATCGACACCGGCCTGCTGGGCACGGTCGACGCCGAACAGGGCGCGTGGCTGCGCGAGGTGTCGCGAGGGCCGATGCCGAAGATCCTGATCACCGGGTCACCCCTGTACGTCGACGCCGAGCACCACCCCTGCCCCATCGAGGGCGGCGGCACGGTGGACGACATCGTCCGGGCCCCGGAGCACCGCTACGTGGCCGCGATCGGCGGCGACATCCACAACTACCAGCGCTATCCGGTCGACGTGGACGGCCGCCTCGTCCAGTACGTGGTCGCGGGCGGCGGCGGCGCCTTCATGCACGCCACGCACACCATCCCGCGGGTGTCGGTCGCGGGAGTCACCGAGCGCGACTTCCGCTGCTACCCGCTGCGCGGGGACTCGCTGGCCTTCTACAGCCGCCTCTACGGCCGCCGGCTGCGGATGCCCCGCTTCTTCGACCTGACCGAGGCCGAGGCGACCGCGGTCGTCAGCGAACGCCTCGGTGTCGAACCGGGCCGGGCGCCGAGCCCCGGCGCCCGGGTCACCAGGCGCGCGCGGCTGGTCGCGGACCTCCTCGGCGCCGGACGGCGACCCGAGCGGGCCGCGCGGTTCCGGCTGCCGGTGCGCAAGATCTACACGCAGTTGTTCTCGCCGTCCTCCACCACCTACAGCCCGCCCTTCTTCAAGTGCTTCCTGCGCCTGGACGTCACGCCGGACGCGGTCCGGCTGCGCTGCTTCGCCGCGACCGGAAACCGCGCGCAGGAGCTGGATCCTCCGGTGGAGGACGAGGTGGTCATCCCGCTGCGCTGATCACACACGCATCACACGGCTGTCACACTCGCCTGCCACAATCGCGGCAGGACCGACGTACGAAGCCGTGCGACCGCTGGAGGAACCCGTGCCGTCCACCCCCCGCCCCCTGCGCAGGCTGGGCTTCCTCACCATCGGCCTGTTCGACGCGGCGGATCCGGCCCGGGGGCACGAGTCCACGCTGGAGATCATCGAACTGGGCGAGCGGCTCGGTTTCGACAGCGCATGGGTCCGTCACCGGCATCTGCAGTACGGCATCTCGTCCCCGGTCGCCGTCCTGGCCGCCGCCTCCCAGCGCACCCGGCGCATCGAGCTGGGCACCGCGGTGACACCGCTGGGCTGGGAGAACCCGCTGCGGCTGGCCGAGGACCTGGCGACCGTGGACATCCTGTCCGGCGGCCGGCTGAACCCCGGTGTCAGTGTCGGTCCGCCGACCCACTTCGAGCAGGTCGCGGGCGCCCTGTACCCGGACACCGCCGACGTGGAGGACTTCGGCTACGAGCGGGTGCGGCGGTTGCTGGACCTGGTGCGCGGCAAGCCGGCCACGGACTTCAGCGGGGTCGAGGGCTTCGAGGTGTTCTCCGATGTGGTCCAGCCGCACTCCCCCGGTCTCGGCCGGCGCCTGTGGTACGGCGGCGGCAGCCTCGGCTCGGCGCGCTGGGCGGGCGAGCACGGCATGAACCTCCTGACCAGCAGCGTCGTCAAGGCCGAAGGCGACGGCGCCGCGCCGGACTTCGCCGCGGTCCAGCTGTCCCACATCCGTGAGTTCCGGGCCCGTCATCCCGACGGTGAGGCGGCCCGTGTCTCCCAGGGGCTGGTGGTGATACCCACGGACTCGGCGACACCGGAGCAGCGCGCCAGGTACGCGGAGTACGCGGCGAGGCGCCTGCCCCGTACCTCCTCACCGCAGGGTCCGGCGCGGCTGCTGTTCGCGCCGGACCTGGTCGGCACCTCGGCGGAGCTGGCGGAACGGCTGCACGCGCACGCCGCGTTCCGGGAGATCGACGAGGTGGCGTTCGCGCTGCCGTTCACCTTCGAGCACGCGGACTACGTGCAGATCCTGAAGGACATGGCGACGAAGCTGGGGCCGGCCCTGGGATGGCGGCCGGCGGACTGACGTACGGGCGGGTCGGGCGCCCGCGCCGGCTCACCACCGATGCTCGTCGATGGGCCCCCGACAGATCGTGACACCGCCGCCCCTCCCACGGTGCACTCCTGCGCGACGGAAGTACTCCGGGATGCGGTCCACCGCTCGGCGCCGGAGGATGGGGGCGGCTGGTGTGCCCGGGCCGATGGGCGCCCGGCACTTCCTTGTCGGGCAGTCGATCGGCGGACGATGTGAACGGTGCCCCGGCGCCCCCGCGGTTGCGCATCGCGGTCGTGCTGTTCGCGCTGACCGTGACGGCCGGCGCGGTCGACGCGATCACCTTCCTCGGGCTCGGGCACGCGTTCGCCGCGCTGACGACGGGCAACGTGCTGTTCCTGGGATTCGGTGTGACACGGGCGGGAACGCCCGTCGCCCGCCCCGCCGAGGCTCTCGTGGCTTTCGTCCTGGGGGCCGTCGCCGCCCACACGGTCGTCACCCGGCTCGGTCGTCGTGGAGGCCGGTGGTTCGTGCCGGCCCTCGCCCTGGAAACGGCGATGGTCCTGCTCGCCGGGCTGGTCGTCGTCCTCACGAGCGGACAGGGGGCACCCGCCGAGCTCGTCACGGCGATCGCCGTCGTGCTGCTCGCGGCCGCCATGGGCTGGCGCAACCGCGTGATGGTGCAGGCGAGCATTCCCGACATGCCGACCACGGTCCTGCAGATCACCCTGGTCAAACTGCTCGCCGGGCTGCTGCCCGGGCGTACGGCGGAGGCACGGGAACCGGCGCTGACCCGGGTCCGGCGGCTGGCGACCGTCCTCGGTGTCTTCGTCGGCGGGGTCGCCGGCGCCCTGCTGCTGCGCCTCGGCCCCGGACCCGCCCTGTTGTGCGTGGCGGGGCTGTCGGGCCTGGTCACCGCACTGTATGCCAGGGCGCGCCGGCTGCGGCCCGCGCCGGAATCCGCACGTGTGCGGTGAGCTACGGCCGCTCGACGCGTTCCCGCGCGACGTCCGCGGTGGCGGCGTCGGGGGCCGAGCGCACCGCACGCCCGGCCGGACGGTCTCGCGGGCTGACCGCCCCGCCGCGGGGTACTCGGGCGCCGCTGGGACCGACGCACGGAAGGGAGCCGGACGTGGCGGCGGAGGACCGGCTGCGGACGTACCGCGGCAAGCGAGACTTCGAACGGACCCGGGAGCCGTCCGGCCAGGCGGCCCGGGAGGACGGCGACCGGCCCCGGTTCGTGGTCCAGATCCATGACGCGCGCCGGATGCACTTCGACTTCCGGCTCCAGGTGGGCGACGTCCTGAGATCCTGGTCGATCCCGAAGGGGCCGTCCACCGACCCGGGCGACAAGCGGCTGGCCGTGCCGACGGAGGACCATCCGCTGGACTACGAGAACTTCGAGGGCGTGATCCCGAAGGGCGAGTACGGCGGCGGCACCGTGATCGTGTGGGACCACGGCACCTACGAGCCGGCGAGCCACGACCGGCGGGGGCGTCCGGTGGACTTCGCGGAGTCGCTGGAGCGCGGGCACGCCACGTTCCGGCTGAACGGCACGAAGCTGCACGGCGAGTACGCCCTCACCCGCTTCAGGGGCAGCGACGGCGAGGACGCCTGGCTGCTGGTGCGCAAGGGCGCGGCGCGCTCGGACGGGCACGGCACCCCGGACCCCCGGCGGGCCCGCTCGGTGCGCAGCGGACGCACTCTCGCCCAGGTGGCGGCGGCCGACGGCGAGGAGTGAGAGGTGGGGTCCGGATCCGGGGTGCTGGACGCCCTGCCCGACGATCGGCGGCGGCTGCTGCGGCCGGCCGCGCCGGGCACCGAGCTGGCCGCGTCCCCGATGCTGGCCACCCTCAGCGACCGGCGGGACTTCGGCGCGGGCTGGGTGTTCGAACGGAAGCTGGACGGCGTGCGGCTGCTGGCGGTGCGGGAGGGTGAGCGGGTGCGGCTGCTCTCGCGCACGGGGCAGCGGCTGGACGACACCTATCCGGAGATCGTCGCGGCGCTCGCCGGGCAGGAGTGCGCGGACTTCACCGTGGACGGCGAGGTGGTCGCGTTCTCCGGCGGCCGTACCGACTTCGCGCGCCTGCAGCGGCGGATGGGGCTGACCCGGCTCCGGGACATCGAGGCGTCCGGGGTCGCGGTGACGTACTACGTCTTCGACGTGCTGCGGCTGGAGGGCGCCGACACCCGCGCGCTCCCCTTGCGGGCGCGCAAGTCGCTGCTGCGCCGGGCGCTCACCTACCGGACCCCGCTGCGGCTGACCCCGCATCGCAACGCGGGCGGCGCCGAGCTGCTCGCCGAGGCCTGCGGCCGGGGCTGGGAGGGGCTGATCGCCAAGCGGGCCGACGGGCCGTACCGGACCCGTAGGTCCACGGACTGGCTGAAGCTCAAGTGCGAGCAGGCGCAGGAGTTCGTGATCGGCGGCTTCACCGAGCCGGCGGGCAGCCGCGTCGGGCTGGGGGCGCTGCTGCTCGGCCACTACGAGGGTGACCGGCTGCGTTACGCGGGCAAGGTCGGCACCGGTTTCGACCGGCGCACCCTGCTGGCGCTGCGCGAGCGGCTGGACGGGGCGCGCCGGGACACCTCGCCGTTCACCGGGGTGGTACGGGAGTCACGCGCCCGCTGGGTGGAGCCGGAACTGGTCGCGCAGATCGCCTTCACCGAGTGGACCCGGGACGGGATGCTGCGGCACCCGCGGTTCCTCGGCCTGCGTACGGACAAGCGGCCGCAAGACGTGGTGCGGGAGCGTCCGGCGGCCTGAGACGCGGCCTTGCCGCGGGCGCAGCACGTACACCGCCCGTTCGGCCGGCGTCAGTCGCTCCAGCAGGACCGGCATCGCCGTCGAGACCTGCTCCGATCCGGGAGCGCTCGGCGCCGCTGAACCGCAGATATGCGTCCTGCACCGCGTCCTCGGCCTCCGTGGCGGAGCTGGGCAGCCGGTAGGCGAGGCCGAACAGCCGGGCGCGATGCGCTGCGAACTCGTCCGCCGACGACAGCCGGTGTGTCGCCGTCCGGTCTATCGCGGGCCGGTTCATTCGCGGGCCGGCCGCGGCCGTGGGCCGCCGAAGCCGGGTGGCCCGGTGGCTCAGGCGTCGGGCAGTGGCTGCTCCGCCCAGATCGTCTTGCCGCCGCCCGTCTGCCGGCTGCCCCAGCGCTGGGTGAGCTGGGCGACCAGCAGCAGGCCCCGGCCGCCCTCGTCGTAGGCGTGCGCCCGGCGCAGGTGGGGGGAGGTGGAGCTGGCGTCGGAGACCTCGCAGATGAGCGCGCGGTCGCGGATCAGGCGGAGCTGGATGGGCGGTGCGCCGTAGCGGATGGCGTTCGTGACGAGTTCGCTGACGACGAGTTCGGTGACGAAGGATGCCTCCTCCAGACCCCAGGCGGCCAGTTGCTCGCCGGTCGCCTGACGCAGGACGGCGACCTGCGCGGGGTCGGGCGGGACGTCCCAGGTGGCGACCCGGTCGGCCCCGAGGGCGCGGGTGCGCACGAGCAGCAGGGCCACGTCGTCTCCCGGCTGGTCGGGCAGGACGGCCTTCAGGACGCTGTCGCACAGCGCGTCGAGGGAGTCGCACGGCACGCTCAGCGCTCGGCACAGGTCGTCGGCCGCGGCGTCGGCATCCCGGCCACGGCCCTCCAGCAGACCGTCGGTGTAGAGGGCGACGACGGATCCCTCGGGCAGTTCGAGTTCCGATGCCTCGAAGGGCAACCCGCCGACGCCGAGCGGCGGCCCCGCGCTCAAGGGGACGGACTCGGCGCTGCCGCCGGGCAGGACGACGGCCGGGGCCGCGTGGCCGGCGGCGGCGAGCGACAGGCGGCGGGAGACGGGATCGTAGACGGCGTACAGACAGGTGGCGCCGGCTTCGGCGACCTCCTCGCCGCTGTCGCCGGAGGCCAGATGGGTGACCAGGTCGTCGAGGTGGGTGAGCAGCTCGTCCGGCGGCAGGTCCACGTCGGCGAGGGTGCGTACGGCGGTGCGCAGCCGGCCCATGGTGGCCGAGGACTGGATGCCGTGGCCGACCACGTCGCCCACGACCAGGGCGACCCGGCCGCCGGAGAGCGGGATGACGTCGAACCAGTCGCCGCCGATGCCGGCGACCGATCCGCACGGCAGATAGCGGTGGGCGACGTCGACGGCGGCCTGCCCGGGCAGTCCGCGCGGCAGCAGGCTGTGCTGGAGGGCGAGGGCGGTGGAGCGTTCGCGGGCGAAGCGGCGCGCGTTGTCGATGCAGACGGCGGCCCGGCTTGCCAGTTCCTCGGCGAACACGGCGTCGTCGGGGACATAGGCGTCCGGGTGGGCCACGCGGACGCAGAGGGCGACGCCGAGGGTGGTTCCGCGCGCCCGGAGCGGCACCGCGATCATGGAGTGGACGCCCTGTCGGAAGGATTCGCCCTCGGGTGATCGTGTGTTGCGCTCCTGGAGCCACGCTACGAACCCGGGCTCGCCGGCCTGGCCGATCACGGCGTGGCCGTCGCGCAGCGCGCGGGCGGGCGGCGAGGGCGGCTGGTAGAGGTGGGTCTCCCCCAGGGCCACGGCCGCGCCGGGGGTGCCCGACCGGGTGGATCCGTGGGCGACGCGCTGGAGGGTGACGCCGCCGTCGGGGACCACCGGCGGCTCGTCGGCGCCGAGCACCCAGTCGAGCAGGTCGACGCCGGCGAAGTCGGCGTAGCGCGGCACCAGGAGTTCGACCAGTTCCTCGGCGGTGCGGACCACGTCCAGGGTGGTGCCCAGAGCGGTCGCGGCCTCGTTGAGCAGGGCCAGCCGGCGCCGGGCCCAGTATTGGTCGGTGTTGTCGAAGGCCGCCATGGCGACGGCGGTCTGGTCGCCCGAGGCGTCCCGCAGCGGCCACATCTCGATGCTCCACAGGTGCTCCCGGTTCAGTGCGGGGGCGCGGGCGAAGCTCTCGTAGCGGACGGGACGGCCGGTCTCGGCGACCTCGCGCAGATGGCGCAGGAAGCCCCGGTCGTAGTCGGTGTCCTCGACGGTCTCGGGGAAGTGGCGGCCCGCGAGCGCGGATTCCGGGACGCCCATCACCTTGCAGGCGGCGTCGTTGACGCGCAGATACCGCTGGCGCAGGTCGAAGACCGACATGGCGGGCGAGGCCTGGTCGAAGGCCTGCGCGGCGAGGAGGGTGCCGGCCGGGGCCGCCGTGACGACGTATCCGGCCGGCTTGCCGGCGGCGCCGGTCACCGGGCAGGCGGTGAGGGCCAGCTCCACGCGCCGGCCGTCGCGGTGGCGCAGGGTGGCCGCGCCGGCCCGGGCGGCGACGGCGTCGGCCGGAACGTCCTCGGCGAGCAGGTCCGCCGCGGGCCGGCCCACGACGTCCTCGGCCCGATGGCCGGTGAGGAGCCGCGCGCCCTCGCTCCATCCGGTCACCCTGCCCTGGGCGTCCATGACCGCCACGGCGGCGACATGCTCCATATCACCAAGGATGATCCGATTGTTCCGGCGCATCAACCGCGGAACCGGGCGGGGGTCAGCCCCCGTGGGCGCGCAGGGCGGCCAGGGCCCGGTCGGCGTGGGAGTTCATGCGCAGTTCGCTGCGGACGATCTCCAGCACCGTGCGGTCCTTGGCGATCACGAAGGTGACGCGTTTGGTGGGGGCGAGGGAGAAGCCCCGCCTGACGCCGAACCGCTCGCGGACCGCGCCGTCCGCGTCGGAGAGCAGGGGCATGCCGAGGGTGTGGCGCCCGGCGAACTCGCGCTGCTTGTCGATGCCGTCCCCGCTGATCCCGACGGGGTGTGCGCCCACGGCGGCGAATTCGGCGGCCAGGTCGCGGAAGTGGCAGGCCTCGGCGGTGCAGCCGGTGGTGAGGGCGGCCGGGTAGAAGAAGAGCACGACGGGCCCCTCGGCCAGCAGCTCGGTGAGCCGGCGCGTGGTACCGGTCTCGTCGGGCAGGGCGAAGTCCTCGACCTTGTCACCGACCTCGACGCGTTCGGTCATGACCGCCCCTTCCCTTCGTTCCGGGCGACCCCGCGGGCCCACAGCACCAGCGGGATCTGGAGCGGCAGCCGCGCCAGGGCGGCCGTCCGCAGCGGCGCGGGGCGGTGTCGCCAGTCCACGGCCATCTGCACGTTGGCCGGGAACACCCCGACGAAGAAGGCCGCGGCCGCCTTCGCGGCGGCCGCGCGGGTGCGGGGCGCGGCGATTCCGGCCGCGAGGGCCAGTTCGAGAGCCCCGCTGCCGTAGGTCCAGGCCCTGGGTGAGCCCGGCAGCCGGCCGGGGATGGTGGCGTCGAACTGCCGGGGGGTGGTGAAGTGGGCGACTCCGGCCGCGGCCAGCAGACCGGCGAGCAGCAGGGGCGAGCGTTCGGACCGGGACACTGTTCCTCCTCTGGGCACCTGACGCCGGATATTACTCGAAAGTAGGCGCCGGCAGGGCCGGTTCCCCGCGCCCACCTCGGTGCGGACGCTCCGGCGAGGTCCCTCGAGCCGGATCCGGGGCCGACGCCCGTCCCGGGGGACGTCCCGGCCGTCCCGGGGGACGCGGGGACGGCATTCGGAGGGTTCACGGCGGTAACGCTGAGTGTCGTGACCGCTGCTCGTGGTCACGAGAACGACAGCCGGAGGTTTCCATGATCCGACGGACCCTGAAGAGCGGCCTGCTGGCCACGGTCGCGGTGCTCGCCTTCCTGCCCACGGCGGCCGGGGCCGCCTCGGCGAGCGCCGCACCCGTCCGTACGGCGCCCGCCGCCGCCGTACGGCACGACCACACCCAGCGCGCCGGTGACCGCTCGCGCCACATCGGGCTCCGTGTCCGCCACCACCGAAGCCACCTCACCCACCGCGCCCAGCACCGGATCCACCACCTCGAGTACCGGGTGGGCCGCACCGGCCGCTTCCCGCTGCCGGCCGCCGTGCACCGCCTCACGGCACGGACCACGGGCACCACGAGCGCCGCGTACCGCTTCGCGGTGCTCGGCACGGCGCGGCGCGTCGCCACCCCCGCGTCCGGCCGGGTCGCCACCCGGCACACCCGGCTCAATGTCCGCTCCGGCCCCGGCACCGGCTACCTGGTCACCGGCCACCTGCGCGCGCACCGGGTGGTGCGGCTGACGTGCCGGACCCACGGCTCCGGGGTGTTCGGCAACCACACCTGGTACCGCCTCCCGCACCACGAGGGGTACGTCTCCGCCCACTACGTGCGCGTCAACCGCGCCCTCCCCTGGTGCTGACGCCCCCTCACCACCACCTCCCCTGAACACCGAAGGCCCGTTCGACGACCCCCGAACGGGCCTTCGGTACGCCGTCGCCTCACCTTCCTCATACCTCACCGGCGTTCCGGGCACCAAGCGAACGGGAAGCCATTCCGAGCAACAGGGGCGAAACCGCCCATAGCGGAATGGGAGTCGAGGAAAGCACGATGCGGCACCCCCGAGGAGCGACCACGCCGAGCGAGCCATTGACGGCGGCCCTGCGCGAGCTGAAGGACCGAACGGGTCTGAGCCTCGCGGCACTGGCCGCGCGCACCCCGTACAGCAAGTCCGCCTGGCACCGGTATCTGTCCGGCGCCCAGCGGCCCCCCAGGCCCGCGGTGGAGGCGCTGTGCCGGCTGGCCGGCGCGGATCCCGCCGCCGTACTGGCCCGGTGGGACGCCTGTGCCGCGAAGCCGCCCGCGGACCCGCCCGAGGCGCCCGGCCCGAACCGCCCGGCCGGCCGGCGCGGCCGGTTCCCGCTGCCGGCGCTCGCGCTGTGCGGCGCGGCGGCGGCACTCGCCGCCACCTTCGCCCTGTCCGGGCACCCGGGGCCGGTGCCCACAGCGCAGCCCCTGTCGGGGGCGCCCCGCTGCCACGGCCGCTCCTGCCAGGGGCAGTTGCCCGAGGTGTCGGCCTGCGTCCGGGACGCGCAGACCCGGAGTACGGCGTCCGACCCGGCCTACGCCGTCCGGCTGCGCTATTCGCCGGCCTGCGGCACCGTCTGGTCCGAGGTCCGGATCCACACCCCGCGGCCGCGCGAGGTGTCCGTCCGGGCGGGCCAGGACGTGCTCTCGGCGACCTATCCGGCCGACGACTCCACCGGCTACAGCAGCCCGATGCTCCCGGTGTCCTCGCCGCGGGGCGTCGAGGCGTGCGCCGAGGTGGACGGGAAACTGGCCTGCACCGGCCTGGACGTGGAGCCGGACTCCCCTCGATGACGTTGCGACAGACATAATTGAACATGTTCAATTTTCCTGTCACGATACGTCACGCCACCGTCGGGTGCCGGACGAGAGGACCACGGTCATGACGAGTTCGCTTCTCACGCCCCGACGCCGGGCCCGCGCGCGCATCACCGGCGCCGCCACGACCGACAGCGGCGCGCACGCGGGGAGTCACACCGGGAGTACGGCCCCCACGCGCATCCTCGACTGGCGGCATCCGGCCGTCGCCTCCCTCGTCCAACGGCTCGACATGCCGACGTCGGCGGACGCGGCCGATCCCCTCCGGCGGACAGCGGCCCTGCGCCGGGCTCACCGCTGGATCGCCGCGACGGTCCGCCCGGTCTACTCGGTACGGGACGAGCGGCCCGTGTCGCAGGTGCTGCGCCGTGGCCGCGGCTCGTGCAGCCAGCGGCTGGCGGTGCTGGAGTCGGTGGCACGAGCCTGCGGGGTGGCCACCCGGGTGCGCGGACTGCTGGTGGACGGCAGGTTCTGGTATCCGCGCTTCCCCCTGGTGCGTCCGCTCGTCCCCCACCAGGTCGTGCTCGCCTGGCCCGAATTCCACGTCGAGGGCCTGCCACCGGCCGCCCACCCGGCAGCGCCCTGGCTTACGGCGTCCGAACTCTTCGGCGACCTGGAGGAGTTGAGCGGGCGGCCGGGCGGCGGCTTCACCAACTCCGGCCCGGAGACGCTGTTCGATGCCCTGTCCCGGACGGCGATCGACTGGGACGGCACCACGGCGTGCCCGGCCACCGGTCCGGCGTGCGACCTCTCGGCCCATGTGCTCGCGGACCTCGGCCACTTCGACTCGCGCGACGCGCTCTTCGCCCGGCACGGTCAGACCCTGTGCGGGTTGGCGAGGCTGCTCGCCGAGCCGGTCCTCGGCCACCGCTCGGCGGGCGCCCGGTGGGATCCCGCCGACGACACGTCCCTCACCGTGGACCGTCCCTCCGGCGGAGCGGCCGCCGGCGGGCGGGACTGACCGGCGCCGGCCACAGGCCGCCGATCGCGTCGGCGAGTCCCGTAACGGCCTCGCTCCGGCCGGCACGCGGCGTCGCGGAGCCCTCGGCCAGGGCCCGTTCCCGCTCGGCGCAGGTGAGCGGGATCAACAACACCCGGACCATCCGGCCGCGTTCGGCCCGCACCTCGGGCGGCGTCTCCGGCATGGCGCGGTCGAGCCCCTCGATCGCCCACCGCAGCGCCGGTGAGGCCGGCGACTCCTCGGCCATGATCTCGTGCAGCGCCGGGTCGGTCATCACGCGGGCGCGGAACCGTGCGTACCGGGTGGGGCTGCCGAGCCCGGCCAGATGGTCGGGCACCGGGCAGCCGACCCGGTCGCGTACGTCCCCGGAGTCGCCGGCCGCCGCGAGGGGAGCGCTCCCTGAGCGTCTCGATGCGTTCGGCGTGCCGACGGGCGAACGCGCGGACCGGGTCGGCCCTGGTGCCGAAGTGGTAGCCGACCGCGGCGTTGTGGCCCTGACCAGCGGCCTCGCTGATCCGGCGGTTGGCGACGGCGTACCCGCCGTGTTCGGCGAACAGCGGTTCCGCCGCGGTCAGGATGGCCTCCCGCGTCGCGCTCACCTGCTCGGCCCGCGCCGTCCTGCGCCATGCTCACCACCGCTCCGAGGTCCAGCCGGGGAAGCCTCCCGTCCATCCGCCACGCGCCACCCGCGCCGGGCGTGTCCCGGGACCGTGGCGCGGGCCCGTTCAGGGGAACGGTTACCGAAAGGCGCGTGAGGGCGCGGAGCGCGGTCGAGACCTTCAGCCGTGACCGCCGTGACCCCGCCCCTCCCGCCCCTCCCGTTGATTCCGCCGATGCTGGCGACACCCGGCAGCCTGCCGCCCCCCGCGCAGGACGAGCGGTGGGCGTACGAGACCAAGCAGGACGGCCAGCGGGTGATGGTCTACCTGCCCGGCGACGGCAGCGTGCTGTTGCGTGCCCGCTCGGGCGAGGACATCACCGCCGCCTACCCCGAACTCCACCCGCTCGGCGAGAGCCTCGGGGCCGCGCCCGCGGTCCTGGACGGCGAGGTGCTGGCCCTGGACGAGCGGGGCCGCTCCGACTTCCAGCTGCTGCAGAGCCGGATGGGCCTCGCGCACGCCCCCGCGCGTGCGGCACACCGGGCCGCCCGGGTGCCGGTGCATCTGGTCCTGTTCGACGTGCCGTTCCTGGGGGAATCCCTGGTGCGGCTGCCGTATCTGCGGCGGCGGGCCCGGCTGCGGGAACTGGGGCTCTCGGGACCGCACTGGTCGACGCCGGGCGCCGTGACCGGGCATGGCGCCGAGGCGCTCGCGGCGACCAGGGAGCACGGCCTGGAGGGCCTGGTGTGCAAGCGGCTGGACTCGGTGTACGAGCCGGGGGTGCGCTCCCGCGCCTGGGTCAAGATCCGGAACACGCGTGCCGAGGACGTGATCGTCGGCGGCTGGCTGCCCGGCAAGGGGCGGCTGACCGGGCTGCCGGGTGCGGTCCTGGTCGGTCAGCGGGCGGGTGGCCGGCTGCGGTACGTCGGTGGGGTCGGCACCGGCTGGAGCGAGGCGGAACGCACGGAGCTGGCGGCGCTGTTGCGGGCCGCCGCGAGCGACCGGTGCCCCTTCGACCCGGTCCCGCGCGTCACGGGCGCCCACTGGGTGCTGCCCCGGCTGGTGGGCGAGGTCGGCTACAGCACCCGTACCCGCTCCGGGATGCTCCGCCAGCCGTCCTGGCTCCGGCTGCGCCCCGACCTGGCACCCGAGGACTCCTCGGCGGACCTGCCGGAGGAACCGGGCTAGGTCGTGTCCGACGGGTCAGCCACCGGCGAAGGCCGACCCCGTCCATGAGGTCACTTCACTTCGACCGTGACCTTCCACGGCGTGATCACCAAGGGACAGACGTGGCCCGGGTCGGGGCGGCAGCGGCGTTGCGTGGTGACGGTCGCGGTACCGTCGTGTTCCGCGTGCAAGACCGCTGACGCGCCGCCGCTCGGTGCCGTAGCACCGGTGGTGCGCCGGAGAACGGTGGAGTCGCTGGACGTCGGGGTGCTCCAGCTCCAGGTGAGTCCGTTTTCGTGGGAGCTGGTGAGCCGGACTTCGATGTCGTCGCCCAGGGTCGCGGTCACGGACCGGCCGTTGTCCGAGTTCGTGAGCACAATGCGCTGGGCCCGGCCGGACGCCTGGCCGTGGGCAGCCGCCGGTGTCGTAGCGGCGGCCACGACGGCGACCAGGGCCAGTGCCGTGCCCCATGGAGCGGCAGACCACTTCGTTCCCACCATGATTACCTTTCCCTTGATCCCGCCGGGCGGACGTCACTCCCGCCGGCAACAGCAGACCCATCCTTCCGATCAGCTCAGCGCGACGGCGAACATTCGGGGGCAAACCACCCGACCGAGGGTGGACGACTGACCCATCGGACACGCCCTGGTCGCCATGGCGCCCCAGGCCCGAGCCATGTGCTGTCGGGGCGGTAGCTTCCCCAGGACACTGATGGCCGCCTTGTTGGCCCGCCGCCGCCGGCCTAGCCCTGCGGCAGGGTCGGTGGGAGGCCCAGTGCGCCGGCGACCTGGTGCCAGACGGCGGTGAGCGCCGTGTCCAGGGTGACGGCGGGATCGCGCAGCATCAGGCGGATGCCGTAGCCGTCGCTCAGGGAGAGGACGAGGGTGCTCAGCGCGTCCACGTCGGTCGGGGTGAACTCGCCGGACGCGATGCCGCGCCGGACCGCGCCGGCCACCCAGGCGTGCAGTTGGGCGTAGAGGTCGACTGCGAAGAGGCGGGTCGTCTCGTCGCGCAGCGCCCGGGCCCACAGTTCCTGCCACAGCCGCCAGTCCTGGTGCAGTTCGGGGTCGGTCGGCAGCAGGTTGCGCAGGATGCGGGCCAGCACGACCGCCGCGGGCGTGCTGTCCGCGTCGCGTTCGGCGTCCAGCGCGGTGTGGGCGAAGGAGTGCGTCATCGCCTCGGTGAACAGCTTCTCGCGCGTGTCGAAGTGGTAGTGCAGCAGCGCGGTCGACACCCCGGCCCGCTCCGCGACCATGCGCATCCGGATCTTCTCGAAACCGGTCTCGGCGATGACCTCGCACGCCGCGGTCAGGATGCGCTCGCGGGTCTCCGCCGTGCTGCGCACCTTGGTCGTCACCCTGCCGCTCCCCTCGTTCGCCGATCCTACGCCGCCACCATCTTCCCTCACGCTTCCCTCACGGCCGCCGCACCGGTACGGCCGTCTCCTCGCGCCGCCCCGTCGGATAGGTGTGGAAGCCCCGCCCGGACTTGCGTCCCAGCAGGCCCGCCTCCACCATCCGGCGCAGCAGGGGCGGCGGCGCGTACAGCGGCTCGCGGAACTCGGCGTACAGCGACTCGGCGATGGCCCGGGTGGTGTCCAGGCCGATCAGGTCCGTCAGGGCGAGCGGACCGAGGGGGTGCGCACAGCCGAGGACCATCGCCCGGTCGATGTCGTCGACGCTCGCCCCGCCCGCCTCGACCATGCGGATCGCGGCCAGCAGATACGGCACGAGCAGGGCGTTGACGACGAAGCCGGCCCGGTCCCGGGTGCGTACCACCTCCTTGCCCAGCCTGCCGGTCACGAAGGTCTCGGCCCGTCGCACGGTGTCCTGCGAGGTGAGCAGCGAGGGCACGAGTTCGACCAGCCGCAGGACCGGTACCGGGTTGAAGAAGTGCACGCCGACCACGCGTTCGGGCCGGCCGGTGGCAGCGGCCAGCCGGATCACCGGGATGGAGGAGGTGTTGGTGGCGAGGAGGGCGCGGTCGTCGGTGAGGACGGTGTCGAGGCGGGTGAAGAGGTCCGTCTTGAGCCGCTCGTCCTCCGCGACGGCCTCGATGACCAGGTCCCGGTCGTCCAGCGCCTCGAGCTGGTCGGCGACGGTGATCAGGGCGGAGGCACGCTCGCGGTGTACGGCGGTGAGCCTGCCGAGCGCGGTCGCCCGGTCCAGTGAGCGGTCGATCCGCAGGCGGCCGGCCCGGGCCGCCTGCGCGTCGCGTTCGACCACCGTCACAGGCAGCCCGGCCCGCGCACAGACCTCGGCGATGCCCGCACCCATCAGGCCGCAGCCGACGACTCCGACGCGTTCGATGTCGGTCATCCGAGCTTCCCTTCGATCCGTGTCGGCCGGTGTCTTCAGGCGCTGGGCAGGTCCAGCACCCCGGTGCCGCGTTGGACGAGTTCGTTGGCGATGATCAGCCGCTGGATCTCGGAGGTGCCCTCCCAGATGCGGTCCACGCGCAGCTCGCGGTAGAGCCGTTCGACGGCGTAGGAGCGGTCGTAGCCGCGTCCGCCGTGGATCTGCAGGCACCGGTCGATCACCCGGCCGGAGGCCTCGCTCGCCGAGAGCTTGGCGATGGCCGCCTTGGCGTGCAGCCGCTTGCGGTCCCCGGCCGAGGCCTGGTCGATCTCCCAGGCCACCTGGTGGGTGTAGGCCCGGTTGACGGCGATGTCCACGGCACTGTCGGCAAGCATGCCCTGGATCAGCTGGTAGGAGGCGATCGGCGCCCCGAACTGCTCCCGCTCCACGGCCCAGTCCCGGGCCAGCTCCAGCGCCCGCTCCGCCGCGCCGACCGTGCGCGCCGCGATCATCAGGCGTTCCTCGGTGAACCAGGAGCGGGTGATGTCGTACCCCTCGCCGACACCGCCGAGCACGGCGTCCTCGCCGACCTGGACGTCGGTGAAGGTGAACTCGGGGTGCTCGTAGACGAACGTGTGCATCCAGCGCGGGACGCGCGTCATCTCGATGCCGGGGGTGTCCTTGTCGACGAGGAACAGGGTGGGCGCGCGTTCCGGGCCCGCCGCGGCGAGGACGATCATGAAGTCGGCGTGGTCGCCGACGGTCACGAACCACTTCTCGCCGTCGAGGACCCAGCCCCGGTCGTTCCTGGTGGCGGTGGTCGCGAGGTTCTGCGGGTCCGAGCCGGCACCGGGCTCGGTGACGGCGTAGCAGTCCCGCCGCTCGCCCCGGATCACCGGGACGAGGAAGCGCTCGTGCTGCTCGGGGGTGCAGAACCGGAGGGCGTTGGCGGGGCGCCACACCATGTCCCACAGCGCGCCCGTCAGCCGTCCCAGCTCTTCCTGCACGGTGACCTGCTCGGCGATGGTGAGTCCGGCGCCGCCCCACTCGGCCGGCATGTTGACGGCCTGGAGCCCGGCGTCGAGGACCGCGTCACGGATCCTGGCGTGGGCGTCGGCCGGCAGGCCGTTGTTCTCCTCGCACTCCAGCTCGTAGGCGGCGATGAGGTCGGTCAGGGCGCGGGCGTCGGCCTTGAGGCGCACCTGGCGCGGGGTGAGACGGAAGTCCATGGAGGGTCCTCGCAGTTCGGGTGTGGGTGGCGCGGGCGGGCGGATACGGAAGGGGAGCGGGACGAGAGGCCAGAAGCCGGCGGGGGCGGGCGGGGGTCGGCGCCCGGTGTCAGGGCGTGGGCAGTGCCAGGGCGCGCGTGCCCCGCTTGATCAGCTCGTTGGCGATGATCAGCCGCTGGATCTCGGAGGTGCCCTCCCAGATCCGGTCCACGCGCAGCTCGCGGTACATGCGCTCGACGGGGTAGGTGCGGTCGTAGCCGCGTCCGCCGAAGATCTGCAGGCAGCGGTCGGCGACCCGGCCGGCCGCCTCGCTGGCGGCGAGCTTGGCGGTGGACGCCTTGGCGTGCAGCGTCTTGCGGTCGGTGTGCGGCTGGTCGGCCTCCCAGGCCACCTGGTGGGTGTAGGCCCGGTTGACGGCGATGTCCACGGCGCAGTCGGCGAGCATGCCCTGGATCAGCTGGTAGGAGGCGATCGGCGCCCCGAACTGCTCCCGCTCCACGGCCCAGTCCCGGGCCAGCTCCAGCGCCCGCTCCGCCGCGCCGACCGTGCGCGCCGCGATCATCAGCCGTTCGTCGGTGAACCACTCCTTGGTCAGCTCGTAGCCGTTGCCGACGCCGCCGAGGACGTCCTCGTCTGCCACGAACACGTCGGTGAAGGTGAACTCGGGGTGCCCGTTGACGGCGGAGTGCATGAAGCGGGGCAGCCGGGTCAGCTCGACGCCGGGCGCGGCCTTGTCCACGAAGAACAGCGTGGGCAGCCGCTCGGGGCCCGCGTCCGCCTGGACCAGCAGGAAGTCGGCGATGTCCCCGCAGGTGACGAACCACTTCTCACCGTTCAGCAGCCAGCCGCCGTCGGTCCGGGTCGCGGTGGAGGTGCCGGAGGACGGGTCGGATCCGGCGCCGGGCTCGGTGACGGCGAACGCGTCGAACCTCTCCGCGCGGATGACGGGCAGCAGGTACTTCTCGCGCTGGCGCTCGTCGCCGTGGGCGAGGACGTTGGCGGGGCGCCAGGGGATGTCCCACAGACAGTTGGTGACCTTTCCGAACTCCTCCTCGACGATGACCTGGTCGAGCAGGCTCAGCCCGGCGCCACCCCACTCGACGGGCATGTTGATGGCGTAGACGCCGGCGTCCATGGCGGCCCGGGTCAGTTCGGCGACCAGCGGCTCGGGCAGCGGGCCGCCGGCCTGCTCGGACTGGTCCTCGTAGCGCATCAGCAGCCGGGCGTAGTCGGCGGCGCGGCGCTTGAGATCGGCCTGTTCGGGGGTGTAGCGCAGGTCCATGGGGGCCTCTCGGTTCTCGCGGGACGGGTGCGGGGCGGTGGGGGCGGATGGCCGAGCCGTAACCGGGCCACGGTCGGGGCGGGGGCGGTCGGCCGGGTCGAAGCGGTCAGGCGAGTACGGCGCGGGAGTCCAGGGCGAGGACCCCACCGGGGCGTACCAGGAGGGGGTTGACCTCGATCTCGGCGATCTCCGGGTGGGCGGCGGCGAACGTGGTGATGCTCTCCACGGCGGCCGCGGCGGCGGTGATGTCGACGGCCGGCCTGCCGCGTACGCCGTCCAGCAGGGCGGCGGTGCGCAGCCCGCGCAGCAGGCGCTCGGCTCGGTCGGCGGGCACGGGGGCCAGTGCGAAGGCGACGTCGTGCAGCGCCTCCGCCAGGATGCCGCCGAGGCCCACCATGGCCACCGGACCGAAGCGCGGGTCGTGGTGGACGCCGACGATCAGCTCGATGCCGTCGGACAGGTCGGCCATGGCCTCCACCGAGTAGGCGGGTGCCGCGAGGCGGGCGTGCATCTCCCGGAAGGCTGCGAGCAGTTCGCCGGGGCCGGCCAGGTTCAGCGCCACACCCCCCGCGTCGGACTTGTGCAGCAGATGCAGGGCCTTGAGCACGTAGGGCCCGGAGAACTCGGCCACGGCGGAGCGGAGTTCCTCTTCGTCGTGGACCTCCCGCGCCTCGGGGAAAGGGAGTCCGGCCGCCGCGAGTGCGCGGCGGGTGTCGAGGTAGCCGCTCGCGCGCAGCGGCGGGGCGGGCGCGGGAAGGGGCGTGAGGTGGCCGCCGTCCCTGCCCGGTGCGGTGGCGGCGAGGGCGCGGGCGGCGTCCTCCGTGGCGTCGAACACCGGGACGCCGGCGGCCGCGAGGATACGGCAGCTCGGTGACCGCGGATACATCGACTGCACCACGAGGGGCTTGGCGGTGGACCGATGGCGGGCGGCGATGAGGCGCGCGGCCTGCTGCTCCCCGTGCGCCAGTGCCGTACCGCCACCGCCGAGCCCGCCGTCGGCCGCCGCGTAGCCGCCGAAGTATCCCGTCAGCAGGACGGCGTCGGCCTCCTCGGCGGCCAGGAGCGCGGCGACGGTCCGGGCGTAGGAACCGGGATCCTGCTCGCCCATGCCGGCCAGGTCGACCGGGTTGGCGACGGCGGACTGCTCCCACAGCGCCTCGCGCAGCAACCCCCGTGTCATCGCCGGCAGTTCGGGCACGGTCAGGCCGGCCGTCTCGACGGCGTCGGCGGCGACGACACCGTGTCCACCGCCGTCCGTGAGCACGGCGACCCGGCGCCCGGCGGATCGGCGTCCGCCGTCCAACGCGGCGAGGACGACGGTCAGTTCCCGGGGACTGGTGACGAGTTCGACGCCGGCGTCCCGGCAGGCGGCGCTCACCACGTCGGCGGAGGTGGTGAGGGCACCGGTGTGCGACTGGGCGCTGCGCGCGGAGGCGTCACCCCGACCGGCGGTCAGCAGCACCACCGGTTTCCCGGCGTCGGCGGCGGCCTCGGCGAAGGCACGCCCGTCGCCGAAGTCCTCCGCGTAGACGGCGATGGCGCGGGTGCCCTCGTGCCGGGCGCAGTCGGCGAGGAGGTCGACGAGGGTGACGTCGGCCTGGTTGCCCAGCGATACGAAGCGGGAGAAGCCCAGGCCGTGGGGGTCGAAGCGGAGCTGGAGTTCGAGGGCGAGGTTGCCGCTCTGGCTGAGCAGCGCCACGCCGCCGGGGGTGAAGGAGTCCGAGGCCAGGAAGAGGTCGGTGGTGTTGTCGGCCAGGCCCAGACAGTTGGGGCCGACCATGACGGCACCGGCGGCCCGCACCCGTTCCGCGACCGCCCGCTGGCGGGCGCGGCCCGCCTCACCGGTCTCGGCGAACCCGGCCGTGATCGCGACGATCGCCCGGGCACCGCAGTGCAGGGCCTCCTCGACGGCCTCCTCGAAGCCGGCGGCGGGCACCGAGACCACGGCGAGGTCGACGGATTCGCCGATCGCGCTCAGGCTGGGGGCCGCGGTACGGCCGAGCACGGTGCCGCCGCGCCGGTTGACCAGGTGGAGCGGGCGGCGTCCGTTCGCCCGAAGTGCCTGGGCGGCGATGGCGTGGCCGTACTTGGCGGGATCGTCGCTGGCTCCGACTACCGCGACGGAGACCGGGTCGAAGAGGGCCGACAGATCGCGCCCCATCTCACTTCACCAGCTTCAGCGCGGAGTTGGGGCACGCGGCGACGGCGGCCTCGGCGGCCTCCTCGCCGCCTTCGGCGACGGGCGCCCCGCGCAGTCGCGCATAACCCCACTCGTCGAGGTCGATCAGCTCGGGGGCGGGTTCCTGACACAAGCCGTAGCCCTGGCAGCGGGTGGCGTCCAGCAGCAGTTTCATGACGGTCCTCTCGGTACGGCGGGGACGGTGCGAGGCGGGGGCGGTGTGAGAGTTCGAGAGAGTGGCCGGGGGCGGGTAAGGCGCGGGGGGGGCAGGAGGCGGATCAGGGCACCGGCACGGTGAAGCGACGGCCGTCGTCCGGCGGTGCGCCGGCGTCGGCGCAGGCGGGGCAGCCGAAGACGCGGTGCCCCTCGACTCGGTCGGGGAAGTGGGTGAGCAGGGAGCCGGCGACGCGGGCGGCGGCGTCCGGCAGCCCGCAGGCTCCGCGCCCGGGGAGCCCTTGCGACCAGCGGCGCAGTCTGCCGGACGTCTCGGTGTCCGCCTCCCCGCGCGCGACGGCCTCGAGGGTTTCGGCCAGGGCCCTGGTGCCGGAGACGCACACCCCGCACTGCCGGGCGCTCTGCGCGGCCAGGTAGGCGACGGCCTCGGCGGCCACGGCGACCGGACAGTCCTCGGGGTGCAGGAAGTGCAGTGCCCCGCAGCCGAGGGCACCGCCGGCCGCGCTCAGGCGGTCGTGATCGAGGGGCAGGTCCGCCCAGCCCGTGCCGTGCAGACCGCCGAACAGGCCGCCCAGCAGCACGGAACCCGCACTGCGGCGGCCGCACAGATCGGCGAGGGCCCCCAGACGCGTACCGGCGGGCACCTCGGCGAGGACCGCCGTGTCCCCGGGGCCTGCGCCCGCTCGGGTGCCGCTCGTGCCGGAGAGGGTCACCAGATGGGCCCAGGCGACGGTGTCCGCCGCCTCGGGCCGTGCGTGCATCAGCGCGATGCGGGCGAGGGTCTCCACGTTGGCGACGAGGGTGGGAGCACCGCCGACCCCGCTCTCGAAGGGGCGCGGGGGTTTCGCCCGGGGCAGCGCCGGACCGCCGTCGACGCGCCGTACGACCGCGGTCTCCTCCCCGGCGACGTAGGTGTGCTCCGTTCGTACGACGTCGATGGGCGGCCCCGCCGGACGCTCGGCCAGCGCCCGGCGCACGGCCCGCTCGGCGGGGGCGTCGGAGAGGTAGACCCAGCCGCGTTCGGCGCCGGTCATGGCCGCGGCCAGCCGGATGCCGTCCAGCACGGTGTGCGGGCGGTGGCGCAGCAGCCAGCGGTCCTTCACCGAGCCCGGCTCGCCCTCCTCGCCGTTGGCGACGACCACGGGCACGCCCGGGGCGTCGCGGACGGCGCGCAGTTTGACGGCGGCGGGGAAACCGGACCCGCCCCGGCCCCGCAGGCCCACGGCGGCGATCCGGTCGAGCAGTCGGCCGGGGACGGGCAGTGCCGCGTAGCCGCCTGCGGCCAGGTACCGGGAGACGTCCTCAACGCCGCCGGACAGCCGGGCGGCGGCCGCCGGCGGTTCGAGGAGGCCGGGCCGTCCTTCGGGGAGGAGGGAGAAGACGCCGGTCATGCGGTGCTCCTGGGCTCGGAGGATCCGGAGGAAGGGAGGCCGCCTTCGGCCGCGTCGGCGCCGTCGCGGCAGCCGGATCCGGAGGAAGGGAGAGAGCCGGCCACGCCAGCACCGTCACCCCGGCCAGACCCGGAGGAAGGAAAGGAGCCGGCCACGCAAGCGCCGTCGCCACCGCCGGATCCGGAGGATGGGAGGGCACCGGCCGCGCCGTCGCCGTCGCCCGGGCCGGATCCGGAGGAAGACAAGGGACCGGCCGCGCCGTCGCCGTCACCCCGGCCAGACCCGGAGGAAGGAAAGGAGCCGGCCACGCAAGCGCCGTCGCCACCGCCGTCGACGTGGGTACGGTCACCGGTCGCCGTGCCGACGCCCGTGCCGTCTCCCCCGACGCCCGTGCCGTCTCGCCCGACGCCCGTGCCGTCTCCCCCGAAGGCCCCGGACCCGGCCCCGGACCCGGCCCCGGCCCCGGCCCCCGCCCGCAATCGGGCCAGCGCCCGCTCCAGGTCCCGCCGCCGGCCGGCGGTACGGGCGTAACCGGCCCCCGGCAGGCCGATCAGCATGCGGTGGTGATCGAGGACGACCTCCCCGGCCACGAGCGCCGGCCCCGGATCGGCGGGCGCCGGTCCCGTCGCGGAGGCCACGACCAGGTCGGCGACCTCGTCGAGGTAGCGCAGCCAGCCGCGCTGGGTACCGCGCAGCACCAGCCGCTCGACGCGACGCCGCTCGGCGGCGACGAGACCGGACGGCGGTCTGCGATCGACGGTGTCGTGGCCGGACGCCGGACGGTCGCCCGCGGCGGACCGCAGGGCGGCCACCACGGTGGGCAGTTCCTTCTCGGGCTCCGGGGTGAGACCGAGCCAGACCAGACTTCGGCGAGCGCTCATTGCGTGCCTCCGGGTGCGTGCCTTCGCGGTGGTAGCGGCGACGGCGCGGCGCGGCGATGGCGGACGGGGATGCTCCGCTGCCCGCTCCCGCTAGATGCGTCGGGGGAGCGACTCGGGCCGCGAGTCGGGCCGCGAGTTGAAGACCGGTCGGGCGGGGAGAGGAGCGGGGCGGCTCGGACGGGCCGCTACCACGGGACGCGCCCGGGCAGCCCTCTGCTGGAGCCGACGCGTCCGACCTGACACGACACTAACTAACTGATTAGTCAGCCCACAAGTCTTGACTTGGCCCCACCCTGGTCCCACTCTGACTAACCAATTAGTCAGTCGGGATCGCCGGCCGGGTCGCAGTGGCACCGGCCGGGCCTCCCGCCCGCAGCCTCACCGCCCATCGCCGCCGCCGCGGCGCGGAGGAGGACTCCATGCACCCCTCGACCACCGGGACGGACACCGCATCCGCGGCCCCGCCGCGACCACCCGCCGAAGACCCCGGCGCAGCGCTGGCCGCCCGCTACTACACCGATCCGGCCCTCGCCGAGGCCGAGACGGAACGCATCTTCGCCAAGTCCTGGCAGCTCGTCTGCCACGAGTCCGACCTCGCCGGACCTGGCGCCCGGCTGACCGCCACGGTCGCCGGCCGGGAGGTCCTGGTCGTGCGTACCGAGGACGGCTCGCTCGCCGCCCACCTCAACGTCTGCCGCCACCGCGGCACCCGTCTGGTCACCGGCCCGGAGCCGTCGGGCAAGGCGATCCGCTGCCCGTACCACGGCTGGACCTACAAGCTGGACGGCCGGCTCGTCGGCGCTCCCGAGGCGCGCCGGATCCCGTGTCTCGACAAGCCCCGGCTGGGCCTCCACCCGGTCAACGTGGAGTCCTTCCTCGGCTTCGTCTTCGCCAACCTCGACCTGGAGGCGGCGCCCCTGGCCAAGGCCTGCGCGGGACTCGCCGAGGCCGTCGGTCACTACGCCGGAGCGGACCTCGTACCCGTGGGCAGGCACCGCATCCACGACCTCGCCGGCGCGGAGGAGCAGAACGCCAACTGGAAGGTGATCGTCGACAACTACCTCGAGGGCTATCACGTCCCCGTCGCCCATCCCGCGCTGATGCGTCTGCTGGACTACCAGGCGTACACGGTGGACGTGCGAGAGAACTACGTCCTGTTCGAGTCGCCCCTGCGTGAGAAGCCGTCCTCGAACTGGACCGAGCGGCTCTACCAGCGCCTCGCCAGCCCGATGCCGGGGCTGACCGAGGCCGACCGGCGGGTGTGGCGGTACGCCGTGATCTATCCGAACACGCTCATCGACTTCTACCCTGACCACGTGCTCGCGTGGACCTCCCTGCCCACCGCCCAGGACCGGGCGGCGATCCCCGGCGCCTTCTACACCCGGCACGGCGAGAACGTGCGCACCCGGCTGGCCCGGCGGCTGAACATCCACATCGGCTGGGTCACCAACGACGAGGACGCCGAGCTGGTGGAGCGCGTGCAGGCCGGTCTGCGCACGCCGGGCTTCGAGCCGGGGCCGCTCTCCGGCCGAGAGGCCGCCGTCGGCTGGTTCGCCCGCCGGGTCCGGGACGACCTGGCCCAGGGCGCCCGGTGACGGCCGCCGAACCGCGCCCCCGCCCCCGGTCCTTCCCGCCGGGCCCCGGCTTCCACGTCGTGGGCTTACCCCTGCCCCGCTGAGCCACTTCCCGCAGCCTCCCCAGACCGGTCTTCCCTACGGAGTCAGGGCCCGTAGCGAGCCGACCAGCCGGTCCGCCCTGGACTTGTGCCGTTCCTCGACGGAGAGGACGCTTCATGTCCCCCGATCAGCCCGATCACCCCGATCGATCCGATCACCCCGAACCACTCCCCGGTCCGGCCTCCCCGCCGGGCCGCCGCGCCGTGCTGCGGGCCGGTGCCGTCGGCCTGCTGGGTGCCGCGGCCACCGGCTGCGGTTTCCTGCCGGCGAAGAAGCCCGACGCCAAGGCCCTCGCCCCCGTCCAGGCCCGCGTCGACGGTGATCTCGTGTACTTCAACTGGGCCGACTTCGTGGACCCGTCCGTGTTCAAGGGGTTCGAGAAGGAGTACGGCGTCCGGGTCGTCCAGTCGAACTTCGACTCCATGGAGGGCATGGTCGCCAAACTGAATGCCGGCAACCGCTACGACATCGTCTTTCCCACCGCCAAGTGGGCCCAGCGCCTGGTGCGCGGCGGCCGGCTACGCCGTATCGACCATGCGCAACTCCCGCACGCCCAGGCCGTGTTCGGCACCTACGACTACTTCGCCGACCCCTGGTACGACCCGGGCTCGGCCCACACCGTCCCCTTCACCGTGTACAAGACCGGCATCGGCTGGCGGCGCGACCGGATCGGCGAACTGACCGGCTCCTGGCGCGACCTGTGGAGCGACCGGGCGAAGGGGAAGGTCTTCCTGCTCGACGACCGCGACGAGGTCCTCGGCATGGGCGCCCTCGAACTCGGCCTCGACGTCAGCACCGGAGACGTCCGCGAACTGGACCGCGTCACCTCCCTGCTGGGCACCCTGCGTCCCCGCCTGCGCGGGTTCTCCAGCGACAGCTACAACAACCTCCTCAACGGCAACGCGGTCATGACCCAGGCCTGGAGCGGTGACATGGCCGCCATGCTCAACCAGGCCAAGGACCCTTCCGTCTTCGGCTTCCAGGCCCCGAAGGAGGGCACGCCGATCAACTCCGACTGCTACGCCATCCCCTGGAACGCCCCGCACCCCGGCACCGCCATGCTCTTCATCGACTACATGCTGCGGCCGGAGAACGTGCGGAAGAACATCGAGTACATCGGCTATCCGATGCCGGTGGCCGGCTCCGAGAAGACCTACGCCGACCTGGTCAAACCCTTCCCCCAGTGCCTCGTCACCGAGGCCGACCTCAAGGCCGACCTGTACTTCCGCAACGGCGGCCGCGCGGCGGAGGACGCCCGCGACACCGCCTGGACCCATGTGAAGGCGGGCTGAGCCATGGCACCGCTGCGTCACCGCTCCTCCCCCGCCCGCCGGCGCCGCCCGAACGCCTCCGGCGACCGGATGTGGACCTGGTTCATGCTGCCCGGGACCCTGTGGATGACCGGGTTCCTGATCGCCTCGCTGCTGCTCGTCGCCGTGCTCGCCGTCGGCACCACCGACGAACTCGGCAATCCCCGCTTCGGTTTCGACTTCGCCGGGATCCGCGCCCTGGCCGACCCCGCCTACACCGAGGTGCTGGCACGCTCCCTCGGCTACGCCGTCGTCACCTGTGTGGTGTGCCTGCTGATCGCCTACCCGGTGGCGTACACCATCGCCCTGTACGGCGGCCGGTACAAGAACGCGCTGATCGCCGCGATCGTGGTGCCGTTCTTCGCCAACTACCTGGTCCGCATGTACGGCTGGTCGGTGCTCCTGTCCGACGACGGGCCGGTGCTGCGCGCACTGCGCGCGATCGGACTGGCCGACGACCACACGAAGATCCTCAACACCGGCTTCGGGGTGATCGCCGGGCTGGTCTACGGCTTCGTCGTCTTCATGATCATCCCCTTGTACGCGGCCCTGGAACGGCTGGACGTCTCCCTCGTCGAGGCCGGGCGCGACCTGTACGGCGGTCCGGTGCGGACCTTCCTCTTCGTCACCCTGCCCGCCACCCGGCAGGGCGCCGCGGCCGGGCTCGTCCTGGTGTTCCTGCCCGCCATGGGCGACTTCGTCAGTGCTCAGCTCATGGGAGGACCGGACCAGGTCATGATCGGCAATCTCATCCAGGACAAGTTCTTCCAGGGCCAGAACTGGCCGCTCGGCTCGGCGCTCACCATGCTGCTGATGCTGGTGCTGCTGGTCGGGATGTTCGGCTATCTGCGGCGCACCCGCAAGGACGAGGCGGAGGCCCGCCGATGACCCTGCTGCGCCTGCCCTCGGCCACCGCCCCCGCCCGGCCCGCCGTAGGGTCCCGCTCGCGGCGCGGCCGCGCCGACCGGCGGCCGCGCGTCCTGATCGCCGTCACGGCGTCGTTCTTCGCGCTGCTGTACCTGCCCATCGCGATCGTGGCCCTGTTCTCCTTCAACTCCGAGAAGTCCCTGACCGTCTTCGGCGGGTTCAGCCTGCGCTGGTACCGCGCCTTCGCCCACGACGACGTGCTGATCTCCTCGCTCGGCACCAGCCTGCGGATCTCCCTGGTGGCCATGGCCGGTTCGGTGCTGCTCGGCGTTGCCCTGGCGCTCGGTCTGGTGCGCTGTCGCACCCGGCTCGGCACGCTCGCCGGCCTCGTGATGCTCGTGCCGCTGATCACCCCGGAGATCGTCACAGGGGTGGCGTCGATGCTGCTGTTCAAGGGGCTGGGCGTGGCCCTGTCCACCGGCACGGTGATGCTGTCGGAGATCACCTTCTCCATCTCCTACGTCACCGTCGTCCTGCGCTCCCGGGTCGCGGCGCTCAATCCCGAGGTGGAGGAGGCCGCGATGGACCTCGGCGCCACCCGCTGGCAGGCGGTGCGGCTCGTCACCCTGCCGGCCCTGCTGCCCGCCGTGCTCGCCAGCGCCGTGCTGGTCTTCGCGCTCGTCTTCGACGACTTCGTGCTCGCCTACTTCACCACCGGCGTCGACCCCCAGCCGCTGTCGGTGCGGATCTACTCCGCGATCCGCTTCGGCGTGCAGCCCACCATCAACGCCGTCGGCACCCTGATGCTCGCCGGGTCCGTCTGCCTGATCGCCCTGGCGCTGTTCATCCCGCGCCTCTTCGGCCGCCGCGGCGGCCTCGACATCCTCTCCGGGGAGTGACTTCCATGGACGCGACCGACGCGACCCCGGCCGTCCGGCTCGACGGCGTCTCCAAGCAATTCGCGGGCTCCTACGCCGTGCGCGATCTCGACCTCGACATCGCGGCCGGTCAGTTCTTCTCGCTGCTGGGCCCCTCCGGCTGCGGCAAGACCACCTCGCTGCGCATGATCGGCGGGTTCACCGATCCCACCGAGGGCTCGGTGCTGCTGGCCGGCGAGGACGTGACCGGGCTGCCACCGAACAAGCGCAACGTCAACACGGTCTTCCAGAGCTACGCCCTGTTCGACCATCTGAGCATCGCCGACAACATCGCCTTCGGTCTGCGGCGCAGTGGTGTGGAGCGGGGCGAGATCCGCCGGCGCGTGGCCGGGATGCTGGAGCTGGTCCAGCTCGGCGGGCTGGCCGAGCGCAAGCCCCGTACGCTCTCCGGTGGGCAGCGCCAGCGGGTGGCGCTGGCCCGCGCCCTGGTCAACCGGCCCGCCGTGCTCCTCCTCGACGAGCCGTTGGCCGCCCTCGACCTGAAGCTGCGCCGGCAGATGCAGGTGGAGCTGAAGCAGATCCAGCGTGAGGTCGGCATCACCTTCGTGTTCGTCACGCACGACCAGGACGAGGCGCTCACCATGTCCGACCGGATCGCGGTGCTGAACGCCGGCCGCGTGGAGCAGTGCGGCACCCCCGAGGACGTCTACGAGCATCCGGCGAGCCGCTTCGTGGCCTCCTTCATGGGCACCTCCAACCTGATGACGGGCACCTACCGGGACGGCGAGGTCGCCCTGGAGCGGGGTCCGGCGCTGCCGGTGGGCCGGCGCAGCGGCATCAAGGACGGCACCGCCGTCAGCGTCTCGGTGCGCCCCGAGAAGATCTGGCTGTCCGACTTCGAACCGGGCATGTCCGTGCTCACCGGCGTGCTTCGCGAGACGGTCTACAGCGGCCCCACCACCACCTATCTGATCGAACTCGGGCCCGGCGTCACGCTGTCGGTGCTGGAGCAGAACACGGACCGGGCGCGCATGGAGGACCGCTGGAGCGGCGGCGAGAGCGTGGAGTTCGGCTGGCGGCCCGAACACTGTCTGGTCCTGGCCTGATCCGCCCTCCTGACGAAAGCGAAGCTGATGCATCACGACGTGATCGTGCTGGGCGCCGGTCTGGCCGGGCTCGCCGCCGCCCGGGACCTGGCGGCCGGCGGCACCGACGTACTGGTCCTGGAGGCCCGGGACCGGGTCGGCGGCCGGGTCGAACAGATCCGTACGCCCGACGGCCGCACCGTGCAGCTCGGCGGTGAGGTCGTGGGCCGCGGCCACACTGCCTACCTCCAACTGGCCGGCGAGCTGGGCCTGAAGCTGATACCGAGCTACGTCGACGAACCCGGCGTGATCACCCGCGCCACCTCGGAGGGGCACTCGGCCGGCGATCCCCCGCACTGGTTCGGCCCCGGCGACGCGGCCGAACACGCCCGGCTCGGCGCCGAGTTCTCGGCCCTGGCCGCCACCGTCGACCCCGACGACCCGTGGTCGCATCCGCGGGCCACCTCCCTGGACCGGCTGTCCGTGGCCGACTGGCTGCGCTCACGGCAGGCCACGCCCGCCGTGGTACGGCTGTGGGACATCGGGCAGCTCGCCCTGGCCGGGGGGTCCTACGAGCGGATCTCGCTGCTGGCCGCGCTGCGCAAGAGCGCGGCGGTACCGGGTTCCGGCGGCGGTGACTACGACTACGAGGACTGGGAGGGACTGCGGCTGGCCGACGGCTCGGCGACCCTCGCCGAGGTCATGGGCCGCGAACTGGCGGGACGTATCCGGCTGGGCTCGCCCGTCACCGGTGTCGACATCCGGCCGGGTCGCTGCCGGGTGCGTCTGGTCACCGGCGAGGTCCTGACCGCGTCGGCCGTGGTGAGCGCCCTGCCGGTGGGGCCGCTGCGGGAGGTGAGCGTCACCGGCGTCGGCGAGGCCCGGCTGGCCTCGCTGCACCGCCAACGCCAGGCCCTCGCGGCCAAGTTCGCCGCCGTCTACGACGCCCCGTTCTGGCGCGCGGCCGGCCGGAACGGCCTGTCCGAGGCCGAGGGGGTACTGGGCAGCACCTGGCCGCAGAGCGAGGGCGTACTGTCCGCGTTGATACCGCCCGAGCGCTACGGCGTCCTGCTGGGCACCCCGCCCGCGCTGCGCACCGCCGAACTCCTCGGCGAGGTGGCGGCCATGTTCGGCGACGCGGCCCGCCGACCGCTCTCCTGCCATCTGCGGCTGTGGGGCACCGACCCGTGGACGCGCGGCTATGTCACCCAGTGGCCGCCCGGTGAGGTCATGGCCGTCGGCCCCCTGCACGGCACCCACGAACCCGCGTTCTACGTCTGCGGCTCCGACCAGTGGGTCGCCGGCTACATGGAGGGCGCGGTCCGCACCGGCCGCGCCGCCGCCGAGGAGGCCCTGCGCCGTGGCTGACACCGCTCGTTCGACGACCGTCCTCAACCACATCGGGGGCGAGGACGTACCGGCCGCGTCCGGGGCCATCTCGCTCCTGGTCGACCCGGCCACCGGACGCGTGCACGGCAGCGCGCCACTCTCCGGCGCCGAGGACGTCGACGCGGCTCTGCGCGCGGCCGAGGACGCGTTCACCGGCTGGTCGCTCACGACCCCGGCGCACCGTCAGGGGGCGCTGCTGCGGATCGCCGACGCCCTGGAGCGCGACGCCGGCGCCGTGGCGAGCGCGGAGGTCACCGACACGGGCAAGCCGCGCGCGCTGTTCCTGGCGGACGAACTGCCCGCGATCGTGGATGTGTTGCGGTACTTCGCCGGTGCCGCGCGCAATCTGCCGGGCGCGGCCGCCGCCGAGTACACGCCCGGCCGCACCTCGGCGCTGCGCCGTGAACCGGTCGGTGTCTGCGCGCAGATCACGCCCTGGAACTATCCGTTGATGATGGCGGTGTGGAAGGTCGCCCCGGCGCTGGCGGCGGGCAACACGGTGGTGCTGAAACCGTCGGACACCACACCGTCCTCCGCCACGATGCTGGCCCGGCTGGCCACCGAGCACCTGCCGCCCGGCGTGCTCAACGTGGTGTGCGGCGACCGGGACACCGGGCGGCTGCTGGTGGCCCATCCCGGCGTCCGGCTGGTGGCCGTTACCGGCAGTGTGCGGGCCGGGCGGGAGATCGCCGCGGCGGCGGCCGCCGACCTCAAACGGCTGCATCTGGAACTCGGCGGCAACGCTCCGGTCCTGATCCACGAGGACGCCGATCTCGACGACGCCGTCGCACGGCTGTCGTCCCTGGCCTTCTACAACGCGGGCCAGGACTGTACGGCCGCGACCCGGCTGCTGGTGCACCGCCGGGTGTACGACGCCTTCGTCACCGCCTTCGCCGACCGGGCCGCCCGGTTGCGGCCGGGCGGCCCCGACGAGGCGGACCCGGACTTCGGCCCGCTCGCCCACGCCACCCAACTCGCCTCCGTGCGCGGACTGCTGGCCGGGCTGCCGGACCACGCCGAGGTCGTCACCGGTGGCGCGGCCCTGGACCGGCCCGGGTTCTTCCATCAGGCGACGGTGGTCGCCGGGGTGCGGCAGGACGACGCCATCGTGCGTGAGGAGGTGTTCGGCCCGGTCGTCACCGTCCAGCCGTTCGGCGACGAGGAGGAGGCCCTCCGCCTGGCCAACGCCGTTCCCCAGGGGCTCGCGGCGAGTGTCTGGACCCGGGATCACGACCGTGCGATGCGGGCGAGCCGGGCGCTGCGCACCGGCATCGTCTGGGTCAACACCCATGGCACCACGGTCTCCGAGATGCCCCACGGGGGCGTACGGCACTCCGGCTACGGCAGCGACCTGTCGCTCACCGGCCTGCTCGACTACACCCAGGTCAAACACGTCATGCTGTGACCCGTCGGGCCCCTTCGCCCCCAGGGTCTATCGTGTCCCCCATGTCTGCGCCGGAACTGATCCGTATCGTCTCCCGCGACTCGCCCATGGCCCTGGCCCAGGTGGAGCGCGTCCGCGCCGAGTTGGCCGTGCTGCACCCGGGTGTGCGCAACGAGGTCGTCCCGGTGAAGACGACCGGCGACAAGTGGATGGGCGACCTGTCCATGGTCGAGGGCAAGGGGGCCTTCACCAAGGAGGTGGACGCGGCCCTGCTGGCCGGGGAGGCGGACCTCGCGGTGCACTGTGTGAAGGACGTGCCCGCCGACCGTCCGCTGCCGGCCGGGACCGTGTTCGCCGCGTTCCTGAAGCGGGACGACGTCCGCGACGCACTGGTCCACCCGGGCGGTCTGACCCTGGACGAGCTGCCGGCGGGCACCCGGATCGGCACCTCCTCGGTGCGCCGGATCGCCCAGCTGGCCGCCACCCATCCGGGGCTGCGGTGCGTGCCGTTCCGCGGCAACGCCAACCGCCGGCTGGAGAAGCTGGCCGCCGGGGAGGCGGACGCGCTGCTGCTGGCGGTGTCCGGTCTGGAGCGCATCGGCCGCACGGACGTGATCAGCGAGGTGCTGTCGCCGGAGACGATGATGCCGCCGATCGGGGCGGGCATCCTCGCCCTGCAGTGCCGGGAGGACGACACCGAGGTGATCGACGCGGTGTCCGGGCTCGGCGACCCGGCGACGCACCGCGAGGCCACGGCGGAGCGGATGTTCCTGCACGTACTGCAAGGCCACTGCAACAGCCCGATCGCCGGCTACGCGCGCATGGACCGCGGTGGTGAACTCTCCCTGCGGGCCTGTGTCTTCACCCCCGACGGCAAGGTCCGGCTGAACGCCCACGAGTGGGCGGGCCGGCTGGATCCGGCCACGCTCGGCACCTCGGTCGCGGTGGCACTGCTCAGGCAGGGCGCGCGCGAGATCATCGACGGCATCCCGCACTGACGGCCCGGCGGCGACCGCGCGGCCGCATGACGGCCGTCCGGCTGCCGTAGGACGGCGCGCGGCCGGGGTCAGGGGGTGCCGGGCTCCGTCTGGTCCTTCAGGAAGGCGCTGACCTGGTGGGCCAGACCGGACTGGCCGGTGCCCGTGGGCGCGGCCGGGGCGGTGCCCTCCACGATGCCGATGCCGATGCCGCCCGCCCACAGCCGGCGTTCGGTCCACTCCTCCTCCACCCGCAACTGCACCTGCACGTCCACCTGGGTGAGGGCGGCCTCGGGTGCGGCGGCGTAGAGGACGGCGGTGGCCCGGCGCAG
This sequence comes from Streptomyces sp. NPDC051452, assembly GCF_044454765.1. NCBI lineage: Bacteria > Bacillati > Actinomycetota > Actinomycetes > Kitasatosporales > Streptomycetaceae > Streptomyces > Streptomyces sp. NPDC051452. The sequence goes on from NZ_JBITEB010000015.1 coordinate 215,043, forward strand.
CGGATAGACGTCGAAGCCCTCGATGAACTGGGAGCTGCGCCAGTCGATGAACGCGCCCTCGCCGTCGGGGCCGACCCGGACGTCGGCCTGGCCGTCCTCCAGGTGGATGCCGTAGTGGCGCACCCCGCGGTTCTCGACGGTGACCCGGACACTGAAGTACGTCAGCCCGTCGGCGGCGTCGTCGCGTCCGCGGGGCGGCTCGGCCGCCTCCAGACGATGGACGCGGACCCGCAGACCGGCATGCTCGTCGTACTCGTGCCAGTCCCCGACCACGTTCGGCTCGTACACAGTGCCCCTCTCGACCTTCGAGAGCTGCTGTCTATCTGTGCGCCGATCGCACTGTCAAATGAGCGGAATGCGCCGTGGCCAGGGGATTAACCCGCTTTGCTCGGTGATCAAGCGCTGCCCAGGAAGAACTCGTTTCGGGCGTCCCCGGGTGCGGCACGCGCGCGTGCCGCACATCACGTCCGGGGGCAAGATCAGCGGGCGAGGCGGCCGAGCAGCGAGGAGGCCGCGGTGATGCCGAGGGCGGCGGCGATCGCCAGCACCCCGAAGTCGGCGGCCAGATGCGCGGGTGTGCCGAGCAGCAGGCCGCGCAGGGCGTCGACTTGGTAGCTCAGCGGGTTGACCTTGCTGACGGCCTGTAGCCAGCCCGGCATCACCGAGACGGGGTAGAGGGCGTTGGAGCCGAAGAACAGCGGCATGGTGATCGCCTGCCCGAAACCCATGAGCCGGTCGCGGCTGAGGACGATGCCGGCGATGGTCATCGACAGGCAGGAGAAGAACACGGAGGCGAGGACCACCGCGACGGCGACGCCGACCAGCTTGAGCGGGTTCCAGGTGAGGGCGACCCCGAGCAGGGCGGCGATGACGATGACGACGATCGCCTGCACCAGCGACTTCACCCCGGCGGCGAACGCCTTGCCGGTGATCAGTGCCGAGCGCGGGGTCGGGGTGACGAGGAGCTTGTTCAGGATGCCCGCGTCCCGCTCCCAGATGATCTGGATGCCGTTGAAGATCGCGATGAACATCGCCGACTGGGCGATGATGCCGGGCGCCATGTAGTCGATGTAGGGAACGCCCCCGGTGGGTATCGCCCGGATCCTCGTGAAGGTCTGCCCGAAGATGAGCAGCCACAGGGCGGGCTGCACGGCCCGGGTGTACAGCTCGGTGCGGTCGTGGCGCAGCTTCTGCAGTTCCACGGCGCACATCGCGGCGACCCGGGCGGGCAGCAGCCGCCAGCCGGCGCGCGGCACCGGTGGGGTGAGCAGCAGCGCGGTGCCCTTCACGGCAGTGCCGTCAGCCGACGCGGCGCGCGGTGCGGCGGGTGCTTCGGACATCGCGGAAACCTCCTGCGGACGTGTCGTCGAGGCCGCTGCCGGCGACGTCGCGGAAGACGTCCTCCAGCGTGGGCAGGGTGGTGGTGCCCTGGCGTTCGGCGAGTCCGGCCCGCAGTTCGCCCGGGGTGCCGAGGGCGCGGACGCGGCCGCGGTGCATGAGGCCGATCCGGTCGCAGTACTGGTCGGCCTCGTCCATGTAGTGGGTGGTGACCAGGACGGTCATGCCGGTGGCGGCGCGCACGGTGTTGATGTGCTCCCAGACGCCGGTGCGGGCGATCGGGTCCAGGCCGATGGTGGGCTCGTCGAGGATGAGCAGCCGGGGGGCGCTGACCAGGGCCTGGGCGAGTTCGAGACGGCGGATCATGCCACCGGAGTAGGTGCCGGCGAGCCGGTCGGCGGCGTCGGCGAGGTCGACGGCGTCGAGGGCCTGCGCGACGCGCTCGGCGCGCTCGCGGCGCGGCACGTCGAAGACGCGGGCGAAGAGGGCGACGTTCTCCCGCCCGGTGAGCCCGCTGTCGGCGGAGAGCTGCTGCGGGACGTACCCGAGCAGGCGGCGCACGGCCATGCGCTCCTTCGCCGCGTCGTGCCCGAGGACACCGACCGTGCCGGCGGGCACGGGCAGCAGCGTGGTGATGCAGCGGATGGCGGTGGTCTTGCCCGCGCCGTTGGGTCCGAGCAGCCCGAACACCTCGCCGGTGCGGACGGACAGGTCGAGCTCGTCGACGGCGTTGGTCTCGCCGAAGGCGTAGGTGAGCCCGGTGCAGGTGACGGCTTCGGCGGGGGCGCCGGGCGGCCCGGACGGGGCCGCCGGGCCGGCGGTGTCACTCGTCATGGTGTCTCGGCTTCCTCATGTCTCCTCGGCCTCCTCGTGCAGGGTGAGGGCCAGCCTGCGCAGCGCCGGCAGGGCAGCGCGCAGGGCCTCGCGGTCGGTGTCGTCGAGCCGCGCGACGTGCCGGCCGAACAGCTCGGCCCGGCGGCGCTGCCAGTCCGCGAGCCGTCCGACGGCGGCGTCGGTCAGCAACAGGCGGGCGGCTCGACGGTCGGCCGGATCGGTCTCCCGAAGCAGATATCCGTCCCGGGCGAGCTGGTTGACCAGGGTGGACACGGAGTTGCCCGCCAGGTGCAGCTCCCGTGCCGCTTCCGAGATGCCGATGCCCGGCCGGGACTCCACCAGCCGCAGCAGCTCCACCTCGGCACCGCGCAGCCGGGGGCCGGTCAGCCCGCCGCGCAGCCGTCGCCGGATCAGTCGCTGGATGCGTACGAGCGCGTCGGCCAGTTCCACGGGAAAGGCCTCGGACGCCGCTGTCGCCCGTCGGCCCGCTTCGGTCTGCACATCCGGAGATTATCTCTGTTACAGAGGTAATTCCGCCCAAGGACCGGTCAAGAGGGGCCGATCCGTCCTTTATGGCACGATTGTTTTGTGATGTCCGTAAACGGGAAAGCGAACACCAGTGCTTCGGACAGGAGGCACGTCCGTGGAAGCGGCATCGCCGGACGCCCCGGTATCCCGATGTTCTCCTGCCGTCCGAGCGCCTTCCACGGTGTCCGTCCATCCGGCACCCGCTGAGAGAGGTGCGCACGATGCGTGTCACCGGCGGCACGAAACCACATCCCCACGATGACGCCCCCGACACGGCGGAGTCCTTCCAGCGGCTCTCGCGGATGACCGACGATCCCGAGCGGCAGGCGTTGCGGGACGAGTTGGTCCGGCTGTGGCTGCCCATGGCCGAGCGGATCGCCATCCGGTTCCGCGGCCGCGGGGAAGCCCTGGAGGATCTCTACCAGGTGGCCGCGCTCGGTCTGGTGAAGGCCGTGGACCACTACGATCCGATGCGCGGCCGCGCCTTCGAGGCGTACGCCGTGCCCACGATCACCGGGGAGATCAAGCGGCACTTCCGTGACCACATGTGGACGCTGCACGTGCCCCGCCGGGTGCAGGACCTGCGCAACCGGGTCCGTTCCGCCACGAAGGAACTGGCGCAGACCACCTCCGGCCGGGCGCCCACCGTCGCCGAGATCGCCGAGTTCACCCGGTTGACCGAGGACGAGGTGCGCACCGGCATGGAGGCGCTGGAGTGCTTCTCGGCGCTGTCGCTGGACGCCGAGGTGGCCGGTACGGACGGTTACGCCCTCGGGGACTCCCTCGGGGAGCCCGACCCCGGCTTCGACCTCGTCGTCGACCGGAACGCGGTCAAACCGTTCCTGGAGGCCCTGCCCGAGCGCGAACGCACCATCCTCTATCTGCGGTTCTTCCGCGGCATGACACAGAGCCGGATAGCCGAGCAGCTCGGCATCTCACAGATGCACGTCTCGCGGCTGCTCAGCGGCTGCTTCGACCGGCTGCGCGAGGAACTGCTCTCCGAGGTCCGTTGAGGACCGCCGCGCGCCCCCGCGCGTGGTCGGCGGCCCTGCCCTGGGCGCGCGGCCCGAGCGGCCCGTACCCCCCGCCACCCGGGGTACTCGACAGGCACCCGACGCCCGTCCGGCCGGACACTGGGCATGAGCGGTGGCCGCCGGGCCCCGAGAGCAGGACGCGACTGCCATGAACGAACACATCCCTGTCGGTGACGGCCCGAGCGCCACCGGATCGAGACGCAGAGAAGACGTCCTGTCCACGAACTCCGTCTTCGGCGCACCGTGCTGGGTCAGCCTGACCAGCCGCGACCTCCAGGCCACCCAGGACTTCTACTCGGCCGTCCTCGGCTGGCGTTGGCGCGGCGCGAAGCTGGGCGAGCACTTCCGCATCGCCCTGGCGGGCGGGGTGCCGGTGGCCGGGATCGCCGCCGTCGCCGCCATGTGGCAGATGGCGGTCGCCTGGACGCCGTACTTCGCCGTGCCGGACGCCGACCTGGCGGTGTCCCGGGCCCGGGAACGCGGCGGTACGGCGGCCGTCGGCCCGCTGTCCTTCCCGCCCGGCCGGGCCGCGCTGCTCGCCGACCGGGACGGGGCGACCTTCGGCATCTGGCAGGGAGAGCTGGTCTCCAACTGGGAGGCGTGGCGGCGGGCGGCACCGACGTTCATCCGGCTGCACACCCGCGACGCCTTCGACTCGGCCATCTTCTACGGCGAGATCCTCGACTGGGCGTCCGGGCAGGCCGGATGCTGCGAGGTCGAGTACGAGGGCGGCGAGGTGGTGCTGCGCAGCCAGGGCGACATCGTGGCGCGGATCGACTCGGGCGCGGTGGGCGCCGCCCCCGACCCCTCCGTTCGGCCGCACTGGCAGGTCCACTTCGCCGTGGCCGACGTGGCCGCCTGCGCCCGGGCGGCGGAGAAGCACGGCGGCAGCGTGCTGAGCGAGGGCGACGACGAGGCGATCCTGCGCGATCCCGACGGGGCGCAGTTCACGGTGACGTCTCGCCGCACTCGCTGAGCGGCCCTCGCGCGGTTCCCCGGGGACACGGGGGACCGCGCGAGGACCGCTACCCTGCGGTGCGTGAGGGCCGCCCGCCGACGGTGTGCGAGGGGCGGGACAACAGGATCAGGGCACGGGACTCCACCCGCAGCCGGGTGCCGGCCTTGCGCTCGCGCTCGTCGGGAACGCCTTCCGGATCCGCGGTGTCGATCAGGGTGGTCCAGCGCTCGCCGAAGGAGTCGGCGGGCAGCCGGAAGACGACCGGTTCCCAGTAGCCGTTGACCAGCAGCAGGAAGGAGTCGTCGACCATGCGGCGCCCGTAGGGGTCGCGTTCGGCGATGGCGTCGCCGTTGAGGAACACGGCGACCGAGTGCGCGTCCTCGCGCTGCCAGTCCCGCTCGGTCATCTCGCGGGCGTCGGGCCGCAGCCACATCAGGTCGGGCAGCGGCTGTGCGGCGTTGGTCGCGGTCTCGCCGCGGAAGAAGCGCCGGCGGCGCAGCACCGGATGCGCGGCGCGCAGGGCGATCAGACGCCGGGTGAAGTCGGCGAGGGCCCGCTGCTCGTCGGTGAGTTCCCAGTCGATCCAGGAGATCTCGTTGTCCTGGCAGTAGGCGTTGTTGTTGCCGCGCTGGGTGCGGCCGAGTTCGTCGCCGTGGCAGAGCATCGGGATGCCCTGCGAGAGCAGCAGGGTCGCGAGCAGGTTGCGCTGCTGGCGGGCGCGGAGTTCCAGGACGGCCGGCTCGTCGGTGTCGCCCTCCGCGCCGCAGTTCCAGGACCGGTTGTGGTTCTCGCCGTCCCGGTTGTCCTCGCCGTTGGCCTCGTTGCGCTTGTCGTTGTACGACACCAGGTCGCGCAGCGTGAAACCGTCGTGCGCGGTGACGAAGTTGACGCTCGCGCGCGGGCGGCGCCGGCTGTGCTGGTAGATGTCGGAGGAGCCGGTGAGCCGGGAGGCGAACTCGCCGAGCGCACCGGGTTCGGCCCGCCAGAAGTCCCGTACCGCGTCCCGGTACTTGCCGTTCCACTCCGACCACAGCGGCGGGAAGTTGCCCACCTGGTAGCCGCCCTCGCCGAGGTCCCAGGGCTCGGCGATCAGCTTGACCCGGCTGATCACCGGGTCCTGCTGGATCAGGTCGAAGAACGCCGAGAGCCGGTCCACCTCGTGGAACTGCCGGGCCAGCGTGGCCGCGAGGTCGAAGCGGAAGCCGTCGACGTGCATCTCGGTGACCCAGTACCGCAGTGAGTCCATGATCAGCTGGAGCACGTACGGATGCCGCATCAGCAGGCTGTTGCCGGTGCCGGTGGTGTCGTAGTAGTGCGCCCAGTCGCCGTCGACCAGCCGGTAGTAGGAGGCGTTGTCGATGCCCCGCAAGGACAGGGTCGGGCCCATCTCGTTGCCCTCGGCGGTGTGGTTGTAGACCACGTCGAGGATCACTTCGAGGCCGGCCGCGTGCAGCGCCTTCACCATGGCCTTGAACTCGGTGACCTGCTGGCCCCGGCTGCCGAAGGCGGCGTAGTCGTTGTGCGGGGCGAAGAAGCCGATGGTGTTGTAGCCCCAGTAGTTGGACAGCCCGCGGTCCTGCAGGACGCCGTCCTGGACGAACTGGTGCACCGGCATCAGCTCCACCGCGGTGACACCGAGCGAGGTCAGGTGCTCGACCACCGAGGGGTGGGCCATCCCGGCGTAGGTGCCGCGCAGCTCCTCGGGGACGTCGGGGTGGGTGCGCGTGAGGCCGCGCACGTGCGCCTCGTAGATCACCGAGTCGGCGTACGGGGTGCGCGGCGGGCGGTCGTCGCCCCAGTCGAAGAAGGGGTCGGTGACCACGCCCAGCATCGAGTGGCCGGCGCTGTCGACCGGGGCGGGTCCGTCGGGGGCGCGCTCGTAGAGGGAGGCGTGGTTGTCGATCTGGCCGTCCACGGCCCGGGCGTACGGGTCGAGCAGCAGCTTCGCCGGATTGCAGCGGTGGCCGAGCGAGGGCTGCCAGGGTCCGTGCACCCGGTAGCCGTAGCGCTGGCCGGGGCCGACGCCGGGCAGATAGCCGTGCCAGACGAATCCGTCGACCTCGTGCAGCCGGACCGGCCTCGCTTTGCCCGCGTCGTCGACCAGGATCAGTTCGACGCGCTGGGCGACCTCGCTGAACAGGGCGAAGTTGGTGCCCTGTCCGTCGAACGAGGCACCCAACGGGTAGGGGTGCCCGCTCCATACGGGCACCCCCTTCCGGGCCTTGCGGGCGGTCACCGGCTGCCCTCCGAAGCGTCGGCGGCGGGAGCGGCCAGCGCGACGACGGGCTCGGCCCGCGGTACCTTCAGGCCCGTGCGCAGGGCGGGCTCGGGGGTGAGGGGCACCAGCGGGACCCGCGGGCTGGCACGGGCGCGCTGCGAGAACCAGATGATCTTGCTGCCGGTTTCCGAGGCGCAGCAGCCCCAGCCGTCGCTCATCGCGGCGATGTCGGCCAGGCAGGCCCGCAGGTCCTGGTCGGGGCGGAGGTCGGGGTCGTCGTCACCGAAGGCGGTGATGAGGTGCTGGCCGTTCCACCACATCTCGATCGAGGTGTGTTTGTCGCTGGCGTGCTCGTTGATCGCCCGCAACAGCAGTTCGGCACCACGGCAGACGGGATCCGTGAGGTTCTCCAGATCCCAGTAGCGCAAGTGGGCGGCCAGGATGCGGCTGACCTGTCCCACCCGTTCCGGGCTGACTTCCACGTCGAGGTGGTAGTAGCAGGGCACTGCGGTCTTCATCGTCGCTTGCTCCTCACCGGCGAAGCTCTCGCTGCCCTCGCCCCTTCCGGGAGGGATCCCGGACACACAGCGTGAGCGCTGATCGCTTCTGAGTCACCTCCACGGTGCGGGCGCTACGCCATTCGTGCAACACGAACGCCCGACACCCGCAATGGTTGAAGGTCCAACAAGACGCTGGGTCATCGTCCGTGCACCATAAGTGAAAGCCTCGATCGCCGTAACGGTGCCGTGCCTCCCCGCGCGCGGACACCACCCGACCGCCGGGAACGCGCCCAGTCGAGAGCGTGGAGGGTGAACAAGGCGATGCTGCTACCCGCCAAGGCCGAAGTGGCCCGGCAGTTGCGGCGTTACCGGGCGTGGGAGCGCGTCATGCTCGCCTCGCCCCACGACCGCACGGTCCGGGCCACCTTCGAGGACTCGGGTTACACGCTGTGCGTTCTGATGGGCAAGCGCTGTGCCCGCGAGGCCGCGGAGGCCGCGGAGCGCTATCTGCGCACCACTCAGGTCACCTACCTGCGAGAGCAGGACGGGCGGCCGCAGCCGCGCCGGACGGCGAGAAGCGCGCCGCCGCCGGAGCGGCGTTCCACGGCGCCAAGCTCCTGACCTGGCACCGTACAAGGCGTTCCCCCACGGGACCGACGCGGTCGGCCCGTCTCGGACCGCGAAGCCGGGCCGCGGGCCCGGCTTCGCGCACGGCGGAGGTGAGATACATGCGCAGGACCCCGGCCATCGGCCGTGTACCGGTACGTGACGTCCGGCCGGCCGTTGAGTGCGGCAGGCGGCCCGCGAAGGCGGTGGTCGGGGAGACCTTCGAGGTCACGGCCACCGTGTTCCGCGAGGGGCACGATGCCGTGGGCGCCAACGTGGTCCTGCGCGATCCCCGGGGCCGGCGCGGCCCCTGGACGCCGATGCGGGAGCTGTCCGAGGGCAGCGACCGCTGGGGAGCGGAGATCACCCCGGACATCACGGGCCGCTGGACGTTCCGTGTGGAGGCCTGGAGCCATCCGCTGGCGACCTGGCGGCACACGGCGTCCGTCAAGGTGCCGGCCGGGATCGACACCGGTCTGGTCCTGGAGGAGGGCGCGGAACTGTACGAGCGCGCGGCCGCCGGAGTGCCGAGAGGACCGGAGCGGGACCTGGTGCTGGCCGCCGCGCACGCCCTCGGCGACGACCGCCTGTCGGTGCACGACCGTCTGAAGGCGGCGCTCGGCCCGCGGGTCGAGGCGCTGCTGTCCCGTTATCCGCTGCGCGAGCTGGTGACGGCTTCCGACGCGATGCCGTTGCTGGTGGAGCGTGAACGCGCGCTGTACGGCTCGTGGTACGAGTTCTTCCCG